>NZ_JBQEQC010000001.1:0-539498 GCF_052044195.1 Variovorax sp. 22077
CCTTCCTGGCCAAGCTGGTCAACTGGGACTTCGCCGCCAAGAACTTCGGCTGATCCCCCGTTCTGCCGAAAACGAAAAAGCCGACCTTGGGTCGGCTTTTGTTGGCTATGGACGGCAGACACTCATCGTTTGCCGGCCGCGAACAGCTCCCCGCCGATCTTCGCGCCCTTCTTGATGTTCTTCTTGGCGAACCATCCCTGGTTCATTTCGAGCACGTAGCGCACCGGCTCCTGCGAGCAATGCGTGTTCTCGGTCATGGGCTGCATGTCGGCCAGATTCACGATGCGGCCGTCGTCTGCCACGAACGCGGCGGTCAGCGGCAGGATCGTGTTGCGCATCCAGAAGCATTGCGTCGCAGGCTGCTCGAACACGAAGATCATGCCCTCGGCCTGCGGCATTTCCTTGCGGAACATCAGTCCGATTTCACGTTGCAGCGGAGTCTGCGCGACCTGCGCGTCGATCTTGTAGAGCCCGATCGACAGTTGCGTACGCGGCAGATCGGTCTGGGGTTGCTGCTGGGCATGGGCCGGCACCATGAACGATGCGGATGCGAGGAGCAGGGGAAGCAGTACGGCGAGACGCTTGAGCATCGGACGACTCTTTCAGGGCGGGGCCAGGGCCCGGCCTCGATTTAAAAATGCCAATAAAAATGCCCGCTGATGCGGGCATTGCCGGTGAGCGTGGAAGCTTACACCTTCTTGGCAGCGGCCGTGTGGGCCTTGGCCACGTGGCGAACCTTGTGCTTCTTGGCTGCGTGCTTCTTGGCCGAAGCGTGCTTGGCAGCCTTGGCGGGAGCGGGAGCAGCCGGAGCGGGTTCGGCTTGTTGAGCGAAAGCGCCGACTGCGAAGAGACCGGCGACCAGGGCTGCGAGCAGCTTGTTCATGAACATATCCTTTGAAATTCGTTGATCTGGATTGCCCTCCCTGCGGAAGGTAGACATTCAACGGAGGCCACTGCGCACGGTTGACACCAACGTGAACACTTCAGGCGAAAAAAAAGCGCTCCGAAGAGCGCTTCTTTTGCGGGGCAGGCCGAATTACTTCGGGGTGCCGCCTTGGGTCGACTTGCGCTTGATGCTGCCGTCCTTGTTGCGACGACGCTGGTCGCGGGTTTCAGCGCGCTTCTCGCCGGAGGCTGCAGCCTTGTCGGCACCGATGGCGCCGCCTTCGGGGGTCTTGGCTTCGTCGCCGGCCGGAGCCTTGACCTGGCCAGCGGGCTTGGCAGCCTTCTTGGCTTCGGCGCGTTGCTGCGACTTGCTGTTGGTGGCGTTGCCTTGCTCGGGCGTCGTGCCGGCCGGGTTCTGGGCGTAAGCGCCAGCGGCGAACAGGCCGGCGATCATGACTGCGAGAATTTTGCTCATTGATGATTCCTCTATCGAGAATTGGTTGGAAACGCCTCCCGGCGAGCAGAAGGTCAGCCACTAACGACGCCGTCGGGCCGTCGGTTGACAAACGCTTGCTGATGGGTTGCGTCTAAAATGTACAGCGATTTGTTCGCCGGCTGTACAGCGGAATGCGCGCCGTGTCTGAATTCGCTGACAGTTGTCAAAAGTACGTCAATCCCGGAGCCGCCTCCCTTCATGACCAGTTATCAGCACATCAAAGTCCCGACCGAAGGCCAGAAGATCACGGTCAACGCCGACAACTCTCTCAATGTGCCTGACCAACCGATCATTCCTTTCATCGAGGGTGACGGCACCGGACTCGATATCACTCCGGTGATGCTGAAGGTGGTGGATGCCGCGGTGGCCAAGGCCTATGGCGGCAAGAAGAAGATCCACTGGATGGAGGTCTACGCCGGCGAGAAA
Organism: Variovorax sp. 22077; assembly: GCF_052044195.1. Lineage (NCBI taxonomy): Bacteria > Pseudomonadati > Pseudomonadota > Betaproteobacteria > Burkholderiales > Comamonadaceae > Variovorax > Variovorax sp. 22077. The sequence goes on from NZ_JBQEQC010000001.1 coordinate 1,808, forward strand.
TCGACCAAGGTCTATGGCCCCGATGTCTGGCTCCCCGAGGAAACGCTGCAAGCCGTGCGCGACTACGTGGTTTCCATCAAGGGGCCGCTGACCACGCCGGTCGGCGGCGGCATCCGGTCGCTGAATGTGGCGCTGCGCCAGGAGCTCGACCTCTACGTGTGCCTGCGCCCCATCCAGTATTTCGAAGGCGTTCCCAGCCCGGTGCGCGAGCCGCACAAGACCAACATGGTGATCTTCCGCGAGAACTCGGAGGACATCTATGCCGGCATCGAGTTCGAGGCCGAAAGCGAGAAGGCGAAGAAGCTCATCAAGTTCCTGCAGGAGGAGATGGGGGTCAAGAAGATCCGCTTCCCCGAGACCTCGGGCCTTGGTGTCAAGCCGGTGTCGCGGGAGGGCACGGAGCGCCTCGTGCGCAAGGCGCTGCAATACGCCATCGACAACGACAAGCCCAGCGTCACCCTGGTGCACAAGGGCAACATCATGAAGTTCACCGAAGGCAGCTTCCGCGACTGGGGCTACGGCCTGGCCGCGAAGGAGTTCGGTGCGGAACTGATCGACGGCGGCCCGTGGATGAAGTTCAAGAACCCGAAGACGGGCAAGGAAATCACCGTCAAGGACAGCATCGCCGATGCCTTCCTGCAACAGATCCTGCTGCGTCCCGCCGAATACAGCGTGATCGCCACGCTCAACCTCAATGGCGACTACGTGTCCGACGCCCTGGCGGCCCAGGTCGGCGGCATCGGCATCGCCCCGGGTGCGAACATGAGCGACACCGTCGCGATGTTCGAGGCCACCCATGGCACGGCCCCCAAGTACGCCGGCAAGGACTATGTGAATCCCGGTTCCGAGATTCTCTCGGCCGAAATGATGCTGCGCCACATGGGCTGGAAGGAAGCCGCCGACCTGATCATCAGCTCGATGGAGAAGTCCATCGCCAGCAAGAAGGTCACCTATGACTTCGCCCGCCTGATGGAGGGTGCGACACAGGTGAGCTGCTCGGGCTTCGGCCAGGTGATGATCGACAACATGTAATTGCTTCGCGTCCCGGCGCCGCGGGCGTCGTGGCCGCACACGGCGGGCCCTTGAACTTCCGGAAGGAATTCAAGGGCTTTTTATTGCGTCTTCAATCAGGGTTTTCGCCGGGTTTTTTGCCTAAAACTCTTCGCGGCGCCGCCTTGGGGGAATACTGTCGCAAGCGCCGCAAACCCCTTGAATTGTCGGATAGGCGCCACCACGTTTTTTTGCTCGGCACGGCGCTTGCACGCTCTATAGAATGATTTTCATGGCAACGAGAATTCCAAAGACTCCAGGCACTCCGCCGGCGCAGAAACCGGCCGGGGACGATGGAGATTCGGTGGTCATCGAGCGCCGGCCGCAAAGAACCGCGCCGCCGCAGATGTACCAGGTGGTGATGCTCAACGACGACTACACGCCGATGGAGTTCGTGATCGTCGTGCTGCAGGAATATTTCAGCAAGGATCGCGAAACCGCTACCCAGATCATGCTCAAGATCCACCTCGATGGCCGGGGCGTCTGTGGGGTTTATTCCCGCGACATGGCGGCCACCAAGGTCAATCAGGTCATGGAGGCCGCCCAGCAGGCGGGGCATCCGCTCCAATGCATCAGCGAACCTGTTGCATGAACCAGTTGAATTGCGCAAGCTCCAACCCATCTGAGAACTTATTTACAGCAAGGCAAAAGGAAATCACATGATTGCCCAGGAACTGGAAGTCAGCTTGCACATGGCCTTCGTCGAGGCCCGGCAGCAGCGCCACGAGTTCATCACCGTGGAGCATCTGCTGCTCGCTTTGCTGGACAACCCGAGCGCCGCGGAAGTTCTGCGCGCCTGCTCGGCCAACGTTGACGACCTGCGGGCGTCGCTCACCAACTTCATCAAGGACAACACGCCCCAGGTGGCGGGTACCGACGATGTCGACACCCAGCCCACCCTGGGTTTCCAGCGCGTGATCCAGCGCGCCATCATGCATGTGCAGTCCACCGGAAACGGCAAGAAGGAAGTCACCGGCGCCAACGTGCTGGTTGCGATCTTCGGTGAGAAGGACTCGCACGCCGTGTACTACCTGCACCAGCAGGGCGTCACCCGCCTCGACGTGGTGAACTTCATCGCCCACGGCATCAAGAAGAGCGATCCGCCGGAAGCCGTCAAGGGCAGCGGCGAAGCTCCCTCGGGTGAAGGCGAGGAGGGCGGCGGCGAGCGCAACGAGAAGGCTTCGCCGCTCGAGCAGTTCACCCAGAACCTCAACCAGATGGCCAAGGACGGCAAGATCGATCCGCTGATCGGCCGCGAGTACGAGGTCGAGCGCGTCATCCAGATCCTGTGCCGTCGGCGCAAGAACAACCCGCTGCTGGTCGGCGAGGCCGGCGTGGGCAAGACCGCGATCGCCGAGGGCCTCGCATGGCGCATCACGCAAGGCGACGTGCCGGAGATCCTGGCCGAGTCGAACGTGTTCTCGCTCGACATGGGCGCGCTGCTGGCCGGCACCAAGTATCGCGGTGATTTCGAGCAGCGCCTCAAGGGCGTGCTCAAGTCGCTCAAGGACAAGCCGAATGCCATCCTCTTCATCGACGAGATCCACACCCTGATCGGTGCGGGCGCAGCCTCGGGCGGCACGCTCGATGCGTCGAACCTGCTCAAGCCGGCGCTTTCCAGCGGCCAGCTCAAGTGCATCGGCGCGACCACCTTCACGGAGTATCGCGGCATCTTCGAAAAGGACGCGGCCCTGTCGCGTCGTTTCCAGAAGGTCGACGTGGTCGAGCCGTCGGTGCAGGAGACCGTCGACATCCTGAAGGGGCTGAAGTCGCGCTTCGAGGAGCACCATGGCGTGAAGTACGCCGTGGCGGCCCTGCAGGCTGCGGCCGAGCTCAGCGCCAAGTACATCAATGATCGTCACCTGCCCGACAAGGCGATCGACGTCATCGACGAGGCCGGCGCCGCCCAGCGCATCCTGCCGCCGAGCAAGCGCAAGAAGACCATCAGCAAGAGCGAAGTCGAGGAAATCGTTGCGAAGATCGCGCGCATTCCCCCTGCCAACGTCAGCAATGACGACCGCAGCAAGCTGCAGACCATCGAGCGCGACCTCAAGAGCGTGGTGTTCGGCCAGGACAAGGCGCTCGAAGTGCTCGCCTCGGCGGTCAAGATGGCTCGCTCGGGCCTGGGCAAGGGCGACAAGCCGATCGGCTCGTTCCTGTTCTCCGGTCCCACCGGTGTCGGCAAGACCGAAGCCGCGAAGCAGCTCGCCTACATCATGGGCATCGAGCTGATCCGCTTCGACATGTCGGAATACATGGAACGGCATGCGGTGAGCCGCCTGATCGGCGCGCCTCCGGGCTATGTCGGGTTCGACCAGGGCGGTCTGCTGACCGAAGCCATCACGAAGAAGCCGCACGCGGTGCTGCTGCTCGACGAGATCGAGAAGGCGCATCCGGACATCTTCAACGTGCTGCTGCAGGTCATGGACCATGGCACGCTGACCGACAACAACGGGCGCAAGGCCGACTTCCGCAACGTCATCATCATCATGACGACGAACGCGGGTGCCGAGACCATGAACAAGGCGACCATCGGCTTCACCAACCCGAGGCAGGCCGGCGACGAAATGGGCGACATCAAGCGCTTGTTCTCGCCCGAGTTCCGCAACCGGCTGGACGCCATCGTCAACTTCAAGGCGCTCGACGAACAGGTCATCCTGCGCGTGGTCGACAAGTTCCTGCTGCAGCTGGAAACCCAGCTCAGCGAGAAGAAGGTGGAAGTCACCTTCAGCGACAAGCTGCGCAAGCACCTGGCGAAGAAGGGCTTCGATCCGCTGATGGGCGCACGGCCGATGCAGCGTCTGATCCAGGACACGATCCGCCGTGCACTGGCCGACGAGCTGCTGTTCGGACGCCTCACCGACGGTGGTCGCCTCGAAGTCGATCTCGACGACAAGGACGAAGTGCTGCTGGACATCCAGCCGCTTCCGAAGAAGGAAGGCAAGTCGAAGCCTGAAGCCGAGGAAGCAGCGGCAGGCTGATCGCTTGCGGTTCCTGAAATGAAGCCAAAGGCCGGTAGCATCGCTACCGGCCTTTTTCTTTGGGCCCGTCCATATCGAATCGCCGTCCCAGCCGCCTTCCCGCCTTGATCCTCCCCGAACTCAGCAACGAATGGAAAACCGGCCTCTCCCTCGCGTGGAGCGGCTACATCGCGGTGCTGTCGGTCTGGATCGTGATGCAGAAGCGCGCGCCGGTGTCGACGATGAGCTGGATCCTCTCGCTGGCGCTGCTGCCGTTCGCGGGGTTCGTCGTCTATTACTTCCTCGGGCCGCAGCGGCTGAAGAAGCAGCGCCTGAAGCGCCTGCGCAGCCGCGCCAGCGCCTCCTCGCAGGCCGACCTGGCAAGGCTGCGCGACGCGGCTCAGAACGCGCCGCCCGCGCTGCAGCAGATGGCCAAGCTCGGCACCGCGACCTGCGGGCTGCCGGTGTCGAGCGCGCTCGACGTCGAGCTGCTCTCGGGCGGCGCACGCACCTTCGATGCGATCTTCGATGCCGTTCGCGCCGCGCAGGACCACATCCACCTCGAGTACTACATCTTCGAGCCAGACCGCATCGGCACCGCGCTGCGCGACCTGCTCATCGAGCGTGCGAGAGAGGGCGTCACGGTGCGCCTGCTGATCGATGCGCTGGGCTCCAAGCGCATCGGCCGCAAGTTCATGGCGCCCATGCTGGAGGCCGGCATCAAGGTGGCGCTCTTCCATGACACCAAGATCGGCCGGCGACTGCGCCCGGTGACCAACTACCGCACCCACCGCAAGATCGTGGTGTGCGACGGCCGTGTCGGCTTCACCGGCGGCGTGAACATCACCGACGAGGAAGACAAGCGCACCAACCCCGACGCCTACCACGACGTGCACCTGCGCATCGAAGGCAGTGCCGTGCGCTGGCTGCAGACCACCTTCCTTGAAGACTGGACCTACGCCACCGGCGAAGACCCGCGCGGCATGGACGACGCGCTCAACGACATGCTGCCGCAGCTGGAGGCCGGCCACATTCCGGTGCAGATCGTCACGAGCGGCCCCGACAGTCCGATGGAAGCCATACACCGCATGCACGTCGAGGCCATCCATTCGGCCACGCACCGAGCCTGGCTCACCACGCCGTACTTCGTGCCCGGCGAGCCGGCACTGATGGCGCTCACGAGCGCTGCGCTGCGCGGCGTCGACGTGCGCCTGCTGGTGCCGCGCCGCAGCGACTCGGCCGTCGTGAGCGCCGCCGCGCGGTCGTACTTCGACGAGCTGATCGCTGCCGGCGTGAAGGTATGGGAGTACAAGGCGCGCATGCTGCATTCCAAGACCCTGGTGGTGGACGATCATTGCGCGATGATCGGCACCGCCAACTTCGACAACCGCAGCTTTCGCCTCAACTTCGAGGTCAGCGCGGTGGTTTACGGCCCCGAGCTGACGCGTCCGCTGGCGGCGCAGTTCGAGACCGACCTGCACAGTTCCGGCGCGGTGCGCGCCAACCGGCGCCAGGGTTTCTGGCGCCGCCTCGGCGACGCCATCGCGCGCCTGTTTTCACCCCTGCTCTGAATGAACCACACTTTTCTCTGGCACGACTACGAAACCTTCGGCGCGGTGCCGCGCCGCGACCGTCCGTCGCAGTTCGCGGCCGTGCGCACCGACGCGGAGCTCAACGAGGTCGGCGAGCCGCTGATGATCTACTGCAAGCCCGCGCCGGACTACCTGCCCAGCCCCGAAGCCTGCCTGATCACCGGCATCACGCCGCAGCTGTGCCTGGAGCGTGGCGTTCCCGAGCATGAGTTCGCCGCGCAGATCGAGCGCGCCTTCTCGCAGCCCGGCACCATCGGCGTGGGCTACAACACCATCCGCTTCGACGACGAGGTCACGCGCTTCCTCTTCTGGCGCAACCTGATCGATCCGTACGCCCGCGAATGGCAGAACGAATGCGGCCGCTGGGACCTGCTCGACGTGGTGCGCCTCACCTATGCGCTACGCCCCGACGGCATCGAGTGGCCGAAGAAGGAAGACGGCAAGCCCAGCTTCAAGCTCGAAGACCTGGCGCGTGCCAACGGCCTGCTGCACGAGTCGGCACACGATGCCTTGTCCGACGTGCGCGCCACCATCGCGCTGGCCCGCCTCATCCGCAGCAAGCAGCCCAAGCTGTTCGACTTCGCCTTCGGCCTGCACAGGAAGGACCGCGTCGCCACCGAACTCGGCCTGCCCGCGACGCGCGAGACCGCGAAGCCCTTCCTGCATGTCTCGGGCATGTTCCCGGTCGAGCGCGGCTGCCTCGCCGTGATGTGGCCGCTGGCGAGCCATCCCACCAACAAGAACGAGCTGCTGGCCTGGGACCTGGCCCACGACCCGAGCGAACTGCGCGACATCGACGTCGAGACGCTGCGGCTGCGCCTCTTCACCCGCACCGCGGACCTGCCCGAGGGTGTGGTGCGCCTGCCGGTCAAGGGCGTGCACCTCAACAAGTCGCCGATGGTCGTCGGCAACCTGCGCACGCTCGCGGCGCCCATGGCCGAGCGCTGGGGCGTCGACCTGGAGGCGGCGATGCGCCACGCGGCCATCGCGCGCGACCTGCCCGACATGAGCGCGATCTGGTCGCAGGTATATGCCCGCCCCAAGGAGGCCACGCCCGACGTCGACGAGGACCTGTACGGCGGCTTCGTCGGCAATGCCGACCGGCGACGCCTGAACCAGTTGCGCGGCCTCTCGCCCGAGGAACTGGCCAAGGACCGCACCGGCTTCGACGACGGACGGCTCGAAGAACTCCTCTTCCGCTACCGCGCCCGCAACTGGCCCGAACTGCTGAACGAGGACGAGACCGAGCGCTGGGAAGCGCTGCGCGTCGCCAGGCTCTTCAAGGGCGAGGGCGGCGCACGCACCATCGAGATGCTGTTCAGCGAGGTCGACGCGCTCTCCGAGAACGCCGACGAGCGCGGGGAGGAGATCCTCGGCGCGCTCTACGAATACGCCGAGGCCATCGCGCCCGAGGCCTGATCGACGCAACGACACAGCGGAGCGCCCAGCCCATGAGCCTGACGATCAACGCGGAACTGTCGAAGGGGCTCGAAAGCTACGGGCTCTTCCTCTCCGAAGGCTGCCTGCTGCCGACGCCGTTGCGCTTCGAGACGCCGGTGCGCATCTGGCATTCGGCGCAGCTGCATGCCAGCTGCTCCATCGGCGCCTATTCGAGCATCTCGCCCGGCGTGCTGCTCGTCGACGTTCGCATGGGGCGCTATTGCTCGATCGGCGACGGCGTGCAGACCCTGTCCGACCATCCGGCCGACTGGTTCACCACGCACATGCTGGCCTACGCGCCGAATTTTCCGGAGCCCTACCGGCACCAGTCCGTCGGGCAGTTCGCTTCGCACTCGCCGGTGACCATCGGCAACGACGTGTGGATCGGCTCGCGCGTGAGCCTCAAGAGCGGCATCACCATCGGCGACGGCGCGGTGATCGGCGCGGGCGCCGTGGTGACGCACGATGTGGAGCCGTTCACCGTGGTGGGCGGCGTGCCCGCGCGGGTCATCCGCCGGCGTTTTCCGGACGCGCTGGTGGAGCGCATCCTTGCCTGCCCCTGGTGGGACTGGGACCTGCGCACGCTGGCGCTCGACTGGCAGCACCCGGACGCTGCCCAGTCGATGCTGGAGGAGGCCGTTGCCGAGAACCGCCTTTCGCGCTGGAGTCCCGGCTGGAGGCTGCTCGACCGCGGCCAGCCGCCGGGCGAGGGCCAGCCGGCGCCGCTGGTCCTGCTGCCGGGCTGAGTGAGGTCGACGCACCGAGGTGTTTGCATGACAACGACGACGGCAACCATCCTTTCTCCCGGCCGTGCCGCGCTGGCGGCCGCCGCGGCGGCGATCGCGCTCGCCGGGTGCGGGAGCCTGCCGCCCGCGCCAGTTGGCGCGAACGCCTGCGCAAGCGGCTTCGAGGCCTTCGAGCGCGACACGCTGTACTTCGGCCGTGCCATTCCCTCGGGTGGCCAGGTCTCCGATGCCGAATGGACCGCCTTCCTGGACAGCGCGGTGACGCCGGCCTTTCCCAAGGGGCTCACGGTGATCGACGCGGCGGGCCAGTGGCGCGGCATGTCCGGCGAGGCCGTGCGCGAGCGCTCCAAGCTGGTGGTGCTGCTGCACGCCCGCAGCGAGAAGGACGACGCGGCCATCGCAACCATCGTGGGCACCTACCGCCAGCGATTCGCACAGGAGGCGGTGCTGCAGGAGAGGCAGGCCGTCTGCGTCCGCTTCTGAAGGGCTCTGGGGGCTGCCCGAGCGGCCGCGAGGCTACAGCTTGATGCCGGCGCCCTTGACCGTCGGCCCGAGCACTTCGACCTGCTCCTTCACGAAGCCGTTGAACACGGCCACCGACTCCGGTTTCGCGACGATGCCCAGCTCGGTCAGCTTCTTCTGGATATCGGGCATGGCCAGCACCTCGTTGCATGCGGCATTGAGGCGCGCCACCACGTCCGGCGGCAGCTTGGCCGGCCCCGAGAGGCCGAAGAAGTTCTCCAGCACCAGCTTCGGCTGACGCAGCTCGACCATCGTCGGCACCTCCGGCATCAGCGGCGAACGCTGCGTGCCCGTCACGGCCAGCGGCACCAGCTGGCCGCTCTTGAAGAAGGGAACGTACGAGGTGATGACGTCGATACCCACCGGGATGGTGTTGGCGATGAGGTCGGTGCTCATCGGCGCACCGCCGCGATAGGGCACGTGCACCATGTTGATCCCGGTGATCTTCTTCAGCAGCTCGCCGTGGATGTGCCCGATGGACCCGGGCCCGCCCGAGCCGAAGTCGATGCGGCCTTCCTTGCGCGCCAGCGCCTCGAAGTCGGCGAAGGTCTTGAGGCCGGAGCCCTTGCTCGCCATGATCACCAGCGGCGCCGCCCCGAGGTAGGCGACATGGGTGAAGCCCGTGACGGGGTCGTAGGGCAGCTTGTCGAGCGTGAATGGGCCGAGCGCGATCGGCGTGGTGTTCGACAGCATCAGCGTGTAGCCGTCGGCCGGTGAGGACGCCACCAGCGCGCCGCCGATGGTGCCGCCCGCGCCGGGCTTGTTGTCGACCACCACGGGCTGCCCCAGCTTCTTCGCGAGCTGTTCCGCCATCACGCGGGCGAGCACGTCGCTGGAGCCGCCGGGCGGGAAGGTCACGATGATCTTGATGGCCCGGTCGGGCCACTGGGCGAAGGCGGGCAGGGCTGCGCCGGCGAGGCCTGCGGCAAGGATCTGCATCGCAGCGCGCCGCGTAGGGCGATGGGGGCTTGAGTGGTGGTTCATGGCGTTCTCCGGCGACGGGCAAGAGCCAGGGCTTTAGCAGGAATCGGGCCGCCGACTTATGCTCGCTGCATGTCCGCCAACCTCGCCGCCAACCCTGCTGCCTATGCCGGGCTCGCCGACTTCGCCACGCGCCACCGCAAGCTCTTCGTGCTCACCGGCGCGGGCTGCAGCACCGAATCGGGCATTCCCGACTACCGCGACGTCGATGGCGAATGGAAACGTCCGTCGCCGGTCACCTACCAGGCCTTCATGGGCGAGGAATCCACGCGCAAGCGCTACTGGGCGCGCAGCCTGATCGGCTGGCCGACGATGGCGGGTGCCCGCCCGGGTGCCGCGCACCACGCACTGGCGCGGCTGGGCGAGGCGGGCCGCGTCGGCCTGCTGCTCACGCAGAACGTCGACGGCCTGCACGAGGCTGCCGGCAGCCGCGGTGCCATCGACCTGCACGGGCGCATCGACACCGTGCGCTGCATGGGCTGCGAGCGGCGCACGCCGCGCGCAGAACTGCAGCTCGAACTGCGGCGGCGCAATCCGCGCTGGGCCGAGCTGGAAGCCCGCGCCGCGCCCGACGGCGACGCCGACCTCGACGGCCGTGATTTCTCCGACTTCGACGTGCCGGCCTGTCCGCACTGCGGCGGCCTGCTCAAGCCCGATGTGGTGTTCTTCGGTGAAAGCGTGCCGAAGGAGCGCGTCACCGCCGCCTTCGCCGCGCTGGAGGAGGCCGATGCGGTGCTCGTCGCCGGCTCGTCGCTGATGGTCTATTCGGGCTTCCGCTTCGTGCAGGCGGCGGCCGCGGCGGGCAAGCCGGTGGCGGCAGTGAACCTGGGGCGCACCCGGGCCGATCCGCTTCTCTCGCTGAAGGTCGAGCGCCCGGTCGGCGAGGCGCTGACGGCGCTGGCGCAGGAGCTCGCCTAGCTTCGGCCCGATGCCTTGAGCAGCGAGCGGACGAAGGCATCCACTGTGGTGGTGTAGGCGCCCGGCAGCCCCAGCTCGGCGTTGATCTGCGCGTGCGAGAGATCTTCCGGCGCCACCTCGGCACGGCCGCCTGTCGCCGCGATGCGCGCCGCGAACTGCCTCGCCTGAGCGCAGGAGCCATCGCGGCGCTGGGTCGAGCACACCAGCAGCATCGGCGGCGCGCCGGAAGCCAGTGCGTCGGTGGGCGACACGCTGCGCCAGAAGGCCGGATCGCCGCCGAACACGCGGTCGTAGAAGGGCATGTGCCGGCGCTGCATCAGTTCGGCCGTATCGAGCGCCGCACTGTCGAGTGCCACGGTGCCGAGCCAGGGGCGGGCGCCTTGCTGGCGGGCAATGGAAGGCGATGCGCTGACCAGCGCCGCGAGATGCGCGCCGGCCGAGTGGCCCATGAGCACGATGCGGCCGGCATCACCGCCCCACGAAGGCGCGTTCGCCTGCGCGGTGGCGACGGCACGTGCGACGTCCTGCGCCTGCTGCATCACGTCGACCTGCGGCACGAAGCGGTAGCTCACCGAGACCAGGATGAAACCCTGCTCGCGCACCCAGTGCTCGACCTTCCGGTCGACCACCGATGCGGCCGCCTTGTCGCCGAACATCCAGGCACCGCCGTGGACCATCAAGAGCATCGGGGCACCTTGCTGCATCTTCGGCGGCAGGTAGACATCCATGCGCTGGCGCGGATCGGGGCCGTAGGGCTGGTTGGCCAGCAGGCGCACGTCCGGCTGTGCGACAGGCGAACCGGACGGCTGCGCCGTCGCGGGCAAGAAAGCCGTCATGCACAGCCAGGCTGCGCAGATCCGCAACAAACGAGTCATGACAGGGCTCCCGGGGGACCGAAAAGGGCAGAGATTTTCGCGCGCCACCCCTTGGCTCGCCAGAGGTCGCGGCCCAGGTTCGCCCATTCGTGGAATGCGATGCGCAGCGGGTTGTGCGTGAGCAGCGGCGTGGTCAGGCCATAGCGCAGCCGCACGTCGCCTCTTTCCTGTGCGAAGGTGCCGAACATCCTGTCGAACACGATCAGCACGCCGCCGTAGTTGCGGTCGAGGTATTCCGGGTTCGACGCATGGTGCACCTTGTGGTGCGCTGGCGTGTTCAGCACCCATTCGAGCGGCCCCAGGCGAGGCATCCACGGTGCGTGCAGCCAGAACTGGTAGAGCAGGTTGGCGGCGAGGGTTGCCACCACCGCCACCGGCGGAAAGCCCAGCCACACGAGCGGCGCGAAGAACAGCGCGGTGCCGGTGAGCTTGCCTGTCCAGCCCAGGCGCAGTGCGGCGGCCAGCGTGAGTTCGTTGGGCGAGTGGTGCACCGCGTGCGTGGCCCAGAACCAGCGCACCCGGTGCGCCGCGCGGTGATACCAGTAGTAGCAGAACTCCTGCCCCACGAAGAGCAGTGCGAAGGCCGCCGGCGTCGACAGCGAAATGGTGTCGACCCGGTGCGCATGCGCCCAGGTCAGCACCGGCGCGGCAATCGACAGGCCCAGCGCGTCGACCGCTCGCCGGCCCACCGCGTCGGCGAGCGAGGCGCCATAGGCGCGCCAGTCGTAGGACTGGCGCCGCACGAAGCTCTGGACCAGGCCTTCCAGCGTGGCCGCCGCGAGCACGAAGACGAGCAGGCCGGTCAGCCAGATGCCGATGGCGGGACCCATCGAATCACGGATCAAATCGAAGGCCATGGTGCTATTTTTGCCGTGCGCGGGGTTGCTGGGTCATGGCGTAGGCCTCTATCTGCTCCGTCGTCACGCTGCCCGCGCGGGCTCTGTCGATGGCGTCGAAATTGCGGTAGACCCAAGGCATCCTGCCGCGGGCTTCGTCACGGGTGAGGCGCCCGTCGGCGTCGATGTCTGCGGCGCCGAAACGCCTGTGCAGCTCGGTGCGCATCTGCGCGGCGCGGCCTGCATCGGGTGTCTGGGCGCAGGCGGCGAACGATGCCGTCGCGAGTGCCAGAAGGAGGACGTGGCATGTCTTCATGGCTTTTCTCTCCGGCATCAACGGCAGGGGATGACCGCGCCGGCCGCGCTGTAGCAGGTGGCGCTGTGCGTCAGGCCGCTGCCGCTGCTGTAGCTGGTGCTGCTCTGCACGCTGTTGCCGGTGACGGCGCTGGTGGCCGTGGTGCTGCGGCTCTGGGTCACGTTGCCCGATGCGTCGCGGCTCGCGCTTCCACTGCTTTCCACGCTGCCGCGTGCGCCGGCTGCTGCAAAGCCGCTGCGGTGGCTGGCCGAGCCGTCGGGGTTGACGGAAGTCGAGCCTGCGCGTGCGGCGTAGCCTCCGTAGGGCCCGCGTACCGCTCGCATGTTGGTGGCGGTGGCGCCGCCCGCCGAGTTGGGCCGCACCACATGCCGGCTGGCCGCATCCGCATCGGCGGGCGAGCCGGATGCGAGCATGGCGCCGGCCAGCACGGCGAAGGTGGACAGGGAAAGAACGCGCTTCATGTTCGGGACTCCTTGCGGTGCCGGCTCCGCACCGCGCGGGGCCGTTGCGGTGACTGTGGCCGCGAGATGTGAGCCATCCATGGCGCGGCCAGGCCCGTTCATGACAATCCGTGAGCGCTCCTGCGGGCCTTGTCATCGTTTGTCATGATTTCCCGCGCGACCGGGCAGGGCGACCGCCGTTACGATCCGCCGCATGACCGAAGCGCTGGCCCGCATCCTGATTGCCGACGACGAAGCCGACCTGCGCGCGTTGCTGCAGCGCTACCTTGGCGACCAGGGCTATGCCGTGCGCACCGTCGAGAGCGCCCTGCCGCTCGACAAGCTGCTGGCGCGCGAGCGCTTCGACGTACTGGTGCTGGACGTCATGATGCCGGGGGAGGACGGGCTGGCCGTGTGCCGCCGGCTGCGTGCCCAGGGCGAGACCATTCCCATCCTGATGCTCACCGCGCGCGGCGACCCGGTCGACCGTATCGTCGGCCTCGAGATGGGCGCCGACGACTATCTGCCCAAGCCTTTCAACCCGCGCGAACTGCTGGCGCGCATTCAGGCGCTGGTGCGCCGCCAGCGCATGCTGGGTGCGCATGGCGGACCCGCGTCCTCGCAGGAAAGCGTGCGCTTCGGCGTGTTCACGCTGCACGTCGGAGAGCGGCGCCTCGAACGCGAATCGGACGGATCGAAGGAGAACATTGCGCTGACCACCGGCGAATTCGCCCTGCTGCAGGCGCTGGCGCTCAACGCCAACCGGCCCCTGGGCCGCGAGCGCCTGATCGAACTGGCCCATGGCCGCGACCATGAAGCGACCGACCGCAGCATCGACGTGCAGGTGATGCGGCTGCGCAAGCTGATCGAGGCTGACTCCGCCCAGCCGCGCCACATCCGCACCGTCTGGGGCGTGGGCTACCTGTTCGTGCCATGAGGCTCTTTCCCCGCAGCCTGTTCGGGCGTAACGCGCTGCTGATCGTCGTGCTGATCGTGCTGGGCCAGCTTGGCGGCGCGCTGCTGCTTCGCGAGATGGTGCTCAAGCCCCGCCTGGACCAGATCGCTGAAAGCGTGGCGCGCAACGTCGATGCGATCCGCTCCGGCCTGCTGGCGCTGCCGCCCGCGCAGCGGCCGGCCTTCGTCGATGGCTTCAATCGCCAGGCGCTGGCTGGCCGGGCCGATCGCGCAAGGCGGGCAGGCGAAGGACTGCGCCCGATGCTCACGCCGCTGGAGCGCAGCTTCGTGCGCTCGGTGTCGGCGCGCATCTCCAGCCTCGGTGTCGATGCCGTCTGGCGCCGCGAGGAAGACGGCGGCCTCGCGCTGCGGCTGATGGTCGACGGCAGCGAGCACTGGATCGTGATGCCCGGTGTGCTGCCGGCGCGCGAGTTCACGGGGGCGCTGGTGGCGGTGTCGATAGGCAGCGCGCTGCTCGCCCTGGCGGGAGCGCTGTGGTTCCAGCGCCGGCTCAACAGGCCGCTGGTGCGCGTGGTGCAGGCCGCGCAGACCCTGGCTGGCGGTTATGAGCCCGTGCCGTTGCCCGAAGACGGCCCCACCGAAGTGGCAACCGTGAGTCGCAGCTTCAATCAACTGGTCAGCAGCCTTCGCCAGACCGAGCGCGAGCGCGCCTTGATGCTGGCCGGCATCTCCCACGACCTTCGCACACCGCTCACCAAGCTACGCCTGGGAGTTGAAATACTGCGCGAGCGCATGGAACCCGAACTCGTGAGCAGCATGACCCGCAGCGTGGAGGAAATGGACGCCATCGTGGGCCAGTTCCTCGATTTCGCGAGAGGCGAGGGGGACGAGAGGCCGGTGGCTACGTCGCTGGACGACATGGTGTGTTCGCTGGCTGCCGCCGGTGCCGACCATGGCCGCCTCCTGGTCCTGCAACTGGGCGACGTGCCCACTGTCGCCTTGCGCCCGCAGGCCATGCGGCGCGCCATCGGCAACCTGATCGAGAACGCCTGGCGGCATGGCAGACCTCCGGTCATCCTGTCGACCCGCGTGGATGGCGACGAGATCGTCGTCGAGGTCATCGACGGCGGCGATGGCATCGAACCCGGCGAGGCCGACGCGCTCAGGCAGGCTTTTCGCCGCGGTCGTGCGGAGCGCGGCGGCGTGGCCGGCGCGGGGCTGGGGCTGGCGATCGTGCAGCGCATCGCGCAGGCGCACGGCGGGCGGCTCGAACTCGAGACGCCGCCCGGTGCCGGCCTGCATGCACGGCTGCGTCTGCCGATGCAGATCGCGCAGGGCGGCACGTAGCTTTCTGATTCAGTCCTGGGGCTTCGGCACCATCCAGCTCGTCGATTCGCCACGGCCGGGAAGGTGCAGGCTGGCCGTGGCAGCCGGCGTTTCGGCCAGCAGGCGGCCCTTGCGGAACACCTTGAGCCGTGCGGCGCGCAGGCGGATCGCCTCGACCGGGTCGCGCGCCTGCAGCAGCACGAAGCTGGCGTCGCAGCCGGCCTCGAGGCCGTAGTTCTCCAGGTGCATCACGCGCGCGGCATTGGTCGTCACCGCCTCGAAGCACTGGCGGATGCCTTCCTGGCTGGTCATCTGCGCCACGTGCAGGCCCATGTGCGCCACTTCGAGCATGTCGCCCGAGCCCATGCCGTACCAGGGGTCCATCACGCAGTCGTGGCCGAAGGCGACGTTCACGCCGGCGGCCAAGAGCTCCGGCACGCGCGTCATGCCGCGGCGCTTGGGGTAGGTGTCGTGGCGGCCCTGCAGCGTGATGTTGATGAGCGGGTTGGAGACCACCGACACGCCGCTTTCGGCGATCAGCGGCAGCAGCTTGCTCACATAGTAGTTGTCCATCGAGTGCATCGAGGTGCAGTGCGAGCCCGTCACGCGGCCCTGCAGCGCCAGGCGCTGCGTCTCGAAGGCCAGCGTCTCGATGTGGCGCGAGAGCGGGTCGTCCGACTCGTCGCAGTGCATGTCGACCAGCTTGCCCCGGTCGGCCGCGATCTCGCACAGCAGCTTCACGCTGGCGGCGCCATCCGCCATGGTGCGCTCGAAGTGCGGGATGCCGCCGACCACGTCCACGCCCTTGTCGAGGGCGCGCTCAAGGTTCTCGACGCCGCCGGGCGAGCGCAGCACGCCGTCCTGCGGAAAGGCGACCAACTGAAGATCGAGATACGGCGCCACCTTGCGCCGGACCTCCAGCAGCGCATCGACCGCCAGCAGGCTCGGGTCGCTCGTATCCACATGCGAGCGCACCGCCAGCAGCCCCTTGGCCACCGCCCAGTCGCAATAGGCCAGCGCGCGCTCGATGAGCGCGTCGGCCGTCAGCAGGGGCTTCAGCTCGCCCCACAGCGCGATGCCTTCGAGCAGCGTGCCGCTCTGGTTGACGCGCGGCAGGCCGTAGCTCAGCGTGGCGTCCATGTGGAAATGCGGGTCGACGAAGTGGGGCGAGAGCAGCAGGCCCTGGGCGTCGAGCTTTTCGTGCGCCGGCGCATCGAGCCCGGGCGTGACTTCGGCGATGCACCCGTCCTGCACGGCGACCGACATGCCGGTGCGGCCGTCGGGGAGGGTGGCGTTGGTGATGAGGAGGTCGAGCATCGTGGCGGCCTTTGCGTGTTCTGTGGTCGATCGGTCAGCGGGATTGTCCCGCTCACTGCGGCGAGGGCTGGTGCCGATGGGCCCAGCGGTTGTTCAGGTTGTGGAGGTAGATATACACGTAGTCGCTGCGGTCGCGGGCGACGCCGATGCTGCCCCAGTGGAATCCGGCCGGGCGGCGGGCAACGCCCATGGTGGCCAGCCAGCGCTCGTGGAAGCGATGGCGCTGGTCGACGCTGCCGTAGAAGTCGGCGTCTTCCAGCTTGCGAAGGGCGGGGGTCGTGAGCGTGAGGAAGCAGCTCACGAGCAGTTCTTTCTCGAAACGCAGCTGGAGCTGCACCGTCATGTCGCCCGAGGTTGCCGCTGCCCGGGCGAATACGCAATCCACGAGCTGTCCCTCGACATGGGCGGTTTCGGCTCTTTTCGTGAAGTGCGCGGGCAGGTCGTCTGCACGGGTGTCGGTGTCGACGATGATCCCGGCCGCCGACAGCCGCCCGCTTGCCGTGTCCAGGTGCAGCACCGTATCCATTCGGCTGTCCGCCTCGGCCGCTTCAGCGCGAGTTCTGCGCCCGGTACCGGTATTGCCCCGGCGCAGGCCCGACCTCGATGGTCACGCGGCGCAGCTTCTCGTCGTGTCCCGAGTCGGCCTTGGCGGTGACGACGATGCCGCGCGGCGTGGCGCGGCAGGTGAGGTCGGACAGCGAAATCTCCGCATGGTCGTTGTCGAGTTCGGCGATGGCGACCGTGTGCTCCGCGCGCAGGCTGCCGTTGGCGTCGCGGCTCATCCACTGCACGTAGAGGAACGACTGGGCGTACTGCTCGGCGTGCACCACGCGGTAGGTGCCCTGGTGGTCCTTGCCCCAGGTGCCGCACATCTGCACCCAGGTCACGGCGTCGGCCGTGCTGAAGGCCTCGTAGCCGTAGTTCATGCCGAGTGCGCGAGCGCCGTTGCTGCCCATGGTCAACAGAGCCAGCAGCGCCGTGAGCAGGGCGCCTCGCGCGGCGGCGGCGGTCCTCGTGGTCATCAGCGTTCCCCCTTGCGGTACGGTTTCATCAACGCCTGCGGGTAGCTTGCCTTGCGCGCCACCAGCACCAGCGCCAGGATCGACAGCAGGTAGGGCAGCATCAGGTAGATCTGGTAGGGCAGCACGGCGTCGCCCGATTGTTGCAGCCGCAGCTGAAGCGCATCGAAGAAAGCGAACAGCAGCGCGCCCAGCAGGGCCTTGCCCGGCCGCCACGAGGCGAACACCACCAGCGCCACGCAGATCCAGCCGCGGCCGTTCACCATGTTGAAGAAGAAGGCGTTGAAGGCCGACAGCGTGAGAAAGGAGCCCGCCATGCCCATCAGCGCCGAGCCCGCGACGATGGCGCCGGTGCGCGTGGCGGCGACCGACACGCCCTGGCTCTCGGCGGCCTGCGGGTTCTCGCCGGCCATGCGCAGCGCGAGGCCCAGCGGCGTGCGGTACAGCACCCAGCCCACCGCCGGCACCAGCAGCAGCGCGAACAGGGTGAGCGCGGTCTGCGCACCCAGGATGGGAATGGGCAGCCAGTCCATCGGTGCGAAGGGCGTGATGGTAGGCGGCGTGTTCACCTTCGGAAAGCTCACGCGATAGCCGAAGTAGCTCAGCGCGGTCGCCAGCAGGGTGATGCCCAGCCCCGAGACGTGCTGCGAAAGCGCCAGCCCGACGGTCAGGAAGGCATGCAGCAGCCCGAACACCATGCCCGCGAGCGCGGCCACCCCCACGCCCACCCACAGCGGCGCACCGGCATAGACCGCGAGCCAGCCGGTGAAGGCGCCTGCGACCATGATCCCCTCGATGCCGAGGTTGAGCACGCCCGCGCGCTCGCACAGCAGCACGCCGAGCGTACCCAGGATGAGCGGCGTGGCGATGCGCAGCACCGCGACCCAGAAGGCGGCGTTGGAAAGAATGTCCAGGAGGTCGGTCATTGCGTATTTCTCCCTCGCCTTCCGGGGGAGGGCCGGGGTGGGGGCAAGCGGCGCTCGATGGGGACTCCGATGCCCCCATCCCAGCCTTCCCGCAGCGGGGGAAGGAGCAAGGCAGAAGATGCGAAGGCTGCCGTCATTTCGTCATCCTCACCCGGTACTGCGTGAGCAGCGTCGCCACCAGCACCGCGATCAGCGAGGCCGCGACGATCACGTCGGCGATGTAGGTCGGCACGCCCACCGCACGGCTCATGGTGTCGGCGCCCACGAGCACACCGGCCACGAACACCGCGGCGGCGATCACGCCCAGCGGATGCAGCCCCGCCAGCATCGCGATCACGATGCCGGTGTAGCCGTAGCCCGGCGACATGTCGAGCGTGACGTAGCTGGTGCGGCCCGCCACCTCGATGGCGCCCGCCAGCCCGGCCAGCGCGCCCGAGAGCAGCGCCACCATCACCACCGTGCGCGTCACCGGCACGCCCGCGAAGGCGGCGGCGCGCGCGTTCGCGCCCACGGCGCGGATGTCGAAGCCCAGCACCGTGTACTTGAAGATCGCCCACACCATCACCGCCAGCGACACCGCCCAGAGCAAGCCGGTATGAACCCGCGTCTGCGCGACGAGCTTGCCCAGTTCGAGGTCGGACTGCAGCGACACGCTCTGTGGCCAGCCCATGGCCGTCGGGTCCTTCATCGGCCCGTCGAGCAGCGCCGACACGCCCAGCAGCACGATGAAGTTGATCAGCAGCGTGGTGACGACCTCGTCCACGCCCAGCCGGTTCTTCATGAGCGCCGGACCCAGCAGCATCAGCGCGCCGGCAATGGCGGCGGCCAGCATCATCAGCGGGAAGAGCAGCCACGGCGACAGCTCGAAGCCGGTGCCGCCATGCATGCCGCCCACTGCCACGGCAGCCAGCGCGCCGGCGTAGAGCTGGCCTTCCGCACCGATGTTGAAGAGCCGCGCCTTGAAGGCGACGGTGGCAGCCAGCCCGGTGAGGATCAGCGGGATCGCCCGCGTGAGCGTCTCGCTCCACGCGAACACCGATCCGAAGCCGCCTTGCAGCAGCAGCGCATAGGTGCGGCCGATCGGCGCGCCGGCCCAAAGCACCAGCAGCGCGCTGATCGCCATCGTGAAGACGATCGCGCCGACGGGGGCGAGCACCAGCGCCATGCGCGAGGTCTCGTGGCGTCGTTCGAGCCGCATCATGACGAAGCTCCCTTGGCGTGGGATGCCGACGTCGCGCCGGCCATGGCCAGCCCGATGGCCTCGCGCGTCCATGCCGCGGCAGGGCGCGCTTCGCCCAGGCGGCCGCCGTGCATCACGGCCACGCGGTCGCCCAGCGCGAGCACTTCGTCGAGGTCGTCGGAAATCACCAGCACGGCTGCCCCCGCGTCGCGGGCGGCGATCAGCTGCTGCTGCACATAGGCGACGGCGCCGATGTCCAGGCCCCAGGTGGGCTGGTGCGCGACGATCAGGCGCGGGGCTCGGTTGGGGTGCTTCCTGTCGGCCTTGTCCTGGCTGGAGTCGGGTTCGGGTTGTTCGGGCGCCAGCAGGGCGCGTCCAAGAATCAGTTTCTGCATGTTCCCGCCCGAGAGCGAGCGAGCCGGCGCCATCAGGCCGGCTCCGCGCACGTCGAACGCCTTTTCGATGCGCCGGGCGTGGAGTCGGGCTGCTGCGCGCTTCACGATCCACGACCAGCGCGAGAACACGGGGCTTCGCAGCCGCTCCGACACCGCGTTCTCCCACACCGGCAAGTCGCCGACCACGCCGACCGCGTGACGGTCCTCCGGAATGCGCGCGACGCCGCGCTGCACCAGCCGGGCCGGCGAGGGCGGCAGCGCGCGGCCCATGAGCTGGGCCGTGCCGGAGGTCGCGCGGCGCGTGCCGCACAGCAGCTCGGCCAGCGCGACCTGCCCGTTGCCCGAGACACCGGCGATGGCGGTGATCTCGCCCGCGCGCAGCGTCAGCGACACCTCGCGCAGCCGGTCGCGCCCGTCGCCCTTGGCGGAGGCCGCGGTGCTCACGTGGTCGAGCACGCAGACGGCATCGCCCACCGACTTCGCGGGCCGGCGCTTCGGCGCCTCCACCGCATGCCCGACCATCCAGAGCGCGAGCTGCGCCTGCGTGGTGTCGGCCGTGCAGGCCTCGGCCACCAGCTTGCCGCCGCGCAGCACGGCGATGCGGTGCGACACGCGCAGCACCTCGTCGAGCTTGTGGCTGATGAAGATCACCGACAGCCCCTGCGCCACCATTTGCGAGAGCGTGGCGAAGAGCGCCTCGCTCTCCTGCGGCGTGAGCACGGCGGTCGGCTCGTCGAGGATGAGGATGCGCGCGCCGCGGTACAGCGCCTTCAGGATTTCCACGCGCTGGCGTTCTCCGACCGAGAGGCTGCCGACGAGCGCATCGGGCTGCACCGGCAGGCCGAAGCGCCGCGCCACATCGAGCAGCCGCTCGCGCGCGGCGGCGCGGCGCGACACCGGGCGCCAAAGCGGTTCGGTGCCCATCATCACGTTGTCGAGCACGCTGAGGTTGTCGGCCAGCGTGAAGTGCTGGTGCACCATGCCGACGCCCGCGGCGAGCGCCGCCTTGGGGTTGCCCGGCGGCAGCGGCGAGCCGAAGACTTCGATGCTGCCTTCGTCGGCGACATAGTGGCCGAACAGGATCGACATCAGCGTCGACTTTCCGGCACCGTTCTCGCCGAGCAGCGCGAGCACCTCGCCTGCGTGCAGGTCCAGGGAAATGGCGTCATTGGCCACCAGCGCGCCGAAGCGTTTGGTGATGCCGCCGAGCCGGAGCACAAGAGGGTTCATGGGATGGCGGGCTCGGAACTGCCGAGCTCGCGGCAAAAGTTGTCGATGGCATTGGCGGCGGCTAGGGGCGCGGCCTGCAGCAATCCGTGCGGGCCTTCGAGCCGGACGATGCGAAGGCCCGACAGCGCATGCTGGATGGTACGGGCGGCCTGGTCGGGAACGATGCGGTCCTCCATGGCCTGAAGGTACATCGCGGGCACGCGCACCCGCGCAAGCTTGTCGACCACGTTCACGCGCTGCACTTCCTTCATGCGGCGCGTCATGACGGCGGTCGACACCTGCCGCAGCGAACCCTGCAGCAGGGCCGCGAGGCGCGGCGTGGCGAAGCGGCCCAGCAGCATGCGCCGCATCGGTCCGCGCATCGGGCCGGAGTGCAGGAACCTCATCGACAGCTCGAGCAGGCCGCCGCGCAGCAGCGCCAGCCCCGGTGCAGGACGGCGGGCAAAGCTGCAGCACAGGATCAGGCCGCGCAGCCCCGGCGGCGGAGACGCCGCGATGGAGATGGCCAGCGGTCCCGAGAAGGATTCGCCCAGAAGAACGAAGGGCTTGCCGGCCGGCAACTGCGCGCGCACCAGCCGTTCGAGCTCGTCATAGCCCAGCGGCTCGGTGCCGGGATAGCGCACGACGTCGATGGCGTCTCGCCGTTCCATGGCCTGGGCCAGGGGCTCGAAGAGCTCGCCGGTGCCGTCCATGCCCGGAAGCAGAACGAGTCGGATGAGGCCGGCGGGCGCCGCCGTCACTTCCAGGCGGCCAGGAAGGCCAGCATGACCTTGGCGGAGTTGTCCGCCGCGATGCCCATGAAGGTGCCCATTTCGTTCTCGCCGTCGCCGCCGCCCGCGAGGTCGCTGAGCGAGCGGAAGGCGATGAAGGGCACGCCGTTGCTGTAGGCGACCATGCCCACGGCCGCGGTCTCCATGTCGAGCACGTTGGCCTGGAAGGTCTTGTAGGTGTATTCGCGGTAGGCCTTGTTGTCCATGAAGGCCTGGCCCGAGACGCCGTTGCCGCCCACCACCAGCTGCGGCTTGCGCGGCAGGCACTTGCCGGCGCTGCAGTTGGCCAGGTCGACGTTGCGGATGCTGCGGGCCACCTCGAGCATCTTCGGGTCGGCCTCGAACCAGAACTTGCGGTGGATCTCCGGCCGCGCCGCCGAACGCACCTCGACCGGGCGCGGGAACATCATCCCGAAGTTGGGCAGCGTCGCGTCGGTGATGAAGGGCGGGGCGGTGTACCTGCCGGGAGAGGTCTCGCGCGCCATCAGCACTTCGAGGTACTGGCCCCACTGCGCCGGCACGGTGACGTCGCCCACGTGCAGCGACGGGTTCACGCCGCCTGCGATGCCGCTGAAGACGATGTTGGTCACGCGGAAGCGGTTGAGCGCCAGCTGCGTGTTCATCGTCGCGTTGGTCATGCTGATGCCGGAGAGGAACAGCACGACCGGCTTGCCTTCGAGCGTGCCGGTGGTGAATTCCACGCCATTGACGCTGTGCTTCACCGGACCCTGCAGCCGCGTGAGCAGCAGCTTCAGCTCGGGCTCGAAGGCCGACAGCACCGCGATGCGCGGCGTGTCGTCGAGCCGCGTGCTGCTGTTGATGGCGACGGCGCCGCCCTTGTAGACGCCCACGCAGCCGGTCAGCGAGAGCCCGATTGCTGCGGCAGCAAGAACATTCCCGGCCATTCGGGGAACACCGCGGAACCGGCTCTGCCGGGCCGCAGGTGTTGCCCCCTGCAAGGGGGTGGGCGAAGCGACACGAGGTGCGCGGGGCCTGGGGGTGTGTTTCATCGTGCCGTCGACTTGGGCTGGGAGTCGTCGACCTTCACGGTGAACTTGCCCGAGAGAATGTCGGCCTGCTTGGCCTTCACCTTCGCGACGATGTCGGCCGGGACCTTCTTCTCGAAGGTGCCCAGCGGCGAGAGCTCGGAGCCCTTGTACTTCATCTGCGCGTAGATGCCGTAGTCCTCGGCGGCGAACTTGCCTTCCTTCACGAGCTTGATCGCGCGGTCGGCCGCCGGCTCGAAGTTCCACAGGGCCGAGGCCACCACCGTGTCGGGGTACTGGCTCTGCGTGTCGATCACGTTGCCGATGGCGAGCTTGCCCTTTTCCTTGGCGGCATCGGAAACGCCGAAGCGCTCCGCGTACATCACGTCGGCGCCCTTGTCGATCATGGCGAAAGCCGCTTCCTTGGCCTTCGGCGGGTCGAACCAGCTGTTGATGAAGCTCACGCTGAACTCCACCTTCGGGTTCGTTTCCTTCGCGCCGGCCATGAAGGCGTTCATCAGCCGGTTGACCTCGGGAATCGGAAAACCGCCGACCATGCCGATGCGGTTGCTCTTCGTCATGCCGCCGGCCACCATGCCGCTGAGGTAGGCGGGCTCCTGGATGTAGTTGTCGAACACGCTGAAGTTGGGCGCCTGGGGCTTGAGCGAGGAGCCCATCAGGAAGGCCACCTTCGGAAAGTCCTTCGCCACCTTGCGCGCCGCCGCCTCCACCCCGAACACCTCGCCCAGGATCAGCTGGTTGCCGGCCGTGGCGTACTCGCGCATCACGCGCTCGTAGTCGGCGTTGCTCACGTTCTCGGTGGCCTTGTATTCGATCTCCCCGCGCGCCTCGGCCGCCTTCAGCGCCTTGTGGATGCGGCCCACCCATTGCTGCTCGAACGGCACGGTGTAGACCGCCGCCACCTTCAGCTTGGCCTGAGCGAGCGCAAGGCCCGGGGCGCCCACCGCAGCGAGCGCTGCGGCAACGGCGACGGAACGGATGATCAATTGACGACGTGCGGTCACGGTACTTCTCCTCGATTCGATTGGTGATGAAAGAACTAGCGCTGCAATCCTCGTGCCCGACGAGGGCACGGCCCCAACCCCCAGCAACCCAATCCCGGGAACACCGCGGAACCGGCTTCGCCGGGCCGCAGGTGTTGCCCCCCGGTAGGGGGGTGGGCGAAGCGACACGAAGTGCGCGCAGCCTGGGGGGCGAGCCTCACTTCGTCCCGAAGATCCGGTCGCCCGCGTCGCCCAGGCCCGGAAGGATGTACCCGTGGCTGTTGAGCTCCCGGTCGATCGCCGCGGTGTAGATCGCCACGTCAGGGTGCGCCTTCTGCATGGTCGAGACACCCTCGGGGCAGGTCAGCAGGCAGACGAACTTGATCGACTTGGGGTTGAGTTCCTTCAGGCGCTCGACCGCGGCCACGGCCGAGTTGCCGGTGGCCAGCATCGGGTCGACCACGATCACGTCGCGGTTCTCCATCTCGCCGGGCATCTTGAAGTAGTACTCGACGGCCGTCAGCGTCTTGGGGTCGCGGTACAGGCCGATGTGGCCCACGCGCGCGCCGGGCACCACGGTGAGCATGCCGTCCAGGATGCCGGTGCCGGCCCGCAGGATGGACACCAGCACCAGCTTCTTGCCGTCGATGACCTTGGCCTGCATGGTCTCCAGCGGCGTTTCCACCTCGATGTCCTGCATCGGCATGTCGCGCGTGACCTCATAGGCCATCAGCATGCTGATTTCGTTGAGGAGCCGGCGGAAGCTGTTGGTGGAGGCGTCCTTGCGGCGCATCAGCGTGAGCTTGTGCTGGATGAGGGGGTGGTCGAGGAGGTGGACGTTGCTGCTCATCGGAATTTTTTGTGGCGTTGCTGGAAGACAGGGGAACCCTGGAGTCTAAAAGACGGTGCCGTCGCTCTCGATCAGCAGAGGCGGAGCGCCGTCGCGCAGGCGCTGTGCCAGGGCGCGGCCCGCCGCCCAGGTGCCGCCTTCGAGCACGCAGGCCAGCGGAAGCTCCTCCTCGGTGCGGTCGAGCACCTTGCGCACGCGCGGCGCGATCTCGTCGAGCAGCGCCACCGTGAGCGCGCGCCATTCGACGATGAATTCGTCGCTCACCTTCCACTGGCGGGTGAGGAAGGCCGGGTCCTTCGGCACGATCACGCCACTGTCGATCAGCAGGCCGCCGTTGCGGTATTCGGGCAGTGCGGTGAGCGCGTCGAGCTGGCGCACCTTCACGCCGGCCCATTCGAAGGGTTCGAGCAGCGAGTAGGTGAGCCACTGCGAGAGCTTGTGGAAGGGCATCCAGCCGTTGGTGAGGCCGGGGCCGCGCACGGCGCTGTGGCGCCAGCAGTCGCCGAGCGCCAGCGCGGGGTCGCCCGAGCCGATGCCGCCGGGGCTGTCGCTTCCGTCGGCGGCGATGCTGTCGACCGCGTTGGCCGCCGGCCAGATGCGCGAGAGCGTCTCCAGCAGCAACGACAGGATCTGGTGCGCCGTGACCTCGGCGGTGGGCGGCGCGGCCGGGCCGTACGGGCCGACAAGCGCGTCGAACAGCCCGCCGGGCCGGCCGTCGTCGCCGAAGGTCTCGGGCTGCTCGCTCATGGCCTCGCCGAGCCGGCGCAGCAGCGTGGCGCGGCCGGCGAGGCCGACCAGCGGATTGACTTCGCTCACCTGGAAGGCGTCGCCGAGGCGGTCGGCGACCAGGCCGCGCAGGCCGACTGCGTCGACCTGGCAGGGGCGGTCGGGATTGGACGAGAAAAGCCCGCTGGTGAACGCATGGAAGCTCGCCACGCCCAGCCCCTCCGAGCGCGTGAAGCGCTGGCCCGTGGCCGATTCGGTGTAGTGCCAGCCGGCTCCGGCGCCGGCGTCGAGCAGCACGCTCACCAGCACCAGGTCGATGTGGGCGCGGGCGCGCTGGCGTGCGTCGACCTTGCCGAGCAGCTTGTCGAGCTCCTCGACCCGGTTCACGCCGCCGGCCTCGAAATGGCGCCAGCGGCTGTGGTACGGGATGGTGTCCCACGGGTAGCGCTCGCGCGTGACCTCGGCCACGGTGCGCGCCGCGTCTTCGAGTGCGTCGTCGCCGCCGATGCGGAACCACTGCGACTCGCCGCGCCGTGCGCGAGAGAGCAGGGCGTTGGCGCGCTCGCGGATGGCCGCGGTGGTGCGCAGCAGCGTGGCCGCGCCTGCCGGGTGTGCGGTGTCGGCGGTGAATTCGATGGAGGGGTCGACTTCGCCCGCGCCGCCGGGCGGCAGGCTGCCCGAGCCGTCGACGGGCAGGTTCGGGTCGTCGCCGTTCCGGGTGGGATTGCCGGGAGTGTTGCTGTTCATTCGCTGAGTCCTCGGCCCTTGGCCTTCTTCAGTTCCTCCGCGTCCGGCACCGGGCCCGGCGTGAAGTAGCCGGCCGCCATCTTGGCGTCCATCTCGACGCGGGCGTCCGCGGGGATCAATTCATCGGGGATGTTCACGCGCTCGCCGATCTCGATGCCCGAGCTGGTGATCGCGTCGAATTTCAGGTTGCTCATCGACACGAGCCGATGGATCTTCCTGATGCCGAGCCAGTGGAATACGTCGGGCATCAGCTCCTGGAAACGCATGTCCTGCACGCCGGCCACGCACTCGGTGCGCGCGAAGTACTGGTCGGCCGTGTCGCCGCCCACCTGGCGCTTGCGTGCGTTGTAGACCAGGAACTTGGTCACCTCGCCCAGTGCGCGGCCTTCCTTGCGCGAATAGGCGATCAGTCCGACGCCGCCGCGCTGCGCGCCCTGGATGCATTCCTCGATGGCGTGCGTGAGATAGGGGCGGCAGGTGCAGATGTCGGAGCCGAACACGTCCGAGCCGTTGCACTCGTCGTGGATGCGCGCGGTGAGCTCGACCTCGGGGTTGGCGAGGTCGCGCGGGTTGCCGAAGATGTAGAGCGTCTGCCCGCCGATGGGCGGCAGGAACACCTCGAGGTCGGAGCGCGTGACCAGCTCGGGATACATGCCGCCGGTCTCCTCGAAGAGCGTGCGGCGCAGGTCGGTCTCGGAGCAGCCGAATCTGCGCGCCACCTCGGGCAGGTACCACACGGGTTCGATCGCGGCCTTGGTCACCATCGCGGCGCCGCCGGCGGTGAGGAACCTGCCGTCGGCCTTGAGGCGGCCTTTCTGAAGCGCCTCGATCACCTCGGGCAGGATCACGTGAGCCTTGGTGATCGCGATGGTCGGGCGGATGTCGTAGCCCGCCGCCATCTCGGTGGCGAACACCTCCGCCACCTGCGCGCCCCACGGGTCGAGCGAGACGATGCGCCCCGGCTCGCTCCATTGAGGATAGGGCCCGATCGCGTCGGTGGGCGCGGTGTTGGTGAGGTCGGCCTTGTGCTCGCGCTTGAGCGCGCCGGCCGCCACCGCGAGCGCGCGGTAGACGCTGTAGGAGCCGCTGTGGGTGCCGATCACGTTGCGGTGGGCACGCTTGGTGGTGGTGCCGACCACCGGTCCGCGTTCGGCCGCGGTGGCGGCGCCCCATCGGATGGGCAGGGCGCCGAAGCCGCCGGCGTGCGAGGTCAGCCGGATGTGGCCGGTCGACGGCGAGGGATGGAGCGGGGGGAGGGGCGCGGCGCCGGTGGCACCGCCGGGAGCGGAAGGGATCGTTGTGCTGTCAGCAGACATTGGTGGCCCTCAAAAAATGCAATGTACCGATCACGCGTGCGGCTTGCAAGCAACGCGCCACGGGCGCACCCGGTGTCCTGCGGGCATGGCCGTGCAGATGGGGAACAATGCGCGGGAACGGACGGATGGACCGGACGCGATGGAGGAAAGAACGATGCGTGTGCTTGCCTGTGCATTTCTCGTCCTGGGCCTGCTCGGCCTGAGCGCCTGCGACAAGGCCAGGGAGGGTTTCTCCGAAGGCTTCGACTCCGCCTTCAGGACCAGCTTCAGGGAGAGCTTCGTCGGCAGCTGCGTCAAGAGTGCGGGCGAGCACGGGAACAAATCGCAGGAAGAGCTGAAGAAGCTGTGCACCTGCGCGGCCGACGGCCTCATGAAGGACACCCCCGTGGCCGACCTGCAGGACCTGGAGAAGATCAGGACGCGGACCGGCCCGATCATCCAGCAGTGCCTGAAGCAGCCCTGACGCCATGCCGGCGCCCTCGGGCCCGGCACAATGCGTCGGAACTTTTTCGACAAGGCTGTAACCAGCCAGCCCGATGGAACGAAACACCGTAGGCAGCAGGAAGAATCCCGGCGACGTGGAAGCGGCGCTGCGCGGCCTGTTCCTCCGCGGCCTCGACGGCGACGCGAAGGCCTACCGCGACTTCCTGCAGCAGCTCGCCGCGCACCTGCGCGCCTTTCTGGGCAAGCGCCTTTTCGGCTGGCCCGATGAAGTGGAAGACCTCGTCCAGGAATGCCTGCTCGCCATGCACAACCAGCGCCACACCTACCAGAGCGACCAGCCGCTGACGGCCTGGGTGCATGCCATCGCGCGTTACAAGATGATCGACCTGCTGCGCGCCAAGTCGGCCCGTGAAGACCTGCATGAGCCGCTGGACGACGAACTCGCCGTTTTCGCCGAATCCGCCGAGGAGGCCAGCGACGCGAAGCGCGACCTGGGCGGCCTGCTCGAGACGCTGCCCGAGCGGCAGCGCCTGCCTATCGTGCACGTCAAGATCGAGGGCCGCTCGGTGGCCGAGACCGCGAGCCTGACCGGCATGTCGGAGTCGGCCGTGAAGGTCGGCATCCACCGCGGGCTGAAGGCGCTGGCCGCCCGCTTCGGCAACGGCTGGGGAGCCGCGGCATGAAGACCGACGACCTGGTCTCGATGCTGGCCACCGGCGACGTGGCCGTGCCGCTTCGCCGGCGTCGCGCCAGCTCGCGCATGTGGCTGGCGTTGCTGGTGGGACTGCCGTTCTCGCTCGCGATCCTGTTCACCGGTTACGGCGTGCGGCACGACATCGTGCAGGCCATGTTCTGGCCGATGTTCTGGGTCAAGGTGCTGTTTCCGCTGTGCATCGCCGCGGCCGGCTTCGTGGCGGCGGAACGGCTGGCGCGGCCGGGCGTGAAGCCCCGGAATGTGTGGATGGGCGCCGTGCTGCCGGTGCTCGGGGTCTGGATGCTGGCGGCGATCGCCTGGTTCACGATGCCGGGCGAGGCGCGCATGCCCGCGCTGATGGGGCAGTCGTGGCGCATCTGCGCGGTGAGCATCGGGCTGATGGCGCTCCCGGTGTTCGCGGCTGCGCTCGTCGCGCTCAGGGGCATGGCGCCCACGCGGCCCGCACTGGCGGGCGCGGCGGCCGGTGCGCTGGCCGGCGGCGTGGGAGCCTCGGTCTATGCGCTGCACTGCATGGAGCTGACCGCTCCCTTCCTCGCCGTCTGGTACGTGAGCGGGATCGCGGTGCCGGTGCTGGTCGGGGCGCTGCTCGGGCCTCGGCTGCTGCGCTGGTAGGTAGGCAGGCGAGGCCCCTGGAGCTTCAGCGCTTCTTGCCGCCGAAGATCCCGCCGAGCACGCCGCGCAGGATCTCCTTGCCCACCGAGGTGCCCATGGTCCGCACCGCCGACTTGGCCATGGTCTGCACCAGGCCATCGTGCTTGGCGCCGCGCGGACCGGTGGTGCCGAAGAGCATGTCGTTGAGCATGCTGCCCATGCCGGAGCCCGACGATTCCTCCGTGCCCTTGGTGGAGCCCGGTGCAGCGGGGGCAGGGGCGCCGGGCGCGCTTTCGGCGCGGCCCTTGAGCTTCTCGTAGGCCGATTCGCGGTCGACCGACTTCTCGTAGACGCCGGCGACCAGCGAGCCGGCGATCAGCGCCTTGCGCTGCTCTGGCGTGATCGGGCCGAGCTGGCTGGCCGGCGGCAGCACGAACACGCGCTCGGTCACGCTCGGGCGGCCCTTCTCGTCGAGCAGGCTCACCAGCGCCTCGCCGACCGCGAGTTCGGTGATGGCGGTCTCGATGTCCAGCCCGGGCTTCTGGCGCATGGTGCTGGCGGCCGCCTTCACGGCCTTCTGGTCGCGCGGGGTGAAGGCCCGCAGCGCGTGCTGCACGCGGTTGCCGAGCTGGGCCAGCACCGTGTCGGGAATATCCAGCGGGTTCTGGGTGACGAAGTACACGCCGACGCCCTTGGAGCGCACCAGCCGCACGACCAGCTCGATGCGCTCCACCAGCGCCTTGGGCGCCTCGTTGAACAGCAGGTGGGCCTCGTCGAAGAAGAAGGCCAGCTTGGGTTGCTCGGGGTCGCCGACTTCGGGCAGCTGCTCGAAGAGCTCCGACAGCATCCACAGCAGGAAGGTGGCGTACAGGCGCGGCGAGTTCATGAGCTTGTCGGCCGCGAGCACGTTCACCACGCCCTTGCCGCCCACGGTCTGCATGAAGTCGGCGATGTTGAGCATGGGCTCGCCGAAGAACTTGTCGCCGCCCTGGGTCTCGATCTGCAGCAGTCCGCGCTGGATCGCGCCCACGCTGGCGGCGCTGATGTTCCCGTACTGCGTGGTGAACTGGCTGGAGTTCTCGCCCACGTACTGCAGCATCGCGCGCAGGTCCTTCAGGTCGAGCAGCAGCAGGCCGTTGTCGTCGGCGATCTTGAACACGAGGTTCAGCACACCCGCCTGGGTTTCGTTCACGTCGAGCATGCGGCCCAGCAGCAGGGGGCCCATGTCGGAGATGGTGGCGCGCACCGGATGGCCCTGTTCGCCGAAGACGTCCCACAGCGTGACGGGGCAGGCCGCGGGCTCGGGCAGATCGATGCCGCGTTCCTTCAGGGTGGCGGCCAGCTTGTCGCCGATATTGCCCTTCTGGCTGATGCCGGTCAGGTCGCCCTTGACGTCGGCCATGAACACCGGCACGCCGATCGAGGAGAGCTTCTGCGCGATGGTCTGCAGCGTGACGGTCTTGCCGGTGCCGGTGGCGCCGGTGATGAGGCCGTGGCGGTTGGCCAGGCCGGGCAGGAGGTTGCACTCGATCGTGTCGTGCCGTGCGATCAGAAGGGGGTCGGCCATGGGGCGCTCCGGGTCGTATCGAAGCGGGTAGTCTAGGGTGAATCGGCGCTCGTTCTTCCCTCCGGCACGGCCTGGTCCGGGTGCCGATTCGCCCCGTGGTCCACACGTGCCTTGCAACAAGGTGAAATAAGCAGAAAGAGTACGTACTGCGCCGCGGCAGGCTCCGCGTCCGGCCCTGGACGGCACTCCTATAATCCACGGCCCGCACGGTGGTTCAGGAATAAGTTTTAGGAGGTTTTTTTGTCATCGACTGCCCAGCCCCCCATTCCCGCCAACGGCGATGCCTCCGAACAGTCGCCGATCGAAAAAGAGCTGGCCGTGCTGCTCGTGAACGCGCTCAACCTCGAAGTGGCTCCCGAGGACATCGTGCCGACCGAACCGCTGTACGGCGAAGGTCTCGGTCTCGATTCGATCGACATCCTGGAAGTCGCGCTCGAAGTCTCGCGCCGCTACGGCTTCCAGCTGCGTTCCGACGACGAACGCAACCAGCAGATCTTCCAGTCGCTGCGCACGCTGGCGGCTCACGTGGCCGAGCACCGCGTCGCCACCTGATCCCATGTCCCGATGGCGAATAGCGCTCCTGCTGGTGGCCGGGGTCGCATATGCCGGCCTCTCCCACTGGATGACGCTGTTCCACGCGACTCAGCCGTGGGCAGTGGTGGTGCTGCTCGGCCCGCTCTGGCTCGCCGCGATAGGCCTGGCCGGCAGCTGGTTCGGCCGCTGGGGCGTCGCCATCGCGGTGGCGGTCGGCATCGCAGGCTTCGCGCTCGTCTTCCTGGGTGAGGCGGGCGACCCCAACCGGCTGTACGTGATGCAGCACGTGGCCATCAACGGCGCGCTGTGCGGCTGGTTCGGCTCCACGCTGCGCGGCAAGGGCCTGCCCCTGATCACGCAGTTCGCGCAGCGCGTGCATCCGCTGCGCGGCCACATGCTGGCCTACACCACGCAGCTCACCCGCATCTGGACCGGCTTCTTCGCGGTGATGGTGACGGCCTCGATCGTCATCTACCTGACGCGGCCGTTCTCCGACTGGTCGCTGTTCGCCAACGTGCTGTCGCCCGTGATGGTGACGCTCCTCTTCGTTGGCGAACACCTGGTGCGCTACCGGCTGCATCCCGAATTCGAACGCACGCGCCTCGTGGACGCGGTGCGCGCGTTCTATGGCACGTCGTCGGTTGACACCAGCCCCGGCGGCCAATGACACAGGCCCCGCCCGCGTGACGACAGACGACACCCGCTTCGTGCCACTGCTCGCGAACCGCGACCTCGACGCTCCTCTCGCATGGCGCGCGGGCGTTCCCGTGAGCGCGCGCCAGTTCCTGGCCGACGTGGCCCGCTTCGCTCCCACGCTTCCGCCCGAGGGCGACGCCGTCAATCTCTGCGGCGACCGCTATGCCTTCGCGGTGAGCCTCGGTGCGGCGCTGGTGCGCGGCCGCGCGAGCATGCTGCCGCCCGATGCTCGGCCCGACACCATCGCGCGACTGCTCGAATCCCGCGGTTCGCCGCTTTTCGCGCACACCGACGCCTCGCACATCCAGACGCCGGGCATCGAGCGGCTGCTGCTCGAAGGACTGGCCGGTCCCGCGGGCGATGCCCCCGTGGACGTGCCGCGCATCGACGCGGGCATGCACGCCGCCAGCCTGCTGACCTCGGGCTCCACCGGCGTCCCCCAGCCGCACGCGAAGACCTGGCGCACGCTGGTGGGCGACGTGGCCGTGGCGGTCAAGCGCCTGTGCCGGGTGCTGGAGCGCCCGAGCCTGGAGGGACTGACGCTGGTCGCCACCGTGCCTGTGCAGCACAGCTACGGGCTGGAGTCTTCGGTGCTGCTGGCCATGCTGGGCGGCGCGATCTTCGAGAGCGGCCGGCCGTTCTTCCCGGCCGACGTCGCCAAGACGCTGGCCTCGGTGCCGCGTCCGCGCGCGCTGGTGACCACGCCTTTCCACCTCAAGACGCTGCTGCTCTCGGGCATCGAGCTGCCGCCGGTCGACCTGATCCTGTCGGCCACCGCGCCGCTGTCGCCGCAGCTCGCGCTGCAGGCCGAGCAGGCGATGGGCAGTGTGCTGCTCGAGATCTACGGCAGCACCGAGTCGGGCCAGGTCGCCACGCGCCGTACCACCGACAACGAGATCTGGGAGACCTTCGGCGAGATCCGCGTGCACGCCGAGCCCTCGGCCGACGGCGGCCCCGAGCGCTTCGTCTTCAGCGGCGACTTCATGCCCGAGCCCACGCCCATGGCCGACGTGCTCGAGCTGCTGGACGACCGCCGCTTCCGCCTTTTCGGCCGTGCCAACGACCTGATCCATGTGGCCGGCCGGCGCAGCTCGCTGGCGCACCTGAACTTCCACCTCAACAGCATTCCGGGCGTGGACGACGGCGCCTTCTGGCTGCCCGACGAGGTGGCCGACGGCGTGGTGCGGCCGGTGGCCTTCGTGGTCGCGCCCACGCTGTCGGCGGGGCAGATCATCGCCGCGCTGCGCCAGCGGCTGGAGCCGGTCTTCGTGCCGCGCCGCGTGGTGCAGGTGAAGTCCTTCCCGCGCGAAGGCACGGGCAAGCTCACCGTGCGGGCGCTGCGCGAATTCGCGCTGGCGCAGCTGGCCGAGGACGACACGCCAGTCCAGATGGCGCATGCGGTGCCAGACGACCACCCCGTGTTCGCCGGGCACTTCGCGGGCCAGCCGCTGCTGCCGGGCGCGCTCGTGCTGGCCGAGGTGATGGAGGCCATCCGCCGCGTGCCGGCGCTGGTCGCGCGGCTGGGCGAGCATCCGACGCTGGCGGCCGCCAAGTTCCTCGCGCCCGTGCGCCCCGGCGCCGTGCTGTCG
Organism: Variovorax sp. 22077; assembly: GCF_052044195.1. Lineage (NCBI taxonomy): Bacteria > Pseudomonadati > Pseudomonadota > Betaproteobacteria > Burkholderiales > Comamonadaceae > Variovorax > Variovorax sp. 22077. Next base: position 35,327 of record NZ_JBQEQC010000001.1, read on the forward strand.
ATCGAGCTGAATCCCGAGACAGGAGCCTCGCGCGGCGTGCGATTCGACGTTCGCTGCGACGGCGTGGTGGCTGTCACCGGCCGCTGGACCGGTGTGCCAGAGTCCGGCCGATGAAACACACCGACGTCGAGACGCGCGCCGTCGACGAGGCGGCACGCAACGGCCATGCGGAGGCCAGGGCCGAGCGTGGGGAACGCGGCGAGAGCGGCGACTGGGCGCGCGCGCCCGAGCGCAGCAACATGCTCGCGCTGCGCTTCATCGTGATGATGGCGCTGGTGTTCGGGCGGCACGTCACGCGGCTGCTGCTGCCGCCCATCGCCCTGTACTTCCTGCTCTTCGCGCCTGCGCCGCGCCGGCACATCAAGCGCTATCTGTTCCGTGCCATCGGGCCCAAGGCCGGGTGGCTCGACGGCTTCCGCCTGCTGCACGCTTTCGCGTCGACGGTGCTCGACCGCGTCTACTTCCTGCGCGGGCGCATGGATCTCTTCGACGTGAAGATCTCCGGCAACGAGCCGCTCGACGTCGAGCTGGCCAACGGCCGCGGCGCCTTCCTGCTCGGCGCCCATGTCGGCAGCTTCGAGGCGCTGGGCGCCTGCAAGCAGCAGACGCACCAGCGCCATTTGCGCCTGGCGATGCTGATGTATCCCGACAATGCGCGGCGCATCACCGGCATCCTCAACGCCATCGCGGTGCCCGAGCTGCGCCCGCACGTCATCGCCCTGGGCCGGCCGCATTCGATGCTGGAGCTTCGCGACTGGCTCGACGGCGGCGGCATGGGCGGCATGCTGGCCGACCGCACGCTGCCCGGCGGCGAGGACCAGCCCGCGCACCAGCGCGGCAACAACATCGTGCTGCCGTTCCTCGGGCAGCCCGCCGTCTTCAACGACGGTCCCTTCCGCCTTGCAGCACTGCTGCGCCGCAAGGTGTTCTTCATGGCGGGTCTCTACGGCGGAGGCGCGCGCTACGACGTCCGGTTCGATCCGCTGGCCGACTTCGGCGAGCGGTCGTCCAGCCCCGCGGAGCGCGAGCAGCGCATCCGCGCGGCTGTCGAGGGCTACGTCGCGCGCCTGGAGGCGATGTGTCGTGCGTACCCCTACAACTGGTTCAATTTCCATGATTTCTGGCTCGAAGATGCGGCTTGACCGGCTTTGCAGGGCAATGGTGCTCGCGCTGGCCTTCTGCGCCGTGCCTGCATGGGCGGCATTCGACCTGCCCGAGCTGATGACGCTGCTGGCCCGGCAGAAAAGCGGCGAGGCCCGCTTCACGGAACAGCGCTTCGTGCACGGCCTCGAAGGCCCGCTCGATGCCAGCGGCACGCTGAGCTTCGACGCGCCCGACAAGCTGGTGCGCCGTACCTTGTCGCCGCGCGTCGAGACCATGGCGGTCGAAGGCAACACGCTCACGCTCTCGCGCGGCGGGCGCAACCGGACGCTGGCGCTCGACAGCATGCCCGAGCTGCTCGGCCTGGTCGAAGCCATGCGCGGTACGCTGACGGGCGACGGCGCCACGCTGCAGCGCTACTTCCGCAGCACCGTGTCCGGCTCGGCCGCCAAGTGGACGCTCGACCTCACGCCGCTGGACAGCCGCCTCGCCGCGCAGGTGCGCAGCATGCGCATCAGCGGCCGTGCGAGCGACGTGCTGGGCCTCGAAATGGAATTCGTCGGCGGCGACCGCTCGGTCATGAACATCACGCCGGGTGCCGCCGCCCCAGGGCCCGCATCCGCGCCAGCCGGCGCCCCCGGACGCACCGCGCCGTGACGCAGCCCGGGCAGCTGCAGCAGGCGGGCGGACCGCCGGGCAGGGGGCGCAGGGCGGCCGTGCTGCTGGCATGGCTGCTGGTGCTGCTGTGCGGCGTGGTGGTGATCGCGCGCACGCAGATCGGCGCCGATCTTTCGGCCTTCCTTCCCAAGAGCCCCGACATGCGCCAGCGCGTGCTGATCGAGCAGCTGCAAAGCGGTGTCGCCTCGCGCACGCTGATGATGGGTTTCGAGGGCGGCAGCGCGGCGCAGCGGGCTTCGGTGTCCCGCGCGGTCGCGAAGGAGATGCGCGAGAGCAAGCTCTTCGAGCTGGTCCAGAACGGTGACGTCAGCGACTGGAGCGACACCGGAACCTGGGTATTCGACCACCGGTATCAGCTTTCGCCCGGCGTGAATCCGGGGCACTTCACTCCCGAGGGCCTGCGCGACGCCATCACCGAGACCTTGTCGATGCTCGGTACGCCGGCCGGCAACGCGATCAAGCCGCTGCTCGACCGCGACCCGACCGGCGAGACGCAGCGCATCGCCATGGAACTGGTGCCCGCAAGTTCGCCGCGCAGCGAGGACGGGGTGTGGATGTCGCGCACCGCGCCGCGCGCACTGATGATCGCCACCACGCGCGCCGCCGGCAGCGACCTCGACGCCCAGGCCGTGGCCATCGCCCGCGTGCATTCCGCCTACGAGGCCGCGACGCGTGCCATGGGCGCCGAGGCCCCGAAGCTCCTGCTGAGCGGTCCGCCGGTGTTCTCGGTGATGAGCCGCGACAAGATCAAGACCGAAGCCATCCACCTCGCGGTGGTGGGCGGCATCGTGATGGGCGGGCTGCTGCTGCTGGCCTTCGCGTCGCCGCGCGCGCTGGTCATCGCCTTCCTGCCGGTGGCGACCGGCGTGGTGATCGGCACCGCGAGCGTGAGCCTGGTGTTCGGCTCGGTGCACGGGCTGACGCTGGGCTTCGGCAGCACGCTGATCGGGGAGACGGTCGACTACGCCATCTACTACCTGATCCAGGCGCGCCAGGTCGGCGCAGGTGCGGTTCCCGGTGCCGGCTGGCGTCGCTGGCTCGACCAGAACTGGCCGACCGTGCGGCTGGGGCTGCTGACCTCGGTGTGCGGCTTCGCGGCGCTCGTGTTCTCCGGCTTTCCGGGGCTGGCGCAGCTGGGCGTTTTCTCCATCGCGGGCCTCGTCTCGGCCGCGCTGGCCACGCGCTACGTGCTGCCCGTGCTGGCACCCGATGGCGCCACGGGCATGGGCATGCGCCGCTACATGGCGCAGCTTGCCGGGGCGCTGGTGCGCGGCCTGCCGCGCCTGCGCTGGCCGCTGGCCGCGCTCGGCGTGGCCGCGCTGGCGCTGGTGCTGTGGCAGGGCGGCCACCTGTGGCGCGCCGATCTCGGCGCCATGAGCCCGGTTCCCAAGGCCTCCCAGCAGCTCGACGAGATGCTGCGCAACGACATCGGCGCGAGCGACGGCGGCGTGCTGGTGGTGGCCTTCGGCGACGACGAGCAGGCCGCGCTGCGCCACACCGAGGCCGCCGCCGCGAAGCTCGACGCGCTGGTCGACAGCGGCGATCTGGTCGGCTACGAGACCGTCACCCGCGTGCTGCCGAGCCTGGAGGTCCAGTCGGCACGCCTCGCCGGCCTGCCGGACGCGCAGACCCTGCGCTCCAACCTCGCGGAGGCCACGAAGGGGCTGCCATTGCCGGCAGCGCGACTGGAGCCCTTCGTGGCCGACGTGGAGGCCGCGCGCAAGCTGTCGCCGATACAGCGCGCCGAGCTGGCCGACGGGCCGCTGGGCGCCGTCCTGAATACGCTGATGTACCAGCGCCCCGGCGGCGGCTGGGGCACGCTGCTGGTGCTGCACCCCGGTGCGAAGTTCGACCAGGCCCGGCTCGAGGCCGCGCTGTCGGGCCTGCCCGAGGTGCAGGTGGTCGACGTCGGGCGAGAGCTCGCGAGCCTGTACCAGCGCTACCTGCACGAGGCCTTCGTGCAGGTGCTGCTCGGCGCGCTGGCGGTGGTGGTGCTGCTGGGCATCTACCTGCGCTCGTGGCGCCGGCTGCTGGCTGTTTGCCAGCCGCTGCTCTTCGCGGTGGTGCTCACGCTGGGCGGCATGGCCGTGCTGCAGGCGGCGCTCGGCATCCTTCACCTGGTCGGCCTGCTGCTGATCGTGGCGGTGGGCTCGAACTACGCGCTCTTCTTCGACCAGTTGCGCACCACCGGCACGGCCGACGAGGACACGCTGGCCTCGCTGATGCTGGCCAACCTGACGACGGTGGTGTCCTTCGGGCTGATCGCGATCTCGGACATTCCGGCGCTGTCGTCGATCGGCCGCGTGGTCGCGCCGGGTGCGCTGCTGGCGCTGCTGCTGTCGGCGGCGTTCGCGCGCAGCGTGGGGCCATCGCGGCCCGGGCGCGGCTGATCGGGGGAAAATCCGGTTCCATGTCTTCCGCTTCCGCGTCCACCAACGAATCCTGGCCCTGGCCGCCGGCCATCCGTGCCAGCGCGGCATGGCATGCGGCCGCCATCGGCGCGGGCGTGCTGGTGCCGGGCGCCTTGCCCTGGGCCGTCGGCGCGATCGTGCTGAACCACGCGCTGATCACCGGCGCCGGACTCACGCCGCGCAGCAGCCTGCTGGGGCCCAACGTCACCCGGCTCCCAGAGGCGGCGGCGGCGCGGCGCGAAGTCGCCATCACCATCGACGACGGCCCCGAGCCCGAAGTCACGCCGCGCGTGCTCGACCTGCTCGACGCGCACGGCCAGCGCGCCACCTTCTTCTGCATCGCCGAGCGGGTGCTCGCGCAGCCCGCGCTGGCCCGGGAGATCGTCGCGCGCGGCCACAGCATCCAGAACCACACGGCGCGGCACCGGCACAACTTCTCGTTCCTCGGGCCGCGCGGTTTCGCGGCCGAGATCGCACGGGCGCAGGACATCCTCGCCGACGTGACCGGCCAGCGCCCGACCTGCTTCCGCGCGCCGGCCGGCCTGCGCAACCCTTTCCTCGAACCCGTGCTGCATCGCCTGGGCCTTTCGCTCGTGAGCTGGACGCGGCGCGGCTTCGACACCCGCGAGGGCGACGCCGCCAAGGTGATGGCGCGCCTGAGCCGAAACCTGCAGGCGCGCGACATCCTGTTGCTGCACGACGGCAACGCCGCGCGCACCGCTGCGGGACAACCTGTTTTGCTGGAGGTATTGCCCTTGTTGCTCGAACGCCTGCGCGCCGATGGACTGCGCTCCGTGACCCTGCCGGAAGGGCTGAAGCCATGAACGCGGCAATGTCGCCTTCACTTTCCACCGAGGCCGCCTGGCGCGAACTGCACGAGGCCGCCACCGTCCCGTACAAGAAGGGCGGCAACTTCGCCTGGCATTTCGCGCGCGGCAAGCTCGGGCGCGACCCGGTGTTCCGCGGGCTGCTCGAGCGTCGTCTGTTCGGCGAGCAGCACCAGCGCGTGGTCGACATCGGCTGCGGCCAGGGCCTGTTCGCGAGCCTGCTGGCCTCGATGAGCGCGATGCAGAAGCAGGGCCGCTGGCCGTCGTCGTGGGCGGCCACGCCGCACGGCGCCGACTACACCGGCATCGAGCTCATGCCCAAGGACGTGGCGCGCGCCGAGGCTTCCATCGGCCACCTGGAGCCGGCACCCCGGCTGGTCTGCGCCGACATGTGCAAGGCCGATCTGCCCGACTGCGATCTCGTCGTGATCCTCGACGTGCTGCACTACGTGAACCTCGAGGCGCAGGAAGGTGTGCTGCTGCGCGTGCGCGATGCGCTGCGCCGCGGCGGCAACCCGCACGCGCGGCTGCTGCTGCGCGTGGGCGACGCCTCCAGCCGCCGCGGCTTCGCCATCAGCCAGTGGGTGGACCGCACCGTCACCCGCATCCGCGGCCACAAGGTCTCGCCGACCTGGGGCCGTCCTCTGGCCGAGTGGACGGCGGTGCTCGACCGCCTCGGCTTCCGCGTGCAGAGCATTCCGATGAGCGAGGGCACTCCCTTCGCAAATGTTCTGCTGGTGGCCGACCTGGAGCGGGCTGCTTGACCGCGCCGCAGACGCTCGATCGCGGGGGCATCGCCCTGCGCATTCCGCACAGCGGCAGCATGTGCCTGCTGGAGCGGCTCGAAGGCTGGGACGCCGAATCGATCCGTTGCACCACCACCACTCATTCGCAGGCCGACAACCCGCTTCGCACCGAAAGCGGCCTGCTGGCGCCGAACGCGATCGAGTACGCAGCGCAGGCGATGGCCCTGCACGGCGGCCTGCTGGCGGAAGAGGGCAGCGCGCCGTCGGCCGGCTTTCTCGCGAGTGCGCGCAACGTGAAGCTTGCGGTGGCGCGGCTGGACGACGTGGCCGGCGCCCTGCAGATCGCGGCCCGGCGCCTCTCGGGCGACGACCGGCAGATCCTCTATGAATTCACGGTGCAGGCCGAGGACGGCCGCATGCTGGCCGAAGGCCGCGCCGTGGTGGTCCTGAATACGCCGCTCGCCGCGGCAGCATAAGAAAGAAAGCACGTCGTCGCCATGAGTCTCGAAGGAAAACGCGCCCTGATCACCGGCGCCAGCGGCGCGCTCGGCGCAGCCATGGCGCAGCGCCTGGCGCGCGACGGCGCCACCGTGCTGCTGCATGCCAACTCGCGGCCCGAGGCGGTCGAGCAGCTGGCGGCAACGATCACGGCCGCGGGCGGCAAGGCCGAATGCCATGTGTTCGATCTGAGCAGCGACGAGGCTTGCGCTGCAGCATGCGCTCGCATCCTCGAAGGAGGGGCGGTGCAGATCCTGGTCAACAACGCGGGCGTGCACGACGACGCCGTGCTGCCCGGCATGCGCGCCGAACAGTGGCACAAGGTGATCGACGTGTCGCTCAACGGCTTCTTCCGCGTCACGCAGCCGCTGCTGCTGCCGATGATGCGCACGCGCTGGGGCCGAATCCTGAACATCTCGTCGGTGGCCGCCATTGCCGGCAACCGGGGGCAGGTCAATTACGCGGCCGCCAAGGGCGCTCTCAACAGTGCGACCAAGGCGCTGTCGCTCGAAGTGGCCTCGCGCGGCGTGACCGTGAACGCCATCGCACCGGGGATCATCGCGTCGCCGATGGCGGATGCGGTGTTCGACCCCGCCGTCATCAACCAGATGGTGCCGGTCAAGCGCGCCGGAACGCCGCAGGAAGTGGCGGCGCTGGCCTCGTTCCTCGCGAGCGAGGAGGCCGGCTACATCACGGGGCAGGTGATCTCGATCAACGGCGGGATGATCTGAAGGCCCGGCGAGGCACTTACAGAGGCAAGGTGTCGAAGGCTGCGTAGGCCGTCGCCAGCCACGACTTCACGCGCTGGCGCTCCAGCAGGCCCAGCGCATGCGGTCCCTCGCGGTCGTTCACGGCTTTCCAGAAGCTGGTGTTCTGCGCGTCGATCTTGCGCATGCTCGCGTCGTGCAGGCGGGGAAGGGCGATCACGCGGGCGCCGTTGGCCGTGGCCTTCGACAGCGACTGCGATGCGAGCAGCATGCCGAAGTCGCTGCCACGTCCGTAGTTCTGCACCACGATGTAGTTGGGACGGTTGCCGAAGGTGTCGATCAGCGTGCCGAGCAGGTCGGTCGAGTCCTTGCCGTCGTCCAGCACATGCCAGAAGTTGACGGTGACGCCGATCTCGGCGAACACGTCGAAGAGGTCGGATTCCTTGATCCAGCGCGCCAGCGGCGCCAGCGTCTGTGCCGCGAGGTCGACGATCACGCTCTGCTGCGGGTTCGTCTCGAAGCCGTTGACCACGGTGTCGAGGCCCTCGAAGCTGTCGACCACCACCGGAGAGGCGAAGCCTTCGTAGAAGCGAGTGAAGGAGCTGTGCGAGCGGTCGGTATCGAAGCCGGTGAAGGGCCGGCTGTGATCGATGAAGTACTGGGCCAGCACCCGAGCGGTGACCGACTTGCCTACGCCGCCTTTTTCGCCGCCGATGAAATTGATGGAGCTCATGAATTGCTGCTGCCTCGAATGGGTTGAGGAGGGGAGGGCCGGGCCATTCTAGGGGCCGGCTTTCTCCTTCGATTCGTCGCCACTTGCGATCGCGTAACGGCTTGCAGCAAGAGGCGCGCCCGGTGGGCTCACTTGGGCACGAGCGTGAACAGGGGCATGACCACCCCCATCACCCAGTTCTGGCCGAAGTCGAGCGCCGCCCGACGGTATTTCTCGTCGGCCTGCGCGGCCAGCAGGTCGAGGCGTGCGACCACCTTGGAGAGTTCGCGATCGGCCACGAGGTTGCGGCCGCGGTCGCTGATCTCGGTGGCCAGCAGCAGGGGCTGGCCGTCGGGGCCGGTCTTGGAGGAGATGAGCCACAGCGAGATCTCGAAGTTGCGCGCGGCCCGGAAGCTGTTCTCGGCGTTGATGCCGTCAAGCATGGTCTGGTCCCAGGTGTCGCCGTTGGCCTGCTTGAGCATGGTGGCCCAGCCGTAGACCAGCGCAGCCACGCGATCGCCCTGGTAGCCCTGTGGGGTGGTGTCGAAGGCCATGCGGATGGCGTCGATGCCGCTGGCGCCCTTGAGCTCGGGCAGCGGCGGGCCCTTGAGCACCGCGTCCCAGGCGCGCTGGGTGGCTTCCTCCATGCTGGTTGCCGACTTTCGCCATTCGCGCGGGTTGCGCTTGTAGAGCGTGCTCTGCACCCGGCGTATCGACTGCAGGTTGTCGCGCAGCGAGAGGTTGGCGATGCGGTTGGCGCCGGACTGCAGCCACTCCTGGTTGCTGTAGGGTTCGGCGCGCTGGGTGTCGCGCACCGACGAACAGCCTGCAATGCCGAGCAGGGAGGCGAGCAGGACGGCGAGCGAGCCTGCCCTGCGCGCCGTGCGGCGGGCCCGGCGCGCGGCAAGGGGTGAAACCGGGGAATCGTGCATGCCCTGACGTTATCATCCAAGGCTGGGGCGGCGGCCTGCTGCAAGCTGCGGGCCCGTGCAATTTTCCTTACAAATCAATACCTTGGCGCTACTGCCAAGGCAGGCCGACAAGTCGTGCGTCTTAATTCCATCAAGCTATCGGGCTTCAAGTCGTTCGCCGAACCCACCAACTTCATGCTGCCGGGCCAACTGGTGGGCGTTGTCGGGCCCAACGGTTGCGGCAAGTCGAACATCATGGATGCGGTGCGCTGGGTGCTCGGCGAATCGCGCGCCTCGGAGCTTCGCGGCGAGTCGATGCAGGACGTGATCTTCAACGGCACGACCACCCGAAAGCAGGCCAGCCGTTCGAGCGTGGAACTGGTGTTCGACAACGCCGACCACCGTGCCGGTGGCCAATGGAACCAGTTCGGCGAAATCGCGGTGCGGCGCGTGCTCACCCGCGACGGCACCAGCAGCTACTACATCAACAACCAGCCGGTGCGCCGCCGTGACGTCCAGGACGTGTTCCTGGGCACCGGCCTCGGCCCCCGCGCCTACGCCATCATCGGCCAGGGCACGATCAGCCGGATCATCGAATCCAAGCCCGAGGAGCTGCGCCTCTTCCTCGAAGAAGCCGCCGGCGTCTCCAAGTACAAGGAGCGCCGCCGCGAGACCGAGAACCGCCTGGGCGACACGCGCGAGAACCTCACGCGCGTCGAGGACATCCTTCGCGAACTCAACGCCAACCTCGAGAAGCTCGAGAAGCAGGCCGAGGTGGCCGCGCGCTACAACGCGCTGCAGGGCGACGCCACGAAGAAGCAGCACCAGCTGTGGTTCCTCAAGCGCAGCGAGAGCAATGCCGACCAGGCGAAGATCAAGGCCGATTCGGAGCGCGCCATCAACGACCTCGAATCGCGTATGGCCGACCTGCGCCACGTCGAGGCCGAGCTCGAGACCGTGCGGCAGGCCCACTACGGTGCCGGTGACCTGGTCAACCAGGCGCAGGGCAAGCTCTACGAGGCCAGCGCCGAAGTGGGCCGGCTCGAGGGCGAGATCCGCTTCGTGGTCGAGGGCCGCCAGCGCGTCGAGCAGCGCCTCGTCCAGCTGCGCGAACAGATGGGCCAGTGGGGCCGCCGCCGCGAGGAGGCCGAAGCCGAGATCGAGACCCTGGCCGGCGCCGGCGTCGATGCCGAGGAGCAGGCCATCATGCTGGCCGCCCAGCTCGAGGAGCACGACGCGCGCATGCCCGAGCTCGAAGAGGCCGTGCAGCGCGCACAGGACGAGGCCAACACTCAGCGCACGACCGTGTCGCAGGTGCAGCAGCAGATCCAGGTGCTGGCCGCCGACCAGCGCAACATCGAGGAGCAGAGCCGCCAGCTGATGCAGCGCAGCGAACGCCTGCGCGCCGACCAGAACGCCCTGGCCGCGCCCGACGAAGCGCGCCTGCTCGACATGCAGGAGCAGTACGCCATGGCGCAGGAGGCGGCGAGCGAATCCGATGCGCGCCTGCAGGAACTGCTCGAAGCCGTGCCGCAGCTCGACGACGACCGCCGCACGAAGCAGCAGGCCGTCAACACCGAGGGCGCCCGTCATGCCGAGTTCTCGGCCCGCCTGGAGGCGCTGCGCGCCCTGCAGGAAAAGGTCAAGACCGACGGCAAGCTGGCCCCCTGGCTCGCCAAGCACGGCCTCGAAGGCCTGCAGGGCCTGTGGAGCCGCATCCACATCGAGCAGGGCTGGGAGAACGCGCTCGAGGCCGCGCTGCGCGAGCGCCTGGGCGCGCTCGAGGTCAGCCGGCTGGAGATGGTCCGCGCCTTCGGCAACGATGCGCCGCCTGCCAAGCTGGCCTTCTACAGCCCGCCGGCCGCAGGCGTGCCCGAAGGTTCGGCAACGCTGCCGCGCCTGTCGAGCCTGCTGCGCCTGAACGATGCCGGTCAGCAGGCGCTGCTGAGCGACTGGCTGCACGGCTGCTACACCGCCGCGAGCTTCGAGGAGGCGCTGGCCCAGCGTGGCTCGCTGCAGCCGGGCGAGGTCATCTACGTGCAGAGCGGCCATGCCGTCTCTGCGCACAGCGTCAACTTCTACGCACCCGATTCCGAGCAGGCTGGCCTGCTGGCGCGCCAGCAGGAAATGGAAAACCTGGAGCGCCAGCTGCGCGCCCAGACGCTCATCACCGAGGAAGCGCGCACCGCGCTGGTCCGTGCCGAAGCCGCCTATGCCGATGCTGCCTCGCGCCTCGTCACCGCCCGGCGCGAAGCGGCCGAAACCCAGTCGCGCGCGCACGAACTGCAGGTCGAGACGCTGCGCATGACGCAGCTGGCCGAGCAGACCCGTGCCCGCAGCCAGCAGCTGTCCGCCGACATCGGCGAAGTCGACGCACAACTCGAGGAACTGCAGGAACGGCGCATCGCCGCCGAGGGCCGCTTCGAGGAACTCGACATGCAGCTGGCCGATGCCCAGGAGCGCCACGCCGAGCTCGACGAACGCGTGATCGAGGCCAACCGTGCGCTGGCCGCAAGCCGCGAGCAGCACCGCAGTCTCGAACGCCAGGCGCAGGAAGCCACCTTCTCGCAGCGCACGCTCGAAGCCCGCCGCGCCGAACTCAACCGCTCCATCGAGACCGCCGCGCAGCAGACCGTGGCGCTGACCGACGAGGACGAGCGCGCCCGCGCGGAGCTGGGCCGCCTGTCCGATGCGGCCGCGCAGGCCGGCCTGCAGGATGCGCTCGCGCTCAAGCTCGAACGCGAGACTGCGCTGGGCGCGGCGCGCAGCCAGTACGACGACCTCACGCTCAAGCTGCGCGCGAGCGACGAGCGACGCCTGCAGCTCGAGCGCGAGCTCGACCCGCTGCGCCAGCGCATCACCGAGTTCCAGCTCAAGGAGCAGGCAGCGCGCCTGGGCGTCGAGCAGTACCAGCAGCTTCTGGACGACGCCGGCGCCGACCTCGAGGCGATCGAGAAGTCGATCGAGACCGACAAGGTGCGGCTCACCGGCCTGCAAGGCGAGATCGACCGCCTCAACCGCGAGGTGGCGGCGCTCGGCGCGGTGAACCTGGCGGCCCTGGACGAACTCGCCATTGCCAGCGAGCGCAAGACCTTCCTCGACGCGCAGTCGGCCGACCTGAACGAAGCCATCGGCACGCTGGAAGACGCCATCCGCAAGATCGACGCCGAGACGCGCGACCTGCTTGGCGGCACCTTCAAGATCGTCAACGAGCACTTCAGCCGCATGTTCCCGGAACTCTTCGGCGGCGGCAACGCCAAGCTCATGATGACCGGCGACGAAATTCTCGACTCCGGCGTGCAGGTGATGGCGCAGCCTCCCGGCAAGAAGAACCAGACCATCCACCTGCTGTCGGGCGGCGAGAAGGCGCTCACGGCCATCGCGCTCGTGTTCGCCATCTTCCAGCTGAACCCGGCGCCTTTCTGTTTGCTCGACGAAGTGGACGCGCCGCTGGACGACGCCAACACCGAGCGCTATGCCAAACTCGTCTCCGCCATGAGCCGCGAAACCCAGTTCCTCTTCATCAGCCACAACAAGATCGCCATGGAAATGGCCGAGCAGCTGATCGGCGTGACGATGCAGGAGCAGGGCGTCTCGCGCATCGTGGCGGTCGACATGGAGTCGGCTGTGTCCATGGTCGAAGCCGCATAAGCGGAGCGGCAACGATCCATGAGCAATCTCACACTCGCCCTGGCAATCTTCGGCGGCCTCGTTCTCGCGGCCGTCATCGGCTACGAGGCCATGATGTCGCGCCGCAATGCGCCGCGGCAACCCGATGCGGTCGACGTCGCGCTCGATGAGGCCGAGCGCGCGCTTGCCGCGGGCGGCGACGGCGTGGAGCCGGTGCTGAACGACGATCCGAACAAGGTGCAGGGCTCCGACCGGCACGAGCCGCTGTTCGACCCCGATCTTCCCGCGCCCAGCAGCGCGACCGTGCCCCCGGTCGAGCGCCGGGGTGGGCTCGATCCGCTGATCGACGTGATCGCGCCGATCTCGCTGGATGGCCTGGCCTCGGGCGATGCCGCTCTCGCCGCGATGCCGCCCACGCGCCGTGCGGGCAGCAAGCCGGTGGCCATCGAGGGCCTGAACGAACACACCGGGCAATGGGAGCCGCCCGTGGCCGGCCAGCGCTACAGTGCCTTCCAGGTCGGCGTGCAGCTGGCCAACCGCACGGGCGCGCTCAACGAGATCGAGTACTCCGAGTTCGTGGTCAAGGCCCAGGCCTTTGCCGATGCAGTCAACGGAGCCCCGGAATTTCCCGAGATGCTCGACGAGGTGGCGCGGGCCCGCGAGCTCGACCAGTTCGCCAGCGCACACGATGCGCAGCTGGGCTTCGTCCTGCGTGCGCTGCATGCGGCCTGGAGCCCGGGCTACGTGCAGCAGAACGCCGCGCGGCTGGGCTTCGTGGCGGGCATCATCCCGGGACGCATGGTGCTGCCGGCCAGCGAAGCCGGCCTGCCGCCGATCCTCGGCCTGGCCTTCGACACGCAGGCCGCGCTGGCCGACGACCCGGCCCAGTCGGCCATCCGCGAACTCAGCCTGAGCCTGGACGTGCCGCAGGTCGACCGTGCAGAGGAACCTTTCCGCCGCATGCGCGAAGCCGCCGCCACCCTGGCTCGCGAGATGGACGGCGTGGTCACCGACAGCGACGGCCAGCTGCTGCGCGACGAGACCATGGACGTCATCGGCGCCGATCTCGAACAGCTCTACGACACGCTCGACGGGCGCGACCTTGCCGCGGGTTCCCCGCTGGCGCGGCGACTCTTCAGCTGATTTCGATTCCTCCTCGGGAGACACCATGACGACGCGCGACGAAGCGGCACGCGAAGCCGCCGCACTGAGCGAACAGCTCCACCGGCACGCCCATCTCTACTACGTGCTCGACGCGCCGGAGCTGCCGGATGCGGAGTACGACAAGCTCTTCCAGCGCCTGCAGGCCATCGAGGCCGAGTTTCCCGATCTGCGCACGCCCGACTCGCCGACCCAGCGCGTCGGCGGCAAGGTGCTCGAAGGCTTCGTCAAGGTGCGCCACAAGGTGCCGATGCTGTCGATCCGTACCGAGACCGACATCACGCCCGGCGGCGCGAGCGCCTTCGATGCGCGCGTGCGCCGCGAACTGGGCCTCGCCGAGGACGGCCCGCAGGTCGGCTACGTCTGCGAACTGAAGTTCGACGGCCTTGCCATGAACCTGCGCTACGAGAACGGCGTGCTGGTGCAGGCGGCCACGCGCGGCGACGGCGAGGTGGGCGAGGACGTCACGCAGAACATCCGCACGGTGCGCGAGATCCCGCTGCGCCTCAAGGGCAAGGCGCCGCCGGTGGTCGAGGTGCGCGGCGAGGTCTACATGAAGCGCGCGGACTTCGACGCCCTCAACGAGCGCCAGCGCCAGAAGATCGCGGACGGGCAGAAGAACGAGAAGGTGTTCGTCAATCCGCGCAATGCGGCGGCCGGCGCCGTGCGCCAGCTCGATCCCGCCATCGCCGCGGCGCGGCCGCTGAGCTTCTTTGCCTACGGGCTGGGCGAGGTGACGCCCGCCGCCGAAGGCGGGCCCGACTGGCCCACGCAGTTCGACTGGCTGCAGCAGTTCCACGAATGGGGTTTCCCGGTCGCCACGCAGACGGCCCGTGCCACAGGCGCTATCGAACTCATAGCGTTCCACGAGAACATCGGCCGCCAGCGAGATGCCTTGCCCTACGACATCGACGGCGTGGTCTACAAGGTCGACAGCATCGAGCTGCAGCGGCAGCTGGGCTTCGTCTCGCGCGAGCCGCGCTGGGCCGTGGCCCACAAGTACCCCGCCCAGGAGCAGCTGACCGAGGTGGTCGGCATCGAGATCCAGGTCGGGCGCACCGGCAAGCTCACGCCTGTGGCCAAGCTTGCGCCGGTGTTCGTCGGCGGGGTGACGGTGACGAACGCCACGCTGCACAACGAGGACGAGGCGCGCCGCAAGGACGTGCGAGTGGGCGACACGGTGATCGTGCGCCGCGCCGGAGACGTGATTCCCGAAGTGGTCGGCGTGGCGCCGGAGAGCCTGGCCAAGCCCGACGATCAGCGCGGCCCGGTCTTCACGATGCCGCGCAAGTGCCCGGTCTGCGGCTCGGAGGCGGTTCGCGAGGAGGGCGAGGTCGACTATCGCTGCACGGGAGGGCTGTTCTGCGCGGCGCAGCGCAAGGAGGCCATCCTGCATTTCGCGGCGCGTCGCGCGGTGGATGTCGACGGGCTCGGCGACAAGCTGGTCGAGCAGCTCGTGGATTCGAACCTGATCCGGACCTTGCCCGATCTCTACAAGCTGGGCTTCGCCACGCTGGCGGGCCTGGACCGCATGGCGGAGAAGTCGGCGAAGAACCTCGTCGATGCGCTGGAGGCCTCGAAGAAGACCACGCTGCCGCGCTTCCTGTTCGGGCTGGGCATCCGGCATGTGGGCGAGAGCACCGCAAAGGACCTGGCCAAGCACTTCGGCAAGCTGGACTCGATCATGGACGCGACCGAGGAGCAGCTGCTCGAGGTGAACGACGTCGGCCCGGTGGTGGCGCAGAGCCTGCGCACCTTCTTCGACCAGCCGCACAACCGCGAGGTGGTCGAGCAGCTGCGTGCCTGCGGCCTGACCTGGGAAGAGGGCGAGCCGGCCGCCCGGGCGCCGAAGCCGCTGGCGGGGCTGACCTTCGTCATCACCGGCACCCTTCCTACGCTGAGCCGCGACGAAGCAAAGGATAAATTGGAGGCGGCGGGCGCCAAGGTGTCCGGTTCGGTCAGCAAGAAGACCCACTACCTGGTGGCGGGCGAAGAGGCCGGGAGCAAGCTCGAGAAGGCGCGCGAGGCCGGTGTGGAGATCATCGACGAGGCGCGTATGCTGGAGATTCTTGCCAACGGCGTTCCGGCGGGTTGAGTCGTCGGGCGGCAGGCACCCCGACCGGCCTCTTTACCGGCCGTTACGCTGCTTCATCGCAGCGCAGTCAACAGGGTCTACAACCTGACGTTGAAAGCTAATTGAAGGCCACAAGGAGAGTCCCTCATGACCAAAATTCGAGTTCTCGGTGCCTGTGCCGCCATCGGTGGCGTTGCGCTGCTGACCGGCTGCGTCGGCGTTCCAGCCGATCCCTACTACGGCGGGGGCTATTCGTCGGGGCCTTACTACAGCGAGCCCGCGCCCGTGGTGGTGCCGGCGCCGGTCTACATCAACGGCGGCGGCTACTACGAGCGGCGTCCGCGCTACTACGACAGGCCTTACTACGACCGGCCGGCCTATCCGGTCCGCCCGCCTGCCTGGGGTGGTGGCGGCCGCCCAGTGGCTCCGCCTGTGGTGGTGCCGCCTCGTCCGCCCATCGCGGGTGGCGGCCCGGGCTCTATCCCGACCCCGCCTCGCGGCAACGCGCGACTCTGGACTTCGCCCGACTCGAAGAACCAGACCCCTCCCTGATCCCCTCCGGGGGCGGAGTTCGGAGCCATCGCGATAATCCCGCCATGGCCATCCGCGAAATCCTGAAAATGGGCGACCCCCGGCTGCTGCGCATCGCACAGCCGGTGGCCGCATTCGATACCGACGAACTGCACATGCTGGTGCGAGACATGTTCGAGACCATGCATGCGGTCAATGGAGCCGGTCTTGCCGCGCCGCAGATCGGCGTCGACCAGCAACTCGTGATCTTCGGCACCGATGTCGTGAATCCGCGCTATCCCGATGCGCCACCGGTGCCGCGCACCGTGCTGCTGAACCCTGTCATCACACCCTTGGGCGATGAAGAGGAAGAGGGCTGGGAAGGGTGCCTGTCGGTGCCGGGCCTGCGCGGCGTGGTGCCGCGCTTCGCCAGCATCCGCTATACGGGCTTCGACCCCTACGGTGAACCCATCGATCGGGTCGCCACCGGTTTTCATGCGCGCGTGGTGCAGCATGAGGTCGATCACCTGCTGGGCAAGCTCTACCCGATGCGGGTTCGCGATTTCTCGCGATTCGGCTACACCGAGGTCCTGTTTCCGGGCCTCGATGCTGCCGACGACGATTGAGCCCGCCGGCTCAGTTGTACTTGCTGCTCAGCGCGAAGCGGCCGCCGCCCATGAAGGCGAGGCCGAGCGCTGCGGCCAGGAACATGCCCTGCAGTTCCAGCGCCCATCCGCCTTGCTTGCCCAGTGCGCCCAGTTCCTTCGTGTGGACCAGCGCGATCGCCACCACCATGTTGATGGCAACGATCCAGGCTGCGGGCCGCGTGTAGAGGCCGACGATCAGCAGCACCGGCGCCACCACCTCCCCGATATAGACCAGATAGGCCAATGCGCCCGGCAGCCCGTGCTGGGCCAGCATGCCCGAGATGAAGCCGACGCCGCCTTGCAGCTTGGCGATGCCATGCAGGAGGATCAGCACGCCGAGAGAAACGCGCAGGATGAACTTGCCGGTGTCGTCGGATTTGACCATTGTGTGGATTCCCATTGAGTGGTTGGTGAAGGGCCGTATGGTAGTGACCCTGCGGCGCTTCCAGCCAGCCTGTCGAGGCGCATATGCATTCAACCCGGAGTTCTTTGGCAGAGTCAGCCGTCGGCCCGTACACTGCCTTTTGCTTACCGTTGTTGAGGAGAACACCAATGATGAACAAACCATTCCGGCCGGCGCTGCTCGCGGGCGCCTGCCTCGCAGCCCTGGCCTTTGCCGCCCCGGCGTTCGCCGGCAAGACGCTCGATGCAGTCAAGCAGCGCGGCACCGTCAAGTGCGGCGTGACCAACGGCGTTGCCGGCTTCTCGGCGCCCGACACGCAGGGCAACTGGTCGGGCCTGGACGTCGACACCTGCCGCGCCATCGCGGCTGCCGTGCTCGGCGACGGCAAGAAGGTCGACTTCGTTCCGCTCAACTCGCAACAGCGCTTCTCGGCCCTGCAGGCCGGCGAGATCGACATCCTCGCGCGCAACACCACCTGGACGCTCACCCGCGACGCCTCGCTGGGCTTCAACTTCACCACCATCACCTACTACGACGGCCAGGGCTTCCTGGTGCCCAAGAAGCTCAAGGTGACGAGCGCCAAGCAGCTCAAGAACGCGACCATCTGCACCCAGTCGGGCACGACCAACGAGAAGAACGTGTCGGACTACTTCCGTGCGCAGGGCATTCCCGTGAAGACGGTGGTGTTCGAGAGCTTCGAGGCCTCGTTCAAGGCCTTCTTCTCGGGCCGCTGCCAGGCCTTCACGACGGACGCCTCGGCGCTGGCCGGCCTGCGCAACAAGGAAGCGACCAATCCCGACGACTACGTGATCCTGCCCGAACTGATCTCCAAGGAGCCGCTGGCGCCGCTGGTGCGCCGCGGCGACGACGAGTGGTTCGCCATCGCCAAGTGGGTGCCCAACGCGCTCATCGAGGCCGAGGAATTCGGCATCACGCAGGCCAACGCGGACGAGCTCAAGGCCAGCAGCAAGGACCCGGCGCAGCAGCGCCTGCTCGGTTCCGGTGAAGACCTCGGCAAGCTGCTGGGCCTGGACAAGGACTGGTCGTTCCGCGCCATCAAGGCCGTGGGCAACTACGGCGAGATCTTCGAGCGCAACGTCGGACCGAAGTCGGTCCTGAAGCTGCCGCGCGGCTCCAACAACCTGTGGAGCAAGGGCGGCCTGATCTACGCCCCCCCGGTGAGATAAGAGCTCTCCAGGCTTCGCGCACTTCGTGTCGCTTCGCCAATCCCGTCGCCGGGCGCAACACCAGCGGCCCGGCGCGGCCGGTTCCGCGGTGTTCCTGGCATTGGACCGCTTCTCCACCACGCAATGACTATCCGTAAAAGCGCTGCTCCTTCGTCATCGCGCGGGGTCTGGCTGGCATGGGCCGTCCAGGCCCTGCTGGTGCTGGCCGTGGTGGCCGGAGCGGTCTGGGTGGTTCACCATGCGCTCGAGGTGCTGCGCGCACGCGGCGTGCGTTCGGGCTTCGACTTTCTCACCGAGCCTGCCGGCTTCTCGATCAGCGAAGGCTGGCTCGACTTCGATGCCAGCCAGCCGTTCTGGCGCGCCTTCCTTGCGGGCCTGATCAATACGGTGCGCGCGGCAGTGCCCGCAGCCATCTTCTCTGTCGTGCTGGGCACGCTGATCGGCATCGGCCGGCTCGCGCCGCATGTGCTGCTGCGCGGCATCTGCACCGCTTATGTCGAGCTAGTGCGCAACGTGCCGCTGCTGGTCCAGCTGCTGATGCTGGCTTTCGCGATGGCGAACCTGTTGCCCGATCCGACGGAGCCGGTGCGGCTCCTGCCGGGCGTGTGGCTGAGCAAGGGCGGCCTCAGCGTGCCGTGGCCGATGATGGGCGAGGGCGGCCTGCATTTCGAGCTTCCCGAGCGCGGTGATTTCGGCGTGAGCGGCGGCGCGGCGCTCAGTCCCGAGTACGTGACCATCGTCGCCGGCCTGAGCCTGTATTCGGCCGCCTTCGTGGCCGAGATCGTGCGCGCGGGCATTCTTTCCGTACCGCAGGGGCAGGTGCTGGCCGGGCAGGCGCTGGGGCTCTCGCCGGTGCAGCAGCTGCGCATCGTGGTGCTGCCGCAGGCGCTTCGGGTGATCGTGCCGTCGCTCACCAACCAGTTGCTGAGCCTCACCAAGAACTCGTCGCTGGCGGTGGCCGTGGGCTATCCGGAACTGGTGTCGGTGGCCAACACCACCATCGGTACGAACGGCCGCGCCTTCGAGTGCATCGCGATCATCATGGCGGTCTACCTGCTGCTGTCGCTGCTGATCTCCTTCGGCATGAACCGCTACAACGCGCGCGTCGCATTGCGGGGCTGGCGATGAGGAACGCCGCGCAAGGGCCGATCGCATGGCGAAGCGAGCTCTGGGGTTCGCCGATGCGCGTGCTTGCGACGCTGCTGCTGCTGGCGCTCTTCGCGTGGATCGGCTTCCACGTCGTCGAATGGGGCATCGTGCACGCCGTGTTCCGGCCTGACGCCGAGGCCTGCCGGGCCGTGCAGCATGGCGCCTGCTGGGGCGTGGTGGCCGAGAAGTGGCGGCCGATGCTCTTCGGGCGCTTTCCGTACGAGGAGCAGTGGCGTCCCGCCGTCGCGGTGGTCGTGTTGTCGGCAGTGACCATGCTCAGCGCCTGGCCGCGCAGTTGGCGCTGGTGGCTGGTGCCGCTGTGGGTCGTCGCGCTGCTGCTCTTTGTGCTGCTGATGCGCGGCGGCGTACTGGGCCTGAGCCATGTGCCCACCGGACGTTGGGGCGGCCTGCCGCTGACCATCGGGCTCGCGGTGGTGGGGCTGGCGCTGGCCTTTCCGCTGGCACTGCTGCTGGCCCTGGGGCGGCGCTCCGGCTGGCCGGTGGTGCGCACCCTGTGCGCGAGCTACATCGAACTGGTGCGCGGCGTGCCGCTGATCTCGGTGCTGTTCATGGCCTCGTTCCTGCTGCCGCTGCTGTGGCCGGCCGGATGGCAGCCCGATGTGCTGGTGCGCGTGCTCGCGGGCCTTTCGCTCTTCGTGGCCGCCTACCTAGCGGAGATCATCCGGGGCGGCCTGCAGGCCGTGCCGCGCGGGCAGATCGAAGTGGCGATGGCGCTGGGCTTCGGCCGCTGGCCGGTGCAGCGCGACATCGTGCTGCCGCAGGCGCTGCGCCTCGTCGTGCCCGCGCTGACCAACAACGTGGTCGGCACGCTGAAGGACACTTCGCTGGTCACCGTGGTCGGCCTCTTCGAGCTGACGGGCGCGCTGGGGCTGGCGCTGGGCGGCGACCCGACCTGGCGGCCTTTCTACCTCGAGGGCTACCTCTTCGTGGCCGCGGTCTACTGGGTGCTGTGCTTCGGGCTCTCGCGCTACAGCGTATGGGTCGAAAAGCGGCTGTCGGCCGCACCCTGACCGGGACGCCGCCCGGGTCCTGTACACTCCAGGGCTTCATGTCGAGCCAACGCTTCCCCTTCGCATCTTTCGCAGCCCCCATGGGCCGCATGATGCCGCCTGCCTCCGCGCAGGCGATGGTCGTTGCTCGAATGATTACCACCATTACCACCGCGGCCACCTGAGCACGCGCAGGTGGCCGTTCCGGCAGCCACCTGGTGTATCGCTCTCTCCCCCGAACGAATGAACCCAGCTCTGGCAGCTGGGTTTTGTTTTTTCGTCAGGAGTTGTCCATGTACCGCGATCCCGTTGAATCCCTAGAGCCCTTGCACCACCGCCAGGCGGCCATCCGTACCCTGCGCGTCGGGATGATCGGCATCGGCACCGTCGGCTCGGGCACTTTCCGCGTGCTGGCGCGCAACCGTGCCGACATCGCGGCGCGGGCCGGCCGGTCCATCGAACTGGTGATGGTCGCCGCGCGCAACCTGGAGCGCGCGGCCGGCATCGTGGGAGACAGCGTCGCGCTGACGGCCGACGCGATGCACGTCGCCACGCATCCCGACATCGACGTGGTAGTGGAAGTGGCCGGCGGCACCGGACCTGCGCGCGACTGGGTGCTGGCCGCCATTGCGCACGGCAAGCACGTGGTCACGGCCAACAAGGCGCTGCTGGCGGTGCACGGCGCCGAAATCTTCACGGCCGCGCGCGAGAAGGGCGTGATCGTGGCCTATGAAGGCGCGGTGGCCGTCAGCATCCCGATCATCAAGGCGCTGCGCGAAGGCCTCGCCGCCAACCGCATCGAATGGGTGGCCGGCATCATCAACGGAACCACCAACTTCATCCTGAGCAAGATGCGCGACGAGGGCCTGGACTTCGCCGCCGCACTCGCGCAGGCCCAGGCGCTGGGCTATGCCGAGGCCGACCCCAGCTTCGACATCGAGGGCATCGACGCGGCCCACAAGCTGACCCTGCTGGCCGCCAACGCCTTCGGCATGCCGCTTCGCTTCGCAGACGCCCAGGTCGAGGGCATCACCGCGCTGCAGGGCGTGGATGTGGCCTGCGCCGAGCAGCTGGGCTACCGCATCAAGCTGCTGGGCGTCGCGCGCCGGCAGGCGGCCGGGGTCGAACTGCGCGTGCAGCCTGTGCTCGTGCCTGCCGCGCACCTGATGGCGCAGGTGAACGGTTCGATGAATGCCGTCATGGTGAAGAGCGACGCGGCCGGACTCACGATGTACTACGGCGCGGGCGCCGGCTCGGAACAGACCGCTTCTGCCGTGATCGCCGACCTTGTCGACGTGGCTCGGCTCGACGGCGTCCATGCCGCGCAGCATGTGCCGCACCTCGGCGTCCATGCGCATGCGACCAATGCGCTGGCCGTGCTGCCGCGCGCAGCCGTCCACACCTCGCACTACCTGCGCGTGCCGGTGCGTGCGCTCGATCAGATCCAGGCGATCGCCGCCGGCCTCGCCGAGCGGAAAGTGCCGGTGCACCAGGTCGCGCTGGCGGCCGAACGGCCCGGGGTGGGACCTCAGGTGCTGGTGCTGACCGGGCCGGTGGAGCAGGGCGCGCTCGACCTGGCCGTGCATGCGCTGCAGGCGCGCGCCGAGGTGGCGGGGCCGGTCACCACGCTGCGTGTGGAGTCGCTGGAAGGCTGAGCTTCAGGGCTTCAGGGCTTCAGGGCTTCAGGGCTTCAGGGCTTCAGGCGCGGGCTCAGCTCGGCATAGCCGGTGAGCGGATCGTGCGTCCGCGCGAACTGCCACTCCGGCAGCACGGCGACGAGGATCTCGGCCGTGGTCCGCACGACGCAGCCCGGCGCCGCGTGCCCACCGAAGACGCGGCCCTCGGCGTCCGACACGCTGATGTGCAGGTGCGATCCGTCCGGCGACAGGCTGCCCGCCAGCGTGAGGATCTCCAGCTCGCCCTCGATGCGAGCCGGCCTCGGCGCCCCCGCGAAACGGATGCTCGCCCCGTTCAGGCTGCCGATGCCCGAGACGATGAATGCCGCTTCACTGCCGCTCGCAGCCAGGGCCGAGTCGAGCGACGCACGCAGGTCGTCGCCCGGGTTCAGCCGCAGCACCAGCGTCCGCATGCGGCTTCAGTTCCCTGCGAGCGCGCCGTCAACCACGTGCTGCGCTTCTTCGAGGATTTGCGCGAGATGCTCCTCGCCCTTGAAGCTCTCGCCGTAGATCTTGTAGATGTTCTCCGTGCCCGAGGGGCGCGCGGCGAACCAGCCATTCGCGGTGACAACCTTCACGCCGCCGATGGCCGCGCCGTTGCCTGGCGCATGGCTCAGCACCTCGACGATCCTGTCGCCCGCCAGCTCGGTCGACCGGATCTGCTGCGGCGACAGGCTCGACAGCCGCTTCTTCTGCTCGACCGTCGCCGGAGCGTCCACCCGGTTCGAGACCGGCCTGCCCAGCGCCTGCGTCAGCTCGGCATAGCGTTCGCCCGGGTCGCGTCCGGTGCGCGCGGCGATCTCGGCGGAGAGAAGGGCGGGCACCATGCCGTCCTTGTCGGTGGTCCACACCGAGCCGTCCTTGCGCAGGAAGGTCGCGCCTGCGCTTTCCTCGCCGCCGAAGGCCAGCGAGGCATCGACCAGCCCGTCGACGAACCACTTGAATCCCACCGGCACCTCGTGCAGCCTGCGTCCGAGCCGGCTGGCGACGCGGTCGATCATCTGGCTGCTCACCACCGTCTTGCCGATGGCCGCCTGCGCGGGCCAGTTCGGCCGGTGCGTGTAGAGGTAGTCGATCATCACCGCGAGGTAGCTGTTCGGCTGCATCAGGCCGGTGCTGCCGGCGACGACGCCGTGGCGGTCGTGGTCGGTGTCGCAGGCGAAGGCGATGCCGAAGCGGTCCTTCAGCTCGATCAGCTTGTGCATCGCATCTGGCGACGACGGGTCCATGCGGATGCGGCCGTCCCAGTCGAGCGACATGAAGCGGAAGGTCGGGTCGACCTCGCAGCTGAGCACGTTCAGGCGCTTGAGCTTGTAGCGCTCGGCGATGGCCGGCCAGTAGCGCACGCCGGCGCCGCCAAGCGGGTCGACCCCCAGGTCGATGTTCACGTCGCGGATGGCATCCATGTCGAGCACCTGGGCCAGGTCCTCGACGTAGGTGTTCAGGTAGTCGTGGCGGTGCGTGGTCGAAGCGCGCAGCGCCTGCGCGAGCGGCATGCGCTTCACGCCTTCGAGGCCGTTCGCGAGCATTTTGTTGGCGGCTGCCTCGACGGCCGCGGTGATGTCGGTGCCGGCCGGCCCGCCGTTGGGCGGGTTGTATTTGAAGCCGCCGCTCTCGGGCGGGTTGTGAGAGGGCGTGATGAGGATGCCGTCGGCCAGTCCCGTGGTGCGGCCGCGGTTGTAGACCAGGATCGCGTGCGACACGGCCGGCGTGGGCGTGTACTCGTCGTCCTTCGAGATCATCAGCTCCACGCCGTTGGCTGCCAGCACCTCGACCGCGCTGCCGAAGGCCGGCGTCGAAAGGGCGTGCGTGTCGATGCCGAGGAAGAGCGGCCCGTCGATGCCCTTCTGCCTGCGGTAGTCGCAGATGGCCTGGCTGATCGCCAGCACATGCCATTCGTTGAAGGCATCGTCGAAGGAGGAGCCCCGGTGCCCCGAGGTGCCGAATGCCACGCGCTGCGCGGGCACCGCAGGGTCGGGCCGGCCTGTGTAGTAGGCCGAGACCAGGCGCGGCACGTCGACCAGCAGTTCGATGGGTGCGGGCTTGCCCGCCAGGGGATTGCTTGCTTGGCTCATGTCGATGGGAAGTCGAAGTTGATGAGATCCGAGATGCGCTCGACGGTGATGTCGGCGGGTGCGTAGGCTGCGTTGGCCGCGGTGTCGAGCGCATAGTGGCCCTGCCGCACGAAGACCGTTGTAAGACGCGGTCCCCAGATGGCTTTCATGGCCGAGAGGATGCGCAGCTTGTCGTCGATCATCACGTAGTGCCGCGCGGGATGGTGGTGCTCGACGACGTCGAGCATCTCTTCCTTGTGCACGTAGATCAGCACGCGGCCCTCCGCGGCCTCCCACAGGCCCGAGCGCTGCACCTTGCGCGGCTGCAGCACCACGTCGCCGTCCGAGAGGACCACCGTGGGACCGTGGCGGCGCAGGTGCTTCAGCGTCTCGTGCACGCCGGGATAGAGCCTGTCGGCGAAGGGGTAGTCGATGACGAATTCCGAGATCCTCAGCAGCCGTGCATCGCTCATGCCGTCGCGGCTTTCGCTGGTGCGAAAGAGCTGCAGCGCGCCGAGGTAGTCGACGTAGCCCAGGGAGTCACGAAGCTGCTCGAAGCCGACCCAGTAGCGGCTCGCGCTTTCGGCGCCGAAGGCCTCGTCGAGGCGTGCGTGGAGGTCGGCGATGAAGCGGTCGTTGTCGAGCAGCGTGTTGTCGACGTCGATCAGGAAAACCGTGGCAGGAGGCTGTGTCATGGGGATGGGGCCGAGAGGGCTCGGCCGGGTACTGCGCGCGTTGCTTTCAGCATAGCGCCCGAATGCGATGCCGGATCGCGGCCGCGTGATTTAGTTGATGGTTCGCGGCTCGCTGGCTTAATCTTTGACGCAGGGGCGCCCGGCAGCGGAATAAGCTCTCGAGGAACTTTGAACGCGAGGAAGGAGCACGAAAGATGCACATCACGAACGGTCGACGCCGGTCCGCGGCGGTCCTGGGTACCTGGGCTCTTTGCATGGGCCTGGCCGCCTGCCAGTCGCCGCCGGCCGACCGCCCCCTGACTTCGGAGGTGCCCGAGCCGCCGAGCTTCGTCACCCCGCCCGACACCTGCCAGGCGGCGTCGGTGCGATTCGGGCTGGGGCTTCGCATCACGCAGCAGCTGCTGGAGGAAATGCGCCAGCGCGCGGGTGCGAGGATGGCGCGCACCGTTCTCGCGACGGAGCCGGCCGATCCGACGCAGGACATGATGCGGCTCAACGTGCAGGTCGAGCCCACCGGCCGCGTGGTCGGCGCGTACTGCGGATAGGGCGGCGTACTGGCCGACACCGCGTTGTATACGAAGGTGTTGTGGTGCGCACACGTGCCAGTAACAAATCTTCGCCGCAACGGGTGGATCGGTACGAATTGGGAGAACAATAGCCCGCGACTTCCGGAGTCCCAGTCTTTTGTCGAACCAGCAACCCACCGTTTCACTGCCGTCCTACTACGACGGATCGGCCCGCCTTCCGCCGGACGAGATCCTTCGTCCGCTGATGGCCGACTGGGCGCGCGCCGGCAAGCGGCTGGCGGCGGTGTGCTACGTCGATGTCGACCGCTTCGCCGAACTGAATACGCGCCTGGGCATGGTCGCGGGCAACGCAGCTCTGGAAGAGGTGGCCCGCCGCATCAAGGCCGAGCTGCCGCGTGAGAGCGTGATGGCGCGCGTGGGCGGCGACGAGTTCGCGGCGCTCTTCGCGGGCCTCGGCACCTCGCAGTGCGCGCAGGTGCTCGAGCGCATACAGACGGCGCTCGCCGAACCCTGGGAATGGCGCGGCCAGACCGCCAGCATCGACGCGAGCATCGGCGCCATGCTGCTCGACAGCAACGGCCCGCCGCCCGAGACCGCGCTGCGCCAGGCGCAGCACGCTGCCTTCTTCGCCAAGCGCGCGGCCGACGGCAAGGTGCACTATTTCGACGCCCCGCAGGCACGCGCCGACGAGCAGGTGGTGCGCGAGCGCCAGCGCATCCAGGAGGGGCTGCTGCAGGGCGAGTTCTTCCTCGTCTACCAGCCCAAGGTCGACATGTCGCGCGGCGTGGTGGTCGGGGTCGAGGCACTGATCCGCTGGATGCACCCCGAGCGCGGGCTGATGCCCCCGGCGCAGTTCGTGCCGCTCATCGAGGACGATGCCCTGGTCGAGCAGGTCGGCGACTGGGCCATCGCCACCGCGCTGTGGCAGGCGCACCAGTGGCGCCTCGAGGGCCTGCAGATCTCGGTGAGCGTGAACGTGGCGCCGCGCCACATGATGCGCTGGGACTTCGTCGAGCGGCTGGCGCGCCACCTGGCCCAGTTTCCCAAGCAGGGCGAGGGCATGCTCGAGCTCGAGATCCTTGAGACCACCGCGATCAGCCAGTTCGCGAACGTCGCCTTGTTCGTCGAGGCTTGCAAGCTGCTGGGCGTGGGCGTGACCATCGACGACTTCGGCACCGGCTATTCGTCGCTGACCTACCTGCGCCAGCTGCCGGTGTCGACGGTGAAGATCGACCAGTCCTTCGTGCGCGGCATGGTCGACAACAGCCAGGACCGCGCCATCGTGCAGGGCATCATCGCGCTGCTCCACGCCCTGGGGCTCACGGCGGTGGCCGAGGGCGTCGAGACGGTGAAGCAGGGCGAGGCGCTGCTGGCCATGGGCTGCACGCTGGGCCAGGGCTATGGCATCGCGAAGCCGATGGCGGCCAAGGAGGTCGGGCCCTGGGTCGCGCAGTATGAGCGCGCGCCGCTGTGGGGCCGCGACGGGAAGCCCGGCGCGGGCCTCCCCGATCAGAGCAGCGGCGTGTAGGGCGAAGTCATCGGGTTCAGCGTGGTGCCCGAGCCGGCGCCGGGCACGCCGATGCTGCTGGAGCCGCCGAACACGTAGCGCAGGTAGACGCTGCCTGTGAACTGCCGGTAGTTCTGCGCGTTGTTGAAGCCCAGGGCTCCGCCCAGGAACATCTTCGGAGCGAGCTGGTATTCCAGCACCGCGGCGAGGTTGTAGGCCAGGCCGGTCTTCGAACTGCTCGCGTAGGTGTTGTTGAAGTTGGAGCTGTTCAGCCCCAGCGCCAGCGCCTGGTAGGCCGCGTTGGATGCAGCCGAATTGCGCGACGGGTCCGTGGGGAAGTAGGGCGAAGTCTTCTGGGTGAACGACTGCACGCCCAGCGAGGCGTTCAGCCGCCACGAGAGCCGGTCGCTGCGCCCGGTCCAGTCGACCGGGAACGCCACGCTCACGAAGCTCTGCGGGCTGAAGTAGCCGCCTTGCCCGAAGGTGTAGTAGCTCAGGTTCTTCTGGTAGCCCATCAGGCCGATGTTCATGCCCAGCGTGAGCTTGGAACTCGGGCTGTTCAGCAGGTGCAGATAGGCGCCGCCGCCGGTTTCCACGCGCGAATTGCTCTGCACGTTCCTGCCGGTGATGCCGTGCGCCGCGAGGTAGCTGTACACGCCGTAGGTGCCGTCGTCGTAGCCGATGTCGCCGCGCACGCCGGTGGCGACCACGCCGCCCCAGCGCTCGTTGGTGCGCTCGTCCTTCGCGCCGGCGAAGGACAGCACGCTGTCGGTCACGGCGCGGCGGGAGATGTCGGCCTTGTAGTTCCACGAGTCGCCGATGCTGCCCTTGAAGGTCACGTTGCCGACGACGTTGGTGGTGGGAAAGCCCAGCGGCGTGGTGCCGATGCCGGCATCGATGTTCTTGCCCTCGTAGCCCACGTTGAGTCCGACGCCGGCCGCGTTCTGCTGGCCGGGGCTGGCGCCGGTGCTCAGCGAGTTCAGCGCGGCGCTGGGGCCGCCGCCGAAGCGGCTGCCGGTGCCGTAGTCGCTCGCGGGCGTGCCGGCATCGAGCACCGTGGGCGTCACGCCCACGACGATCTTGCCTTCTCCCACCGGGAAGCGCGCCTGTATCGGCAGCTGGAAGTCGGAGAGCCGGCTCAGGCCCGCCTCGCCGGCGCGGTTTCGGTAGACCGTGCCCGCCGTGAGGCTGATGGCGCGCTGTGATTCGAGCTCCTGCAGCTCGGCTTCCACCGAACGGGGCGCGGGTGCGGTGCGCAGCGGCGCGTTCCAGCCGGATTCCGCACGCGGCGTGTTGGCCTGTGCATAGGCGGCGTTGGCCTGCGGGTAGCCCGGCGCCGGATAGCCGCCCTGCTGTGCCGGCGGAATGTAGACCGGCGCGACCTGCTGCGTGCCGGGTACCGGGTACTGCGGCAAGGGCTGTTGCATCGGCTGCGCGATATAGGCCGAGGCCTGCGGCACGTTGTTCGGGTTCGCCGCGGCATTGCGCGCCGTGCGGGTCGACGACGACTTGGACGCCGTGGAGCGGCCCTTGGCGTTCGACGCCGGAGCGCCCGAGTTCCAGGGCAGTGCGCCGGGCGGGTAGGCATTCGGCGCCGCTGCTGCCGGATAGGCGGCGTTGGCAGGGTAGGCGGGATAGGCCTGCGCCACCGGGTATCCAGCCGCTGCCGCAGGCGCCTGGTACGAAGCCGGCTGCATCCGCGCCTGTGCGAATGGATTGCCGTTGGCCGGCGGATAGCCGGCCGGCACCGCCGCACCGGGCGCGCCGCCCGTCATGCCCGCGAAGGGGTTGGCCTGCGGCAGCGGCGATGCGGCCATGCCGCCGGGGGCGAAGCCGCCCGATGCCACCTGCCGCTCGGCCTCGACCGCCGCGCGCAGGTACTGCTCGGCCTTGCGGCTCTCGCCGGCGTTGCGGTAGACGCGCCCGGCCGCCGCTAGCACGCGCGACTGGTCGGGGGCCTGCTTGAGCGCGGCCATCACGTAGTTCTCGGCCGAGCTGTGGTCGCGCTGCGCGCTGGCGCTGGCAGCGGCGGCGAGCAGGGTGTCGAGATCGGTCGGGTTGCGCTGGAGCACGCGCTGGTAGAGCGCGAGCGCCTGGCCTTCGTCGCGCGCCGCCGAGTACAGCCGCGCCAGTGCAGCCAGCGCCTGTGGATCGTCCGGGCGCTCGGCAAGCACCGGCGCCATCGCGTTGTAGGCCGCTTCGAGGTTGCCTGCCTCGCGCAGCGAATCGGTCTGGCGCAGCGCGAAGGCCACGCGCAGGTTGTCGAAGTCGGCGCGCTGGCTGGCCGTCATGTTGGTGGCGGCCAGCTGGCGCAGCACGGCCGACAGCTCGATGTCCTGCTTCGTCTTGAGCAGCACCGAGGCGTAGAGCAGCCGGTCGCCCGTGCTCGGCGTGGGCGAGCGCGCCAGCAGCTGGCGGCTCATGGCCAGGGCGCGCGGTGCGTCGCCGATCTCGGCATAGGCACCCGCGAGCTGGCCCCAGAGCTCGGCCGGCATGTCGCTGCTGAGCGCCGACTCGGCCTGTGCGAGCACGCCGCGCGCGGCGTCCACCTGGCCCTGGCGGGCCAGCGCCTGCGCGCGTGCTGCCTGCTGCTGTGCCCAGAGGCGGCGCTGCAGCGCGGCCATGTCGCGCGTGCGCGAGCCGGCGGGAATGCGTTCGAGGTACTGGATGCCCGCTGCCGCGTCGCCGGTCTCGGAGGCGAGCAGGGCGCTCGCATAGAGCGCGTCGGGCATGTCGGGCTGCGACATCAGCAGGCCCTCCATCACGCCGCGCGCCTCGGACACCATGCCGCGCTTGCGGTAGAGATTCGCGAGGTCCAGCCGCACCCAGGGGCTGTCTGGAGCGGCGAGCATCGCGTCTTCGAGCGTGCGCTGCGCGCCGGCCGCGTCGCCGGCATCGGCCTGCTGGCGGGCACGGTTGCGCGCCTGCTCGACCTGGATGTCGCGCAGCCCGCCCAGCTGGGTGGCCTGCTCGGGCGTGAGACGGCGCGACAGGGCCACGGCCTCGTCGGGGCGGCCGGTCTGGCCGTAGACCGAGATCAGCCCGCGCAGCGCCTGCGTGTTCTGCGGATGGCTTTCGAGCACGCGCTTGTAGCCCTGCTCGGCCTGAGGGAAGTCGCCCGCGGCCGCGCGCAGGTCGGCCAGCGCGTTCTGGCCCACCGGCTCGCGCGGATCGATGCGCACGGCGCGCTCGTAGAGCGACTGCGCGCCGCGCAGGTCGTTCTTGCCCTGGGCGGCGCGGGCCTGTCCGACCAGCACCCAGTAGTTGGCGCTCTGCAGCGCCGAGTTCCACTTGCTGCCGCCAGCGCGCACCGCGCGCTCCAGCAGTTCCTGCGCCTCGGCGAAGCGCTCCTGGCGCAGGCGCACCAGGCCCAGTCCGCCCAACGCCTCGGTGTCGTCGGCCTTCGTGCGCAGCGCCTGCTGGAAGCGCTGCTCGGCAGTGCTCGCGTCGCCGCGGTCCAGCGCCTTGAAGCCTTCGCCCACCGGCACGCCGGGCGAGTTCGCGGCAGCGGTCTTGGCGCTGGTGAGGCTCTCGAGCCGAGCGGCCACGGCAGCGTCGGCCTGATTGGTGCTCAGGTATTCCTGGTAGAGCGCAACGTCGGGCTGGCGCGCGTCGAGCCAGATGAGCGCCTGGCGCCATGCGGCGCGCGCGGCATTGGCCACGGCCGGCTGCTTGGTCAGCTCGACCAGCTCGCGGATGCCCGCGCGGCGGGTCGATTCGCTGTAGGTCTTCTGCTGCGCCAGCGCGAGCTTGTAGTTGGCGTTCTCCGGATGGTCCTTCACCAGCTGCTCGAGGCCGCGGCGGCCTTCATCGGCGCCCTGGGGCGTGCTGGCCAGCACCTGGTAGTACTCCAGCGCCAGCGCCTCGGGCGGCGGACGGTTGTCGAACTGGCTGCGGTAGAGCTCCACTGCCTCGGCGGCGCGGCCGGCGCGAGCCGCGGCGCGGGCGCGCTGCAGCGTGCTCTGCGCACCGGCGGGCTGCTGCGCCTGCTGCTGCAGGCGTGCAAGGCGGCTGTCGTTCGGGTTCGCGGTCCGCAGGCGGGTGATCCAGGTGCGCGCGGCGTCGGAATTGCCGCGCGAGAGCTCGACCTGCGCCATGCCGTACATCGCGTCGGTCGACTGGGGCTGCACGCTCAGCAGCTTCTTCCAGCTTTCCTCGGCCAGGTCGGCGCGGCCCTGGGCCTGCCAGTAGTTGCCTTGCTCGATCAGCGCCGCGCTGGCGGCATCGGCCTGCGCATGGGCGGGGTTGGCGGCGTACAGGGCCACGAGCATGCCGAGGCAGGCCGTCCATTGCCGCGATTGGCGCGACGGCACGAAAGCACGCGGGCCGGCGGCGAGGCCGCGCGAGCGCTGCGGCATCAGGCCGGTCGTCAGGCCGGTCTTCATGCCGGTCATTGCGCCGGTCGATTGGGACGGCATAGCGTTCTCCATGAGGTTTGCAGCTGGCCGTGGCGGCCGAATTCATAACGGCCGTCGAGCCACGCCTGTCCGAAAAGCAACAGGCACTGCTCGTAGTACGGCAAGGGCGTCGGTGGCGGCGTGGTTGCGTTGGCGGCGGGAGGCGCCACGCGGCCGCCGGGCACGCGGGCGACCTGGTCGGCCAATGCATCGGTGGCGTCCAGCGCCTTGAGGTAGGGCAGCATCGCGCCCGAGAAGCCGAGCGGCGCCATGCCGCGGATCTGGCCGGTGACGGTGTCGACGTATTCGGGCACCGTGTGGTTCTCGGCCAGCGCCTGGCGCGGGCCGCGCAGGTTCAGCAGCAGCATCTTGCGCGCCGGGTCCTTCTCCGAAAGCATGCCCGCCCAGAGGTAGACGCGGATGGCGTCGTAGCTGCCGATGGCACCCTTCTGCGGATCGGCGACGAAGCTGCGCGAATCCTGCGACCAGGCGCACCAGTCGGGCGCGAAGCCCTTTGGCGTGACGGCGCCGAACATGCGCAGCGTGTTGTCGATGACCTCGCCCCACGGGCCGGCCGCGTCGGCCTGCTGGAAGTAGCGCAGCAGCTGCAGAGGCATGTAGCTCGGGTTGAGGCGCCACAGCGGCCCGCTCGCCACCGACTTGGGCCAGGGCAGCAGCATGCGCCCGAGGCCGGGCACGTTGATGATCTCCTCGCGCACCGCCTGCGCCAGCACCTCCCGGCCGAGCGAGCGGTAGCCGGCGTCGTTCCAGAGCCGGCCGGCTTCCATCAGCGCATAGGCGATCCACAGGTCGGCGTCGGATGCGGCGTTGGCGTCGAGCACGCCCCAGCCGCCGGCGGGCTTGCGGCCCCATTGCCAGGCCGGCAGCTGCTTGGCGAGGCTGCCCCCCGCGAGATTGGCCTCGGTCCACGCCAGCACGCGCGAGAAGGTGGCGCGGTCGTTGTGGATCAGCGAAAAGAACAGGCCGTAGGACTGGCCCTCGGAAGTCGACTGCTGCTGCGGCGTGTTGAAGTCGATCACCCGCCCGTCGGGCTGGATGTGGCGCGCGGCGAAGGCGGCCCAGTCGGTGGCCGGGTGGCAGGCAGGTGCAGGTGCTGGCGAGGGCGAAGCCGCGGCGGGCGTCGTGGGGGGCGGGGCGGCCGGCGCGGCAGCGGCCAGCCTGGGCAGGGCCAGCACAAGCCCCGCTGCGCCCAGCAGGGCGCGCCGGCTCGAAGGCCGTTGCGGCAGGGGCACTGTTTTCGAACGTTGCATGTATTCCTTACTTACCCTTTGCCTTCACCGACAGCCGGCGGCGGGCGCGCAGCTGCAGGCCCGCGTACGACACGGCCGCGCCCAGCAGCGCCAGCACGATCACCAGCCCGGCCAGCATCAGCGGGCTGCGGGAGAGATTCCACTGCACCCAGGCGATGGGGGGCAGCCTCCCGACATAGTAGGTGTCCTGGCCCAGCACGCTGTTGACCTGCGTGTCGCGCACGATGGTCATGCTGCCCTGCACGCTCTTGAGCAGGTCGGGCGTCATCAGCGCGTTGAGCAGAGCGTCCTTCGAGTCGCCGTTGGCGATCGCGGCGACCACGCTGCGGCCGCTGCGAAGCGGCGACTCGAAGCCGGCCAGCACCCCGTCGCGGCCGTCGGCGCTCACCGAGATCTGCATCGAGCCCGGAAGGTCTTCGCGGGTGCGCGCGCCGATCACGAAGTCGATGGCGCTGTCGATCCAGCTGGTGAGCTTGAACTCGGGCGCGTTGCCGTTGCGCTTGAGCGGCATCCTGTCGGCCCACTGGGTGAACAGGGGCTGGTTCTGCAGGTTGCCGATCACCAGCAGGTCCTTGTCGGCCCACTGCTGCGCTTCGGCCGAGCGGCCCACCTTCACGCGCAGCGCGGGGTAGCCGGTGGAGCGGCCGATCTGGCCGAGCAGGCCGAGGAACATCTCGGTGTCGCTGCTGCTGGGCTGGTCGGGCAGGATGACGGCGGTGTCGGACAGGTCGGCCATGCGCGAGAACGGGAAGCCGCCGTTGGCGTACGCGGCCAGTTCCGGCATCGCGATGAAATGCGGGAAGCCCGACACGTCGATCTTCGAGGTCGGGTCGATGGCGCCGCGCACGTTGTCCAGCTGCGGCACGCAGCGCCCGCCGACCGGCTCGAAGTAGTAGTGCAGCCGCAGCTGGCTGCGCGGACCCATGGCCAGCGGCGGCAGGATCACTTCCTTGCGCTCGGCCAGCGTGCCGTCGGGCATCAGCTTCACCGCCAGCGGGTTCCACCAGCGGTCGCCGGCCGGGTTGGCAGAGCGCAGCGGCAGGCCGCCCACGAAGTTCTCGTTGACGTTGACGTTGAGCGTCGACTGGTCGGGCCGCACGCGCGGCGTGTAGCGGTATTGCAGGTCGAGCGGAATGCCGCGGCTGCGCCAGGTGAAGAGGTCGGGCGGCAGCTGCAGGTTCACTCGGACCACGTCGGGGTTGTAGCCCGTCACCGAGAGGTCGGCCGCCGTGGCCAGTTCGCCCAGCTGCAGCGGCCGGTCGCTCGGCACCCAGCGCGGCGCGTCATAGGGCTTGCGCGTGGGCGGCTCCTGGAAGGCGGTGATCGAGGCCGTGGCGCCCGCAAAGGCCTTGGCATTGAGCGCCAGCGCGGCTGCGGCGGTGCGCAGGTCGGCGGGCGTGCTGCCCATCACCAGCAGCAGCTTGCCGTTGGGGTCGCGCGGGTTGTCGACGATCGCGATGCCCGGCCCGCGGATGGCCGGCAGCGTGAGGCCCGGAATGCTCGAATCGGGCGTGACGAACACCACCGCGTGGCCCGTGGGCAGGTCGGCGCCCGACACCGGGAAGGTCGCGCCGCGGTAGTCGGCCAGCGCGCCGAACCACGACGAGACCACGCCCGCCGCCTCCAGCACCGGGCCCGAGGCGGCCGTGCCGAACACGAACGGAATGCGCGCCCGGCGGACGTCGCGGCGGTCGAAGAAGGGCTGCGGCAGGGCCGCGAGGTCGTTGACCAGCTTCAGCGGCGCCACCGTCAGCTTCAGCGTGCTGGAGGCGTCGACGCGCGCCCACAGGCTGGTGTGCGCCGGGTCCTCGCACTCGCGGGTGTAGTGGCCGATGAGCTCGACGTTGATGCGGTTGAATTCGGTGATCAGGCGCCGGTCGATCGGGATGTCGGCCGTCTGCGGACGGCCCGCGCCGGCGGTGGGCACCGGCAGCGTGGCCACCAGCACGTCGTTCACCGTGACCTTCAGGTGCGACAGCTCCGGGATCAGCGAGGGCGAGTAGGCGTAGTTCAGCCTGAAGGAGGCGGCGGTCACCAGCTCGTCGGCGCGCACGTTGAACGGAATGCCGACCGTGCCGCTGATGCCGCGCAACTGCACCGCGTAGTCGATGCCCAGCTGCGTGAGGTTGAACTCGCGCACGGCGCCGCCGGTGGGCGCGGCTGCCGCCACGGCCTGCGGGACAGCGGCGGCGACCGGGACCGCAGGAACAGCAGCCGGAGCCTGCGGTTCGGCGGTGCGGGTCTGGCCGAAGGCGGTGCCGGTGGCCACCAGGGCCACGGCCAGCGCCACGGCGCGGGAGACGAACGAGGACGAAGCCGCGCTGACTGGATGCTCGGCGCGGCGATGCGCGCGCTGGTGGGGCGTCACGTGGGTCGTCACGTGGATTCCTTCGCTTTGACGGGACGCAGCCGCGAGGCGGCCGCACGGTAGTAGTGGCTGAACATGTCTCTGAACCCGGTGCCGCTGATGCTGATGATGTGGCCGAGCACGCGGTGGATCGGCACCCGCGGGTGGTTGCCCCAGCGCGCGGCCCAGATGTCGGCGCGGGCGGTGGTGCACTGGACCAGCGCACGCTCCTGCGCGAAGCTCATCGGCGCGAAGCGAAGGCCCAGGCGCTTGCCGTTGCTGAAGCGCACGCTGGAGGCGAAGCGCGACTCCTGGTCGTTGCGGTAGAGCGCCACCTCGACCGGCGTTTCTAGGTCGAGCTTCATGTCCTGCGGCAATTCGAGGCCCAGGCCGCCGCTGGAGAAGTCGAAGGTGTTGCAGCGCAGGGAGCGGCCGTCGGGGAAATACAGCGTGGCCGGCAGGTTCAGCTCCACGCGGTGCGAGCCGCGCAGCTGGCGCGACTCGTTGGCCGCGGCCACGCAGGCGCCCAGGATCATCAGGTTGTAGACCGTCCAGGCCAGGTTCAGCCACACGGTGGCGATGTGCTGCGAATCCACCCAGGTCAGGCGCCACACGCCCAGGCAAACGCCCACGAAGTTCAGCGCGAGCAGCACCAGGCTGGCCTTGGCGATGCTGCTGTCGAAATACTCCTGCTGGATCAGGCCGCCCTTGGCCGTCACGTTGAAGCTGCCCAGCTTGGGGTTGATGAGCGCCACCAGGGTCGGACGGAAGATGTACCAGGCCAGCACCGCCTCGTAGACCTCGTTCCACAGCAGGTAGCGGAAGCGCCCCTGGATGCGGCTGTTGGTCAGGTTGGCGTGCAGGATGTGCGGCAGCGCGAAGGCGAAGATCATCGAGGCCGAGGCGTGGATCACGCTCGCGCCGAAGTACAGGTAGGCCAGTGGCGCCGTCAGGTAGATGAGCCGCGGCAGCCCGTACAGGAAGTGCAGCATCGCGTTCACGTAGCACAGGCGCTGCGCCCAGTGCAGGCCGCGGCCGAACAGCGGGTTGTCGATGCGGAAGATCTGCGCCATGCCGCGCGCCCAGCGGATGCGCTGGCCCACGTGGCCCGAGAGGCTCTCGGTCGCCAGGCCCGCGGCCTGCGGCAGCGCGAGGTAGGCGGTGTTGTAGCCCAGGCGATGCATCTTCAGCGCGGTGTGGGCGTCTTCGGTGACGGTCTCGACCGCGATGCCGCCCACTTCTTCCACGATGGTCCGCCGCAGCACGGCGCAGGAGCCGCAGAAGAAGGTGGCGTTCCAGAGGTCGTTGCCGTCCTGGATCAGGCCGTAGAAGAGCTCGCCCTCGTTGGGCACCGTGCCGAAGGTGTCGAGGTTGCGCTCGAAGGGGTCGGCCGAGAAGAAGTAGTGGGGCAGCTGGACCATGCCCAGCTTGGGGTCGCGCCCGAACCAGCCCATGGCGATCTGCATGAACGAGCGCGTGGGGATGTGGTCGCAGTCGAAGATCGCGACGAACTCGCCCGTGGTGTTCTTCAGCGCGGCGTTGATGTTGCCGGCCTTGGCGTGGCGGTTGTTGTCGCGGATGACGTGGGTCACGCCGACCTGCTCGCAGAACACGCGGAATTCCTCGCGGCGGCCGTCGTCGAGCACGAAGATCTTGAGCTTGTCGCGTGGCCAGTCGATCAACTGCGCGGCCAGCACGGTCTGGCGCACCACCGACAGCGACTCGTTGTAGGTCGGGATGAACAGGTCGACGGTGGGCCACTCGGCCGGGTCCTGCGGCAGCGGCACCGGCTTGCGCTCCAGCGGCCAGGCGGTCTGAACGTAGCCCAGCAGCAGCACCACGAAGGCGTAGAGCTCGGCCATCAGCAGGCCCACGCCCAGCACGAAGTCGAGCGGGTTGTCCATGAACATGGTCTCGGTCACCCGCCAGTAGGTGTAGCGCGAGGACACGACCACCGAAAGGAAGATCAAAACCAGGCTGGCGAAGCGGCCGCGGAAGCGGTTGGTGACCAGCGCCGCCACGAAGATGCCCACCGACAGCACGATCTGCTGCTCGAAGGTCATCGGCGCGATGATCAGCGCCGGCAGCATCGTGAGCGCCGCGATCCAGCCGAAGATGCGCACCGGCAGCAGCCGAAGGATCGCCGGCGCCGGGCGGGGTTCGGGCTGGGGCGGCAGGGCGGACTGGGCGTGTTTCATCGGTTCGTCTACGTGGTCCGCAGGTTCGGGAAGGACGCCGCCTGGCGGACGGTGTCGATGCGTTCGAGCAGGCGCTCGGCGCAGGCGTCGATGTCCTGCGTCGCCTGGCTCATGGGCGCGTAGCGCTGCACGGGCGCGGCCGAGGCCAGCGCCTCGGGCACAGCCTGGTCCAGGTGCAGCATGCCCAGCAGCTCGGGGCGCAGCCGCTGGCGCAGCAGCTCGAAGACGTCGTGGTTGAGCCGCTTGCCGGGGTCGATCTGGTTCACCACGTAGCCGGTGCCGAGGTAGTCGGTGCGCGGGCGGGCGTACTTGTCGAGCATGCGCTCGACGATGGGCAGCGTTGCGAAGGAGCCTGCATCGGCCAGCACCGTGACCACGCCGAAGCTGGCCGCGCGCAATGCCTGCTGCAGGTACACCGATGGGCCGGGCGGGGTGTCGAGCACCACCAGCGTGTCGGCGGGCAGGCCAAAGCGCTCTAGCGTGTCACCCAGCCAGCCGGGGGCGCGGGCCAGCTGCTGCTCGAACGCTATCTGGCGCTCGTCGTCGACGTCGCCGAAGGGCAGCAGCATCACGCCGCCGTGCGCGGGTCGGATCACACGCGCCCACGGCATCAGGCCGGTGGCGGCCTCGACCAGGCCGCTGTCGCAGGCCTGCGGCTCGTTGGCGATGTGGAAGCGCAGCGCGTTCTGGGGATCGAGATCGATGGCCAGCACCCGCCGGCCGCGCTGGACGAGCGCGGTGCATAGATTGGCGGCAATCGTCGTCTTGCCTACGCCGCCCTTGGAAGAGATGACGGGGATGACAACCATCGTCACGTCGGCCTTCGCCAGCGTGACATGGGACCCGGCGGTGCCGCGGGCACCTGCGGCGCGGCCAGGCGTGCGAAGAGCTGCTCCAGGGGCGTCGGCGCGGCGCCCGGGCTGGAGGAGCCGATGGCGGCGGCCGGCGGCATCACCGGCGCGACCGGGGTCAGGGGCGGCTCGGGCGCGTACATGGCCGCGGGCGGCGGCGCGAAGACCTGCAGTGGCGGCACCGAGGCAGCCGGTGCATGAACGGGGGCCGCGGCGGGGGCGTGTACGGGTGCGTGGACTGGTGCATGAACCGGTGCGTGCGCCGTCATCGCGGCGCCGACCGGAACGGACGCCGGGGCAGGCGAGGGTGCGGGCGCGGGCGCAGCGACCGTCGGCGGATGGGCGATCTTCTCGCCGGTCAGCAAGGGCCACGCGCGAGGCGCCTCTGCGTCCGGCGGGGCGAACTCCCGGTAGCCGTTGCCGTTGCCGCCGAACTTGCCAAAGAGGCCGGCGATGTCCTCGGGCATGTGTTCCTCCGAGCTCATGGGTCGACCCTCGCCAGCCGCAGATCGACGCGCGGACCCGCATGGACTTCCGTCAAGGCGTGCACGCGAAGGTTCGAGGGCATGTGCTGCGCCTCGAACCAGGTCTGGTAGGCGCCCTCGAAGAAGCCGACGCTCCAGCCCGTCGATTCCGGCCCGAAGGCGGCCGCGACCGGGCTGCAGGCGTGGGAGATGGCGACGCCGTCGGCCTCTTCGTTCAGCACGGCGAAGCCCCAGTCGATGCCGTCCCAGCGGGCGTTGAACTCGTCCTGCAACTCGCCCAGCGTGCGGCACGGGGGAATCGGCAGGGCATGCGCAAGACGCTGGCCGATGCGAAAGAAAAGCTGCTTCAGATCCTCAGGGGGCAATCCGGCGCTCAGTTCGGCGGCCATGCCGCGATTGAATTCCAGCCATTGCGCGCTGCAGGATTTCTTTTCGTAATAGTCAATCAACGACGAGCCAGTTTCCATGCCGAGGCATTCTCTTGGATCAGTTAACCATTGACAATGAATGTGAACTAATTAGTACGAAAGGACTGGGTTTGGGAGACCCAACTGTCTGAATTCGGGGACGAGTCCGCAGCGCGGACGTGCAGGCCGAGCGATCCGCTTCGCGCCTGTACGGAGCACAGGCGCAAATGGATTCGTTTTTTGGGGAGGGCGGTCGATCCCCTGCGGGGGAACCGGAAGAAAGAGCGGGCGCTGCCGGCGCAGGGCTCGCGGGCTAAGGAGAGGGCTCGACGGCCCGCGTGGGATCAGCCCGAGATGGCTTCGCCGGCCTGCTGGAACATCAGGCGGCGGGTGCGCTTGACCGCGTCCATGGCGGCATCCGCCTGCCGCAGGGCTTCCTCCGCGGAGGTGGTTCGCGGATCGACCGCCACCACCCCGACGCTGGCGCCCGCGTAGTCGATCGTCATGTTCCTGAGCCGCAGTTCGCCCTTGGTGTTCTCGGCCAGCCGGTCGCCCAGCGCCATTGCGCCGGTGCGCGGCGATTCGCCCAGGCCCGGACCCAGGCCGATCACCACGAACTCGTCGGAACCGAAGCGCGCCAGCATGTCGCTCGCGCGCACGGAGCCCGACAGCTGCCTGGCCATGGCGGCGAGGAACTCGTCGCCGACTTCCTGGCCGTGCGTGTCGTTGATCTTCTTGAAGTCGTCCATGTCGATGAAGCCGACCAGCACGCTCTGGGCGCTGCGCGCGCCCTGGGCGAGCATGCGCTGCAGGGCATCGACGAGCGCCCGGCGGTTCGGCAGGCCGGTGAGGGCGTCGGTCGCGGCATGGGTCAGGAGCTCGATCCCGGCCTTGTCGAGCTTGGCGATCATTCGTTCGCGCTCGACCTGCTGGCCGATCAGGCTGGCGAACAGGCGCAGCAGCGGCTGCGCCACGGCCGGCAGGGGCGTCTGCCCGGCACCGGCGACGCACAGCGCGCCATGGAGGCTGCCGTCGACCCTAACCGGCGCGGCGGCGCAGCTCCTGATGCCCAGTTCGCGTGCGGCATCGGCATCGCCCCAGCAGCCGCCCGCGTCGTCGGCGTAGATGCGGTTTTCCTCGAGGGCGTGGCGGCACAGCGTGTCGCCCCAGGGCAGGTAGTCCCCTTCGGGAATGGCGATCTCGCCCGCGTTGTGGGCGAAGAGGATGTGCTGGCGGGCCTTGTCGGGCTCGATGATGGCGAGATAGGCCGATTCCAGGCCGGTTGCCGCCTCCAGCATTTCGAGCATCGGGCGCGCCAGGTCTTCCAGCGTCGTGGCCGAGGAGACGGTTTCGGATAGCTGTTCGATCAGAAATTCCATGGCCGACATTCTGAGGGTTCCCGGGGTGTCAGGAGGCCAGTGCTTCCATCAATTCGGTTTCGATGGCCAGCTGGGTCTTCTGTCCCTGCAGCTCCGGGCCGCTGATCAGGAAGGTGTCTTCCACCCGCTCGCCCAGGGTCGTGACCTTGGCGAGCTGCAGGTTCAAGTGATGGCGCGCCAGCACCCGGGCCACCGAATACAGGAGGCCGGCGCGGTCGCTGGCGGAGATGCTGAGCAGCCACCGCTGGGCCTTGTCGTCCGGCAGCAGGCTGATGCGCGGCTTGATCGGAAAGCTGCGCACCCGCCGCGACACCCGGCCCATGCTGGGCGCAGGCAGCGCGCCCGCTTCGGTCAGCGTCTGCGCCAGGCCCGCCTCGACCATGCTGATCAGGTCGCGGTAATGGTCGGGCAGGAAGGTGGTCACCACCTGGAAGGTGTCGAGCGCGTAGCCGTTGCTCGTGGTGTGCACCTTGGCGTCCAGGATGCTGAAGGAAGCCTGGTCGAAATAGCCGCAGATGCGCGCGAAGAGGTCGGGCTGGTCGGGCGTGTACACCGCCACCTGCAGGCCTTCGCCCACGGGAGACAGGCGCGCCCGGACCACCGGCGGCGCCTTCGGGTCGACCGGTACGTCGGGCGGCGGCACGAAGCGCGAGAGCTGCTTGGCATGCCAGGCGATCTCGCCGGCATCGTGGCGCATGAAGTAGCCCACGTCGAGCGTGTCCCACAGGGCCTTGTGCGCCTCGAAGCGCTGGGCGTGCAGGGCAAGCTGCACCAGGGCCTCGCGCTTGCGGGCCTCGACCTCCGCGTCGGGGTCGGGCATGCGGCCGCCCAGTGCGCGCAGGGTGTAGCGGTACAGGTCTTCCAGCAGCTTGCCCTTCCAGGCGTTC
The DNA here is from genome assembly GCF_052044195.1 of Variovorax sp. 22077. Classification (NCBI taxonomy): domain Bacteria; kingdom Pseudomonadati; phylum Pseudomonadota; class Betaproteobacteria; order Burkholderiales; family Comamonadaceae; genus Variovorax; species Variovorax sp. 22077. The sequence continues at coordinate 76,370 of NZ_JBQEQC010000001.1, forward strand.
CACACGCGCGGCGAGGTGCCGCGGATGTCGGCCACCGTCAGCAGGTAGAGCGCGGTCAGGTAGCGCTCGTTGCCCACGCGCCTGGCGAAGGCGCCGATCACCTCCGGATCGCTCAGGTCCTGCTTCTGGGCGACCTGGCTCATCACCAGATGCTCGGCCACGAGGAATTCGATGAGCTTGGCGTCTTCCCGGGCGATGCCGTGCTGCTTGCAGAAGCGCTGCACGTCGCGCGCGCCCAGCGTGGAGTGGTCGCCGCCGCGGCCCTTGGCGATGTCGTGGAAGAGGGCGGCCACGTACAGGATCCAGGGCTTGTCCCAGCCGGCCGCGAGCTGCGAGCAGAACGGGTACTCGTGCGCGTGCTCGGCGATGAAGAAGCGACGCACGTTGCGCAGCACCATCAGGATGTGCTGGTCCACCGTGTAGACGTGGAACAGGTCGTGCTGCATCTGCCCGACGATGCTGCGGAACACGCGCAGGTAGCGCCCGAGTACCGAGGTCTGGTTCATCAGCCTGAAGGCATGCGTGATGCCGTAAGGCTGCTGGATGATCCGCATGAAGGTCTCGTGGTTGACCGGGTCGTTGCGGAACTTGCTGTCCATCACGTGGCGAGCGTTGTAGAGCGCCCGCAGCGTGCGCGCCGACAGGCCCTTCACGCCGATGGTCTTCTGGTAGAGCAGGAAGGTCTCGAGCACCGCGTGAGGCTCGCGCTCGTACAGGTCATCGCTCGCGATCTCGATCAGCCCGGCGCGCTCGTAGAAGCGCTCGTTGATCGGCGTGGGCTGCTCGTCGCTGGGCTGCAGCCGCTCGGAAATGTTGAGCAGCAGGATCTGGTTGAGCTGCGACACCGCCTTGGCGGCCCAGTAGTAGCGCCGCATCAGCGCCTCGCTCGACTTGCGCTGCGATTCGCTTTCGTAGCCGAAGGTCGCGGCCACGGCGGTCTGCAGGTCGAACACCAGCCGGTCCTCGCGCCGGTTGGCGATCACGTGCAGCCGGGCGCGGATCAGCGAGAGCAGCGCCTCGTTGCGCTTGATCTGCTGGGCCTCGAAGGAGGTGGCCAGGCCGTTCTTGGCCAGGTCGTCCCAGCGGCTGCCGTAGCCCGCGGCCTTGGTCATCCAGAGGATGGTCTGCAGGTCGCGCAGGCCGCCGGGCGACTCCTTGCAGTTGGGTTCCAGCGCATAGGGCGTGTTATCGAACTTCTGGTGGCGGTGCCGCATCTCCTGCGACTTGGCCACGAAGAAGGCCTGAGGGTCGATGGCGCGCGAGAAGCGGCGGCGGAAGGCCGTGAACAGCTTCTTGTTGCCGGCGATCAGGCGTGCCTCGAGCAGCGAGGTCTGGACGGTCACGTCCTTCTCGGCCTCCGCCAGGCATTCTTCGACCGTGCGCACGCTGGAGCCGATCTCCAGGCCGGCGTCCCAGCACTGGCCGATGAAGGCCTCGATGCGGGCCGGCTCGATGCTGCCGGCCTCGCCCTCGGGCGGCAGCAGCAGCAGCACGTCGACGTCGGAATAGGGGAAGAGTTCGCCGCGCCCGAAGCCGCCCACGGCCGCCAGCGTGAGCGATTCGCCGAAGCCGGCCTCGCGCCACAGGGTGCACAGGGTTTCGTCGGCCAGCGCCGAGAGCTGGCGCAGCACCGTGTGGACGCTGCGGGTGGGAGCGCGCGCGAAGCGCAGGGTGTCGAACAGGGCGAGCTTCTTGGCGCGATAGGCTTCGCGCAGCGTCGCCACGTCGATGTTGGCTGCTTCGATCACGGGCGGAAAGGCGATGGAACGCGGCGCTGCCGCGTCAGGTCTTGGTGGCGGTGACGAAGGAGGGCAGCGGCGGGCTGCCGGCCGACAGGGTCAGCACCTCGTAGCCGGTCTCGGTGACGAGCACGGTGTGCTCCCACTGGGCCGACAGCGAATGGTCGCGCGTGACGATGGTCCAGCCGTCGTACTGGCCGCCCTTGAAGTCTTCCTTCACGTCGCGCTTGCCGGCGTTGATCATCGGCTCGATGGTGAAGATCATGCCGGGCTTGAGCTCTTCCATGGTGCCCGGGCGGCCGTAGTGCAGCACCTGGGGTTCTTCATGGAAGCGCTGGCCCACGCCGTGGCCGCAGAACTCGCGCACCACCGAGAACCCGTGGCCTTCGGCGAACTTCTGGATCGCATGGCCCACGTCGCCCAGGTGCGCGCCGGGGCGCACCTGCAGGATGCCGTGCCACATCGCCTCGAAGGTGATCTGGCACAGGCGCTTGGCGGCGATCGACGCGTCGCCGATCACGTACATGCGGCTGTTGTCGCCGAACCAGCCGTCCTTGATGACGGTCACGTCGACGTTCATGATGTCGCCCTTCTTCAGGGGCTTGTCGTTCGGAATGCCGTGGCACACCACATGGTTCACCGAGGTGCACAGCGACTTCGGGAACGGGACGCTGCTCGCGCCCATGTAGCCCACCGTGGCCGAGGTGGTGCCCTGCTTGACCATGTACTCGGCGGCGAGCCGGTCGATTTCGTTGGTCGTGATGCCGGGCTTGATGAAGGGGGTGAGGTAGTCCAGCACCTCGGAGGCCAGGCGGCAGGCGACCCGCATGGCTTCGATGCCTGCAGCGTCTTTGTAGTTAATGCTCATGGCCGAATTATCCCATTCGGCAAGCTAAAATTCCGGGTTAACGCGGATGACCCCAGTCAGCGGCCATCCGCCTCGATTCCTTGATTCCCAACGCGGCCCCCGAGGCCCCATCGACCGTGACGCAGCCCGCACCTAAAGCCCTTCCTGTCGTAACCATGTTCGAGGGCGGCAGCGCGCTCAGCGACTTCCGCGCGCGGCAGCTGCTGCCGAAGCTGCAGGCCATCGAACCGCGCATCGAGGGCATTTCGGCCCGTTTCGTGCACCTCGTGGTGACCGATGCGGCGCTCGGCGCGGCGGACCGCGAGCGCTTCGCCGCGCTGCTCACCTACGGCGACCCCTTCGAGGCCCCGGCCAAGGCCGGCGCCAGCGTCGTGGTCACGCCGCGCCTGGGCACCGTGTCGCCCTGGGCCTCCAAGGCTACCGACATCGCTCACAACTGCGGGCTGGCCCTGCGGCGCGTGGAGCGCGTCACCCAATACCACCTGAAGCTCAAGGCACCCCTGATCGGCAAGGCGCCCGTGCTCGAAGGCGACGCGCTGGCCGCCGTGGCCGGCCCGCTGCACGACCGCATGACCGAATCGGTGCTGGCCACCGTCGAGCAGGCCGCCAGCCTCTTCAGCGAACTGCCGGCCCAGCCGATGGCGCAGGTCGACGTGCAGGGTGGGGGCCGCGCCGCGCTGGTGGCGGCCAACACCGGTTTCGGCCTGGCCCTGGCCGAGGACGAGATCGACTACCTCGTCGACGCCTTCACCCGCCTGGGCCGCAACCCCAGCGACGTCGAGCTCATGATGTTCGCGCAGGCCAACAGCGAGCACTGCCGCCACAAGATCTTCAACGCCAACTTCACCATCGACGGCCAGGCCCAGCCGCAGAGCCTGTTCTCGATGATCCGCAACACCGAGAAGCTGAACCCGCAGCACACCGTGGTGGCCTACGCGGACAACGCCTCGATCATGGAGGGCACGACCATCGAGCGCTTCGTGCCGGCCCACGGCTCGCAGAGCTATCAAAAAGATAGCGCCCTGAGCCATGTGCTGATGAAGGTCGAGACGCACAACCATCCCACGGCCATCTCGCCGTTTCCCGGTGCCTCGACCGGCGCGGGCGGCGAGATCCGCGACGAGGGCGCCACTGGCCGCGGCTCGAAGCCCAAGGCGGGCCTCACCGGCTTCACCGTGTCGAAGCTCTGGCCTGAAGAGGGCAGCTACGGCAAGCCCGAGCACATCGCCAGCCCGCTGCAGATCATGACCGAGGGCCCGCTGGGCGGCGCCGCGTTCAACAACGAATTCGGCCGTCCCAACCTGCTGGGCTACTTCCGCGAGTATGAGCAGGCCGTGGCCAGCGATGTCGACACCGTCCAGCGCGGCTACCACAAGCCCATCATGATCGCGGGTGGCCTCGGCAGCATCGATGCGGCGCAGACCAAGAAGATCCAGTTCCCCGCCGGATCGCTGCTGATCCAGCTCGGCGGCCCCGGCATGCGCATCGGCATGGGTGGCAGCGCCGCCAGCTCGATGGCCACCGGCGCCAACGCGGCCGAGCTCGACTTCGACTCGGTGCAGCGCGGCAACCCCGAGATCGAGCGCCGCGCGCAGGAGGTCATCAACCACTGCTGGCAGCAGGGCGCGGCCAACCCCATCCTCGCGATCCACGACGTGGGCGCGGGCGGACTGAGCAACGCCTTCCCCGAACTCACCAATGACGCCGGCCGCGGCGCGCGCTTCGACCTGCGCTCGGTGCCTCTCGAGGAGTCGGGCATGGCGCCGAAGGAAATCTGGTGCAACGAAAGCCAGGAGCGCTACGTGCTGGCCATCGCGCCCGATTCGCTCGAACAGTTCAAGGCCTTCTGCGAGCGCGAGCGCTGTCCGTTCTCGGTGGTCGGCGTGGCCACCGAGGAGCGCCAGCTGCTGGTGGCCGACGAAGGCGCCGAGGTGCAGCCCGTCGACATGCCGATGGACGTGCTGCTCGGCAAGCCGCCGAAGATGCACCGCGACGTCAAGACCGTGGCGCGCAGCTTCAAGCCGCTCGACCTCACCGGTGTCGCCCTGCAGAAGGCGGCCATCGACGTGCTCTCGCATCCGACCGTGGCTTCCAAGCGCTTCCTCGTGACGATCGGCGACCGCACCGTGGGCGGCCTGAGCCATCGCGACCAGATGGTCGGCCCATGGCAGGTGCCGGTGGCCGACTGCGCCGTGACGCTGGCCGACTACAAGGGTTTTGCCGGCGAGGCCATGAGCATGGGCGAGCGCACGCCGCTGGCCGCGCTCGACGCGCCGGCCTCGGGCCGCATGGCGGTGGCGGAGGCCATCACCAACCTGCTGGCAGCGCCCATCGAACTCTCGCGCGTGAAGCTTTCGGCCAACTGGATGGCCGCCTGCGGCGAGCCCGGCGAGGACGCCGCGCTGTATGAGACCGTAAAGGCCGTCGGCATGGAACTGTGCCCGGCGCTGGGCGTGTCGATTCCCGTCGGCAAGGATTCGCTGTCGATGCGCACCCAGTGGAAGGACGGCGCCGAAGCGAAGAAGGTCACGTCGCCCGTGAGCCTGATCGTCAGCGCCTTCGCCACGCTGCCCGACGTGCGCGGCACGCTCACCCCGCAGCTCGATGCCGAGGAGCCCGACACCACGCTGGTGCTGATCGACCTGGGCCAGGGCAAGCACCGCATGGCCGGGAGCATCCTCGCGCAGACGCTCGACCAGAGCGGCGACACGGTGCCCGACCTCGACGATCCGGCGCAGCTCGTCGCGCTGGTCAATGCCGTGAACGCTCTGCGCGCCGACGGCAAGATCCTCGCGATGCACGACCGCAGCGACGGAGGCCTGTTCGCCACTGCCTGCGAGATGGCCTTTGCCGGCCACGTTGGCGTGGCGCTGAACGTCGACATGCTCGTCACGGAGGGCGACGGCATCTCCGACAGCCGCATGGAGACCGGCGACGCCAAGAACTGGGCGCAGCAGGTCAGCGCGCGCCGCGAGGAGCTCACGCTCAAGGCGCTGTTCAACGAGGAACTGGGCATGGTGCTGCAGGTGCGCACCGCCGAGCGCAACGACGTCATGCAGGTGCTGCGCGCCCACGGCCTGAGCACCCACAGCCATTTCGTCGGCAAGACGCGCCCCGCCAGCTCGCCGATGGACGCAGGCAAGGGCAAGGTCGAAGTCTGGCGCGATGCCAAGTCCGTGTTCAGCGCCAGCCTGCACGACCTGCAGCAGGTGTGGGACTCGGTCAGCTGGAAGATCGCCCGCGAGCGCGACAACCCGGCCTGCGCCGATGCCGAGCACGCGGCGGCTGGCGACCCGGCCGATCCGGGCATGCACGTTTTCCTGCCGAACGCGCAGCAGGCTGCCGCGCCGGCGGCTCCGGCCCTCCTGCAGTCGCGGCCGAGGGTCGCGATCCTGCGAGAGCAGGGCGTCAACTCGCACGTCGAGATGGCCTACGCCTTCAGCGAGGCCGGCTTCGAGGCCTTCGACGTCCACATGACCGACCTGCAGTCGGGCAGGGCGGACCTTGCCAGCTTCAAGGGCGTGGTCGCCTGCGGCGGCTTCAGCTACGGCGACACGCTGGGCGCCGGCATCGGCTGGGCGCGCAGCATCACCTTCAATCCGAAGCTGGCCGAGCAGTTCAAGACCTTCTTCGGCCGTGCCGACACCTTCGGCCTGGGCGTGTGCAACGGCTGCCAGATGTTCGCCGAGCTGGCCGACATCATCCCGGGCGCCGAAGCCTGGCCGCGCTTCACCACCAACCAGAGCGAGCGCTTCGAGGCACGCCTGTCGATGGTCGAGGTGCTCGAATCGCCCAGCATCTTCTTCGCGGGCATGGCCGGCAGCCGCCTGCCGATCGCGGTGGCGCACGGCGAGGGCTACGCCAACTTCAAGTACCGCGGCGACGCCGACAAGGCCATCGCGGCGATGCGCTTCGTCGACAACCACGGCAAGGCGACCGAGCAGTACCCGTTCAACCCCAACGGCAGCGCCGGCGGCCTGACCTCGGTGACCACGCCCGACGGCCGCTTCACCGCCGTGATGCCGCACCCCGAGCGCGTGTTCCGCAACATCCAGATGAGCTGGACCTCGGGCGACAAGAGCGAGCTGAGCCCCTGGATGCAGATCTGGCGCAATGCGCGCCGCTGGGTGGGCTGAGACTGATGCTCGACCTCGATCACCCGCGAAGCCGGCATGTGCTGGAAGCGGCGCGGATCGAGGACTTGATCCGCAAGCAGTTGCTCGCGTGGCGCGCGGACGAGGCGGCGGCTTCGTCGGCACGCATCGAGATCCTGCGCACGCTGCTGCCGCAGCTCGAGGCGCTCAATGCCGCGCACTTCGGCGCATCGAAGAAGATCCATCGCACGCTCGATGCGCTGGGCCGGGCGGTGCAGGGCGCGGATGCCGGCGCGGCCTGGCAGGTGTTTGGGGCACTCGACGGCCCGGGCGACAACTTCGGCACCTGGGCGATCTGAGCGCCCATGAAAAAAGCGGCCCTGAGGCCGCTTTTTTTCATGCTCGGGGTCGATTACTCGACCTTGGCTTTCGCGCGCAGGTCTTCCTGGTACTTCTGCAGGCGCTGCTGCTGCAACTGCTGCGTGATCTGCGGCTTGACTTCTTCCAGCTTCGGCAGCTGAGCCTGGCGGATGTCGTCGACGCGGATGATGTGCCAGCCGAACTGGGTCTTGATCGGGGCGGGGGTGGTCTCGCCCTTCTTGAGCTTGATCATGGCTTCCGAGAACTCGGGCACGAAGCTCGCGGGGTTGGCCCAGTCGAGGTCGCCGCCATTGGCGCCCGAACCCGGGTCCTTGCTCTGCTTCTTGGCGATGTCTTCGAACTTGGCGCCCTTCTTCAGGTCGGCCATGATCTTCTTGGCCTGGTCTTCGGTCTCGACCAGGATGTGGCGCGCCTTGTATTCCTTGCCGCCATTGGCCGCGACGAACTTGTCGTACTCGGCCTTCACGTCGGCGTCCGAGACCGGGTTGGTCTTGCGGTAGTTCTCGAACAGCGCGCGGATCAGGATGGCCTGGCGGGCGAGTTCGAGCTGGTTCTTGTAGTCCTCGGTGGCGTCCAGGCCCTGCTTCTGGGCTTCCTGCATGAACACTTCGCGAGCCACGATCTCCTCGCGCAGCTGGCCTTGCATCTCGGGCGTCACCGGGCGGCCGGCGGCTGCCAGCTGCTGGGCCAGGACGTCCATGCGGGCCTTGGGCACCGGCTTGCCGTTCACGATGGCTGCGTTCTGCGCCAGGGCCGCCATGGGGATGGCACCGAGCAGCGCTGCGGCCGCGACGGCCTGCATGATGTGTTTTTTCATGGAATGAATATCGAGCTGGGAGGGAAATGCGCGTGTAGGAAAAGGCGCGGGGAAGAAAGCAGGAATTGGAGGGGAAGAGGAGCAGCGGCCGGTGCAAGCGCGGCGTTCGGTCCGTTGGACGACTGACTCAGAGCACCTCGATGGCGATGGCGTGCAGACCCTGTGCGATAAAAACCTGGAGGGCATCATACACAAGCCGATGCCGCGCCACGCGGGGCTTCCCCTCGAACAGGGGGGAGGCGATGCGCACCCGGAAATGGGTGCCCCGGCCCTCGGCGTTGGCACCCGCGTGGCCCGCGTGGGCCGTGCTTTCGTCGATCACTTCGAGGGCCGTGGGCGCGAGCGCCTTGCGCAGCGCCGCCTCGAGTCCGGCTGTGGTGGGAAGGGGGGCGGTCGTGCTCGTCATGCCGCGGGCTTGTCTTCTTCGTTCTTCAGGTGCGGCGCGATGTACAGGCCCTGCGCCACCAGGAAGACGATGGGGAACACGTAGCCCCAGAGCTTGAAGTTGACCCAGGCCTCGGTGGTGAAGTACGCCGCCACGTAGCCGTTGATGACGGCCATGAAGACGCAATAGCCGATCCACGCCACGTTGAGCCGGCCCCAGATGCGGTCGGGCAGCTCCAGCTGCGAGCCCAGAAGCATCTTCAGGAAGTTCTTCTTGAGTGCCCAGAGCGCCACCGCGAGCGCCAGCGCCATAGCACCATACAGCACCGTCGGCTTCCACTTGATGAAGCGATCGTCGTGCAGCGCCAGCGTGAGCGTGCCGAACAGCAGGATCAGCACCAGCGTGGCCTTCTGCATCGCCTGCAGCTTGCGCTCGGTGGCGTAGATGATCGCCATCTGCACCACCGTGGCGGCCATGAGCACGCCGGTGGCGGTGTAGATGTTGCCCATCTTGTAGGCAATGAAGAAGAGCAGGATCGGGAAGAAGTCGAGGATCAGTTTCATCGAGCGGGCCGCTTTTTCTCTTATTTCTTCTGGAAGTCGAGCGACGCCGAGTTCATGCAGTAGCGCAGGCCGGTTTCGGTCGGGCCGTCCGGGAAGACGTGGCCCAGATGGGCGCCGCAGTTGGCGCAGACGTTCTCGGTGCGAACCATGCCGTGCGAGCGGTCGATGACGTTGCGGATGGCGCCCGGCACCGCCTCCTGCGAAAAGCTGGGCCAGCCGCAGCCGGCGTCGAACTTGGTGCTCGACTCGAACAGCTTGGCGCCGCAGCAGATGCAGTGGTAGGTGCCGTCTTCCCAGTGCGCCTCGTACTTGCCGGTGAAGGGGCGTTCGGTGGTCGCGTGGCGGGTCACCTCGAAGGCCGCGGGTTCGGCGCCTTTCTCAGCGAGCAGGGCTTTCCATTCGGCGTCGGTTTTCTGTACGGGAGTGGTCATGATGAGCAGCTGATTTCGATCGTGGAAGCCCAGTCGGGCGGGAACCCGGCATACGCGTCGGCGCCGGGATGTTCTTCAAATGGGGTCTGCAGCAGAGCCAGCAAGGTTGCCACACCCGAGTGGTCCTTTTGCTGACTCGCTTCGATGGCCTGCTGTCCCAGGTGGTTCCGCAGCACGAACTTGGGGTTGGAGCGACGCATCAGCTCGGCGGCCAGCGCCCTGTCGGTGCCGGCATGGCGCTGCGAAAACGATAGCAGCCAGGCGTCGAAGCCCGCACGGTCCAGGAACAGGTCGCGCACCGGCTCCACGTTGCCGTCGGCCATGTAGCCGGAAAGCCGGCGCCAGAAGATCGTGTAGTCGACCTTGCCCGCGGCCAGCAGCTTGAGCACGCCTTCGATCAGCGGCCGGTCGCCTTCGGCAGCCTCCGTCAGGCCCAGCTTGGCGCGCATGCGGCCCTCGAATTCGTTTGGGAACACCGTCTTGTACGACTCCAGCGCAGCCACCGCGACTTCCTGGTCGCCGATCAGCGGCAGCAGTGCCTGCGCCAGGCAGAAGAGGTTCCAGTAGGCCACGTTGGGCTGCTGGTTGAAGGCGTAGCGACCCTGGGTGTCGCTGTGGTTGCAGATGTGGCGCGGGTCGAAGCCGTCGAGGAACTGGAACGGCCCGTAGTCGATGGTGAGCCCGAGGATGCTCATGTTGTCGGTGTTCATCACCCCGTGACAGAAGCCCACGGCCTGCCACTGGGCGAGCAGGGCCGCGGTGCGCTCGCTCACGGCCTCGAGGAAGGCTGCGTAGGCGTTGCCGCCGAAGCGGTCGGTGGTGCGGCAGGCCGGGTAGTAGCGGTCGATGACGTAGTCGGCCAGGGCGCGCAGTTCCTCGTCGCGCTGGTTGGCCGCGAAATGCTCGAAGTGGCCGAAGCGCACGAAGCTGGGCGCCACGCGGGTGACCACGGCGGCGCTTTCGATCTCCTCACGGTATACGGGGGCATCGGAGCCGGTCACGCACAGCGCGCGGGTGGTCGGAATGCCCAGGCCGTGCATGGCCTCGCTGCAGAGGAATTCGCGGATGCTGGAGCGCAGCACCGCGCGGCCGTCGCCGCCGCGCGAGTAGGGCGTGCGCCCCGCACCCTTGAGCTGCACCTCGAGGCCCCCCTCGGTCTCGCCGAGCATGATGGCGCGCCCGTCGCCGAGCTGCCCGGCCCACACGCCGAACTGGTGGCCGCTGTAGACGGTGGCGATGGGGCGGGCGCCGGCCACCGGCATGCTGCCGGTCAGCGCCGCCAGCGTGGCCTTCGATTCGTGCCAGCCGGTGGGCAGCCCGAGTTCGCGGGCGACGGCTTCGCTGCGGCCCACCCAGTAGGGATCGGGCAGGGGCGTGGGGCGCAGTTCGGTGAAAAAGGCCGGTCCCAGGGCGGCAAACCCCGGTTTCCAGCGCAAGCCCAGGTCCGCGGCCTCGGTGTCTTCAGCAAGCAAGCTCATGCCCGGATTGTCCGGCACGGCGCGTAACCCCTGGCCGGGCGGGCCATCGAGGGGCGTGGAGGGTCAGGCCGCGAGGGCGGCCGGCGTGTCCCAGATGCGGGCCCGGTACTGCGCCGGCGGCACGCCGAACCAGCGCTTGCAGGCCCGGAAGAAGTTGCTGCTGTCGACGAAGCCCAGCATGTCGGCCACGTCGGTCAGCGTGTGGCGGTCTTCGGCCAGGTATTGCTTCGCCAGTTCGCGGCGGGTGCGGTCGAGCAGCGCCTGGAAGGACACCGACTCCTCCTGCAGCCGCCGCTGCAGCGTGCGCTCGGCCAGGCCGAGTCCCGAGGCCACGTCCTGCCGGCGCGGCTCGCCGTGCTGCAGCCGGCGTGCGATCTCGGCGCACACCAGCGTGCTGGTGGTGGTCTGGCCCAAAAGGTCGAGCTGCTCCTCGAGCAGGTGCTCCTGCATCTCCCCGAGCGTTTCGTGGAAGGTGGGAAGGGCCGTGGCAAGGTCGGCGGCCGACAGCAGCAGGCGGTTGGCCTCGGCGTTGAACCGCACCTCGCAGCCGAAGGCCTCGCGGTGCAGGCGGTCGTCGGCCGGGGGCGGGTACACGAACTCCATGGCCAGCGGCTGCAGGTCGCGCCGGGTGAGCCACTGGCACTGCATGAGCACGGTCAGCAGGGCGTATTCGACGCGCTGGCGCGGAATGGGCAGGCTGCCGCCGGTGTGCCGCATCAGCATCCAGCAGCCGCGCGGATCGGGCTGCAGCGAGAACGCGGTCGCGTCCGAGATCACCGGCATGTAGCGCGTGAGCCGCACGAGCGCCGCTTCGAGGCTGGAGCTGCACGACATCGCATGCCCGACCGTGCCCAGCTTGCTGTGTGTGGCGGCCAGGTCGCGGTGCAGGCCCAGCGTGGGCCGGCCGGCGCGGGCCACCGCGAGCTGCCAGAGCACGGAGATCTCGTCGACCGGGATGCGGGCGTTCTGCCGATGCAGCGAGTCGGGGTCGAAGCCGGCTTCGCGCAGCAGCGAGGGCACGTCCAGCCCCTCGGCCTCGAACATCGACAGGACGCCCTCGAGCCATGCGGCCGAGCTGGTGCGCAGCTCCGGCTGCGGCATGCAGCCCGCCCGGCGTTGGGGGCTGCGCTGGCGCAGCGGCGTGGAGGCTCCTGAAGTCATTCGTTTGGCTTTGTTGCGATAGCGATGAAAACCGAGCCGGTTCCTAGAATTTTTTACGTGTTCGGCGGCCCCGGAGTATGGGCGCGGCGCGTCAAGCCAGGAATTCCGATTAACCCGGTGTGGAGACAAGAAACATGGAGACAGAGGCAAACGCCCGAGCGCCGAAGGGCCCGGCAGCAGCAGGAAAGACGGCCACGGCCAGGGCTGCTGCCCTGGCGATGGCAGCGGCCGCCCTTGCGGCGCTTTCGGCCTGTGGAGGCGGCGGTTCCGATTCGTCGGGCTTCGTCTTCCTGCCCAGCGCGCCGCCGCCCGCACCGGCTCCCGCCCCGGCGCCGCCCGCGGCCGACGGCCCCATGGTCCGACAGACCACCGCCGGCAAGGTCGAGGGCGTGGACGACAGCGCCAGGACCGGCACCTGGTTCTGGAAGGGCATTCCCTTCGCCAAGCCGCCGGTCGGTGCGCGGCGCTGGCGCGCGCCCGCGGCGCCCGAGCCCTGGACCGGCATCCGCCAGGCCAGCAAGTTCGGCAATGCCTGCCTGCAGATCGGCCGCATCTTCAGTCCCGGCGCCAACAACACCTACGACGAGACCATCGGCACCATGCTGGGCAAGCCCTCGGGCAGCGAGGACTGCCTGTTCGTCAACATCTGGCGCCCGGCCACGGAAGAGAAGAACCTGCCGGTGCTGCTCTTCATCCATGGCGGCAGCAACATCTCGGGCTATACGGCGGACCCGCTGTACGACGGTGCCGCGCTGGCCAAGGCCGCCAATGCGGTGGTCATCACCGCCAGCTACCGCCTGGGCATCCTGGGCTTCCTGAACGTGCCGCAGCTGCGTCCGGGCGGGACGGAAGGCGACGACTCGGGCAACTTCGCGCTGCTGGACAACATGGCGGCGCTGCGCTTCATCCGCGACAACGCGGCCAGCTTCGGCGGCGACCCGGGCAACGTCACGCTCTCGGGCGAATCGGCCGGCGCCACCAACCTGCTGTCGGTGATGACCTCGCCGATGGCCAAGGGCCTCTTCCACAAGGCCTTCGAGATGAGCGGCGGCATCTCGCTGGCGAGCAACCTGCCGGCGGGCACGCTGCCTTCGCTGTCGCCGGCCTCGGTCTCGCTGGCGCAGGGCGAGGCCATCCTGGAGAAGCTGCTCGTCGCCGACGGCACCGTCGCCGACGCCACGGCCGCCAAGGCCTACATCGCCGGTCGCACGCCGGCGCAGATCGCCGACTACCTGCGCGCGCAGGACGGCGGCAAGATGCTCACCACCGTGGTCGCGGCCGGCCTCGGCGCGGTCGGCCCCATTCCCGACGGCACGGTGATCCCGACCGACCCCATCGGCGCCATCGCCGCCGACCAGTACGTGAAGGTGCCGATGCTCTCGGGCAACACGCGCGACGAGGGCAAGCTGTTCGCGTCGCTGCTGGGCACCATCGGCTTCCCGAAGTCGGGCTGGATCGTCTCCGATGCCCAGCGCTTCTCGATGATGTTCAACTTCAACCCCGATGCGGCGCCCACGCTCACGGTGGAAGACATCATCGACCCGTTCTACCTTCCGGTAGACAAGCCCGGCACCGGCTACAACGCGGCGACAGCCCTCATCACCAAAGGGCTGTTCGAGGCCAACCGCGACAACCTGCTCGACACGATGAAGACGCGCCAGTCGAACATCTGGCACTACCGACTCGACTGGGCCCAGCAGGCCGCGCCCTGGAACGACGTGTACGGCGCCGCGCACGCCTTCGACCTGCCTTTCGTGTTCGGCAATTTCGGCCCCTCGGTGCTGTCGAACGTGATACGCGGCAAGGCCAACGAGAAGGGGAGGCTGGCGCTGTCGAACGCGGTCATGGCCAGCGTGGGCGCCTTCATGCGAAAGGGCGATCCGAACACGCCCGAACTTGGTGCAACCTGGGCGCCGTGGCCCTCGCAGCTGCTGCTCGACGCCACACCCACGGCCACGAAGATCACCGCGGCGCCCTGATCAGGGGATCGCCGTCTTGCCCCGAGACGCGCCTGGGCAACGCATGCCATCCACCAAAACGATAACGGAGACAACAACATGAGGATTTCCACACCCCCCCTCCGATGGCGCGTTGCCGCGTCGCTGCTTGCCACCGTGGCGGCCCTTGCAGCCTGCGGCGGCAGCGGTTCGTCGGGCAGCGGGTTCGCCTTCTTCCCGCCCGCCGCCGAAACACCGCCAGCGCAACCGCCGGCCACGCCCGAGACCGGGGTGGTCCGCAAGTGGGGCTACATCACGCTGCCGGACGGCAACAGGATGCGCTACTCGCTGCTGCTGCCCAACGGAGGCAAGGGCAGCTTTCCGCTGCTGGTCGAGTACGACGGCTACAGCTCGGGTTCGGCCCCGAACATCGGCCAGCTCTGGGTGACCGAGGGCTACGCGGTGATGGGCCTCAACGTGCCGGGCACCGGCTGCTCGACGGGCGAAGACCAGGTGTTCGACGCCTCCACCGGCGCGGCCGGCGCCTTCGCCCTCGAATGGGCCGGCAAGCAGCCGTGGTCGAACGGAAGGATCGGCATGGTCGGCTACTCGTACTCCGGCTACAACCAGCTGTGGGTGGCGGCACACCGGCCCAAGGGCCTGCTGGCGATCACACCCAGCAAGAACGTGACGGACCCGTACCGCGACGTGGGCTACCCGGGCGGCATCAAGAACATCGGCTTCCCCTCGCAGTGGTGGGGCGGCTTCCCGGCCACCTGGAACCGCGCCGCGGCCCTCGCCGCCAAGCTCGACGGCGACACCGAATGCGCGAAGACCGTGGCCGATAACATCGAGAAGATCAAGCGGCCCGATCTCGACCTGACCAAGTGGCTCGAGAACCCGTATGCCGACGGCCTCTACGTGAAGCGCAGCGCGTTCTACGAGACCGGCAAGATCAACATTCCCGCGCTCGGCACCCAGTCGTGGCAGGACGAGCAGATCGGCCCGCGCTCGGGCTACTACGAGGACACCATGGAGCCCGGGAAGATGTGGCTCATCAGCTCCAACGGCGACCACCACACCAACGTCACCTCCGACTACATCGACGGCACGCTGAAGCGCTTCCTCGCCCATTTCGTGAAGGGCGAGGACAATGGCTTCGAGAAGGAGCCGCACGTTCGCCTGCTGCAGGAGATGCAGCAGACCGACCAGAAGGCGGTGAACGGCGCCGCGAAGCTGAAGCAGACGGCCGTGGCCGAGTTCGACCGCCTGCCGGTTAAGGTCAAGCCGCTGCGCCTGTGGATGCAGCCGGGCGGTGTGCTCGGCGATGCGAAGCCGACTGCTGGCGCGGCCTCGTCCGACTACAGGTATCCGGCGAAGAGCCCGGTGGTGAACAACCCGGCCGCCGAAGGCTGGCAGGCCGTGGCCGATGCGGAGAAGGACGGCCAGCTCACCTTCACCACCGCCGCCTTGCCCGAGGACCTGAGCTTCTACGGGGAAGGCTCGGCCGACCTGTATCTGAGCGCCACCGCCGACAACACCGACCTGCAGGTCACGGTGTCGGAAGTGCGGCCCGATGGCAAGGAAATGTTCGTGCAGCGCGGCTGGCTGCGCGCCTCCAAGCGCGCGCTCGACGACAGCCGCTCCACCGAGCTGCGTCCCTTCGGCGACTTCACGCAGCCGAAGGAAGCGGCGCTGCTGTCGGGGCAGCCCAACCTGGTGCGCATCGAGATCCAGAAGTTCGCCCATGTCTTTCGCGCCGGCTCCAGCATCCGCGTGACGGTGGACTCGCCTTCGCAGACCGGCTTCTGGCTGTTCGGCAACGACAAGACGCCTTCGACCAACACGCTGTGGCATCAGGCCGCCAATGCGTCGAGCATCGTGCTGGGCTACGTGCCGTACCCGCATGCCGCCGCGCTGCCGGACTGCGGCAAGACGCTGCGCCAGCCGTGCCGCACCAACGTGGTGACGGTGCCGGCGGGCACCGGTCCGAGGGCTCCCACTTGAGCCGCTTCGTTCAATCGTGCAGTGCGGGTTTGTGTCATTGTGCAAATGGCCGAAGCTTGCGTGAATGCGTTGTTCCCGAGCTTTGAAGAAGTCATTTCACATAGGAGTCCGTAGATGCTGGGTTTGATGCAAGACCAACCGCTTCTGATCTCGTCGCTGATCGAGTTCGCCGAGCGCCACAACGGCGACGGCGAGATCGTCTCGCGCCGTGTCGAAGGCGATATCCACCGCTGCACGTGGCGCGACATCGCATCGCGCGCCAGGCAGGTGGCCAACGCGCTGGACGGCGAGCAGCTGCTGTTCAGCGACCGCATCGCCACCCTGGCCTGGAACGGCTATCGCCACCTGGAGCTGTACTACGGCGTGAGCGGCAGCGGCCGCGTGCTGCACACCATCAACCCGCGCCTGCACCCCGACCAGATCGCGTGGATCGCCAACCATGCCGAAGACCAGATCCTGTGCTTCGACCTCACGTTCCTGCCGCTGGTGCAGGCGGTGCACGCCCGCTGTCCCACGATCCGGAAATGGGTTGCACTGTGTGATGCCGACAGGCTCCCCGCCGACAGCGGCGTGCCCAACCTGGTGAGCTACGAGACCTGGATGGGCACGCAGTCCACCGAGTACGAGTGGCCCACCTTCGACGAGAACTCCGCCTCCAGCATGTGCTACACGAGCGGCACCACGGGCAACCCCAAGGCCGCGCTCTACAGCCATCGCTCGACCATGCTGCATGCGTACGCCGCCGCGCTGCCCGACGTGATGCGCCTGTCGGCGCGCGACTCGGTGCTGCCGGTGGTGCCCATGTTCCACGTCAACGCATGGGGCATCCCGTACTCGGCCGCGCTGGTCGGCTGCAAGCTGGTGTTTCCGGGCGCGGCGCTCGACGGCAAGTCGGTGTACGAGCTGATCGAGTCGGAGGGCGTGACCTTCGCCGCCGGCGTGCCCACCGTGTGGCAGATGCTGCTGGGCCACATGCAGGCCGGCGGCCTGAAGTTCAGCAAGCTCAATCGCACGGTGATCGGCGGCTCGGCATGCCCGCCGGCCATGATCAAGGCGTTCCAGGAGCTCTACGGCGTGGAAGTGCTGCACGCCTGGGGCATGACCGAGATGAGCCCGCTGGGCACGCTGTGCACGCTCAAGAACAAGCACCTGTCGCTGCCGCCCGATGCGCAGCTGCAGATCCGCATGAAGCAGGGCCGCGCCATCTTCGGCGTCGACATGAAGATCGTCGACGGCGACGGCAAGGAACTGCCCTGGGACGGCAAGGCCTATGGCGACCTGCTGGTCAAGGGTCCGTGGATCGTCAAGGAGTACTTCAAGGGCGAGGGCGGCGATCCGCTCATTCCCGACGAACGCAACCGCGGCTGGTTCCCCACCGGCGACGTGGCCACCATCGACGCCGAGGGCTACCTGCAGATCACCGACCGCAGCAAGGACGTGATCAAGTCCGGCGGCGAATGGATCAGCTCCATCGACATCGAGAACATCGCCGTCGCGCACCCGGCCGTGGCCATGGCCGCGTGCATCGGCGTGTTCCATCCGAAGTGGGACGAGCGGCCGATCATCGCCGTCGCGAAGAAGGCCAATGCGGAGGTCACGCGCGAGGAGCTGCTGAAGTTCTACGAGGGCAAGACCGCCAAGTGGCAGATCCCGGACGACGTGGTGTTCGTCGACGCCATCCCGCTGGGCGCCACCGGAAAGATCCTCAAGACGAAGCTGCGGGAGCTGCTCAAGGACTACAAGCTGCCCACGGCTTGACCGCCGGGGCTGCCGCGGGCGCCGCGCTGTCGCATACGCGATAGCAAGGCGGCCCCGGCGGCCTTGCTTGCGGGCAATCCCTGTGCGGCGGAAAAAGGGCCGCTTGTACGCTGGCGTTCCGCCTTTCACATTGGAGACTCTTCATGCAAGTTGCCATCAAGTCCGTAGCTGCCTGTGCAATGTTGGCGAGTGCTGCCGCCGCGTTCGCGCAGAAGGGCGAGACAGTCAAGATCGCCTGGCTCGACCCGCTTTCGGGCCTGATGGCTGCGGTGGGCACCAACCAGCTGAAGACCACGCAGTTCCTCGCCGAAGAGTTCAACAAGAAGAACCAGTCGGGCGTGAAGTTCGAGATCATCGCGCTGGACAACAAGCTCAGCCCGCAGGAGACCACCGCGGCGCTGCGTTCCGCGCAGGACCAGGGTGCGCGCTACATCATGCAGGGCAACGGCTCGGGCCCCGCGCTCGCGATCATCGACGCGATCGAGAAGAACAACGCGCGCAACCCGGGCAAGGAGCTGCTGTACATGAACTACGCGGCTGTCGACCCCGACCTGACCAACAGCAAGTGCAGCTACTGGCACTTCCGGCTCGACGCCGACACGTCGATGAAGATGGAGGCGCTGACCACCTGGATGAAGGACCAGCCCGACATCAAGAAGGTCTACATCCTCGGGCAGAACTATGCGCACGGCGTGCAGGTGTCGAAGTACGCCAAGGAAGACCTCAAGGTGAAGCGCCCCGACATCCAGATCGTGGGCGACGACCTCCATCCGCTCGCGCAGGTGCGCGACTTCTCGCCCTACATCGCGAAGATCAAGGCATCGGGCGCCGACACCGTCATCACCGGCAACTGGGGCTCCGACCTGTCGCTGCTCATCAAGGCGGCGAACGACTCCGGCCTGGACGTCAAGTTCCTCACCTACTACGCGCCGGGCGCCGGCACGCCCACCGCCATGGGCGCGACCTCCGCGGGCAAGGTCTACACCGTCGCCTACGCCCACTACAACATGGGCGGCGAGATCCAGCAGCTGCTCGCAGGCTACAAGAAGCGCATGAACGACGACCTCACGCAGTCGTCGATCTACCACGTGTTCGCGCTGCTCGATGCGGCCTTCGTCAAGTCCAGGTCGACCGACCCGGTGAAGGTGGCTGCCGCACTGGAAGGCATGAAGATCAAGAGCTTCAACGGCGAGGTCGAGATGCGCAAGTCCGACCACCAGCTGCAGCAGGGCCTCTACATCGCGCGGTGGGAGAAGGCGAGCGCAAAGTACCCCTACGACGCGGAGAACACCGGCTACACCAACGTTCCCGTGAAGTACTTCGAATCGTACGTGGCGAGCACGCCCACGTCGTGCCAGATGAAGCGTCCCTAGGCGCTTTGTGAACGCGTTTCCTACCCGGCGGTAGCAGGTGCCTACCGGCGGGTAGCAAATTGGAGAAACGCGGTGTCGCATGCGCGATAGAAACGGGCCTTTGCGGCGCCCCTCTTACGGGCATTCCCTGAGGGGAGGGGCTGCAAACGCTTGTACTCTCGTGCGGCGTTTTGAATCGGTTTGACCAGGAGATATAGATTGAACTTCGCTCTGAAAATCGCCGCCGCAGCCGTCATCGCTGCCACCGCCACCGGTGCCTTTGCCCAGAAGGGTGAAACCGTCAAGATCGCATGGCTCGACCCGCTGTCGGGCCTGATGGCCGCGGTCGGGACGAACCAGCTCAAGACCTTCCAGTTCTTCGCCGAGGAGTTCAACAAGAAGAATGCGGCGGGCGTGAAGTTCGAGATCATCGGCATCGACAACAAGCTCAGCCCGCAGGAAACCACCAGCGCGCTGCGCTCGGCCCTCGACCAGGGCGCGCGCTACATCGTGCAGGGCAACGGCTCGGGCCCGGCCCTGGCCATCATCGACGCGCTCGAGAAGAACAACGCGCGCAACCCCGGCAAGGAAGCGCTGTACCTGAACTACGCGGCCGTCGACCCCGACCTGACCAACAGCAAGTGCAGCTACTGGCAGTACCGCTTCGACGCCGACACGTCGATGAAGATGGAGGCGCTGACCACCTACATGAAGGACCAGCCGGAGATCAAGAAGGTCTACCTGCTGAACCAGAACTACGCGCACGGCCAGCAGGTCTCGAAGTTCGCGAAGGACAACCTCAAGACCAAGCGCCCCGACGTGCAGATCGTCGGCGACGACCTGCATCCGCTCGCGCAGGTGCGCGACTTCTCGCCCTACATCGCGAAGATCAAGGCATCGGGTGCCGACACCGTCATCACCGGCAACTGGGGCTCCGACCTGGCGCTGCTGATCAAGGCCGCCAACGACTCGGGCCTGAACGTCAAGTTCTACACCTACTACGCGGTGACCACCGGCACACCGACGGCCATGGGTGCGGCTTCGGACGGCAAGGTCTACCAGGTAGGCTACGCCCACTACAACATGGGCGGCGACATGCAGAAGTACGCCGACGACTTCAAGAAGAAGTTCAACGACGACCTCTACACCACCGACATCTACACGGTGTTCCAGGCCCTCACCGAAGCCTTCGTGAAGACCAAGTCGACCGACCCGGTGAAGGTGGCGGCCGCGATGGAAGGCATGAAGTTCAAGAGCTTCAACGGCGAGATCGAGCTGCGCAAGACCGACCACCAGGCACAGCAGGGCCTGTACATCGCCAAGTGGGAGAAGGCCAGCGCCAAGTATCCGTACAGCCCCGAGAACACCGGCTACACGCTGGTGCCGGTGAAGTACTACGACGCGTACGTGGCGAGCACGCCCACCTCGTGCCAGATGAAGCGTCCGGGATGACGTTCGCTCCCAGGCTGCGCGCACTGCGTGTCGCTCATGCAGCCTGTGCCGTGCAACGCACGGCGAGGGACTGAGCCCGGCAGCCTGCTTGTTGGTCGAGGCCCGACTTCAACACTCGGGCCTCTTTCTTTTTCAACTGACACGAAAGACCGATGAACGTCGAATTCTTCGTCATCTCGCTGCTCAATGGCGTGAGCTACGGCTTGCTGCTGTTCATGCTGAGCTCCGGCCTCACGCTGATCTTCAGCATGATGGGCGTGCTCAACTTCGCGCACGCGAGCTTCTACATGCTGGGTGCCTACTTCGCCTACACGCTGTCGGGCATCCTCGGCTTCTGGCCGGCGCTCTTCATCGCGCCGCTGCTGGTGTTCGCGCTGGGCGCCGCCTTCGAGCGCTACTGCCTGCGCCGCGTCCACAAGTTCGGCCACGTGCCCGAGCTGCTGGTGACCTTCGGCCTTTCGTACCTGATCCTCGAAGTCGTGCAGCTGGTGTGGGGCCGCTCCACGGTGCCGTACGGCCTGCCGTCGGCGCTGCAGGGGCCGCTCTTCACGCTCTACGGCACGCAGTTCCCCAAGTCGCGCTCCTTCATCATGCTGGTGGCGGTGCTGATGCTGGTGTCGGTGTGGCTGCTGCTCACGCGCACGCGCATCGGCCTGGTGATCCAGGCGGCGCTCAAGCATCCCGAGATGGTCGAGGCGCTGGGCCACAACGTGCCGCGCGTCTTCATGCTGGTCTTCGGCGGCGGCGCCGCGCTGGCGGGACTGGCCGGCGTGGTCGGCGGCAACACCTACGTCACCGAGCCGGCGATGGCTGCGTCGGTCGGCTCCATCATCTTCGTGGTGGTGGTGGTCGGCGGCATGGGCTCGCTGGCGGGCGCCTTCCTGGCCTCGCTGATCATCGGCGTGGTGCAGACCTTCGCCGTGGCCATGGACCAGTCGCTGGCCACCGGACTGCAGGCCTTCGGCGTGGCGGTGACCGACCAGACCTTCGGCTACGAGCTGCTCAAGCTGACGATCTCGCAGGTCGCGCCGATCCTTCCGTACCTCTTCCTGGTGCTGATCCTCATCTTCAGGCCCAAGGGTCTTCTCGGAACCCGGGAGGACTGACGCGATGAACACCGCAACCACGACAAACAACCCCGTCCAGTACTACCGGTTCAAGCCGCTGAACATCGGCCGCATCCTGATCTGGAGCTTCTTCGCGCTGCTGCTGATCGTGGCGCCGATGGTCTTCACCAGCAGCCTGGCGCTGACCATGCTGTCGCAGATCGGCTATCTCATCATCATCTGCCTGAGCTACAACATGCTGCTGGGGCAGGGCGGCATGCTCAGCTTCGGGCATGCGGTGTACGTGGGCATGGGCTCGTTCATCGCGATCCATGCGATGAACCTGGCCAGCGCCGGCAAGCTGCCGGTTCCGCTGGTGCTCATTCCCATCGTCGGCGGCCTGGGCGGCATGTTCTTCGCCGCGCTCTTCGGCTATGTGTCGACCAAGAAGTCGGGCACCACCTTCGCGATGATCACGCTGGGCCTGGGCGAGCTGGTGGCAGCGATGGCGCTGATGTTCCCCAGCTTCTTCGGCGGCGAGGGCGGCATCACCACCAACCGGGTGTACGGCGCCTCCTTCTTCGGGCTCAACTTCGGTCCGCAGAAGCAGGTGTACTACCTGATCGCCGTCTACTGCTTCATCTGCACCGGGCTGATGTTCGCCTTCACCGGCACGCCGCTCGGTCGCATGCTGAACGCGGTGCGCGACAACCCGGAGCGCGTGGAGTTCATCGGCTACAACACGCAGCGCGTGCGCTACTACGCCTTCATCATCGCCGGCTTCTTCGCGGGCATCGGCGGCGGACTGGCGGCCATCAACTTCGAGATCGTGAACGCGGCCGACAGCCTCAACGGGCTGCGCTCGGGCAGCTACCTGCTGTTCACCTTCCTCGGCGGCGCGACATTCTTCTTCGGGCCGATCATCGGCGCGGCGCTGCTGGTGTTCGCACTGGTGCTGCTTTCGGAGCTCAGCAAGGCCTGGCTGCTGTATGTGGGCCTGGTGTTCCTGCTGATGGTGATGTTCGCGCCCGGCGGCGTGGCCAGCCTGATCATGATGAACGTGCGCGTGGCGCTGTTCGGCAAGATCAAGCGCTTCTACCTGCTGTACGTCGGGCTGCTGGTCGGCGCGGCCATCATGCTCGCGGGCGCGGCGGCCATCGTCGAGATGATCTATCACATGCAGCTCAACGCGGCGCTCGGCCCGATGGTGCCGTTCGCGGGGCTGCAGCTCGACACCTCCTCGGCCGCGAGCTGGATCGTCGCAATTGCGCTGTTCGCGGTGGGCCTGGGCGTGTTCGAGGTGGTGCGCAGGCGCTTCACCAGGGCCTGGGGCCATGCGCAGGAGGAAATCGAAGCCGAGATCAAGCGGCGGGAGACGGCATGACCACTTATTCACTCGAACTCAGGAACCTGCGCAAGAGCTTCGGCAAGACCGACATCATCCGCGGCGTGGACCTGGCCGTGACGGCCGGCGAGCGCGTGGCCATCATCGGTCCGAACGGCGCGGGCAAGTCGACGCTCTTCAACCTCATCAGCGGTCGGCTCGCGCCGACCAGCGGCGAGGTGCTGCTCAACGGCACGCGCATCGACGGCATGAAGCCGTACGAGATCAACCGCATGGGGCTGTCGCGCAGCTTCCAGATCACCAACATCTTCCCGAAGCTCAGCGTCTTCGAGAACCTGCGCTGCGGCGTGCTGTGGAGCCTGGGCTACAAGTACACCTTCCTTCGCTTCCTCTCGAACCTGGACGATGCCAACGAGCGCACGGAAGAGCTCATCCGGCAGATCGGCCTGGAGAAGAAGCGCGACGTGCACGCGATGAACCTCACCTATGCCGAGCAGCGCGCGCTGGAGATCGGCGTGACGATTGCGGGCGGCGCCAGCGTGATCCTGCTGGACGAGCCCACGGCCGGCATGAGCAAGACCGAGACCTCGCACTTCATCTCGCTCATCAAGCACGTCACCGTCGGCAAGACGCTCCTGACGGTGGAGCACGACATGGGCGTGGTCTTCGGCCTCGCCGACAAGATCGCGGTGGTGGTCTATGGCGAGGTCATCGCCTTCGACACGCCCGCCGCCGTTCGCGCCAACGCGCGCGTGCAGGAGGCCTATCTGGGCTCTTCCGTTGCCGACGCGCAGGGAGCGGGACACTGAAATGCTGAAGCTCCAAGACATCCACGCCTACTACGGCAAGAGCCATGTGCTGCATGGCGTTTCCTTCGAGGTGAGCCCGGGCGAGATCGTCGCGCTGCTGGGCCGCAACGGCTCGGGCCGCTCGACCACCGCCAAGGCGATCATGGGCCTGGTGCACGCGGAAGGCGGCCTGCACTGGAAGGGGCAGGACATCCTGCGCCGCAAGGCCTACGAGATCGCGCACTTCGGCATCGGCTACGTGCCGGAGAACCGCGACATCTTCCCCAAGCTCACGGTGCACCAGAACCTGCTGCTGGGGCAGAAGGGTTCGGGCAAGGGCAGCCGCTGGTCCTTCGACGACATGTACGGCATGTTCCCGCGCCTGAAGGAGCGCCAGCACACCGAGGCCGGCGTGCTCTCCGGCGGCGAGCAGCAGATGCTCACGCTGTGCCGCACGCTGATGGGCGACCCCGACCTGATCATCATCGACGAGCCCACGGAGGGCCTTGCGCCGAAGATCGTCGAGCTGGTGGGGCAGTACCTGCGCACGCTCAAGGACAAGGGCATCTCGGTGCTGCTGATCGAGCAGAAGCTCACCATCGCGATGGAAATCTCCGACCGCGCGCTCGTCATGGGCCACGGCAGCATCGTCTTCGACGGCACCCCCGCCGGCCTGCGCGCCGACGCCACCATCCGCAAGGAGTGGCTGGAGGTCTAGGCCTCCGATTGCGGGTTTTCGAGCGAAGAGGACGCAGAGGGCGCGAAGATCACGCGAAGGGCGCGAAAGAGAAGGCAGATCATTTTTTCTGACTTTCCTTTGCGTCCTTCGCGTCCCTGCGTCCGGTATCCGTTCACCGCATCCCCGGCCCTTGTCTCTACAGCGACTGCGTGCCATTGTTGGGCCGCGCGAAACGCCTAGAATCCCCCGAAAAAGAACACTCGTGCTTTTTCTTCTTTTTCTTCACACACCAAGGAACGCAGCATGACGGCTGAATACAAAGTGCTCGGCGATATCGCCGTGATCACACTGACCAACCCTCCGGTCAACGGTCTCGGTTTCTCGACGCGCATCGGCATCACCGACGGCCTGTCGAAGGCCAACGCCGATGACGCCGTCAAGGCCATCGTCATCACCGGCGCCGGCAAGGCGTTCTCGGGCGGCGCGGACATCAAGGAGTTCGGCACGCCCAAGGCGCTGCAGGAGCCCAACCTGCTGAGCGTGATCCTCGCGCTGGAAGCCTCTCCCAAGCCCATCGTCGCTGCCATCCACTCGGTGTGCATGGGCGGCGGCCTCGAACTGGCCCTGGGCTGCCATTACCGCGTGGCCGCTCCCGGCACCAACGTCGCGCTGCCCGAAGTCAAGCTGGGCCTGATTCCCGGCGCAGGCGGCACGCAGCGCCTGCCGCGCGTTCTGGGCGTCGAGACGGCCCTGAACATGATCGTCAGCGGTGAGCCGGTCAAGAGCGAGCTGCTCGCATCGGTGCCCGGCCAGAAGCTGTTCGACAAGCTGGCCGCATCGGCCGAATCGGTGCTCGACGAGGCCGTGGCCTTCGCCAAGAGCGTGGCCGGCAAGACGGGCGAGGAGCTGCCGCTGGTGCGCAACCTGCCGTGCAAGCACCCGCAGGGCGATGCCTACTTCCAGTTCGCGAAGAACATGGTCGGCGGCATGTCGAAGAACTACCCCGCGCCGCTGCAGTGCGTCGATGCCGTGCAGGCCGCCACCAAGCTGAAGTTCGACGCGGGCATGGCCGAAGAGCGCCGCATCTTCACCTCGCTGATGTTCACGCCCGAATCGCTGGCGCTGCGCCACCTGTTCATGGCCGAGCGCGCCGCGAGCAAGATCCCCGACGTGCCGGAAGACACGCCCAAGCGCGAGATCAAGTCGGTCGGCGTGATCGGCGCCGGCACCATGGGCGGCGGCATCTCGATGAACTTCCTGAACGCGGGCATCCCCGTGACCATCCTCGAGATGAAGCAGGAGGCGCTCGACCGCGGCATTGCCACCATCAAGAAGAACTACGAAGCCCAGGTCAAGAAGGGCAAGCTCAAGCAGGACAAGTACGAGCAGCGCATGGCCCTGCTGAGCACCACGCTGAGCTACGACGACCTGAAGGACGCCGACCTCATCATCGAGGCCGTGTTCGAGGAGATGGGCGTGAAGGAGAAGGTGTTCAAGGAACTCGACCGCGTCGCCAAGAAGGGCGCGATCCTGGCATCGAACACCTCGACGCTGGACGTCGACAAGATCGCCTCGTTCACCGAGCGTCCGCAGGACGTGGTCGGCATGCACTTCTTCAGCCCCGCCAACGTGATGAAGCTGCTGGAAGTGGTGCGCGGCAAGGCCACCGCGAAGGACGTGCTGGCCACCGTCATGGCCATCGGGAAGAAGATCAAGAAGACGGCCGTGGTCTCGGGCGTGTGCGACGGCTTCATCGGCAACCGCATGATCGAGCAGTACAGCCGCCAGGCCGGCTTCCTGCTGGACGAAGGCGCGACGCCGCAGCAGGTCGACAAGGCCATCGAGAAGTTCGGCTTCGCCATGGGCCCGTTCCGCATGGGCGACCTGGCCGGCAACGACATCGGCTGGGCGATCCGCAAGCGCCGCGCCGTGGAGCGTGCCGACATGAAGTACAGCCGCACGGCAGACAAGCTCTGCGAACTGGGCCGCTTCGGCCAGAAGACCGGGGCAGGGTGGTACGACTACCAGGCCGGCAAGCGCGACGCCATCCCGTCGGAACTGGTCAACAAGATGATCGAGGACCATCGCAAGGAACTGGGCATCACGCCGCGCAAGATTTCCGACGAGGAGATCGTGCAGCGCCTGGTGTACGCGCTGGTCAACGAGGGCGCGCACATCCTGGAAGACGGCATCGCCTCGAAGTCGGGCGACATCGACATGGTGTACCTCACCGGCTACGGCTTCCCGATCTATCGCGGTGGCCCGATGCACTACGCGTCGCAGGTCGGCCTGTACAACGTGGCCGAGACGATGAAGCGCTTCGCGAAGAACCCGCGCGACGACGCCGAGTTCTGGCAGCCCGCACCGCTGATCCAGAAGCTGGTGGCCGAAGGCAAGTCCTTCGGCTGATGGCCGACGCGTAACCTGGGCCGGGACCAAGACCGCCAATGTTGAAACGCATCTTCCTCGGGCTGCTGCTGGCAGTAGTGCTGCTGGCAGCCGCCCTGGCGGTCAAGACCTGGACCACGCCGTCGCGCCAACTGGCGGTGGCGCCCGCGCCCAAGCTGGACATCGACCTGCAGGCGGCCGCACGGCGGCTGTCCACGGCGATCACGTTCCGCACGGTGTCGGGGCTGGACGACCCGGCTGCCAACGCAGCCGAGTTCGACAAGCTGCACGCCTACCTGGAGCAGCAGTTCCCGAAGGTGCACGCCACCCTGAAGAAGGAAGTGGTGGGCAACAAGGCTCTGCTCTACACCTGGACCGGCACCGATCCGCAGGCCAAGCCCGTCGCACTGATGGCGCACCAGGACATGGTGCCCATCGCGCCTGGCACCGAGAAGGCCTGGACGGTCGATCCCTTCTCCGGCGAGATCAAGGACGGCTTCATCTGGGGCCGCGGCACGCTCGACAACAAGAGCAACCTGTTCGCGCAGATGGAAGCCATCGAACTGCTCATCGGCAGCGGCTTCAAGCCGAGGCAGACGGTCTACCTCGTGATGGGCGACGACGAGGAGGTGAGCGGCCTGCGCGGCGCGCTGCCCATCGCCGAACTGCTCAAGTCGCGCAACGTGCGCCTGGACTGGGTGCTCGACGAGGGCCTGCTGGTGCTCGACGGCGTGATGCCCGGCCTGAAGCAGCCGGCTGCGCTCATCGGCCTGGCGGAGAAGGGCTATGCCACCTTCTTCCTCTCGCTCGACACCGCGCCCGGCCATTCGTCGATGCCGCCGCAGCACAGCGCCATCGGCAGCATGAGCGCGGCGCTGGCGCGGCTCGAGGCCAACCCGATGCCCGGCGGCATCAAGGGCGTGGCGGGCCAGATGTTCGGCGCGCTCGCGCCCGAGATGAGCGGGGTCAACCGCGTGATGCTCTCCAACCTGTGGCTCACCGAGCCGCTGGTGCGCGGCATCCTCGAGAAGAGCCCGAGCAGCAATGCCATGCTGCGCACGACCACCGCGCTGACCATCGTTCGTGCGGGCAACAAGGACAACGTGCTGCCCGGCCGCGCCGAGGCCGCCGTCAACTTCCGCATCCTGCCGGGCGACACCATCGCCAGCACCGAAGCGCACCTGCGCAAGGCGCTGGGCAACGACGACATCAAGATCAAGGCCTACCCGGGCAACTCCGAGCCGTCGCCCGTGTCGTCGACCGACAGCACCGGCTACCGCGCGATCGAACAGGCCGTGCGCCAGAGCTTTCCCGATGCGGTGGTGGCGCCGGGCCTCATGACCGCTGCCACCGACTCGCGCCACTTCAGCATCGTGAGCGACGCCGTCTTCCGCTTCTCGCCGTTCCGCATGAAGAACGAAGACCTGGCGCGCTTCCACGGCAACAACGAACGCCTGGCCATCTCGAACTACGGCGAGATGATCGGCTTCTACCGCCAGCTCCTGAGCAACGCCAACGCTGCTCCGGCGCAATGACGACAACCACTGCAGCTCTCTCTTTTCCCTTCCAACTGCTTCAAAGCCAAAGGACCTCACCATGACCAGCGCCGTCATCGTTTCCACTGCCCGCACGCCGCTCGCGAAGAGCTGGAAGGGTGCCTTCAACATGACGCACGGCGCCACGCTGGGCGGCCACGCGGTGCAGCACGCGGTGCAGCGCGCCGGCATCGACCCCGCATCGGTCGACGACGTCATCATGGGCTGCGCAACGCCCGAAGGCGCCACCGGCTCCAACATCGCGCGCCAGATCGCGCTGCGCGCCGGACTGCCCATCACCACCTCGGGCATGACGATCAACCGCTTCTGCTCCTCGGGCCTGCAGACCATCGCCACCGCCGCCCAGCGCATCGTCGCGGGCGAGGGCGAGGTCTACGTGGCCGGCGGCGTCGAGAGCATCTCTTGCGTGCAGAACGAAGCCAACAAGCACATGCTGGCCGACCCCTGGCTGGTGAAGAACAAGCCCGAGATCTACTGGAACATGCTGCAGACGGCCGAGCAGGTCGCCAAGCGCTACAACATCGGCCGCGACGCCATGGACGAATACGGCGCCGCCAGCCAGCAGCGCGCCACCGCCGCGCTGGAAGCCGGCAAGTTCAAGGACGAGATCGCCCCCATCACCGTGCTGGCCGGCGTGGCCGACCCCGTGCTGGGCCTGCGCACCAAGGAAGTCACCGTCGAGAACGACGAAGGCATCCGCCCCGGCACCACCAAGGAAGGCATCAGCGGCATCCGCTCGGCGCTGCCCGGCGGCCTGATCTCGGCCGGCAACGCCAGCCAGTTCTCCGACGGCGCCGGCGCCTGCGTGGTGGTCGACGAGAAGTACGCCGAGCAGAAGGGCCTGAAGCCCCTGGGCCGCTTCCTCGGCTTCGCCGTGGCAGGCTGCGAGCCCGACGAGATGGGCATCGGCCCCGTCTTCGCGGTGCCCAAGGTGCTGAAGCGCCTCGGCCTGACGGTCAACGACATCGACCTGTGGGAGCTGAACGAGGCCTTCGCGGTGCAGGTGATCTACTGCCGCGACAAGCTGGGCATCCCGGGCGACCGCCTGAACGTGAACGGCGGCGCCATCGCCGTGGGCCACCCCTACGGCGTGAGCGGCCAGCGCCTGACGGGCCACGCGCTCATCGAAGGCAAGCGCCGCGGCGCGAAGAAGGTCGTGGTCACGATGTGCATCGGCGGCGGCATGGGCGCCGCGGGCGTGTTCGAAATTCTCTGACTCTCCCCCAGTCTGCGGCGCACTGCGCGTCGCCTTCGCCAACCCCCTTCCGGGGGCAACACCGGCGGCCCGGCGAAGCCGGTTCCGCGGTGTTCCTGAGAAGGAACGCCGCGGTCTCATGACACCCACGGAAATTCGACCATGAGCCTTCGTTCCACCCTCGACTTCCTGCTCTACGACTGGCTCGACGCCGAAGCCCTCAACCAGCGCGAGCGCTTCGCCGATCATTCGCGCGAGACCTTCGATGCCGTGCTCGACACCTGCGAGCGCATCGCGCGCGAGAAGTACGCGCCGTTCAACCGTATCGTCGACACGCAGGAGCCGCACTTCGACGGCGAGAAGGTCGTGCTGCCGCAGGCCACGCACGATGCGCACAAGGCCTTCGTCGAGTCGGGAATGATGAGCGCAGCGCAGGACTACGACATCGGCGGCATGCAGCTGCCCTACACGCTGCAGGCGGCGGCCAACAGCTTCTTCGCGATGGCCTCGGTGAGCATCGGCTCGAACATGCTCACCAGCGGCAACGCCAACCTGCTGATGGTGCACGGCACCGAGATGCAGAAGGAGGTCTTCGCCAAGAACGAGTTCTCCGGTCGCTGGGCCGGCACCATGTGCCTGTCGGAGCCGCAGGCCGGCTCCTCGCTGAGCGACGTGGCCACCCGCGCGGTGCCCGACGGCGATGACTTCCAGAACGATCCGCTGGGTCCGCGCTATCGGCTCACGGGCAACAAGATGTGGATCTCGGCAGGCGACCACGAGCTGACCGAGAACATCGTGCACATCGTGCTGGCCAAGATTCCCGACGAGAACGGCAAGCTGGTGCCAGGCACGCGCGGCATTTCGCTGTTCATCGTGCCCAAGCGCATGGTCGACACCGAGGGCCGGCTCACCGGCCAGCGCAACGACGTGGCGCTCGCAGGCCTCAACCACAAGCTGGGCTGGCGCGGCACCACCAACACGCTGCTGAACTTCGGCGAGGGCAGGTACCCGGTCGACGGCAAGGCTGGCGCGGTGGGCTATCTGGTCGGTGCGCCCGGCAAGGGCCTGCACTGCATGTTCCACATGATGAACGAGGCGCGCATCGGCGTCGGGACGGCCGCCACCATGCTCGGCATGGCGGGCTACCACGCCTCGCTCGAGTATGCGAAGAGCCGCCCCCAGGGCCGGCTGGTGAAGAAGCCCGATGCCGCCGGTGCGGCCGTGGCCAAGGATTCGGCGGCGCCTCAGGTGCGCATCATCGAGCACGCCGACGTGCGCCGCATGCTGCTGGCCCAGAAGGCGTACTGCGAGGGCGCCCTGGCGCTGGAGCTGTACTGCGCCCGGCTGGTCGACGAGCAGAAGACCGGCGACGCCCAGGCCGCCGACGACGCGCGGCTGCTGCTGGAGGTGCTCACGCCCATCGCCAAGAGCTGGCCCAGCGAGTGGTGCCTGGAGGCGAATTCGCTGGCCATCCAGGTGCACGGCGGCTACGGCTACACGCGCGACTTCCCGGTGGAGCAGTACTGGCGCGACAACCGCCTGAACATGATCCACGAGGGCACCCACGGCATCCAGGCGGCCGACCTGCTGGGTCGCAAGGTGCTGATGGAAAAGGGCCGCGGCCTGCAGCTGCTGGCCGGGCGCATGACCGCCACCATCGGCCGCGCCGCCAAGGTGCCGGCGCTGGCGGCCCATGCCAAGGCGCTGGGAGCCGCGCTGCAGCGCATCGGCAGCGCCACCGAGGCCGCCTGGTCCACGGGCGATCCGGCCCAGGCGCTGGCCAACGCGGTGCCGTACATGCAGGCCTTCGGCCACACCGTGCTGGCCTGGATCTGGCTGGACGTGGCCCAAAGGGCCCTGGAAAACGATGGAGAAAAGGCGAGGGCGGTAACAGCTGGCAAGATCGGCGCCACGGACTATTTCTTCCACTACGAGCTGCCGAAAATCGGCGCATGGCTCAACGTGGTCGAAACCCGCGACCCGACCTGTACAGCTTTGCCCGAGGACGCCTTTTGATGGCCACGACCGATTCGCCGAACACCAACCCCAACACCCCTGTCGCCGCCAAGCCGCCTAAGCCGCACGCCCGGCTCGAGAAATGGATCTGGATCCTGATCTACGGCGGCCTCTTCGGCGTGATCCTCGGCATCGCCACCGGCCGCACCGATGCAGCGCTGGGCTGGTCCATCGCCGTGCCCGGCGGCGTCGTGGCGCTGGTCGGCTTCGTGCTGATCTACGTGCGCTCCCGCCTGTCCAACACGCCTTCGAGCAAGTAAGGAGGCCCGCCATGCTCAAGCACATCGTGATGTGGAAGTTCAAGGAGCACGCCGAGGGCGCCGACAAGGCGACCAACCTGCTCAAGGCCAAGGCGCTGCTCGATGCCTGCGCGAAGCTCTCGCCCGGCACGCTGCGCTTCGAGGTGGCCATCGCCCAGCCCGGGCTGGAAGCCACCTACGACCTGGTCCTGTACTCGGAATTCACCGATGCCGCCGCGCTGGCTGCCTACGCCGACCACCCGCAGCACGTGGCGCTGAAGCCGTTCATCGGCGCCGTGCGCGAAGCCCGCCAGTGCATGGACTACACGATCTGAACCACTACCCGAACCCCGGAGACAACCCATGACCGCACGCACCGTCCAGAAACTCTTCGACCTCACCGGCAAGACCGCCCTCGTCACCGGCGGCTCGCGCGGCCTGGGGCTGCAGATGGCCCATGCACTGGGCGAGGCGGGCGCGAAGATCATGCTGAGTTCGCGCAAGGCCGACGACCTGGAGCAGGCCGCCGCCGAGCTGCAGGCCGCCGGCATCGACGCGCGCTGGATCGCCGCCGACTGCTCGAAGGAGGAGGACACCCGCCGCCTGGCCGACGAGACGCTGCAGCGCATGGGCGCGGTCGACATCCTCGTGAACAACGCGGGCGCCAGCTGGGGCGCGCCGGCCGAGAACCACCCGGTCGAGGCCTGGGACAAGGTGATGAACCTCAACGTGCGGGGCTACTTCATCCTGTCGCAGCAGATCGCCAACGGCTACATGATCCCGAAGAAGTCGGGGCGCATCATCAACATTGCCTCCATCGCCGGCCTCAACGGCAACCCGCCCGAGATGCAGACGCTGGCCTACAACACCTCCAAGACCGCAGTCATCGGTTTCACCCGCACGCTGGCAGCCGAATGGGGCAAGTACAACATCAACGTGAACGCGATCTGCCCCGGCTTCTTCATGACGAAGATGGCCGCCGGCCTCATCAAGTCGCTGGGCGAGGAGAAGATGGCCGCGCAGGCGCCGCTGGGCCGCCTGGGCGACGAGGAAGACCTGAAGGGCCTGACGCTGCTGTTCGCGAGCGATGCCGGCAAGCACGTCACTGGCCAGTGGCTGGCGGTGGATGGCGGTGTCAGCGTCGTGCTCGGCGCAGCTTGAAATGACCACTCCCAGCCTCGCCCACTTCGTGTGGCTCGGACACCTCCTCGAGGGGGCGCACCCTGCGGGCCGGCGAAGCCGCTTCCGCGGGAGCCCGCGAAGGGGCCGTGCCATCGTGTCGGCCATTGGCAGACTGAAATGACCACTCAAGACGAAGACATCAATTTCCGCTCGTACACGAGCCGCATCCCGTTCGCGCGCCACCTGGGCTTCGAACTCACGAAGTTCGAGAACGGCGAATCCGAGATCCTCTACACCGCCAAGCCCGAGCACCTGAACACCTTCGACGTGACGCATGGCGGTGCCTGCATGACCTTGCTCGACATCACCATGGCCGCTGCCGCGCGCAGCATCGCGCCCGAGACGGGCGTGGTCACCATCGAGATGAAGACCAGCTTCATGCAGCCCTCCGTGGGCCCGCTGCATGCGCGCGGCACGCTCATTCACAGGACGGCGACGCTGGCTTTCACCGAGGCCAGAATCTACGACGAGCAGGAGCGCGTGTGCGCCCATGCCACCGGCACCTTCAAGTACGTGAAGCGCCGGCTGCCGACGGGGCCGGCCAGCGCCAACGAGATGCGTCCGCCGTCCACCGACTGAGCTGACTTGACGACCTGAACGAACAGCAGATCGACCGAATTTCCCTGGAGTCTTCCATGCCCACCAACAAGCAGATCCATCTCGACAACCGCCCCGAGGGCGAAGCCGTCGCCAGCAACTTCAAGCTCGTCACCGCCGAAACCCCCGCGCTCAAGGACAACCAGGTCCTGGTGCGCCACCACTACCTGAGCCTGGACCCCTACATGCGCGGCCGCATGAACGACTCGAAGAGCTATGCGCAGCCGCAGCCGCTGGGCCAGACCATGCAGGGCGGCACCGTCGGCGAAGTGGTCGAGAGCAAGCACCCCAAGTACGCTGTGGGCGACAAGGTGGTCGGCTTCGGCGGCTGGCAGGAATACAGCGTGGTCGATGCCTCGCAGCCCGGCGCGCTGAAGAAGGTCGACACCACGCACGTGCCGCTGTCGCATTACCTCGGTGCGGTCGGCATGCCGGGCGTGACCGCCTGGTACGGGCTGGTGAAGATCATCGCGCCCAAGGCCGGTGAAACCGTGGTCATCACCGCCGCCAGCGGCGCGGTGGGCAGCGCCTTCGGCGCGCTGGCCAAGGCGCGCGGCTGCCGCGTGGTGGGCATTGCCGGCGGCGCCGAGAAGTGCAAGTACGTGACCGACGAACTGGGCTTCGACGCCTGCATCGACTACCGCCAGCACCCCGACGTCAAGTCGATGAGCGCCGCGCTCAAGGAAGCCTGCCCGAACGGCATCGACGGCTACTTCGAGAACGTCGGCGGCTACATCTTCGACGCGGTGCTGCTGCGCGCCAACGCCTTCGCCCGCGTGGCGCTGTGCGGAATGATCGCGGGCTACGACGGCCAGCCGCTGCCCCTGGCCAACCCGGCGCTGATCCTCATCAACCGCATGAAGATCGAAGGCTTCATCGTCAGCGAGCACATGGAAGTGTGGCCGGAGGCGCTGACCGAGCTGGGCACGCTGGTGGCCACCGGCAAGCTCAAGCCGCGCGAGTCGATCGCGCAGGGCATCGAGTCGGCGCCGGAGGCCTTCCTGGGCCTGCTCAAGGGCCGCAACTTCGGCAAGCAACTGGTCAAGCTCGTCTGATTGATGCGCCGATGAGCTGAACGCACGGCAAGGAGGCCGGTCATGCGCGCCGCGCCGGGCCGCCCCAAGCAAGCGAGCACCGCGGTGCAGAGCACGGAGGTATTCGAATGGACTCGACGCACGAGGTCTTCAACCAGCCCGAGCCGCTGGTCGACTACAACCTCTTCGACACCAACCGGCCGCTGCGCGATGCACTGAAGTTCAACGCGCCCGCGCTGCAGACCACGCAGCTGCACGAACTGGGCGCCACCCTCGGCTCGGCCGGCATGCAGGCGCATGCGCGGCTCGCCAATGTCCACACGCCCGAGCTTCACACGCACGATCGCTTCGGGCGGCGCATCGATGAGGTGGAGTTCCACCCCAGCTACCACGCACTGATGGGCGCCGCCGTGGGCGCAGGCCTGCATGGCACGCCGTGGACCGGCACCTCCGCCTCGCCACACGTGCTGCGCGCGGCCGGCTTCATGCTCTTCACCGAGCTGGAGCCGTCGATCCTTTGCCCCGTCTCCATGACCTACGCCGTCACGCCCGCGCTGCGCGGCAACGCGGCGGTGCATGCCGACTGGGCGCCGAAGCTCGGCAGCCTCTGGTACGACCCGGCGCTCAAGCCCTTCGGCGACAAGCCCGGCGTGACCATGGGCATGGGCATGACCGAGAAGCAGGGCGGCTCCGACGTGCGGGCCAACACATCCCAGGCAGTTCGCGAAGGCGGCAACGATGCCTGGGGCGAGCGCTACGCCATCACCGGCCACAAGTGGTTCTTCTCGGCACCGATGTGCGATGCCTTCCTGGTGCTCGCGCAGGCGCCCGCCGGGCTTTCGTGCTTCTTCCTGCCGCGCGTGCTGCCGGATGGCTCCCGCAACGCGATCCGCATCCAGCGGCTGAAGGACAAGCTGGGCAACAAGGCCAACGCGAGCTCCGAGGTCGAGTTCCACGGCGCAACCGCGTGGCTCGTGGGCGATGAGGGCCGCGGCATTCCGCAGATCCTCGAGATGGGCACGATGACGCGGCTCGACTGCGCGCTGGGCACCAGCGGCCTGATGCGCCAGGCACTGGCGATCGCGCTCAACCACGCCAGCCAGCGCATGGCCTTCGGCAAGCCGCTGATCGACCAGCCGCTGATGAAGAACGTGCTGGCCGACCTTGCGCTGGAGAGCGAGGCTGCAACCGCGCTTGCCATCCGCCTCGCGCGGGCCTTCGACCACCAGTCCGACGAGCACGAACGCCTGATGGCCCGGCTGCTCACACCGGTCGCCAAGTTCTGGATCTGCAAGCGCGGCAGCGCCTTCGCTCAGGAAGCCATGGAGTGCCTCGGCGGCAACGGCTACGTGGAGGAGGGCGGCGAGGGCATCATGGCCCGCATCTACCGCGAGATGCCGCTCAACTCCATCTGGGAGGGCGCGGGCAACATCATGGCGCTCGACCTGTTGCGCGGGCTGCGCAAGGGCGATGCGGTGGCCGCGCTCGAGAAGGAGCTGGCGCCCGCGAGGGGGCAGCATGCCGCGCTCGACCGCCTTGCCGACGCACTGCCGGCGCGCATCGAGGCGATGGCTTCCGAGGCCGAGGCCCGCCGCCTCGCGCAGGATGTCGCACTGGCCGTGCAGGCCGCGCTGCTCGTGCAGACCGCCCCGCCTGCAGTGGCGCACGCCTTCTGCGCATCGCGCCTTGCCGGCGACTGGGGCCATGCCTTCGGCACCCTGGCCGCAGGCACCGATTTCGATTCGATCATCCAGCGCGCCCAGCCCCGCTGAAGCGCGCCAACATCACAACGCTAGAAAGCCCACGAACATGGCCGACCTGATCCTCCATCACTACCTCACCTCGCCGTTCTCGGAGAAGGTGCGCCTGATCCTCGGCGCCAAGAAGCTGCCGTGGAAGTCGGTCTTCATCCCGCCGATCATGCCCAAGCCCGACGTGGAGGTGCTCACCGGCGGCTACCGCAAGACGCCGTTCCTGCAGATCGGTGCCGACATCTACTGCGACAGCGCGCTCATCGCCGACGTGCTGGAGCACCTGCAGCCCACGCCCACGCTCTACCCCGAGCCCGAGAAGGGCATGTCGCGCATCCTCGCGCAATGGGCCGACACCACGCTCTTCTGGGCCGCCATGGCATGGAACCTCCAGCCCAGGGGCGCGGCCGAGGTGTTCGCCAAGGCCCCGCCGGAGGCGGCCAAGGCCTTCGGCGAGGACCGCGGCAAGATGAGCGCCGGCAACATGATCCGCCTGCGCCCGGCCGATGCCACCAGCGCCTACAAGTCGTACCTGCGCCGGCTCTCCGACATGCTCGACGAGAAGCCCTACCTGCTCGGCGAGGTGCCCAGCATCGCCGACTTCTCGGCCTACCACCCGCTGTGGTACACGCGGCGCATCGAGTCGGTCCGCACCATCCTCGACCTCACGCCCGCGGTGGTCGACTGGATGGACCGCATGGCCGCCATCGGCCACGACGTGCCCGAGAAGTTCACGAGCGCAGAAGCCATCGCGGTCGCCAAGGCCTCCACGCCGCACTCGCTGCTGACCGACAGCACCTTCCAGGACGACCATGGCATCCCGCTGGGCAGCGCCGTCACCATCCGCGCCGAGAGCTTCGGCCTCGAAGAGACGCCCGGCACGCTGGTCGCCGCCACACGCACGCACTACACGCTGGAGCGCAGCAGCGAGCAAGTGGGCACGGTGCATGTGCACTTTCCCCGCATCGGGTATGTGCTGAAGAAGGCGGAAGGTTGATTCGGGTCACGCGAACGACAGTCGATCTCTGCGCGAAGCGGTCCAATAGACAGCGCAGAGACAACCAAAGGAAAGCACCCAATGATTCAGGACTTCAAGGGCAAGACCGCAGTTCTCACTGGCGCGGGTTCGGGCTTCGGCCTGGAATGCGCGCGCATCGGCGCCGCGCGCGGCATGAACCTCGTGCTGGTCGACGTGCAGCAGGACGCGCTCGACAAGGCTGCGGCGGAGATGGAAGCGGCCGGCGTTCAGGTGCTGGCGCGCAAGGTCGACGTGTCGGACGCCGCGCAGATGGAGGCGTTGGCCGCTGCCGTGAAGGAGCGCTTCGGCGCGCCGCACTTCGTGTTCAACAACGCGGGCGTGGGTGCCGGCGGGCTGGTGTGGGAGAACACGGTCGCCGACTGGGAGTGGGTGCTGGGCGTGGACCTTTGGGGCGTGATCCACGGCGTGCGCCTGTTCGTGCCGATGATGCTGGAAGCTGCCGCGAAAGACCCGTCCTACCGCGGCCACGTGACCAACACCGCCAGCATGGCCGGCCTGCTCACGCCGCCCAACATGGGCATCTACAACGCCGCGAAGGCCGCGGTGGTGAGCCTCACCGAGACGATGTACCAGGACCTGAACCTCGTCACCGACCAGATCGGTGCGAGCCTGCTGTGCCCGTACTTCGTGCCCACGGGCATCACCAGCAGCGAGCGCAACCGCCCGAATGCACCGAAGGAAAGCGAGCTCACCAAGAGCCAGCTGATCGGCCAGGCGATGAGCAACAAGGCGGTGAGCAGCGGCAAGATCACCGCCGCCGAAGTGGCCGCCAAGGTGTTCGAGGCCATCAGCGACAACCAGTTCTACGTGTTCAGCCATCCGAAGGCGCTGGGCAACGTGCGCAGCCGCATGGAGAACATCGTCTCCATCACCAATCCGGCCGACCCCTTCCTGGAGCGGCCCGAGATCGGCCAGAAGCTGCGCGAGCAACTGCGTTCGGCCTGAACGAAGGGCCGGAGAAGTTGATGAAGGGCAGGCCGGCGATCACGCGGCCTGCAGTTCGGCGACCAGTGCCTCCACGCGCGCGAGCGCATTCGAGATGGAGCGCTCCAGCAGGTCGCCGCGGTCCTCCGCGTGCTCGATCGCGACGCTGTGGACTTCGTTCAATCCCAGCAGCGCCAGCGGGTTCGTGACGCCCGGTGTGAGCAGGTCCATCTGCGCCTGGAAGCCGCCCGGCCCGTAGCCGCTGCTGCCGCACGAGGTGAGCAGCACCGTGCGGCGATGGCGCTCGGCCAGCAGCGGCACGTACGGGTTGTCGCGGGAGGGGTCGAAGTCGAAGGTGGAGCCGATGCGCACGATGTTGTCGATCCATGACTTCAGCGGTGCGGGCATTCCGAAGTTGTACATGGGCACGCCGATCACCAGCACGTCGGCGCGGCGGACCTCGGCGATCAGCGCGTCGCTTTCGGCGAGCACCGCGTGCATCCACGGCTCTCGCTGCCCGGCCGGCGTGTAGCCGGAAGCGATCCATTCGCCGGTGACGTGGCCGGGCGGCGTGGCGCCGACGTCGCGGTAGATCACTTCGTCATCGGGCCGCGCTGCGCGCCAGGTCGTGACGAAGTGATGGCTGAGGCGGCGCGAATGCGAGCCGTGGACGTGCGTGCCCGAGCGGCCGGGGCGGGCGCTGGCGTCGATGTGGAGCAGTGTGGTCATGGAGCGGTCCTCTTTGACATGAAGGTTTGGATGAAGAGAATTCAGCTGTCTGCCTGGCATGAAGTGAAATCTACCGATGCACTCATGCGGCGACAAACGACGATTTCTTTGCACTGCTGAAAAATAAATTCATCCATTCGCCCATCCATGGCCAACCTTCGCCAACTCCCTCCGCTGGCGGCGCTGCGCGCCTTCGAGGCCGCCGCGCGGCACTGCAGCGCCAAGCTCGCGGCCAATGAGCTGTCGGTGACGCCCACGGCCATCAGCCACCAGGTGCGCCAGCTCGAGGATTCACTCGGCGTGGCGCTCTTCATCCGGCAGCCGAGGCAACTGGTGCTCACGCCGCAGGGCCGGGAGCTGCAGGCGGTGCTCGGCGAATCGTTCAATGCCATGGCGAATGCGGTCGCGCGGCTGCGTGCGCCGCCCGAGCGGACCGCAATCACGCTGTCGACCACGCCGGCTGTCGCGGCGCGATGGCTGCTGCCGCGCGTGAGCACGCTGCGCGCGCTGCATCCGCGGCTCGACCTGCGCATCCATGCGTCGCACGACGCGGTGCCGCTCGACGGCGTCACCGCCGACATCGCGATCCGCTATGGGCGCGGGGCGTGGCCCGGCATGGTGTCGCAGAAGCTGTTCGACAACGTCTTCGCGCCGGCGTGCAGCCCCGTGCTCAAGCTGCGCCGCCCCGGCGAACTGGTGCGGCATACGCTGCTGCACTTCGAGGTGCCGGGCAGCAAGACCCAGCCGGGCACGTGGACCGCGTGGCAGCAGGAGGCGCAGGTGCCGGGTCTCGACGTGTCGGCCGGCCCGGTGTTCTCCGACGAGACGCACACCGTGTCGGCAGCGCTGCAGGGACAGGGCGTCGCCCTGATGAGCCTTGCGTTGATCGCCGACGAACTGCGTGCGGGCAATCTCGTCCAGCCCTTCGGTCCGCAACTGCCGGGCTTGCCGTTCCATCTCGTCTGCCCGAAGGAGCGACGCGACGAGCCGGCCGTGGCGGCGGTTTTCGACTGGGTGAGGGCGCTGCAGCCGCCCGGCGACAACGCCTGACTCCGCCTGCAGTGACTTTCGGCACTGGTGGCTGCCGGCTCGCGCTCCTAGAGTCCGCGCAAGGATCAGGCGGCGCCTTGCTGTTCACTGGTTGTTAACTATTGCGCAGGCCGCCGAGCTTTGTTCGCCGCGCCGCTTCTCATCCGCAAGGTTCGCGCAGTAATCCCTTAGCCCGGCCGGATCCTTTCCTTAACCTTAAGTCACTTTCTTTGAGGAAGGTCAGAAAAGGTTGCCCCGAAGCAGCCGGCCTTCTTCAGCGGACCCATGCATACACGCGAGATATCGCGAAGAGGAGGACATTCATGCGAACCCCGTTCCTGCGAGAAGGCAGCCCGGACGAACCACCCTTGGTGCCCGGGCGCGGCGCGGCGCTCAGAGCGCTGCTGCCGGTCGTGATGTGCTTCGTCGCCACGGTGGGGTTCGTGATGATGGCTCTGTTCGTCCAGAGCATCGTGGCGGCATCGGTGTTGACCACGGCCGCCATCGTTTCCCTCGGGATCGGACTGATCCTCGGCCTGAGCATGTGGGTCTTTCCGGGCCTGCCGCGCTAGATGTCCGCGCATGAAGAAGGCATGGCCGACAAGCCTGCCGCGGCCCCCGTCCTTCGCATCGGCAACTGGCGCCTGACCTTGATCGGCGCGGCGATCGGGCTGCTGATCGTGCTGGCGGTGCTCATGAAATGGATCGTCGAACTGCAGGTGGAGGCGGCGCAGGAGCGGCGCCTGAGCGAAGCCGTCGCGCGCGAGGCCGCTGCACGCTGCCATGAGAAGACGCCGCTTCAGGCGGTCAGGGAATGCCTGGCCGAGCTTGCCGCCGGCGTTGCGGCTCGTTCACAGGAGCGCTGAGCGAAATCGGTCAGCCGTCACGCATCCACTGGCCGGAAGCCGGGTTCACGACGGCAGGCTTGCCGCCCAGCATGAGCGACTCCTCGTCAGGATGTGCCGCGTTCGCTGCGGCGACGTCGAACTCGATCCGCAGTGCCTTCGCCACGGAGGCGTCCTCGATGGGGAGCTCCCAGGTCAGGAAGACCAGGTTGCAATCGCTGCCATGCGCGAAGTTGGCTGCATCGAAGCCGCTGCTGCCGCGCCGGATCACCGCGTGAGGCTGGCCGGTGTCGAAGATCGCCGTGGTCCCACGCCTGAGCGGAATGCGCCGGCCTGCGGCGGGAAAGTGCAGGTCCAGCCCCTTGTCCTCGCTCATGAAGAGATTGCAGAACGCCGCGAAGCCGTACTGCATGCCGTCGTGGTGGTACTTCGCACCGCGGCAGGCCATCAGGGCGACGTCGCTGGAAGCGAGCACCCCGGGCAGGTCCTGCGCCTGCGCCCAGTCGGACGCAGCCTGGACGCACAGCCGGTAGTCCGGCCAGCGCGCGCGGGCCCGTGCGAGGGGCAGGGGCTCCACGTCTCCGGGTTCCAGTGCGAGCTGCGAGGAGATCTCGCGTTCCCAGTCGGCGAGCAGGCGAGTGGGAGGCATGGGAACGTCCACCGTGCCGGTCAGCACCACGTCGCTCACGCCGCGGCTGCGCAGCATTTCGCCGCTTCGGAAGAAGGCGGTTGGCGAGGGATGCGATGGGGCGGGGTGGTTCATCGCAGGGCAGTGTAGTGAGTGCGGCGTGCGCATTTCCCTGTCATTCAGGCGGCAGATGGCAGTGGCTTGAGGAGAGTCCGCACTGTTGGCGCTCGGAAGATACCCTTAGAGATGTTGAGTACCTACGGGTTAACATTTGGAACCACATCCGGCAAAACAGTTCGCGACCCATGGAGACGTATCCCACCCTCAGGCAGGCCACGGGCGTGGCCCGCACGCTGAGCAGGCACTCGTCCTGCACCATGGTGGTCTACCGCGTGACCGAGGAGAAGTTCGTGACGGCGCATCCCTCCGACCACGTCAATGGGACGATCGAGGCCGTCTATCGCGACGGCTATCTGGTGCAGACCCTGCTGAGCAAGACGCGCTGAGCCGGCGCCGGGCGGTGCTTCGCAAGGCAGGCCTCCTTCGGGAGGCTTTTCTTCATTTCCACGAACTACGACGACGCGGGCACCGCCTGCATCAGCAGCGTCAGCGCCTTGCGAAGGCTCGTGACCGACGAGCTTTCGCCCTTGTCGAAGCCCATCCGCACAACCACGAGGTCGTGGGACGGAACGATCAGCACCACCTGCCCGCCGGCACCGAGCATGTAGTAGGCCGTGGTCGGCACGGGCCACGTGCTCGTGCCGTTGAGCCAGAAGAAGCCGCCGTAGATCGGCCGCTTGTCGGCGGCCCAGGCCGGTGCGAGCGTGCTGACGAACTTGACGAAGCCTTCGGGCAGGATGCGCTCGCCGTTCCACACGCCGTCCTGCAGGTAGAGGTTGGCCAGCCGCGCCCAGTCGCGTGCCGACATGAAGTCGTAGCCCTGTCCCATGAAGTTGCCGTACGGGTCGGTCTCCAGCGTCATCGTGCGGATGCCGATCTTGTCGAACAGGTTTCTCTGCGGGAACGACAGGTACTCCTCGCGGCGTTTCTCCACGGCCAGCCTGATCAGGTAGTTCGCCAGTACCGGATCGGTGTTGCGGTAGCGGCCGATGGTGTTCGGCGGCCATTGCTGTGGCCGCGTGGCCGCATAGTTGAAGATGTTGATGCGGCCCGTATAGAAGTAGACGTGGTCGGGATAGGTGCCGTTGGGGTTGAAGTCCGGATCGTCCGGCGCCTTGATGCGAAGGCCGCTCGACATGTGCAGGATGTCGGAGATCCTGATCTCCTTGCGCTTGTCGTCCGCCCCTTGCCATTCCGGAATGGGCGCGCGCTGGTCGAGCTGGTATTCGCCCTGCTTCATGAGCACGCCGAGCATGGTCGCCGTCACGCTCTTGCCCATCGACCACGATTCCAGCGGTGTGCTCGGCGTGATGCCGTTCATGTAGCGCTCGCCGACGATGCGGCCCTTGTGCGTGACCACGAAAGCGGCGGTGTAGGCCTCGGGCAGTTCGAAGGCCGCGTCGACTGCCTGGCTCACCTTGGCGGTGTCGATGCCGGGTGGGATGCCGCCCGGCATGACGTCGCCCATGGGCCACGCCTGCGTCGCAGGATCGGGCAGGGCGCTATTGACCGTCACCGGGGCGAAGAAGACGTCGTCCCTGCCCGGCGGCAGCGTGATGCAGCCTTGCGAACCGTAGTAGCGGGCCGTCAACGTGGGGCCGCTGGGGATGGTGATGCGGACTTCTTTTTTCGTGCGGTCGACGACCGGAGCGCCGACCTTCTTGCGTTGGGCGTAGGGGCCGGTGAAATAGCCCACGCTCTCGGCTGCGACGACGGGATCGAGCCCGGTGATGAAGGCCGCCGAGCACATCGTCTTGGCGAAGCCCGAGGTGTTGTGCTCGAGCGGATCGCCCGGCGGCGGCACGTACGGCGTGTCGAGTTCGTAGCTCCTGGCACGGGCGATGAGGGCGTCGCGCGCCGGGAGTTCGGGGGTGTTCGCAGTCGGTGGCGCGGTGGTGGGAGGCGTGGTTCCACCCGTGCCCAGGCCAATGCCTATTCCTCCCACTGCGCCGCCACCGCCGCCTCCGCCCCCACCTCCGCATGAGGTTAAAACCATTACAAGAAGCGCGCCTGTCGCGATGGCAACGGGCACGTCGGCAAACCTCTTCATGGGGACTCCTCGCTCGGTTGTTGTTGCCGGAGTCTCAGCGAAACCGGTAACAAGCCGCAAGTCCGATCGTCGGATGAATTTTCAGCCTGCCGAAGCCTGCGACGCGATCCACTCCCACACGGCGCGTACCCCCGGCTCGTCCTCCCTGCCATTGGCGACGGCGAGGAAGTAGCTGCCGGTGTCCAGCGCGGGCCCGAAGGGCTGCACGAGCGCGCCGCTGCGGAGTTCCTCGGCCGACAGCGTGAGGCTCAACAGGGCTACGCCGTGGCCGGCGAGCGCGGCCAGCATGGCGTGTGTCTCGTCGGAGAACGACAGGCCTGATGCCTTCATCGCTCGCCCCCTCGGCGGCGCGATGCCGGCTTCGCGGAACCATCGCGGCCATACGGCGGGCGCGAGCGCCTGCGGCTGCCAGTCGCAGTGGATCAGCCGGTGCTTCGGCAGGTCTGCCGCGTCGTTCAGGCCCAGCATCGGGCTGCACAGCGGCGCGTAGCGCTCGCGCATCAGCTCGCGCGACACCAGGCCGGGCCAGTTGCCGTTGCCCGAGCGCACGGCGATGTCGGCCTCGCCGCGCGCCAGGTCGACCAGGGTGTCGCTCGCATGCAGCCGCAGTTCGACGCCGGGGCAGGCCTTGCGGAATGCCTCGATGCGCGGCAGCACCCAGCGCGCGGCGAAGGCGGTGTTGGTGCTCAGGGTCGCGGCTTGCGAGGCGGGCGGGCGGCGCAGCTTGTCGACGCCGGCTTCCAGCAGGTCGAAGCCGGTGCGCAGGTCGTCGAAGAGCCGCTGCCCC
The DNA here is from genome assembly GCF_052044195.1 of Variovorax sp. 22077. Lineage (NCBI taxonomy): Bacteria > Pseudomonadati > Pseudomonadota > Betaproteobacteria > Burkholderiales > Comamonadaceae > Variovorax > Variovorax sp. 22077. The sequence continues at coordinate 120,760 of NZ_JBQEQC010000001.1, forward strand.
GCTGGCGTCAGCGCGAGTTGTCGAGTGAGCCTGCGAAAAAGCGGCTGGCCGAGCGACTCCTCGAGCGCGCGCACCTGGTGGCTGATGGCCGACGGCGTCACCGAAAGCTCCTGCGCCGCCCGCTGGAAGCTCAGGTGGGCCGCCGCCGCCTCGAAGGCTCGCAGCGCGAGCAGCGGGGGCAGCCTGCGCGACGTGCGTACAGATGAGCCAATCTCTTTCATGCGTGGAGAAATGATCGTTTGTGGGGCCGGCCTTTGAATCCTAGATTCGAAGCCAGCGCCCCATTCTGGCAGCGCGATACGAAAGAAGGAAACTCATCCATGAAGAACGCGACCATCAATATCCTCCACATCGACGCCAGCGCCCGGCCGGGCCGCTCCGACACCGACCTGCACGGCTCCCACACCCGCCGGCTCTCCGCGCGTTTCGTCGAGCGCTGGCGGAAGGCGCGGCCCGCCGACCGCGTCGACTACCTCGACGTCGGCCAGCACCCGCCGGCACCCGTCGACGGGCGCTGGATCCACGCCGCCTTCACGCCGCCTGCCGCGCGCGAACCGTGGATGGCCGAGGTGCTCGCCGAGAGCGACAGGCTGGTCGACCAACTGCTCGCGGCCGACCTGATCGTGGTCGGCCTGCCCATGTACAACTTCAGCGCGCCGGCACAGTTCAAGGCCTGGATCGACAACATCGTGCGCGTGGGCCGGACCTTCGGTTTCGACCGCTCGCGCGGCGCGGTGCCGTACTGGCCGATGCTGGCGGACGCGGGCAAGCGCGCGGTGCTGCTGGGTGCGCGCGGCGATCACGGCTACGACCCGGGCGGGCGCATCGCTCACCTCAACCACACCGAGAGCAGCGTGCGCAGCGCGCTCGGCTACATCGGCATCACGGAGGTGCACGAGGCGGCGGTGGAGTCCGACGAGTTCGGCGGCGAGCAGCTCGCGCAGTCGATCCGGCGCGCGGAGCAGCGTGTGGACGCACTGGTCGACGCGCTGCTCGAGCCCGCCGAAGCTTCGATGCCGATGGCAGCTTCGAAGGCGACCGTCGCCCTGAGCGCATCGGGAGAGGCGCTGTAGAAATCGACGGCGCCGGATTGGAGGGCTCGGGCTCCTCCGGCGGGTCGGGTGGTACGACGCAGTCTCGCTGCCGGGAGCGAGGCGCGTCCCGCGGGGCGCTGAATCCGCCCGCGTCTGCACGGCGTAAATCCTGCATCTTCCGCGGCAACCCGAACCCACCGATACTCGGAGGGCGGGAAACCCGCCGCCGGCAACGTACCGGCCCCGAGCAAGTTCAATGAATCAAACAGGTCCCTCGAAATTCCGGTTCGGATTGCACACACGCCTGAGTCTGGGCGTGGCGGCGGTGGTCCTGTTGGCCACCTTCGCGATCGCCACCTTCGCGCTCCATCTGGTCAAGAGCAGCATGCGCGCCTCGATCGCGGCCGAGGAGTTCGCCCGGGTGGACGCCATCGCCGATGCGATCGACCAGAAATTCGGCAGCCGCCGCATCCTTCTGCAGACCTTCAGCGGCAGCGTGGAGGCGCAGGACTTCCAGGGCACCGCGGCGCTGCAGGCCTTCGTCGAGAAGCATGCCGCGCTGCGCCAGGCCTTCGACAACGTCGCCTTCCTCGACATGGACGGCAACCTGGTGGCCAACCTCAACGGTGCGCAGGCGATCGGCAAGGTGAACGTCAAGGACCGGCCATACTTCCAGCAGACGGTCGCCTCCAGGGCCGGCCTGGTGTCCGAGCCGTACCGCAACCGGCTCAACGGACTGGCGCAGGTGGCCATCACCGAGCCGGTATTCGACGGTACCGGGCAGGTGCGCTTCGTGATCTCAGGCGCCATCAACCTGAAGGATCGCAGCGTGCTGGGCACGCTTGCCGACGTGAAGTTCGGCAAGACCGGCTACCTGTTCGTGACCACGGTGGACGGCGTCATGGTCGACCATCCGAACGTCTCGCGCATCCTGAACCAGGTCCAGGCCAACGGCAGCGGGGGCGACGCGCAGATCCTGCGGGCGATGGCGGGCTTCCAGGGCTCCAGCGAGGGCATCAACGAAGCCGGAGTCCCCAGCCTCTACGCCTTCGACCGGATGGTGCAGGCGAACTGGATCGTCGGGGCCATGTATCCGCGCAGCGAGGCCTTCGCGAGCATCAATGCCATCGAGCGCGGCGCCTGGTTCGGCGCGTTCGCGCTCGCCTTGTGCGCCGGTGCGTTGACGCTCGTGGTGGTGCGCCGGCAGCTGACGCCGCTGGCGGTACTGCACCGCCACATGCAGTCGACCCAGCAGGCGCCTTCCCGGGTCGACGACGACACGCCGGTGGCGGAGCGCACCTATGCGGCCGACGAGATCGGCGACCTGGCGCGCACCTTCGACGAGCTGATGGAGCAGCGGCGCGCCATCGAACGCAGCCTCGCGCACAGCGAGGCCCAGGTCCGCGTGATCGCCGACAGCATTCCGGCGATGGTGTCGCACGTCGACGCATCGCTGCGCTACACCTTCGTCAACGCGCACGTGCGGGCGCTGCACAGCGGCAACGGTCCGCTGGTCGGCCGCCTGATGCCGGAGGTGCGCGGGCCGGCCGACTTCGCTCTGGTGGAGCCGCACATCATGCGGGCACTGGCCGGAGAGACGGTGATCCTCGAGAAGTCCGGCGACCCGGCGCTGGGCATCGGCGACCGCATCTTCAAGGCCCACTACATCCCCGACTTCGATGCCGAGGGCAAGGTGAGCGGCGTGTTCTCGATGACTTTCGATATCACCGAGGAGGTCAACATACGCCGCGCGCTGAGCGAGCAGGAAACGCGCCTGCGCGACGTAACCGACAGCATTCCGGCGCTGGTGGGCTACTTCGACCGCCAGCAGAACTGCCTGTTCGCGAACATCCGCGCGCGCCAGATGGCTGGCCTGGGCGAGAAGGCGCCGCTGCAGGGAACGACGCTGCACTCGGCGCTGGGCGGCACGATCTACACCCAGCTCAAACCGTACCTTCCGGTCATGTTCTCGGGCAAGAAGGTCCGCTTTCCGGTGCGCGCGCCGCTGCACGGCCGCCAGGGCTACTTCCAGGTGAACCTGATTCCCGACAAGAACCTGCGCGGCGAGGTGGTGGGCTTCTACCTGATGTCCTTCAACATCACGGCGCTGAAGGAAGCCGAGCTGCGCCAGGCCGAGAGCGAACTGCGCCTGCGCGCCATCACCGACAACATGCCGGCGCTCATCACCTACATCGACCGCGACGAGAAGATCACCTTCGCCAACGCCACCAGCCGCGAGTGGCTCGGGCTCGATCCGGCGCAGGTGCTCGGTCGCCACGTGCAGGAGGTGTCGGGCCGCGAGGTGTACGAGTCGCGCCGGCCGATGCTCGCTCGGGCGCTGTCCGGCGAGCGCGTGGAGTTCGAGGCGCGCATGCAGCGCGGCGGGAGCGAGCGCGTCACCCAGGTCATCTACGTGCCCGACGTGCGCACCGACGGCGTGACGCACGGCATCTTCTCCCTGGCGCTGGACATCACCGCGCTGAAGGTGGTGGAGCACAAGCTCATCGAGCTGGCGCGCCTGGACACGCTCACCGGCCTGCCCAACCGGCTGGCCTTCAACGAATACCTGCCCACTGCAGTGCTGCGCAGCCAGCTCACCGGCCATGCGATGGCGCTGATGTTCCTCGACATCGACCACTTCAAGGCCATCAACGACACCATGGGCCATGCAGTGGGCGACGCGGTGCTGACCGAATACGCACGGCGGCTGCAGGGCTGCGTGCGCGGCACCGACATGGTCGCGCGGCTGGCCGGCGACGAGTTCGTGCTGGTGCTGGAAGGGCTGAGCACGCCGGACGCGGCTGGCGTGGTCGCCGAGAAGATCGTGGACCGCGTCCACACGCCGCCCTTCGTGGTGGATGGCCAGCGCGTCGACGTCACCACCAGCATCGGCATCGCCTTCCACCGCGCGACCGGCTCGTCGGCCACCGCCGAGGAGCTGCTGGCACGCGCCGACGTGGCCCTCTACAACGCCAAGGCCGCAGGACGCGACAGGTTCGCGTTCTTCATGCAGTCCGGTGGCTCGCGCAGCGATCTGCCGACGCGGCTGGAGTATTGAGCGGGCAGGCCCGAACGTTCAGCAGATGCCCAGCACGTGGTTTTCGTGACGGGCGTCGCCCAGCGTGAACCAGGCGGTGCCCGTGCGCACGAAACCGTGCTTCCCGTAGAAGGCGCAGGCGCGCAGGTTCAGGACGTTGACCGTGAGCCAGAGCGCGTCGCTGCCCGTGCGGCTGCGTACCGCGGCACGGGCCTCGTGCAAGAGGGCGGAACCCACGCCGGCTTGGGTGAAGGGCTCCTGCACGTAGAGGGTGCATAGCTCGGTGTCGGCGGCAGGGAAGAGCTTCTGCGATGCGCCGAAGCGCAGCCGGGCATAGCCCACCAAGAGGCCGTCGGCCTCGGCGACGAACACTGCGGTGCTCGGATCGCTGATCCACGATACGAATGCGGCGGGCGTGAACTCGTCCAGCACGTAGCGCGCAATCAGATCGCTGACGCCTTCGGTCGCGTAGGTGTCGAGCCAGACCTGGATGGACAACGCCGCCAGCGCGGGAGCGTCGGCGGCGATGGCAGGGCGGATGTGGAGAGGAGCGCGGGACATGGGCCGCGCGATTGTGCTCCCGCCCCGCGCGTCAGAAGCCAGGGCAAGGCTCAGGCTCGAGCCGAAGCGCAGTCGGCCAGCGCATTGCCTGGCTCGCGCCGGTCGAGCGCGCGGCTCCAAAGTGCGATGGCCAGGCCCAGCAGGGTGATCGCCGCGGCCACCCAGCCCAGGGCGCGCAGCCCTGGACCGTGGTCGATCACCACGCCGCCGACCCAGGCGCCGAGGGCGTTGCCCAGGTTGAAGGCCGCGATGTTGAGGCTCGACGCGAGGTTCTGGCCGGAGCCGGAAGCCTTTTCGAGCACCCGCAGCTGCATCGGTGCGACGGTGGCGAAGGAGGCGATCCCGAGCAGTCCGACGAACACCACGGCCGTGAACGGCGTGCCGATGGTGAACTGCATCGCGCCGAGCACCACCGCCAGCGCCACCAGCGTGCCGAACACGGCAGCCATCGGCGCGCGGTCTGCCAGCTTGCCGCCGAGCAGGTTGCCGACGGCGAGGCCGCCGCCGAACACCAGCAGGATCGGCGACACCGCCGATTCAGAGAGCCCCGTGACCTGCGTGAGCAGCGGCTGGATGTAGGTGTAGACCACGAACACGCCGGCGAAGCCGAGCACCGTCATCGCCAGGCCGAGCAGCACCTGCGGACGCGCCAGCACGCCCAGTTCCTCGCGCAGCGGCGCGGGCTTGGCCGAGTCCTTGACGCGGGGGACGAAGACCGAGAGCACCGCGAAGGCCAGCACGCCGATCAGCGTCACGGCCCAGAAGGTCGAGCGCCAGCCGAAATGCAGGCCCAGCCAGGCGCCGGCCGGCACGCCGAGCAGCGTGGCTGCGGTCAGGCCGGTGAACATGATCGCGATGGCCGAGGCGCGTCGCTCCGGGGGCACCAGGCCGGTGGCGACCACCGAGCCGACGCCGAAGAAGGTGCCGTGCGCCAGCGAGGTGATGACGCGCGCGGCCATCAGCATCTCGTAGTTGGGTGCCAGTGCACAGGCGAGGTTGCCGAGCGTGAAGATCGCCATCAGCGCGAGCAGCACCGTCTTGCGCGGCAGCTTGCGGGTGGCGATGGTGAGCACCGGCGCGCCCACCGCCACCCCGAGCGCATAGCCCGAGATCAGCAGGCCGGCGGCCGTGATGGAGACGTGAAGGTCCGTCGAGACCTGCATCAGCAGGCCCATGATGACGAACTCGGTGGTGCCTATTCCGAAGGCACCGGCGGTGAGGGCAAGTAGAGCGATTGGCATGATGCCCCGTACTGGGGGGACGAATGCCATCGATGACTAGAATGCCGCTGGTACACGGACTTGTGAGTTGAAATCACAGATTGAAGGGGCACCATGCCGCGCATCGACGTCAACCGCTCCGGGGAGATGGAGGCCTTCGTGCAGGTGGTCGAGTCGGGCGGCTTCTCGTCCGCTTCGCGCCTGCTGGGCATGACGCCCTCCGCCGTGAGCAAGCTCGTGGCGCGGCTCGAGCTGCGCCTGGGCATCCAGCTGGTGCACCGCTCCACGCGCAAGCTGCAGCTCACGCCAGAGGGCACCGAGTTCTACGAGCGCAGCCTGCGCGTGCTGGCCGACATGGACGAGGCCGAGCGCTGCGCCGCGGCCGGCGCTGCGCCGCGCGGCCGGGTGAGCATCAACGCCAGCGTCTCTTTCGGCCACCACAAGCTGGTGCCGCTGGTGCCGCGCCTGCTGGAGATGCATCCGCAGATCACGCTCGACATCGCGCTGACCGACCGCATCGTCGACCTGATGGACGAGCGCGCCGACATCGCGATCCGCTGGGGCCAACTGCCTGCGTCCGACCTCGTGGCGCGGCGCCTGGGCGAGACCAGCCAGGCCATCGTCGCCGCACCCGCCTACCTGGAGAAATACGGCACGCCGCGAACGCCGCAGGAGCTGGAGGCGCACAACCGCCTCGGCTGGAGCTATCGCCGCAACACGCCCGACTGGCCGCTGCGCGTGGACGGCCGCATGCAGTGGCTGCCGGTGGCCGGGCCGGTGCGCGCGGGCGACGGTGAAACACTGCGCCAGCTGGCGATCGCGGGGGCGGGCGTGGCGCGGCTGTCGCTGTACCACATACAGCACGACATCGACGCGGGCCGGCTGGTGCCGCTGATGGAGGAATTCAATCCGGCCGAGGTGGAGCCGATCCACGCGGTCTACATCGGCAAGGCCGGCACGCTGCCCGCGCGTGTGCGGGCGGTGCTCGACTTCCTGGTCGCCTGCTCGGGCGTGGGAGGCGGGCGCTACACGATCAAGCGCACGGCGCCGATGCCGGGGAACTCGGCCGTCACCTGATCGCCGCGCCGGCAGGGCAGCACGCCGACCCACGAGCCGGTGGTGACGACGGTGCCGGCCGGCGCCGTCTGCCCGCTGCGCGTGATGTGGCGCAGCCAGATCGGCAGCAGCCACGCCGGATCGGCCAGCGGATGCGTGCCTTCGCGCACCAACACTTCGGCATTGCCGATCTTCGTCTCGCAGCGCTGCGAGGCCCAGTCGATGGCGGCGCAGGGCGTCCATTCGCCGATCGCGAGCGCACCGTGCACCTGCGAGTCGGCCAGCCGCAGCAGGGCGGGCGTGGAGGGCAGGTCCTGCCAGCGCGCATCGACGATCTCCACGGAAACCGCCATGGCGTCGATGAGCGATGCGGCGCTGTCGTGATCGAGCTTCGCGGCCTGCGCAGGCGTCACGTCCTGGCCGAGCCGCAAGGCGATCTCGGCCTCGATGCCGGGGGTGTGGAACACGAGGTCGCTGAAATCGGCCGGGCCCTGCCGCACGCCTGCAGGCGGCAGCGGCGCATGCGTGAGCGTCGCGCTGCGCGAGCCGCCGCCGGACTTCCATGCGCGAGGCACGGGCTGGCTGTCGAACCAGCCGAGCGCCGCCGCGACGGCGTCCTGCACTTCATAGGCTTGCGCCGCTTCTTCGAGGGTGTCGAGCCACGGTGTGGCGTCGAGGGTGCGGTTGCCGCGGCGCGCGGCCACGAGTGCGTCGGTGAGGGCGGTCTGGGATGGAGTCATCTTCCCGATCTTCTCAGCAAAAACCTGGCCGGTAGTGGCGATCCTTCCGGGAACACGGAGGAACCGGCTTTGCCGGGCCTCAGGTGTTGCCCCCGGAAGGGGGTTGGCGTAGCGACACGAAGTGCGCGAAGCCTGGGGGTGAGCCAGGTTCTTCAGGTTTCCACGTGAACGTTCCCGTCCTTCACCACCTTCGCCCACTTCGCGATCTCGGTGCCGATGAACTGCCTGAACTTGTCCTGCGAGCCGCCGCCGTCCTCCGCGCCGTAGGTATCGAGCCGCTCCTGCACGTCGGGCATCGCCAGCACGGTGTTCACGTCGCGGTTCACCTTCTGCGCGATGGAGGCCGGCAGCTTGCCCGGCCCGGCGAGGCCGTACCAGGTGGTGGCCTCGAAGCCCTGGAAGCCTTGCTCCTGCATGGTCGGCACGTTGGGATGGCCCTTGGCGCGCTTGGTGCGCGTCTGCGCCACGGCGAGCACGCGGCCGTTCTTCACGTGCGGCGTGGCGGCGGTCATGGTCTCGAAGCTGTACTGGATCTGCCCGCCCATCAGGTCGGCCAGCAGCGGGCCGCTGCCCTTGTAGGGCACGTGCAGTGCATCGACGCCGCCCTGCAGCTTGAACATCTCCAGCGCGAGGTGCTGCGCCGAGCCCGCGCCGGCCGAGCCGAAGCTCAGCGTGCCGGGCGCGGCCTTGCAGGCGGCGACGATGTCCTTCACCGACAGCGCCTTCTGCGCGGGGTTGGCGATCAGCAGATTGGGCGTGACGCCCACCAGCACGATGGGCACGAAGTCGCGCTCCACGTTGTAGCGCAGCTTGGGCTGCAGGCTCGGCGCGAGCGCGTGGCTGTTGATGTGGGCCATCAGCAGCGTGCTGCCGTCACTGGGCTGCTGCGCCACGTAGTCGGCAGCGAGCACGCCGGCCACGCCGCCCTTGTTCTCGACGATCACCTGCTGGCCCCACATGGTGGTCAGCTTCTGCGCGACCACGCGGGCCAGCGCGTCGGTGCCGCCGCCGGGCGGGAAACCGACCACGATGCGCACCGGCCCGGTCGGCCATTCCTGCGCGAAGAGCCGGGGCACGCCCAGCGTGGCGGCTGCGGCGCCCGCGGCCTGGATCAACGAACGTCTCTGCATCTTCCTTGTCTCCGTCGTGGGTTGGGAATCCGATGCGCGCCATCCGCGCCTTGACACCTGTGCAGTGCCGGTGGCGCCGCGTGCCTGTGCAGCGCCGATGGCGCTGCGAGCCTGTTGTCTATGCGGCTTTCTGCAGCGCGGCCGGTGCCGTGTGGCTCGAGAAGTGGTCCATCGCGGCCTGCACGCCGCTTCCGGCCAGCTTGATGCCCGCGAGCTTCATGCCCATCTCGACGCCGGCGACCATGGCCACCAGCGTCAGGTCGTTGCTGTCGCCCAGATGGCCCATGCGGAACATGCGGCCCTTGAGCTTGCCCAGGCCGGTGCCGAGCGAAAGGTCGAAGCGCTGGTGGATCAGCCGGCGCAGCGCGTCGGCATCGACGCCCTCGGGCGTGATCACGCCGGTGAGCACGGGCGAGTACACGGCCGGGTCGGCGCACTGGATCGGCAGGCCCCAGGCATCGACGGCGGCGCGCACGCCGGCGGCCCAGCGCTGGTGGCGCGCGAACACGTTGTCCAGCCCTTCGCCAAGGATCATGTCCAGCGACTCCGAGAGGCCGTAGAGCAGGTTGGTGTTGGGCGTGTAGGGCCAGTAGCCGTCCTTGTTCATCTCGACGATCTCGTCCCAGGCCCAGAAGGCCTTGGGCAGCTTCGCGGTCTTCGAGACCTCGAGCGCGCGCGGCGAAAGTGCGTTGAAGCTGATGCCCGGCGGCAGCATCAGGCCCTTCTGCGAGCCGCTGACGCACACGTCCACGCCCCATTCGTCGTGGCGGTAGTCGGCGCTGGCCAGGCCCGAGATGCTGTCGACCATCAGCAGGGCGGGGTGGCCCGCCGCGTCGATGGCCTTGCGCACCGAGGCGATGTCGGAGGTGACGCCGGTGGAGGTCTCGTTGTGCACCACGCACACGGCCTTGATCTTCCTTTCCGTGTCCTTGCGCAGCCGGGCCTCGATGAGGTCGGCCTGCACGCCGCGGCGCCAGCTCGGGGCGTGGGGCAGTTGTGCGTCGGCGCCCTGCCAGGCGAGGAATTCGGTCGAGAGGCCCAGGCGCGTGGCCATCTTCTGCCACAGCGAGGCGAAATGGCCGGTCTCGTACATGAGCACGTGACCGCCGGGGCTCATCGTGTTGGCGAGCGCGGCCTCCCAGGCGCCCGTGCCCGAAGCGGGATAGATGGCGACAGGGTGCTTCGTCTTGAAGATCTGCCGGATGCCGCCCAGCACCTTCAGGCCCAGCGTGCCGAACTCGGGCCCGCGGTGGTCGATGGTGGGCAGGCTCATGGCCCGCAGGATGCGGTCGGGCACCGGGCTGGGACCGGGAATCTGGAGGAAGTGGCGGCCGGTGGGATGGATGTCGAGTTGCAGCATGGACTCTCCTTTCACATTCAGTTTTGCATTCAAAATGCATTCTTGTTTGATGGTTTACCCTGAATAACCAGGGTTGTAGGCCTGATTTTTTGCATTCAAAATGCGTTCAAGGGACAAAACCATGACAGCTGAAATCATCGAAATCTCCAGGCTCGCACTGCACGACCAAGTGGCCGCGCGCCTGCGGACCATGCTGGTCGAAGGGCTCATCGCGCCCGGCGCCAAGCTCAACGAACGGGAGCTGTGCCTGAAGCTGAACGTGTCGCGCACGCCGCTGCGCGAAGCCATCAAGTTGCTTGCGGCCGAAGGGCTGGTCGATCTGCTGCCCAATCGCGGCGCGGTGGCCGTGAAGCTCACCGAGGCCGACGTGCTCGACACCTTCGAGGTGCTCGCCATGCTCGAGGGCATGTCGGGCGAGCTGGCCGCCAGGCGCATCACCGACGAGGAACTCGCCGAGGTGCGCGCGCTGCACTACGAGATGCTGGCCTGCTTCTCGCGGCGCGATCTCTCGGGCTACTACCGGCTCAATGCGCGCATCCACACCGCGATCAACGAGGCTGCGGCGAACCCGGTGCTGTCGAACACCTACCGCTCCATCAACGCCCGCGTGCAGTCGCTGCGCTTTCGCACCAACCAGAACGAGGCGAAGTGGAAGCACGCGGTGGAGGAGCACGAGCAGATGATCGATGCGCTCTCGAAGCGCGACGCCGAGGCCATGCGCAAGGTGCTGGTGTCGCACGTGCTGCGCAAGCGCGACACCGTGCTGGAGCTGCTGCGCGCAGGCGAGATCTATCCACCCACCAAGCCGGCCAGATCGGCCAAGCCTGCCAAAGCGACCTGATCACCATGCGCATCGACCCCGCCAGCCACATGCAGCCAGCCGGAACCGTTCTTCCGCCCAATGACACCTGCGAGCTGCTCGCGCGCCGCCTGCGCTCGCAGACTCAGGGCGAGGTGCTGTTCGACGACGCCTCGCGGGGCCGCTACGCCACCGACGCGTCGATCTACCAGATCACACCCGTCGGCGCCTTCGTGCCCACGAACGAGCGCGACATCGCGACCGCCATCGACATCGCCCGCGACCTGAAGGTGCCCGTGCTCGCGCGCGGCGGCGGCACGAGCCAGTGCGGGCAGACCACCGGTGCCGCGCTGGTCATCGACAACAGCAAGCACTTTCGCCGCGTGCTCGACGTGAACGTGGAGGAGGGCACGGCCACCGTCGAGCCCGGCCTGGTGCTCGACCACCTGAACGCGCAACTCAAGCCGCACGGGCTCTGGTATCCGGTGGACGTGTCGACCAGCGCGCAGGCCACGCTGGGCGGCATGGCGGGCAACAACTCCTGCGGCTCGCGCTCCATCGCCTACGGGAACATGGTGCACAACGTGCTGGGCGCCAGCGCGTGGCTGTCGAACGGCGAGCTGGTCGAGTTCGGCACCGTCGGCTCGCTGGGCGTGCGCGCTGCAGGCATCGCGCAGTTCGTGCGCAGCCTCGCGCGGCAGCACCGGGAGGCGATCGCCGAGCACTGGCCCAAGGTCATGCGCCGCGTGGCGGGCTACAACCTCGACATCTTCGACAACCAGAGCGAGCGGCCCTACACGGCCGACGGCAGCGTGAACCTCGCGCACCTGCTGATCGGCTCCGAGGGCACGCTGGCCTACACCCGCAGTCTGAAGCTCAAGCTCGCGCCGCTGCCGCGCGCCAAGGTGCTGGGCATCGTCAACTTCCCGACCTTCCATGCGGCCATGGACTCGGCCCAGCACATCGTCAGGCTCGGGCCCACGGCGGTGGAACTGGTCGACCGCACGATGATCGAGCTGAGCCTGGCCAACCCTGCCTTCAAGCCGACGGTGGAGACGGCGCTGATCGGCAAGCCGGCGGCCATCCTGCTGGTGGAGTTCTCGGGCGCAGACAAGGCCTTGCTGCTTGCGCAGCTGAAGCAGCTCGTCGAACTGATGGGCGACCTCGGCCTGCCCGGCAGCGTGGTCGAGATGCCCGACGAGGCGCGGCAGAAGAACCTCTGGGAAGTGCGCAAGGCCGGCCTCAACATCATGATGAGCCTCAAGGGGGACGGAAAACCCGTGAGCTTCATCGAGGACTGCGCCGTGCCGCTGGAGCATCTGGCCGAGTACACCGACGCGCTGACCGAAGTGTTCGCCAAGTACGGCAGCCGCGGCACCTGGTACGCACATGCATCGGTGGGCACCCTGCACGTGCGGCCGATCCTCGACATGCGCACCGACGGCGCCGCGAAGATGCGCGCCATCGCCGAGGAGGCGAGCGAGCTGGTGCGCAGGTACAAGGGCGCATTCAGCGGCGAGCACGGCGACGGCCTGTGCCGCGGCGAGTGGATCGAATGGCAGTTCGGCCCGGCCATCAACGAGGCCTTCCGCGCGATCAAGCGCAAGCTCGACCCCATCGATCTTTTCAACCCCGGCAAGATCATCGACCCGCCGCGCATGGACGACGGCGCGCTGTTCCGCTTCGCGCCGCCCACGGCGCCCAAGCCGTACCGGCGCATCGAGCTCAAGCCGGTGCTCGACTGGTCGGCCTGGAACGTCAACGCCGACCCCGTGACCGAAGTGACCACTGCGCCCGGCAGCGGTGGCGACAGCACGGGCGGCCTGGCCAAGGCGGTGGAGATGTGCAACAACAACGGCCATTGCCGCAAGTTCGACGCCGGCACCATGTGCCCGAGCTATCGCGTGACGCGCGACGAGCAGCACCTGACGCGCGGGCGCGCCAACACGCTGCGGCTGGCACTGTCGGGCCAGTTGGGCCCCGATGCCTTCACCAGCGAGGCCATGCACGAAACCATGGACCTGTGCGTGGGCTGCAAGGGCTGCAGGCGCGACTGCCCGACCGGCGTTGACATGGCGAAGATGAAGGTCGAGTTCCTCGACCACTACAAGAAGCGTCACGGCCACACGCTGAAAGACAGGCTGGTGGCGAACCTGCCCGACTACGCCCACAGGGCCAGCCGCTTTCCCTGGCTGCTGAACCTGCGCAACAGCGTGCCCGGTGCCGCATGGCTGGGCGAGAAACTGCTGGGCTTCTCGGCGACGCGCTCGCTGCCCGAATGGCGCGGCGACACCTTCTGGCGCGGCAAGGCCGGCGAGCCTGGCCTGTTCGTCGAGCGTGACGTGGTGCTGTCGATCGCGCGGCGCGGCGGCAAGACGGCGGTGCTCTTCGTCGACACCTTCAATGGCACCTTCGAGAGCGAGAACGCATTTGCTGCCGCGCGCGTGCTGCAGGCGGCGGGCTATGTGCTGCACACGGTGGAGAGGAGCGGCGGCCACCACTGCTGCGGCCGCACATTCCTGGCCAGCGGCATGGTCGACGAGGCGAAGAAGAAGGCCGAGGCGTTGATCGATGCGCTCGTGCCGCTGGCGCGCGCCGGCGTGCCCATCGTCGGGCTGGAGCCTTCGTGCCTGCTCACGCTGCGTGACGAGGCGCTGGTCATGGGCTTCGGCGAGAAGGCCGAACTGGTGGCCAGGCACGCGCTGCTGTTCGAGGAGTTCATCACGCGCGAGCTGAAGCAAGGGCGCTTCGAGTTGCCCCTGAAGCCCGCCGAAGCGCCCATCCTCCTGCACGGCCACTGCCACCAGAAGGCCTTCGGCGCGGTGAGCCCGGTGATGGACGTGCTGAAGCTGATCCCGGGCGCACAGCCCGAGCTCATCGAAAGCTCGTGCTGCGGCATGGCCGGCAGCTTCGGCTACGAGGCCAGCCATTTCGACGTGTCGATGAAGATGGCCGAGGCCAGCCTGCTGCCCGCCATCCGCGCGAAGCCCGGCGCCATCGTGGTGGCGGACGGCACCAGCTGCCGCCATCAGATCGGCGATGGTGCGCAGCGCGAGGCGGTGCATGTGGCCGTGCTGCTGGAGCGGCATCTGCTGCACGCCGACCCGGTGGCCGAAGCGGGTTGAGCGGGCGGGCTCCTGCAGGCCGGCGGCGGCTGCCGCAGAATAGGCCTCGCCTGCCGCCCGCCACCGCAATGCCGACGACGCTCGCCTCTCCAACCTCCATCTCCGCCCAGCCCACGCTGCGGCTGGCCTTCGCGCTCTCGATGGGCGCCGCTGTGTCGCTGGGCATCACGCGCTTCGCCTACGCGCTGCTGCTGCCGCCGATGCGCGCCGACCTGGGCTGGAGCTACGCACTGGCAGGCGGCATGAACACGGCCAACGCGGTCGGCTATCTCGTCGGTGCGCTGGGCACGCCGGCGCTGATGCGGCGCTTCGGCGCGACGCGGCTGCTGGTGTTCGGCGCGGTGCTCGCCAGCGTGTTCATGGCGGGCAGCGGCTTCGTCACCGATGCATCGGCCTTGCTGCTGCAGCGCCTGCTGGCGGGCGTGGCCAGCGCGTGGGTGTTCGTGGCGGGCGGGCTGCTGGCGGCCCGGCTCAGCGAAGCCGGATCGGCGCGAGGCGGCCTGCTGCTGGGCATCTACTACGGCGGCACCGGCTTCGGCATCCTGCTGTCGGCATTGCTCGTGCCGCAGGTGCTGCGAGCGGCCGCGGGCGTGCCCCACGGATGGGCCTGGGCGTGGTGGGCGCTGGCGGTGGCAAGCGCGGCGGCCACCTGCCTGCTGGCATGGGCGGGGCGTGCGATGCCGCAGCAGACGGCCGCGCCGGCGGCACCTGTCGCAGCACCGGGTTCGGCACCGCCGGTCGCGCTGCACCGCTTCGGCTGGGCGCTCGCGGGCTATGCCCTGTTCGGCATGGGCTACATCGGCTACATGACCTTCGTGATCGCGCTGCTGCGCGAGCAGGGTGCCAGTGCCGGCTTCGTCACGCTGTTCTATGCATTGCTCGGCATCGCCTGCGTGGCGTCTTCGCGGCTCTGGGCGGGGCTGCTCGACCGGTATCGCGGCGGGCAGCCGCAGGCATTGCTCAACGGGCTGCTCGGCGTGGCGACGTTGCTGCCGGTGCTGAGTTCGGCGGCGCCGGTGGCGCTGATCTCCGGCGTGCTCTTCGGCGCGGTGTTCCTGTCGGTGGTGGCATCGACCACCGCGCTGGTGCGCCACAACCTGCCGCCATCGCGCTGGGCGCACGGCATCAGCGCCTTCACCATCATCTTCGCGCTGGGGCAGATCGTCGGGCCGACCGTCACGGGCTGGATCTCCGATGGCCCGGGCGGACTTGCGCGCGGGCTCGTGGCCTCGGCGATGGCCCTGTGGCTCGGCGCGGTGCTCGCATCGCGCCAGCATTCGCTGCAACGGGAGGCATCGCAATGAGCGGCTTTGCCTTGTTCGAAACCTCCATCGGCATGTGCGCGCTGGCATGGGGCCCACGAGGGCTGGTCGGCGTGCAACTGCCTGCCGACAGCGGCGAGGCCGCCACGCGAGCGCGCATGCGCCAGCGTTTTCCTGACCTGCAGGAAGGCCCGCCGAACGAGATGGCGCAGCGCGCCATCGAGGCCATCCAGGGACTGCTGCACGGTGTGCGCGACGACCTGGGCCACATCGAGCTCGACATGAGCGGCGTGTCCGAGTTCCACCAGCGCATCTATGCGATCGCGCGGCGCATTCCGCCGGGCCAGACCCGCACCTATGGCGAGATTGCCGAGGAGTTGGGCGACAAGGGCCTGTCGCGCGCCGTAGGGCAGGCGATGGGCCACAACCCGTTCGCGCCCGTGGTGCCGTGCCATCGTGTGCTCGCCGCGGGCAACAAGCCGGGTGGTTTTTCGGCGGGCGGCGGCGCACTGACCAAGCTGCGCATGCTCGACATCGAGGATGCGCGACCGAATGGGATGGCGTCGCTCTTCTAGACCGCTAGATCATCAGATTGCTAGACGGCAGGCACCGGCAGCCGGTGCAGCGTCGCAATGCGCGACGCGAAGATGATCGCCGCCTGCAGCCCGAAGCCCGCGAGCGCCAGCAGCAGGCAGGCCGGTTCGCCCCATGCCGCGCCGACCATGCCGCCCAGCGCGGCGCCGATGGGGCGCGCACCCGCGTTGATCGTGAGGAACACGGCCGACACCCGGCCCAGCATCGTGGCCGCAGTCACGCTCTGGCGCAGCGTGGTCGACGTGATGACCCAGACCATCGGCCCCGCACCGAACAGGAAGAGCGAGAGCGCTGCCAGCGTCGCGGTCGGCACGACGAGCGTGGCGGCCATCGCCGCAGCGGCCAGAACGGCGACCGAAGGGCCGACCTGTATCGCGCGGCCGAATGGCAGGCGAGCCACCACGCGAGGCGTGAGCAGCGCACCGACGACCATTCCTGCGCCGTACATCGCCAGCGTGAAGCCGACCGCCTGAGCACCGAGGCCGAGCACGCGCACCGCGTAGGGCACGTAGCCGGCCTGCAGCACGAACCAGGATATGTTGAAGACCGCACCGGTCATCAGCATGGGACGCAACATCTCGTGCTGCCAGACGAAGCGCGCACCGTTGCGCACTTCCAGCAGCGGATGACGGCCGGCGGAGGGTTCGCGTGTCGCCTCGCTCAGTCGCAGCAGCAGGGCCACCGCTGCCGCCGACAGAACTGCGGCCAGGACGAACGCAGCGGATGCGCCGGCCCATGCGACCAGCGCGCCCGCCAGTGCAGGCCCGGCGGTGAAGGCCGCGCTGCGCGCGAGTTCCAGTCGGCCGTTGGCCGCCGCCAACGCATCGTGCGGCACGAGTGCCGGCACCAGCGCAGGTGCCGCGACGCTGAAACCCACAGTGCCGACGGCTCCCAGGAACCCCAGCACGGCGAGCCAGCCGATGCTGAGCTTCGACGCGAACACCATCGCCAGCAGCACGATCAGCGACACCGCCCGCAGGCCCTCGGCCCAGACCATCAGCCGCCGGCGCGACATGCGGTCCGCGAGCAGACCCATGGGCATGGAGACCAGCAGGAAGGGCAGCGTCTGCACGGCCGCAAGAAAGCCGATCTCGCCGGGGCCGGCGCCGAGCGCCAGCACCGCGACCAGCGGCACCGCCGCAAGGCTCAGCTGTTCTGCGGACTGCGCGGCGAGGTTGGACCACGCGAGGTCGCGGAAGGAACGGGGCAGGGGAGTTGGAGTCATGCCCGCATCGTGCGGGCGGAAGACGTTGTCGGCTGGCCGTTTCCGGACAAGCGAGCGTCAGCGCTGCGGCTTTTGCATCGGCTTCGGCATCGGCTTGGATGCTGGCGACACCACCTCCATCACGAAGTCGATGAAGGCACGCACCTTCGCCGCCGGCAGGTGGCGTGACGGATAGAGCGCATGGAGCGGGAGCCGCTCATCCGGCCAGTCGGGAAACAGGTCGACCAGCTCGCCGCTGTCGAGCTGCGGCTGGATGCCCACCGCCTTGATCTGCGCCACGCAGATGCCGGAAAGGACCGTCTCCAGCACGGTCCCCGGATCGGTGAGCAGCAGCCGCCCCGTGGTCGGCACCTCGACGAGCTTGCGTCCGCGCTGGAACTCCCACGTGTACGGCTGGCCGGTGGCGGGGTTGCGCACCTGCAGGCAGGCGTGGCCGGCGAGGTCGGCCGGCTTCGCAGGGCGGCCGTGCCGCGCGATATAAGCCGGCGCCGCCACTGTGACCACGCGCGAATCCATCAGCTTGCGGGAAACGAGCGACGACGAAGGCGGCTCGCCGAAGCGCACCGCGATGTCGAAGCCCTCGGCCACGAGGTCGCCCAGCTGGTCGCGTGCGATCAGCTCCAGCGTGAGCTCCGGGTACTGCGCGAGAAAGCGCGGAAGGTGCCGCGCCAGGAGCAGGCGCGAGGTGAAGGCGTCGGTATTCACGCGCAGGCGCCCGCGCACCGTGCCCGATGCGCCAGCGGCGATCGTGACTGCGTCCTCGATGCCGAGCACCAGCGGATTGATGTTGGCGTAGAGCTGCCGGCCCTCGTCGGTGAGGCTCAGCGAGCGGGTCGTGCGATCGAACAGCCGTATGCCGATGCGGCCTTCGAGTCGGGCGATGGCGCGGCTCACGCCGGAGGGCGTCAGGCCCAGTGCATTGGCGGCGCTGGCGAAGCTGCCGCCTTCGACCACTGCGGCCAGCACGCTGACGTTGGAGAGGAGGCGTCCGTCGAGGGGCATATTTCTATTCGTGATCAGGTGTCATGAATGATATGCCGCACGGTCGCTTTACTCAAAGATGAGCCATTCCTACGATTCGTCCCGTCGCATGCGTCACCCCATCGAATCAAGTCAGGAACAAGGAACTTTCATGTACGCAATCACCGGAATCACGGGCCAGGTTGGCGGCGCAGTCGCGCGCGCCCTGCTGGCCGAAGGGCAGCCGGTTCGCGCGGTCGTCCGCGATGAAGGCAAGGGCCGCCCATGGGCCGCACTCGGCTGCGAGGTGGCCATCGCCGAGATGGACGACGCCCAGGCGTTGACGCGCGCTTTCTCGGGCGCGGCCGGCGTCTTCGTCCTGCCGCCACCGAACTTCGACCCCGAGCCGGGCTTTCCCGAAGTGAGGGCGGAGAACGCCGCGCTGCGCCAGGCGCTCGACACCGCCCGGCCGCGGCGCGTGGTGTGCCTGTCGACCGTCGGCGCGCAGGCGGCCCAGCCCAATCTGCTGAGCCAGCGCACGTTGTTGGAAGAGGCGCTGCGCACGCTGCCCTTCGCGATCACTTTCCTGCGGCCCGCCTGGTTCCTGGAGAACCTGCGCTGGGACATCGCGCAGGCCCGCGAACACGGCGTGTTGTCCAGCTACCTCCAGCCGCTCGACCGCGCGGTGCCGATGGTGGCCACGGCCGACATCGGCCGCCTCGCTGCCGAACTCCTGCTGCACGAGGGCGAGCTGCCGCGCGTCGTCGAGCTCGAGGGGCCGCAGCGGCTGACGCAGCACGACATTGCCGAGGCGCTCTCGCAAGTGCTGGGACGCCCGGTGCGCGCCGAGGCGGTGCCGCGCGAGAACTGGGGCGCGATCTTCCGCGCGCAAGGCATGCGAGACCCGGTGCCGCGCATCCAGATGCTCGACGGCTTCAACGAAGGATGGATCCGCTTCGAGGGCGACGATGCGAGCGTGCGCAAGGGCCGCGTGAGCGTGGCGGAGGTGATCCGCTCGCTGGTTGGCGAAGCCGCCTAGGCGCCCCGGGCCTGCATCTGCTCGAACCACTCGACCACGTACGAGGCCTCCGGCGCGGCGTCCGGCGCCAGCCCATAGTAGTAGCGCTCCAGTGTCATGCGCAGCTCGGGCAGCGGCGACTGCAGGCGGCCCGAGGCGAGGTCGTGCGACACCAGCGAGGTCGGCGCGAGCGCGATGCCCAGTCCGTCGACCGCGGCCTGCAGCACGAAGTGCAGGTGGTCGAACTGCAGCCGCCCCGCCGGCCGGGCACGCGGAGCGCCGACCTGCTTCTTCCAGTCGTCCCAGTCGTCCTTGCGGGTGCGGGCCGACAGCAGCACGTGCGAAGCCAGCGCGCGCAGGTCGGGCAGGGGATGCGTCCTGAAAAGAGCGGGCGCGCCGACCACAAGCACCTCGTCCTCGAGAAAGGGCCGCACTTCCACCGACGAAGGCCAGCCTTCGAGGCCGCGGCGCACCGCGATGTCGAAGCTGCCGACGGCTTCCTCTGGCATGACGGTGCTGGTGACGACCTGCGGCTCGATCTCCGGAAAGCGCTCGACGAAGGAGGGCAGGCGCGGAATGAGCCAGCGGACCGCGAAGGATGGCCGCACGTTGATGCGCACCGCGTGCGCCGGCCCCTGCGACTGCAGCGACCGCGCTGCGGCGTTGATTTGTGCGAGCGCGGGCTGCACCTCGGCGAAGAACTGCTGGCCCTCGGCGGTGAGTGCGACCTGGCGCACGCGCCGCTCGAACAGCGTGACGCCGAGGACCTCCTCCAGGCCCTTGATCTGCCGGCTCACGGCGCTGTGCGTGACGTGCAGCTCGAGCGCCGCGCGCGTGAAGCTGAGGTGGCGCGCCGCGGCGGCGAAGGCGCGCACGGCGTTCAAAGGAGGCTCACGAAGCGGCATGCGTGCGATTTTCTCACGCATGAAGGGCGTTAATGTCGTTTGTCGCCAGGGCATGTGGCGGCGCACCATCGAGGCTCGATGTCACGCACCGCACCCGCTTCTCCAACATCCCCCACCGACCTGAACTCCCGCCACGCGGCGATGGCCCTGGGCCTCTCGCTGCCGGCCGACGTGGTGCTCTACCTGCTGCTGCCGATGTACGCGAGCCAGTTCGGCGTGACGCTCGCAGAGGCCGGCATGCTGCTCGCGGCCAACCGGCTGGTGCGGATCGCCGGCTACGGCTTCGTGGCCCGCTTCTATGCCCGCAACGGCGACCGGCTGACCTGCACCATCGCCGTGGTGGCGGCGGCCGCATGCGGGCTGGGCTACGCCACGCTCTCGGGCTTCTGGGCGCTGCTGCCGCTGCGGCTGATGTGGGGGCTGTGCTTCGCGGCGCTGAACCTGTCGACGCAGGCGCTGGCTACCGCCGACCCCGTGGGCGCCGCGCGGCGCAACGGCCGTTCGCGCGCCTTCATCGCGATGGGGCCGGTGCTCGCGCTGCCGCTGGGCGCACTGCTGGCGCACTGGACGGGGCCGCGCACGATCTTCGCGATCCTTGCGGTGTTCTCGCTGCTGGCGTGCTTCGTCACGCGACGGCTGCCCGCGGCGCCGCATCCGTTGACCAGGCCGGCCAGGCGCTTCAAGCTGCCCAACAGCCTGGACAGCTGGTCGTTCATGGAAGGGCTGGCGCTCGACGGGCTTTTCATCGTCGGCCTTTCCTATCTAGGCAAGGACCTGCTGCCCGGCGGCGCGGTGATCGTCGCCGGCGTGCTGATGGCACTGCGCTACCTCGCGGAGATACTGCTGAGCCCGGTCGGCGGTCGCATGGCCGAGCACTTCGGCGCCGAGCGCCTGCTGGTGAGCCTCTCGCTCATTACCGCCATCGCGCTCGTGGGCTTCGGCTTCGGATGGCTGTGGAGCTGCGCGGCGCTGATCGTGGTGCTGCGAGCCCTTCAGCTGCCGCTGCTGCCGCCGATCGTCGCCCGCCGCACGCCGGGGCCCGAGCGCGTGCAGGCACTGGCGGCGCGCTCGGTGTGGCGCGACATCGGCGCGGGAACAGGGCCGCTCATTGCGGGGCTGCTGCTGCCGGTCGCGTCGCCACCATGGATCTACGGCGTGGCCGCCTTGCTGCTCGCACTGGCCGCGCTGGCCTGCGGATGGGGCGCCTCGCCACAATCGACCAGCATCCAGCAGGAAAGCACATGACGACCTCCCACGCCATCGAAACCGTCGCCCAGCTCGAAGCCCTGTTCGGCCTGCCCGGCGAGGCATCCCTCAAGAAGGAGGTGCCGTACCTGCACCCGAGCTACCAGGCGCTGATCGCCGCGTCGCCCTTCGCGGTGCTCGCCACCATCGGCCCGGGCGGGCTGGACGCCTCGCCGCGCGGCGATCCGCCGGGCTTCGTCGCGGTGCAGGACGAGAAGACGCTGCTGATGCCCGAGCGGCGCGGCAACAACCGCATCGACAGCCTGCGCAACATCGTGGCCGACCCGCGCGTGGCGCTGCTTTTCCTTATCCCTGGCGTGGGCGAGACGCTGCGGGTCAACGGCCGGGCGCAAATCTCGGTCGACCCGGCGCTGCTGGAGCGCTTCGCCATGGAAGGCAAGCCGCCGAAGTGCGTGATCAGCATCGCGGTGGAGACGGTGTTCTTCCAGTGCGCCCGGGCGATCCAGCGCTCGAAGCTGTGGGCGCCGCTGCCGGCGGACGCGAAGCCCGCGGTGCCGACGCCCGGTGCCATCCTGTCGGCGCTGACCGAGTCGGCCTTCGACGGCGAGACATACGACCGGGAGCTGCCTGCCCGGCAGCGCGCCACGCTGTACTGAGCCGGGCGTGGCCCATGAACGAAAAAAGCCCGCTGACGCGGGCTTTTTCGTTTTCTTCCTGCGGTCCGCGGACCGGCGTGCCTGTCGGCCTGCCGGCCCCAGGCCCGATCAGCGCACCCTGGATCAGCGCACCCAGTGGCAGACGCGGTGGTGATGGCGCGCATCCCACTTGCACACCTTGTGCTTGTGGTGGTGGCGCGGTGCCGCCGAGGCGATGCTGGGAGCCAGCATGGCGAGACCGGCGAAGGCGAGGACGCTGGAGAGGATGAGTTGCTTGGTCTTCATGGCGTTCTTTCTGAGCAAAGACATCGATCGAGGAATTGCGTCGTTCAACGAGCGCTCCTGTAGAACGTTCTGATCAACATTCAGATGACACTTGTTGCATATTGATTGCGAGAAACCGCAGATCGCGGTTTCCGGAATACATGGAATGGCGGGAATGGCGATTACCCGGGGCCCTCAGGCCTGCCCCGCAGAAGGCGCCTGCTCCGTGCGCGCGTCGTGCCCGATGATCAACACCAGCCCGATGGCCACCGCCGACAGCATCGCCAGGAAGAGCACCGCGTAGAAGTCGTTGCCCATCTTGTCCTTGAGCGTGCCGAAGATGGTCGGGCCGATGTAGCCGCCCAGGTTGCCGATGGAGTTGATCCACGCGATACCTGCCGCCGCAGCGGTGCCGCTGAGGATGGCGGTGGGCAGCGTCCAGAAGGTGGGCAGGGCGCTGAAGATGCCGAAGGCGGCCAGCGTCACGGCGGCCATCTTGGGCACTGGCGCGGAGGTCTGGGCAGCCAGCACCAGGCCCAGGAAGATGCAGGCCAACGGAATCAGCAGGAACCACTTGCGCTCCTTGCGCGCGTCGGAAGCCCGCGTCCAGAACAGCATGGCGATGGCGCCCACGAGGTAGGGGAAGGCGTTGATGAAGCCGATCTCCACGTTGCCCAGTCCGCCGAAGCCCTTGATGATCTGCGGCAGGAAGAAGCTCAGGCCGTACAGCGGCACCGTGATGCCCATGTAGACGAAGCCCAGGCCGATCACGCGCGGGTTCAGCAGCGACTGCTTCCACGAGATCTTGTTGATCGACTCGCGGTTGGCGCGCTCGGCGTCCAGCGTGCGCTGCAGCCAGCTGCGCTCCTCGTCGGTCAGCCACCTGGCGTCCTTCGGACCGTCGGGCAGGTACATCAGCACGAAGAAGGTCAGGATCAGCGAGGGCACGGCTTCCAGGATGAACAGCCACTGCCAGCCGTGCATGCCGCCGATGCCGTCCATGTTGAGGATGTAGCCCGAGATGGGCGAGCCGATCACGGTCGAGATCGGGATGGCGAACATGAACCAGCCCACGATGCGTGCCCGGTACGCCGCCGGAAACCACAGCGTGATGTAGAAGATCACGCCCGGGAAGAAGCCGGCCTCGGCGATGCCCAGCAGGAAGCGCACGATGTTGAAGCTGGTCGAGCCGCCGACCCAGGCCTGTGCGGCCGAGAGGACGCCCCAGCTGAACATGATGCGGGCGATCCAGCGGCGCGCGCCGAAGCGTTCCAGCGCCATGTTGCTCGGCACCTCGAAGAGGAAGTAGGCCAGGAAGAAGATGCCGGCCGCGCTGCCGAACACGGCGGCGGTGAAGCCCAGGTCCTTGGACATGGCCGCGCCGGCGAAGCCGAGGTTCACGCGGTCGAGGTAGGCGATGAAATAGCTGACCATCAGAAGCGGCAGCAGTCGCCAGCTGATCTTCGAGATGGTTCTCTGTTCTACGGGGTTCATGGTTGCTTGTCTCCGGTGTTGGATGGTTTTGTGGAGGCTGGTTGGGGAAACGGGGGAGGGCGGCCGACGCTGCCGGTGTCACTGCTGTTGTTGCTGCTGTTGTTGGGCCCTCATGATCTGGTGGCGCCGCCAGTAATGGCCGACGACGCCCTTGAAGTTCTCCTTCTGCTTGCCGAGGCCTGCGAGCTTCACCTTGGTGGTCCGCGCGCCCAGCATGCCCTTGTCGTGGTGGGTCACGATGAGCGTGTCGCCGAAGCTGCCGTCCTTGTAGGTCAGGCTCTTGACCTCGTCCCACGGGATGGCCGAGCCGCCGTCGGCAGCATTGGCACTGGGGTGCATGCCCTCGTAGCTGATGTCGACGCGCTCGCCGTTCTTCAGCTCGAAGCCCACCGGCGGAAAGTGGCGCAGCACCACGGCGCGCTCCTCCTCGGTCGCAGGTTCGTAGCGGTAGGCCAGGCTCAGCTCGTGGTTCTGCACGAATCGCTGCTCATACTCGCTCCAGAGGCGCTGCTCGATGTCGTGGGCGGTCTCGATCTCGTCGGCCCATGAGGCCTGCGGCGCGGTCGAGACGATGCCGCCATAGGCGCTCTCGGGCACGTGATGGCCCACGTTGCGCATGCGCTCGAGCAGCGGCGGATGGCTGTCGTAGGGGTGCGGCACGCCGGCCGTCTTCATGGCCTCGATGAAAGCCGGCGAGCCGGCATAGGGCGGCAGGCCGTCGGCGACGAAGCGGGCGATGCCGAGGGCACCGTCATGCTCGCGATCTTGTTCGAAGAGCTTGCGCTCCACGTCGTTGCGGTAGCTCGCATAGGCCGAGATCTTGATGAGCGACTGCACGATCGCATGCGGCGCGGTGAGCCCTGCGGCAACGCGGTCGGCCTTGTACTCGCGCTCGCGGCTGTCGCGGGCCAGCGCGAAGGCGAAGATCATGCGGTAGAGCCGCAGCAGGTAGTGGGCCACGATGGTGAGTCCGCCGCTTCGCATCTTCCAGGTGTACTGGTCGAACTGCAGCAGCTTGGGGCCGAGCGCGGCGCTGCTGCGGGTGTCGCCGCCGCCCAGGTGAGCGAGCTCGTGTGCGAGCACGGCGTCGGCCTCGGTCTGGTCGAGCACGCGCAGGAGCGGCAGGCTCACGAACAGCGTGCGCCCTTGCAGGGTGCGGCCCTTGACCTCGCAGGGCGCCTCGGTCACGAAGAAGTTGGTGTCGATGCCGGCCACGATGTGGTCGGGCGGCGCCGTCTTCACGCGGGCGGCGAGCTGGCGGATGCGCTCCCACAGGCGCGGCGCATCGGCCTGCGAGACCAGCTCGCCCTCGATCTCGTTGCCCGAGGGCAGCTTCTTGAACAGCGTGTAGATCGCGTAGAACACCGCCGCGCCGGCCGCGATGCCCGCCAGCGCGATGAGCTTGATGTAGTAGCTGTGCCAGAAGTACGCAGTGAGCCAGAACGACAGCCACACCAGCATCGCGCTCTGCAGCACGACCTCGACCGCGCACGACACCGTCATGAGCCGCCAGCCCGCAACGAAGCTGGCGTAGCGCAGGCCCCGGTTGGCGAAGGCCAGCGCCCCCAGCACCAGCGCCGCCGCGAGCAGCGCGGCGCCGAGCACGATGGTCCAGATGGCGGCGCGGTCGGCCCAGTGGAACTGCCATTGCATCGAGTAGGGGCTGCACACCTTGTCGTGGAAGTTCCTGTCCTCGGGCGCGGTGGCGTCGCAGGCCTTGGAGAGCTGGTGGCTGCGGTAGAAGCCGGTCGCCTCGGCCTTCTCGGCGGGCGTGAGGCGGCTGTCGTTGGCGATGCGCTTCTCGATCGCCTGCAGGAACTCGGCGTCCTGCGAGCGCAGCGCGTATTCGGTGAAGGCGAGCGTCGCGGCCGGAATGGCGAACAGCGAGACGAGGGTGAGGAGGAACACGCGAAAGAGGTCGGCGTGAACCGTGCGGGCCAGAGCCATGGGCGATCTTCTCCTGGATGACGATTGCTGCGAGTTGTTATGAACGGTCCGGGAAGCCCATAGCGTAGCGGCCGCGGCGCGTGCGGTGAAGCTGGGGTGTCGTCAAGCGGTGCAGGGCACCGACCTGCCGCCGAATAAGGTTATCCCTTTTGCATCGTTCCGCACCGCGGGGCGCAGGTATAGCCTTCGTGCTCATCCATGGCTGCCACCTCCAACACCCCATCTTCGTTGCCCTCTGGTTCCGGGCCGTCGCCCGTCGCGTGGATCGCCGGTGTCGGCGCCAGCGCGGGTTTGGGCGCGGCGCTCGCGCGGCGCTTCGCGGCCGAAGGCTTCATCGTCGCGCTGACCGGCCGGACGCAGGCCCAGCTCGATGCGGTGGCCGGTGAAATCGTCTCGGCCGGCGGCCGGGCCCATGCATTTGCGGGCGACGTGGCGAGCGAGGCCGAGATTCATGGCATTGCGCAGAAGGCGAGGGCGCTGGGCCCGCTCACGGTGGCCATCTTCAACGCCGCGAGCGCGGTGCGCGCGCCGACGCTGGAGCTCTCAGTCGAGCAGTTCACGCAGGCCTGGCGCACCAGCGCGCTGGGCGGCTTCATCTTCGGGCATGAGGCCTTGCGCGGCCTGCTGGCCAATCCTTTCGAGGCGGGCGGACAGCACGCGCGCGGCACCTTGCTGTTCACCGGTGCCACCGCGGCGCTGCGCGGCAAGCCGCCTTTCGCGGCCTTCGCTGCGGCCAAGGCCGCGTTGCGTTCGCTGAGCCAGAGCCTGGCGCGCGAATTCGGTCCGCAGGGTGTTCACGTGGCG
The DNA here is from genome assembly GCF_052044195.1 of Variovorax sp. 22077. Lineage (NCBI taxonomy): Bacteria > Pseudomonadati > Pseudomonadota > Betaproteobacteria > Burkholderiales > Comamonadaceae > Variovorax > Variovorax sp. 22077. The sequence continues at coordinate 147,157 of NZ_JBQEQC010000001.1, forward strand.
CATGTGGTCATCGATGGCGGCATCGACGGCGAGCGCCTGCGCAGCAACGCGCCACAACGCGTGCAGCAGGCCGGCGACGACGGCCTGCTGCAGCTCGAAGCCATCGCTGAAAGCTACTGGCAACTGCACGTGCAGCACCGCAGCGCATGGACGCAGGAGCTGGACCTGCGGCCGTTCAAGGAACCGTTTTGAGGAGTCACGCTACATGAGCGTCGGATCGAATGGCCAGATGTTGACCGCCACGCTGCCCTCGGTGGAAGCGGAGCTGAACTACCTGAAGGCGGGGCAGGGGCGGCCCGTGACTTATACATTCGAGCCGCCGCCCGGCACGCCCTGGGTGACCGGCGAACTGGAGTCGCGCCGCGTGGCGATCCGCGACGGGCGCCCCCTGGTCGCGCTGAACGAACTCTCGCTCGACCGCAGCGGCTTCACGCAGATCTCGCACCGCAGCGTGCTCGCCGATTTCTCCCAGGATGCGGCGATCCGCGACATCTACTACCGCGAGGCCGAGGCGCTGCTGCGCGACGTGACCGGCGCCGAGAAGATCGTGGTGTTCGACCACACGCTGCGCGACAGCGCACAGGGCTCGCGCCGCACGGCCGAGCTGCGCGAGCCGGTGCGCCGCGTGCACAACGACCAGACCTTCGTCTCCGGCCCGCGCCGCGTGCGCGACCATCTGCCCCCCGACGAAGCCGAGGAGCGGCTGAAGAGCCGCTTCGCGATCGTCAACCTGTGGCGGCCGCTGGCCACGGTCGAGCGCCTGCCGCTCGCGCTGTGCGACGCGCGCTCCATCTCGCCCGATGACCTCGTGCCCACCGACCTGGTCTACCCCGACAAGGTGGGCGAGACCTATTCCTTCACCTGGAACCCGGCGCACCGCTGGTACTGGTTCCCGAGGCTTCGGCCCGACGAGGCGCTGCTGCTGAAGATCTACGACTCGCTGGAGCAGGGCGTGGCGCGCTACACCGCGCACACCGCCTTCGAGGATCCGACGGGCTCGCAGGAGGCGCCGCCGCGCCGCAGCATCGAGCTGCGCGCGCTCGTGTTCTGGCCCGCCGGCAAGTAGCCCCCGTCCATGAGCACCACGAGGCAACTGCGGCTGGGCGCCTTCATGCGCCCGGTGAGCATCCACACCGGCGCCTGGCGCTATCCCGGCGCGTGGCCCGACGCGAACTTCAACTTCGCGCACCTGAAGCAGCTGGCCCAGACGCTGGAGCGGGGCCGTTTCGACGCCTTCTTCATGGCCGACCACCTCGCGGTGCTGAACATGCCCGTGGCCGCGCTGCAGCACAGCCACACGGTGACGTCGTTCGAGCCGTTCACGCTGCTGTCGGCACTGGCGCAGCACACGCAGCACATCGGACTGGTGGCCACCGCCTCGACCACCTTCGACGAGCCGTTCCACATCGCGCGGCGCTTCGCCTCGCTCGACCACCTGAGCGAAGGCCGCGCGGGCTGGAACATCGTGACCACCTCCAACCCCGACGCCGCGCTGAACTTCGGCCGCGACGATCACATGGAGCACGACGAGCGCTATGCCCGCGCCCGGGAGTTCTACGACGTGGTCACCGGGCTGTGGGACAGCTGGGCCGACGATGCCTTCGAGCGCGACGTCGAAAGCGGCCGCTTCTTCGACCCGGCGAAGCTGCACGTGCTGAACCACAAGGGCAAGTACCTGTCGGTGCGCGGGCCACTGCACATCGCGCGGCCGGTGCAGGGCTGGCCGGTGATCGTGCAGGCGGGCGCCTCGGAGGCGGGGCGCCAGCTTGCGGCCGAGACTGCCGAAGCCGTGTTCGCCGCGCCGGGCACGCTGGCCGGTGCGCGCAGCCTCTATGCCGACATCAAGGGCCGCATGCGCGCGATCGGACGCGACCCCGACCATCTCAAGATCCTGCCGGCGGCCTTCGTGGTGGTGGGCGACACGGTGGAAGAGGCACGCGCCATCCGCGCGAAGCTCGACAGCCTCGTGCACTACGACAGCGCCATCGCGTCGCTCTCGATCGCGCTGGGCCACGATGCGTCGAAGTTCGACCCCGACGGCCCGCTGCCCGACGTGCCCGAGACCAATGCGAGCCAGAGCGGCCGCGCCCGCGTGATCGAGCTGGCCCGCAGCGAGAACCTCACGGTGCGCCAGCTGGCACAGCGCCTGGGCGGCTACGGCGGCCTGGCCTTCGTCGGCACCGCACAGACCATCGCCGACGCCATGCAGGAGTGGCTGGAAAGCGAGGGCTGCGACGGCTTCAACGTCATGTTCCCCTGGCTGCCCGGCGGGCTCGATGCCTTCGTCGACAAGGTGGTGCCCGAGCTGCAGCGCCGCGGCATCCTCAGGCGCGAGTACGAAGGTCGTACCCTGCGCGAGAACCTCGGCCTGCCACGGCCAGGCAACCGTTTCTTTGCCCAGAATTAGCAACGGGGGCTGAACCGCGCCCGGGCCGACCCCACGCCTGCACCGATCGCCGCGCTTCGCGACAATCGGCTCGATGCGTTCTTCCCCCTCCTTCAAGATGGCCCTGCTGCTGGGCCTGCTCTCGGCCATCGGGCCATTCGCCATCGACATGTACCTGCCGGCGCTGCCCGCCATCGGACAGAGCCTGCGCGCCGACATCGGCGCGGTGCAGATGAGCCTCACGGCCTTCTTCCTGTCGCTGGGCGCCGGGCAGTTGCTCTACGGGCCGGTCTCCGACATGGTGGGCCGCAAGCCGCCGCTGTACGCGGGGCTGCTGCTCTTCGCGCTGGCGAGCATCGGCTGCGCGCTGGCGACCGACATCCAGACGCTGATCGTGCTGCGCTTCGTCCAGGGCCTGGGCGCCGCGGCCGGCATGGCGATCCCGCGCGCGGTGGTGCGCGACCTGCACACCGGCACCGACGCCGCGCGGCTGATGTCGCTGCTGATGCTGGTGTTCAGCGTGTCGCCGATCCTCGCGCCGCTCGCGGGCAGCGCCGTGATCGCGTTCGCCGGCTGGCGCGGCGTGTTCTGGGCCGTGACCATCGCCGCAGTGGTCGGCCTCGCCATGATGGCGAAGCTGCTCGACGAAACCCGCCCGGCTTCGGAGCGCGTAGAAAGCAGCCTCGGCAGCGCGCTGTCGGCCTACTGGCTGCTGCTGCGCGACTCGCACTACCTCGGGCTGGTGTTCATCGGCAGCTTCGCGATGGCGGGCTTCTTCACCTACCTCGCGAACTCGTCGTTCGTGATGATCGACCACTACGGCCTGTCGCCCGCGCTCTACAGCGTGGCCTTCGGTGTGAACGCGGCCGCTTTCATCGGCGCCTCGCAGTTCACCGGTGCGCTGGGCGAGCGCTACGGGCTGGTCAACCTCGTCAAGTTTGGCGTGGTGTGCTGCGGCGCCGCGATGATCGCGATGTTCGCCTACTTCGCGATGGGCGGCGACAGCATCTGGGTGCTGATCGTCCTGTACTTCATCGCCTCGGGCTTCATGGGGCTGGTGATCCCGACCACCGGCGTTCTCGCGCTCGAAATGCACGGTGCCATCGCAGGCACGGCCTCGGCGCTGCTGGGCACGCTGCAGATGCTCACCGGCGCACTGGCGATGGCGGTGGTGGGCTTCTTCACCGACGGCAGGCCGCTGCCGATGGTGGCCGGCATGGCCGCCGGCGCGCTCATCGCGCTGGTGCTGACCTGGCTCACGCTGGGCGGCGTGCGCTCGGAGCCCACGGGCAAGGCAGGAAAGACAGGAAGGACACAGCAAGCCTGATGAACACGGTACGCGCAGGCGCCGCGCTCCCGGCCGCCGAAGACAACAACAACGGCGGCAACACGGCGCCAAGACCCGTCGACGGGCTGTCCCAGCCGGAGCGCGGCAGGGCGATGCTGGTCATCATCCTCGGGCTGATCGTGGCGGTGCTCGACGGCACCATCGTCAACCTCGCGCTGCCTGGCATCGCGCGCGAACTCAGCGCGAGCCCGTCGCAGTCGATCTGGGTGGTCAACGCCTACCAGATCGCCACGCTGGTGATGCTGCTGCCGCTGGCGTCGCTGGGCGACCTCGTGGGCTACCGGCGCGTGTACCTGGTCGGCATGGCGGTTTTCACGCTGTCCTCGCTGGCCGCCACATTCGCCAACTCGCTGGGCACGCTGATCGCGGCGCGCGCCTTCCAGGGCCTGGGCGCGGCCGGCATCATGAGCGTGAATGCGGCGCTGGTGCGTCTCACGTACCCGTCGTCGCAGCTGGGCAAGGGCATGGCGATCAATTCGCTGGTGGTGGCCACCTCGTCGGTGGCAGGGCCCTCGGTGGCGGCGGCGATCCTGTCGGTGGCTTCGTGGCCCTGGCTCTTCGCCATCAACGTGCCGCTGGGCATCGTCACCTTCGCGCTCGGCATGAAGGCGCTGCCTTTCAATCGCGTGCCTCCGGCCGCGGGGCTGCGCTTCTCGCCGCTCGACGTGGCGCTGAACGTGCTGATGTTCTCGCTGGTGTTCCTGGGCGTGGACCGGCTGGGCGTGCGCGAGGGAGGGGCGCAGGGCGCGGGCGGCTCGCAGGCATCGGCCTGGGGCATCCTGGTGGCCGGACTGGTGGTCGGCTTCGTCTACCTGCGGCGCCAGCGCAAGCAAGCCGTGCCGCTTTTCCCGATCGACCTGCTGCGCATCCCGGTGTTCGCGCTGTCGATGGGCACCTCGGTTGCGGCGTTCTGCGCGCAGATGCTGGCCTACATCTCACTGCCTTTCCTGCTGCTGGAGGTGTACGGGCGCAGCCACATCGAGGCGGGCCTGCTCATCACGGCCTGGCCCCTGGCCATCGTGGTGATGGCGCCCATTGCGGGCAAGCTGATCGGGCGCTACCCCGACGGGCTGCTGGGAGGCATCGGGCTGGGCCTGCTGGCCATCGGGCTGGGGCTGCTGGCGGCGCTGCCGGCGCATCCGGGCAATGCCGACATCGCCTGGCGCATGGCGTTGTGCGGGCTGGGCTTCGGGCTGTTCCAGTCGCCGAACAACCACACCATCGTGAGCTCGCCGCCGGCGCACCGCAGTGGTGCGGCCAGCGGCATGCTGGGTACGGCCCGGCTCACCGGGCAGACGCTGGGCGCCGTGGTGCTGGCGGGCGTCTTCAGCTTCTGGAGCCCGCATGGCGGCCACGGGCCGGTGGTCGCGCTGGTGCTGGCCGCCAGCTTTGCCGCGGTGGCGGCGGTTTTCAGCAGCCTGCGGCTCAAGACGACAAGCCACGGCGGCTGAATGAGTTAGGGTACTCATCCATGACGGAAGTACCTGATACCGTGGTTTGCCCAGGCTGCGATGCGGTCTATGGCCGCACGCCGCTTCGTCCGCGCGACGTGGCGCGTTGTCCGCGCTGCGGCACCGAACTCGACCGGCATCCGGGGCAGCAGGAGCGCCGCATCCTCCCGCTGACGGTGGCCTGCCTGATCATGTTCGCCATCGCGAACCTGTTCCCCATCGTCGAGATCGAGCTGCAGGGCATGCGCAGCCAGACCACGCTGGCCGGCGCGGTGGTGGCGCTCAGCGCCGAGGGCATGTCGGTGGTGGCGCTGCTGGTGCTGGCCACGACCATCCTCTTTCCCTTCCTGCAGCTCTGCATCCTGGCCTACCTGCTGGTTCCGCTGAGCCGCGAGCACCGGCCCCTGGGCTTCGCGCTGCTGGTGCGGGCGATGCAGTCGCTGCGGCCCTGGGGAATGATCGAGGTGTTCCTGCTGGGCGTTCTCGTGGCCATCGTCAAGCTTTCGAGCATGGCGACCGTGGTCCCGGGGCCGGCGCTGTGGGCCTTCGTGGCGCTCACGGTGATGCTGACGGCGGTGCTGTCGTTCGACCCGGGCGCGTTCTGGGGGATGGCGTTCCGCCCGAGGGGCGAGAAGGTCGGCGACGAACCTGGCGAAGGGAAAGGCGGGGCATCGGCATGAAGCCGCTGGGACGCGTCCGGCAGCGCCTCGGAAGCCTCGCGGCTTACGGCGACCGGTACCACCACGAACATGAAGAAGACGCGAAGTCGCCCACCGCCGCCTCGATGGGCTACATGGCCTGCCGCCACTGCGGCGCCGTCTGGAAGGACGCGCAGGACGGCGAACCCTGCGGCCGCTGCGGCACGCACCTGCACACGCGCAAGCCACAGAGCCTGAAGCTCACCTGGGCCTTCCTGATCGCGGCCTGCATGATGTACATCCCGGCCAACCTGCTGCCGGTGATGATCACGCGCACGCTGTTCGGTACGCAGAACGACACCATCCTGAGCGGCGTCATCTATTTCTGGGTGTCCGGCGCCTACGGGCTGGCGGCCATCGTCTTCATCGCGAGCTTCCTGGTACCGCTGTTCAAGCTGGCCGTGCTCCTGCTGCTGGTGGTGCTGGCGCAGCGCGGCAGCACATGGCGGCGGCGGGAGCGGGCGAAGCTCTATCACATCATCGAGATCATCGGCCGCTGGTCGATGCTCGACGTGTTCGTGGTGTCGCTGCTGACCGGGCTGGTGCAGATCCAGGGCTTCGCGGTCATCACCGCGGGCGTGGGCATCGCGGCCTTCGGCTCGGTGGTGGTGCTGACCATGCTGGCCTCGCTGAGCTTCGACCCGAAGCTCACCTGGGACAGCCGGGAGGACCAGGCCATCCTGCAGGACAACGAGGAAGCCGCACGGCACGAGCAGCTTGTACAGGGACATGAAAAAAGGGACGAGAAACCAGCATGAGTGAAGACGACCGACCCCAAGACGACCCGGCACCATCCGCCCGGCCGAGCCCGACAGGCCAGCACCCGCTTCCCAAGCCGCGCGTGGTGCGCCGGCGCGAGTGGCTGCCCTCGCTGATCTGGCTGATTCCCATCGTGGCCGCGCTGGTCGGCATCACGCTGGTGGCGCGCATCATCATGGAGCGCGGCCCGGAGGTGGTGCTGACCTTCAAGACCGCCGAGGGGCTGGAGGCGGGCAAGACGGCCGTCAAGTACAAGGACGTGCAGATCGGCCTGGTCACCAGCCTGCGCCTGGCGCGCGACCGCTCGCACGTGCGCGTGCTGGTGCAGTTCAACAAGGACGCGCAGGGCTTCACCGCGGAAGACTCGCGCTTCTGGGTGGTGCGCCCGCGGCTGGACACCTCCGGCATCTCGGGCCTCAACACGCTGCTGTCGGGTGCGTACATCGGGGCAGACGCAGGCGTGTCGAAGGAAACGGCGGGCGAGTTCACCGGCCTGGAGAGCCCGCCCATCGTCACCCGCGACGACTCCGGCAAGCAGTTCCTGCTGCGCGCCAACGACGTCGGCTCGCTCGACGTCGGTTCGCCCGTCTACTTCAGGCGCATCAAGGTCGGCCAGGTGGCGGCCTACGAACTCGACGGCGACGGTCGCGGCGTGACGCTGCGCGTGTTCGTCAATGCGCCGTACGACAAGTTCGTGGGCATGAACACCCGCTTCTGGCAGGCCAGCGGCATCGATGCGCAGCTCAGCGCCAGCGGCTTCACGCTGCGCACGCAGTCGCTGGCCACGATCCTGCTCGGCGGCATCGCCTTCCGCGCGCCCGAGGACGCCATGGGGCCGACGGCGAACGAGAACGCCTCCTTCGCGCTGGCGCAGGACGAAACGACGGCCATGAAGGAGCCCGACGGGCCTTCGCAGACGCTGCTGATGTACTTCAACCAGTCGCTGCGCGGCCTGGCGCCGGGCGCGCCGGTCGATTTCCGCGGCGTGGTGATCGGCGAGGTGAAGTCGATCGGCGTCGAATTCGACCGCGCCGAGCGCGAGTTCCGCATGCCGGTGCTGGTGCAGGTCTATCCAGACCGCCTGCGCCGCCGCGCCGGCGAGACCGGCGCCGAGTCGCGCTTCAGCCAGCAGGAGCGGCTGCGCTTCCTGGCCGAGAAGGGCCTGCGCGCGCAGCTGCGCAACGGCAATCTGCTGACCGGCCAGGTCTACGTGGCGCTCGACTTCTTCCCGAAGGCGCCTGCCGCCAAGATCGACCTGTCGAAGAACCCGATCGAGCTGCCCACGGTGCCCAACAGCCTCGACGAGATCCAGTCGCAGGTGCAGGAGATCGCGACCAAGCTCAACAAGGTGCCCTACGAGCAGATCGCGGCCGACCTGCGCACCACGCTCGCGACGCTCAACAAGACCCTCACGGCCGCCGAGCAGACGGTCAAGCGCATCAACAACGACGTCACGCCCGAGCTGGCTGCGGCCATGAAGGACGTGCGCAAGACCGTGAACACGGCCGAGCGCACGCTGGCCGACGACTCGCCGCTGCAGCAGGACATGCGACAGACGCTGCAGGAGCTCACACGCGCCGCCGGCTCGGTGCGCGTGCTGACCGACTACCTCGAGCGCCACCCCGAGTCGCTGCTGCGCGGCAAACCGGACGACAAGAAGAAATGAAGACGAAACACCTTGCCTATCCCGCGTACCTTGCCGCAGCGCTGGTCGCGCTCTCGGGCTGCGCAAGCAAGCCCGACAACTACTACACGCTGGCGAGCCCGGTGGCCGCAGCCGACGCAGCGCCCTCGACGATCGGCGGCACCGCACCGGTCTACATCGAGCTCGCGCCGGTGGCCGTGCCCGAGCGGCTGGCCCGGCCCCAGATGGTGGTGCGCCGTCCCGACGGCAGCGTGCAGGTCGACGTGCTGGAGCAGCACCGCTGGGCCTCGTCCTTCGAGAACGAACTGCGCGACGCGCTGGCCAGCGGCATCGCCGGGCGGCTCGGTGCGCTCGACGTGACCAAGGGCGGCCGGCAGAGTTCGCTGCCGGTGTGGCGCATCGCGGTGCAGCTGCGGCAGTTCGATGCGGTGGACGGCGCTCGAGTGGACGCGAGCTTCACCTGGACGCTGCGGCGCTCCGACGGGGCCCGCACGATGATCTGCCAGCTGAGCCTTGGCGAGCCCGTGGGCGGCGGCATGGACGCATTGGCGCAGGGTGCGCAGCGCGTGACCTCGGCCGCCGCCGCCGCGATGGCGCGCAGCGTGAGCGCGGCGCTGGCCAATCCCTCGGCGACCGCCTGCGCAACCTGATCCTGGCTGTTTCTCCCTCCCCCTCTGGGGGAGGGCAGGGGTGGGGGCGCGGCAGCGCTCGAGGAAGCATGGCGTATCGTGCGGGGGCTGCCCGCATCCCGACCTTCCCCCAGAGGGGGAAGGAGCAAGACGGAATCCCATGAAAAGGAGACCCCATGGCACAGATCGGCAAGGCGCCTTGCGACGACACGCTGATCCTGCACGGCGCCCGCCCCGAGGAGACCGGCTGTCCCGAAGCCGCCAGGCCATGGGTGCTGGCAGCGGCCATCGTCGGCTCGAGCATGGCCTTCATAGACGGCACCGTCGTCAACGTCGCGCTGCCGGCCATCCAGTCCGACCTGCACGCAACCGCCTTCCAGGCGCAATGGGTGGTCGAGTCCTATGCCTTGCTGCTGGCGGCGCTGCTGCTGGTGGGCGGGGCGCTGGGCGATCACTACGGGCGCAGGCGCGTGTTCGCGATCGGTGTCGGCATCTTCGCGTTGTCATCGGTGGCCTGCGCGCTCGCGGCCAACGTGCAGCAGCTGATCGCCGCTCGCGCGGTGCAGGGCATCGGCGGCGCGCTTCTGGTACCGGGCAGCCTCGCGCTCATCAGCGCGGCCTTTCCGGAGAAGGAGCGCGGCAAGGCCATCGGCACCTGGTCGGGCTTCAGCGGCATCACGGGGGCAGTGGGGCCGGTGCTGGGCGGCTTCCTGGTCGATCACTTCTCGTGGACCTGGGCCTTCCTCATCAACGTGCCGACGGCGCTGCTGGTGCTGTGGATCGTGTGGCGCCACGTGCCCGAAAGCCGCGGAGCTTCCGCCACCGGCGGGCTCGACCTGTGGGGCGCGCTGCTGGCGACGGCAGGTCTCGGCGGCATCGTCTACGCCTTCATCGAGGCGCCGACGCAGGGCTGGGGTTCGGCGGCGGTGCTCTGCGCGCTGGCCATCGGCGTGCTTGGCAGCGTGGCTTTCTTCTTCGCCGAGCACAGGGCCCGCACGCCGATGCTGCCGCTTCAGCTGCTGCGCATCGGCAACTTCAGCGGCGCCAACCTGCTCACGCTGCTGCTCTATGCGGCGCTGGGCGGCGGGCTGTACTTTTTTCCGCTCAACCTGATCCAGGTGCAGGGCTACTCGGCCACGGTGGCCGGCGCGGCGCTGTTGCCTTTCATCTTCATCATGTTCGCGCTCTCGGGCTGGGCGGGGCAGCTGGTCGACCGGTTCGGGCCGCGCATGCCGCTGGTGATCGGCCCGTCCATCGCCGCCGCGGGCTTCGCCCTGTTCGCCTTGCCGGGCGTCGGCGCGAGCCTCTGGAGCGGCTTCCTGCCGGCGGTGGTGGTGCTGGGCTTCGGCATGACGGTGACGGTGGCACCGCTGACGACCACGGTGATGAACTCCGTCGGCGCCGACCTGGCGGGCGTGGCCTCGGGCGTGAACAACGCGGTGTCGCGCGCGGCGGCGGTGCTGGCGATCGCGGTGTTCGGCGCGCTCATGGCCTGGGCCTTCGACGCGGCGCTGGCGGCGCACCTGCGCGAGATGGGGGCTTCGCCGCAGCTGGCGGCATTTCTCGAAGGCGAACGCAGCAAGCTCGGAGGCGCTGCGGTGCCGCCGGGCGTGGACGCGGCGACCGCGGCCGCGGTCAAGCGCGCGGTGGCCGAATCCTTCGTCGCGGGGTTTCGCTGGGTGATGCTGTCGAGCGCGGCCCTGGCGGTGCTCAGTGCGGTGAGCGCCTGGCTGATGATCCGGAGCAAGCCCGCAGGAGGCGCCGGCAGCAGGAACTGAGGAGACAGGAGACATGTCGATGCAGGAAGAAGACCGAGACCGGCAGACCCAGCAACAGCAACCGCAACAGGAGCACCGACAGGAACACCTCGACGTGCTGGTCGTGGGCGCCGGGCTCTCAGGCATCGGCGCCGGCTACCACCTGCAGGCGAAGTGCCCGGGGCGCAGCTACGCGATCCTCGAGGGGCGCGAACGCAGCGGCGGCACCTGGGACCTGTTCCGCTATCCCGGCGTGCGCTCCGATTCCGACATGTACACGCTGGGCAGCTTCCTGCCGTCAGGCATCGCGTACGGCCTCACGCGCTGGAAGAACGTGCTGCTGGCGATGTACTTCTTCCGCCTTGCGCGGCGCAGGCCCGAACGCGTGAAGCGTTTGATCCTCGGCGGCGTGCGGCAGGCCCTCGGGCCCGGCTACGACGTCGCCACGCATTTCACTCCGCGCTACAACCCGTGGGACCAGCGCCTCTGCCTCGTGCCAGACGGCGACCTGTTCGCGGCCATCAGGGCAGGGCGCGCATCGATGGTCACGGACCATGTCGACACCTTCACGCCGGGCGGCATCCGGCTGAAGTCGGGCAGAGAGCTGCAGGCCGACGTGATCGTCACCGCCACCGGGCTCGAACTGCAGGTGCTGGGCGGCGTGCGGCTCGAAGTGGACGGCCGCAGCGTGGACCCGGCCGCGACCTTCAACTACAAGGGAATGATGTACAGCGACGTGCCCAACCTGGCCTCGTCGTTCGGCTACACGAACGCCTCGTGGACGCTCAAGAGCGACCTGACCTGTGCGTATGTCTGCCGGGTGCTCAACCACATGGAGAAGCACGGCTGGAGGCAATGCACGCCCCGCAACACCGACCCGTCTCTGGTGCCCGAGCCCTGGCTGGACTTCTCCTCAGGCTACGTGCAGCGCGCGGTGGACAGGTTTCCGAAGCAGGGCTCGCGCGCGCCGTGGCGGGTGTACCAGAACTACGCGCGCGATCTCGTGAGCCTGCGCTTCGGTTCGGTGGACGACGGGGTGATGGAGTTCGCGAATCCGCGTGCTGGCTAGGGCGCTGGCGCGTGCGGTGGCGAGAGCAGCGTGTCGAGCTCGGCCCACAGCGGATCGCACTGCCCGGGCCTGAACGCGGCTGCCCTGAAGGTCGGGTGCTCCCCGCGGTAGGTGTCCCACAAGGCGCGCTGGCCGTCGGCCACGCAGGCACGCACATTGGCCAGCCGGTCGGCGGCCTTCACGAGCAGCGCGAGTTCCTCGTCGCCCTTCACCTCGGCCAGCGCCGCGTAAGTCCTGGCCTTGCGCTCCTTGCGATTGGCACCGGGTGCGTCGGTGAGCAGAGCGACGCAGGAGGCGACCAGGTCGCCGAAGCGCGAGCGCACGTCGGCCACGGTGGCGGCCGTGTCCTCGACCACGTCGTGCAGATAGCCGACGACGCGCGCCTTGTCGCCGTAGGGCTGGAGCAGGGCGGCGACGGCGTCGAGATGGTGCACGTAGGGATGCGTGCCGTATTTCTGTTCGCCGTGCATCTCGACAGCGTAGGCACGGGCGGCCTCGGGTGTGAGTGAAGTACTCGTCATTCGGAGTCCTTTGCTTTTTTCCATTCTGCCTTCGTGGCGGCGCACCATCCTTGGCGCTTGCAGCCGCCGTGGGGCGCGGTCGATTCGGCCGGGGCATTTCGCCGGCGGAGTGCTTTTTTTGGGCGCAAGCGCCTGGGTTCTTCAGGCGCCTCGTTTCACCAGCAGCCGTTGCGGCCCCTGGCCCTCGGCGCCGAGCCGGTCGAGCGGATTGCGCAGCTTGCAGCGGTCGATCGACAGGCAGCCGCAGCCGACGCAGTCGTCGAGGGTGTCGCGCAGCTTCTGCAATTGCGCCAGGCGCTCGTCCAGATCCGCGCGCCATGAGGCCGAGAGCCGGGCCCAGTCCTCGCGGGTCGGCGCGGCAGAGTCGGGCAGGGTAGCCAGTGCAGCGCCGATCTCGGCAAGCGAAATGCCTACCCTCTGGGCTACCCGAACGAAGGCCACGCGCCGCAGCACCGTGCGCGGGTAGCGTCGCTGATTGCCCGCGGTGCGGGTGCTGCCGATCAGCCCCTGCGCCTCGTAGAAATGCAGCGTGGACACGGTCACCCCGCTGCGGCGGGCCACCTCGCCGACCGTGAGCGTGGAGGGAATGCCGGCTCGTTGAAGTGCGTCGTTCATGGAAGAGAAAAGCCCTTGACCTCAGCTTTACTTGAGGTTTGAGAATAACTCCCAGCGCGCGGGTCCCGTGCGCATTTTTCTCTGCAAGGAATCCGCTCCATGTCGCACGACACCATCGCTTCGTCCTCGACCTCTTCCTCGATCCCTGCCTACGGTCCCGTCTTCCGGGTCGACAAGTTCGCCGTGCCAGCCGAAGCGCGGCCGGCGTTCATCGCGCAGATGCAGCGCATCCAGCAGACACTGCGCAACCTGCCGGGCTGCCTGCGCGCGCATGTGCTGGACCAGACGGGCGGAGGCAGCGAGTTCAACGTCCTGACGCTGGTCGAATGGACCAGCGAGCAGGCCGTGGCCTCGGCCACCGAGTTCGTGAAGAAGAAGTTCGCCGAGGAGGGCTTCGATCCGGTCGAGTTCACGAAGAGGGCGGGCGTACGCCCCGACCAGGGCTTCTATCGCATCGCCTGACAACTTCCCACTGACAGGCGTTGCACGGGTTGACAGCCGGCGGCGGAGGCTTCGATACTGAACCTCAAGGTTCATCATTCAAGCACCAAGGAGATCCCATGCAGAAGATCGTTCCCTGCCTCTGGTTCGACACCAACGGCGAGGAGGCGCTGAATTTCTACAGCAGCATCTTCCCCAACTCCCGCGTCACCGACAGGCTGCTGTGGGGCGACGCCAACCCCGAGCGCAAGGGCTCGCTGCTCACCGCGACCTTCGAGCTCGACGGGCAGGAGTTCATGATCCTCAACGGCGGCCCGCAGTACAAGTTCAACCCGGCCATCTCGATGTTCGTGCCGTGCGAGACGCAGGCCGATGTCGACTACTACTGGGACAGGCTGCTCGAAGGCGGCGGCGAGCCCGTGCAGTGCGGCTGGCTCACCGACCGCTACGGCGTGTCGTGGCAGGTCGCGCCCAAGGCCATGATCCGCATGTTCCAGGACAAGGACCAGGACAAGGCCAACCGCGCGATGCAGGCCATGATGAAGATGGTCAAGCTCGACCTTGCCGAGGTGCAGCGCGCCTTCGAGGGAAGGTAGGAGCGGCGCCTACACCAGCCGGTGGATCGCCTTCTTGCGCCACACGAGCTGGTAGTACGCGGTCTGCAGCAGCAGCATCGCGCCGAAGGTCACGGGGTAGGCCACCCAGACTCCGTCGAGCCCGATGCGGTGGCTCATGAGCCATGCCACCGGCACTTCCACGCCCAGGATGCAGAAGATGGAGATCAGCGTCGGCACCAGCACCGAGCCGCTGGCGCGCATGATCCCCGAGAGCGCCGAGGCCATGCCGAACACCACCAGGCTCCACAGCATGATGTGCAGCAGCGTCTGCGCGATCTCGATCACCGGCGCGCTGGTGATGAAGAAGCCCATCAGCGGACGCGAGAAGAGGTAGCCCAGCAGCACCAGCCCGCCCGTCAGCACGAGGTTCATCAGCAGCGCCGTCTTCGCGATGGCGCCGAGCCGGTTGGCACGGCCCGCGCCGATGGCCTGCGCGCCGAGGATCGACGCGGTGATCGCGATGGAGATGGCGGGGAACTGCACGTAGGCCACCACCTGGTTGACCGCGCCGTAGGCGGCCGTGGCGTTGGAGCCGAAGCCGTTGACCATCGACAGCAGCACCACCTCGGCCAGCGCCACCACGATCATCTGCACGCCGGTGGGCACGCCGATGCGCAGCACGGCCTTCAGCAGGTGCGGCTGGATGCGCAGGTTGCGCATGAATTCCGCATCGGGTGCGAGCGGGCTCCTGCGCTGGCGCAGCCGGAAGCCCAGCCAGACGGTCGCCACGAGGAACGACAGCACCGAGGCCCATGCGCCGCTGGCCACGCCGAGCTGTGGCAGGCCGCCCCAGCCGCGGATGAGCGCAGGCGTGACCACCAGGCCGATCAGGGTGGAGATCAGCAGCGTGAGCAGCGGCGTGACGGTGTCGCCCACGCCGCGCAGCATCGCGGTGGCCAGCAGGAAGATGAACACGCCCGGCATCGCGATCAGCATGATGCGCGCATACCGCGTGGAGTCGGCCAGCACGTCGGGCGGCGTTCCCAGCGCCGCCAGCATGGGCGTGGTGAACGCGCCGCCGAAGACGGCGATCACGAGGCCCATCAGCACGCCGACGGTGAGCGTGGTGCCCGCGACGGCCTTCGCCTTGGCGGCGTCGCGCGCGCCCCAGGCCTGGCCGATGAGCACCGAGGCGCCCGCACCCAGGCCGATGATGAAGGCGATGAA
This sequence comes from Variovorax sp. 22077, assembly GCF_052044195.1. Classification (NCBI taxonomy): domain Bacteria; kingdom Pseudomonadati; phylum Pseudomonadota; class Betaproteobacteria; order Burkholderiales; family Comamonadaceae; genus Variovorax; species Variovorax sp. 22077. The sequence continues at coordinate 162,260 of NZ_JBQEQC010000001.1, forward strand.
GAAGAACATCACCGGGAAGAAGCTCGACACCGCCGCGAGCGCGCCCACGCCGAGCATCTGGCCCACGTACACGTTGTTGAGCGTGCCCGAGAGCGACTGGAGGATGTTGCTGAGCAACATCGGCGCGAGGAAGAAGAGGAACACCTTCCACAAGGGCCGGGGCGCGTTGACGGGCGATACGGGCACGCCCTGCAGGCCGCTCTGGCCGGCACCCTGGCTGCTGGCCGGGGAGCCGGTCGTCTCGGTTGTCGTTCTCATCGATGGTTCCAGCCGGCGGCCGCGAGTTTCTGCAGATGGGCGCGCACGTCGGCGGGCCATGGTTCGATCAGGTTGGCGAAACGCTGCTCCTCGCCGGCGAAAAGCGCGCGGGTGGCTTCCTCGAAGCCGGGCAGGTTGCCCGCGATCGCGGTCATGAAGCGGTAGGCGGCCTCCTGCGCAGCGCGCACGGTGTCGCGCTCGGCGTTCACGCGGCGCGCATCTTCGACCAGCTTGCGCAGCGCGACCGACGCGCCGCCGGGCTGGCGGCCCAGCCAGTCCCAGTGCCGCGGCAGCAGCGTGACCTCGCGTGCGACCACGCCGAGCTTGGGACGGCCCACGCCGCGCGGTGCCTCGTCGCGATGCGGCTCGGCCTCGGGGTAGCGCAGCTCGGGCGGGAGCTCGCGCATGTCGAGGTCGAGCTGGGTGCCGGTCTGGTCGTCGAAAACGAGATACGGGCCGGGATCGTCGCGGCGACTCAACTGCTCGAGCACTTCGGCCTTGCTGCCGTGCGCGACGCGCTGGAAGCCGAAGAACACGGTCAGGGTGGTTGTCGGGGTGTCGGAAGACATTCGGGTGTTTGTTTGTTCCTGGGGGATGCCAAGCGAAACGAGGTGCGTAATCTACTCGCTGCTGCGCTTCGCTGCGCACCGTTTCGACAGCATGTATCGCACATGCGTTCAGGGTGTGTTGTAGCCGTTCGCCCCGAAGCATTGAAGCTCTTCCTGCCAGAGCGAAAGAAGCTTCTCGAGTTCGGCCTTGCGATCGAAATCGGGGTCTTTTCGCTCCTTGACGCGATCGACCACCTCGAAGCTGAAGTGGTTGGCGCCGTGGGCGATCCAGTCGTGCAAGAGCGCCTTGCTGCGATGGGAGCGCATGTTCAGCTCGAAACGCGCGCGATTCATCGCGCCCTCGACGTCGAGGCTGCCGCCCACGTAGATGCGTCCGTCGAGCCTGTTGCGGATCGCGTAGACGCCAGCGGGGCGCGGGGTTTCCTTGTACTGGCGGATCAGGGCGCGGCGGGTTTCAGTGGGCAGGTTCATGCCTCAAATATTACCCGGGTTAAATAGCGATTGCAATATACCCGGGTAAAATATGCATCAGCCTTCCTTGAAATGACGCCAGCTTCGGGCGAGGCGCCGATTCAACGCCCGCACCAGGCGCCAGGGGCGGCTCTGCCTGACGAAGTCGAGCACGCGGTCCTTCCAGGCCTTCCATCGGGGATACCAGCGGGCGAACCAGGGAATGCGCATCAGCGGTCCCTCGACCAGCTGGAAGATCCGCGCCACGATGGCCGTGCCGACCAGCTTGGCCAGCACCAGCACCGTCAGCGCACTCGCCGCATGGCCACGGCCGAAGAGGAAGAGCGCCAGCACCTTCACCGGCAGCAGCAACAGGACCGGCACGAAGAAGGCCAGCAGCGCTCCCCATGGCGGCAGCCGGCGCAGCCTCTCCTCTAGCGCAGCCCATAGGGGAAGGTGCGAAAGGCGCGCCACAAGCGCCGCCAGCGGCTCCCACCCCCACTCCTCGAAGAGCAGCAGCGGAACGACGAGCGCCGTGGCGATGGCGCGGAGCAGGGCACGCAGCACGCGCAACAGATGCGCAAGGAAAGTCATCGTGCGAGCGTAAGGCAAGGCAGTGCGGCGGGCCGCTTTGCCATCAGCTGACGGTCAGCGAGGGGGATTTGAATGGCTCAAATGTCAGTCGAAATGCTTCGTCAAGGTCTCGGGGACGGTGGACGGCGCCCCTTGTTGGGTAGAGCAAGGCTATGGCAAAAGACATGTCGAACTGCCCATCCAAAGCCTCGCCGAATGGTCATTACATGCGTCGCCACAAGGGAAAGTAGTACTTTTACTTGACACAGGTAGTCAATCGCAACAGGATGCAACCAAGGTAATCAAAAAAGTTCGGTTTAAAAATCTGAGTAGAAATGGATTAACTTTTGGAAACGAACACGATGGACTAGTTGTCACAAAGGGGCTGAAATGGAAAGCGATCTTGAGATTTCGTTGACAGATTCAAGCAACTCTGCGAGGAAGTACAACAACCCTGGCCAGTTCGGCGGACTACTGTCACCGTCCGCCGACACCCTCCCGTGGCCAGACTTCCTGACCGGGCAGCAGACCAAGCCGGTGCGCGTACTGCTCGTGGACGACGACCCGTTCGTGCGCCGCGTCATCGCGCAGGAATTGCTGGGCGACCTGCGCATCCAGCTCGAAGGACAGGCCGGTACGCTGCGCGAGGGCCGGCGCCTGCTGATGCAGCATGAATTCGACGTGCTCATGGTCGACATCCGGCTCGGCGACGGCAGCGGATTCGAGCTGATCGAGGAGGCCAAGCGTCATCGCAGCGCGGCCGAGATCATCGTCATTTCCGCCCTCGAGGACGAACCCCAGGTGCTGCATGCCTTCGAGCTCGGCGCCTCGGGCTACCTGGTCAAGAACGCGTGGTTCCAGAGCTATGCGCAGGCCGTGCTGCAGGTGGTCAATGGCGGTGCCGCCATCACCCCCCGGCTGGCCCGCAGGCTGCTCGTGCACCTCGATCACAAGCGCTCCAACGTGAACCCGGTGCGCCCGCCCGACAGCAAGGCGACCCTGTCGGCAAGGGAGCGGGAAGTGTTGCGACTTGTAGCGACCGGCTACGTAACCGAAGAGATCGCGCTGCAGCTCACCATCAGTGCCCAGACGGTTAACGCACACGTCAAGAACATCTACCGCAAGCTGCACGCGCACACCCGCGCGCAGGCCGTGAGCTTCGCCTCCCATCGGGGACTCCTCTAGGCCATGCCATGCTCGCGCCGCAGGACCTTCAGCTTCCGCATCTTCTGGAAGACCAGTTCGTGTGGCTTTCGATCGCTGCCTGGTGCGTGCTGCTGGCATGGCTGCGCCGGCAGGTCTCGCGCCGCCGGCTCCTGGCCTGGGCCGTGCTCGCGGGTGCACTGCACCTGACGCCGGTCGCCGCGCAGGCGATCTGGTCAGGGCCGGCCGCCGTCGCAGCCACTGCGGGCGACATGTCGTTCGCCTTCTGGGCCCTTCAGGCCGTCAACGTGCTGGTGCTGGCCATGGTCGTGGGCATCTGGTACTTCTCGCGGCAGCGCACCTCCCATTCGCTCCAGGCCGATGCCGTGATGGCCGAGCGCCGCCGCATTGCCAACGACCTGCACGACGGCGTCGGTTCCAGGCTGGTGGCGCTGCTGGCCAGCCAGGACCCCAGGTCGGCCGGCCCCGGCAGCCTCTCGATGGCGCTCCAGGCCTGCCTGCTCGAGCTGCAGATGACGGTGGACGATCTCGACGACCAGGGAGACAGCACCGTCGTCGAGCGCCTCGGCCACCTGCGCTACCGCCTGCTGCCCGCCTTCGAGCGCATGGGGGTGGCCTTCGAGTGGAGCGTGCCGGCCGAGGCAGAGACTTTCGAGATGCCCGCGGAGACCGCCTCGCAGGTCTGCCGCGTCGCGCAGGAGGCGCTGTCGAACGCCTTGCGCCATTCGCGTGCGAGCCGGGTCGAGCTGCGGGTCGCGGCGCACGACCAGGGGCGCGCGATGGTGCTCGAGGTGCGCGACGACGGCCGCGGGCTGGGCCCGGAGGCGAACGTTCGGGCGGGCGAGGCGGCGGGCGACGGGATTGCCTCCGCCGGCCTGGGCAAGGGCCTGCGCAGCATGCATTCGCGCGCCGAGGCGATCGGCGCCGAGCTCGACATCGGCCCCGTCGCGCCGCACGGCCTGTGCGTGCGGCTCGTGGTGCCGTGCGCGGCGCCGGCACGGGCGGAACACGAACGCAAGCTGTAACACGCCCGGCGGGCCGGCAGGGGCCGAGGCCGCGCTCGCCTATGGCAAACTCCCGCGCTTTGCCAGGGACGCGCTCAAGACATGCAGAAAATCATTCGCCAGCTCGCCGTCGAGATCAAGGTCGGCGAGAACCAGGTGAAGGCCGCCGTCGAACTGCTCGACGGGGGCGCCACGGTTCCATTCATCGCCCGCTACCGCAAGGAAGCCACCGATGGCCTCGACGACACCCAGCTGCGCGAACTTGAAGCGCGTCTTTCCTACCTGCGCGAACTCGAAGACCGCCGCGGGGCCGTGCTCAAGGCCATCGACGAGCAGGGCAAGCTGACCCCCGAGCTGCGCGCCGCCATCGAGCTGGCGCCCACCAAGCAGGAACTCGAAGACCTCTACCTGCCGTTCAAGCAGAAGCGCCGCACCAAGGGCCAGATCGCCCGGGAATTCGGCATCGAGCCGCTGGCCGACAAGCTGCTGGCCGACCCCACGCTCGACCCCGCCGTGGAAGCCAAGGCCTTCCTGCAGCCCGCCACCACCCTCGACGACGGCAAGCCGGGCCCCGATTTCTCCACCGTGCCGCTCGTGCTCGACGGCGTGCGCGACATACTCTCCGAGCGCTGGGCCGAAGACGCCGCGCTGGTGCAGAGCCTGCGCGAATGGCTCTGGAACGAGGGCCTGCTGCGCTCCAGCCTCATGGCCGGCAAGGACGAGAACAACGCCGACGTCGCCAAGTTCCGCGACTACTTCGAGTACGACGAGCCCATCGGCCGCGTGCCCTCGCACCGCGCACTGGCCGTGTTCCGCGGCCGCGCGTTGGAGATCCTCGATGCCAAGCTGGTGCTCCCCGTGGAGCCCGAACCCGGCAAGCCCAGCATCGCCGAAGGCCGCATTGCGCTGCACCTGGGCTGGAGCCATTCGGGCCGTCCGGCCGACGACCTGATCCGCAAGTGCGTGGCCTGGACCTGGCGCGTGAAGCTCGCGCTGTCCACCGAGCGCGACCTGTTCACCCGCCTGCGCGAAGACGCGGAAAAGGTCGCCATCAAGGTGTTCGCAGACAACCTGCGCGACCTGCTGCTCGCGGCGCCCGCCGGCCCGCGCGTGGTGATGGGCCTGGACCCCGGCATCCGCACCGGCGTGAAGGTGGCCGTGGTCGATTCCACCGGCAAGCTGGTCGAGACCGCCACCGTGTTCCCGCATGAACCGCGCAAGGACTGGGAAGGCTCGCTGCACACCCTGGGCAAGCTGTGCGCCAAGCACGGCGTGAACCTGATCGCCATCGGCAACGGCACCGCCAGCCGCGAGACCGACAAGCTGGCGGGCGACCTCATCAAGCTGCTGGCCAAGATGGCCGCGCAGGCCGGCGCGCCCGAGCTGAAGGTCGACAAGGTGGTGGTGAGCGAGGCCGGCGCCTCGGTGTACTCCGCCAGCGAATTCGCCTCGCAGGAAATGCCCGACGTGGACGTGAGCCTGCGCGGCGCCGCCTCCATCGCGCGCCGCCTGCAGGACCCGCTGGCCGAGCTCGTGAAGATCGACCCCAAGAGCATCGGCGTGGGCCAGTACCAGCACGACGTGAACCAGAGCGAGCTCGCGCGCACGCTGCAGGCCGTGGTGGAAGACTGCGTGAACTCCGTGGGCGTGGACCTCAACACCGCGAGCGTGCCGCTGCTCAGCCGCGTGTCGGGCCTGTCGTCCAGCGTGGCGAAGGCGGTGGTGCGCTGGCGCGAAGCCAACGGCGCCTTCTCCACCCGCAAGCAGCTGCTCGACGTGACCGGCTTCGGCCCCAAGGCTTTTGAACAAAGCGCGGGCTTCCTGCGCATCCGCGGCGGTGCCGACCCGCTGGACATCACCGGCGTGCACCCCGAGACCTACCCGCTGGTCGAGCAGATCATCGTCAAGACCGGAAAGCCGATCACCGAGCTGATGGGCCGCGCCGACATGCTCAAGACGCTGAAGCCCGAGCTCTTCGCCAACGAGAAGTTCGGCGTCATCACCGTCAAGGACATCCTGGGCGAACTCGAGAAGCCCGGTCGCGACCCGCGCCCCGACTTCAAGGTGGCGCGCTTCAACGACGGCGTGGAAGACATCGCCGACCTGAAGGAGGGCATGGTCCTCGAAGGCACCGTGAGCAACGTGGCCCAGTTCGGCGCCTTCGTCGACCTCGGCGTGCACCAGGACGGGCTGGTCCACGTGAGCCAGCTGAGCCACAAGTTCGTGAACGACGCGCGCGAGGTCGTGAAGACCGGCGACATCGTGAAGGTCAAGGTGATGGAAGTGGACGTGGCCCGCAAGCGCATCGGCCTGTCGATGAAGCTCGACGCCGCTCCGGCGCGCCGCGACGGCCCGCGCGACAACCGCTTCGAAGGGGCTGGACGCGGCCAGCAGCAGCACGGCCGCCGCGACAGCTCGCCACAACCGGCCGGCCAGATGGCCAATGCCTTCGCCAAGCTGCAGGGGCTTCGCAAGTAAGGCAGGCGTCGACGCACGCTTCTTGCTGACGCGACCGGCATGACGATGAAAGCCCTGCGCATCTACGCCGGCCCCGCGGCCCGCAAGCACATCGAGCAGCACGGCCTGCGTCCGCAGGACGTGCGCACCGTTCCCGGCGCGGCGGGCGGGCCGAAGGGGCTGATCCTCGGGCCGCTCGACCGTTTCATCTTCGGACGCTGGCTGCCGCAGTCGAGCCAGCAGGTGCACCTGGTGGGCGCGTCGATCGGCGCGTGGCGGCTGTCGACGGCCTGCCTGTCGGATCCCGACACCGCTTTCGAGCGCTTCGAGCACGACTACGTGCACCAGCAGTTCGAGGTGCCGCCCGGCCAGAAGAAGCTCAGCCCGCACCAGCTCAGCGAGCGCTTCGCCGAGAGCCTCGAATCGTTCTACGGCGGGCGCATCGGCGAGGTGCTGAGCCATCCGCGCTATCGGCTTCACGTGGTGACCTCGCGCGGCCGGCACATCCTCGGGCGCGAGGGCAGGGCGCGCACGCCCGTGGGCTACCTCGGGGCATTCGCCACCAACAGCCTGCACCGCAAGAGCCTGGGCGCGTGGCTGGAGCGCTGCGTGTTCTCCACCCCCGGCGCGGCCCTGCCTTTCGCCACGCGCGACTTCCGCACGCGCCAGCACGCGCTGAGCGAGGCCAACTTCAACATGGTGCTGCAGGCCTCGTGCTCGATCCCGTTCCTGCTGGCGGCGGTGCACGATATTCCCGGCGCGCCGCGCGGCGCCTACTGGGACGGCGGCATCACCGACTACCACCTGCACCTGGACTACCAGCCGGCCGACGAGGGCATCGTGCTGTACCCGCACTTCCAGCAGGCGGTGGTGCCGGGCTGGCTCGACAAGGGCCTGCGCTGGCGCCACAAGGCCAGCGGTTTTCTCGACCGGATGGTGGTGCTTGCGCCCGACCCCGAATGGGTTCGGTCACTGCCCAACGGCAAGCTGCCCGACCGCAAGGACTTCATCCATTTCGCGAACGACGCGCAGGCGCGCATCGCCGCATGGGGCCGCGCCACGCGCGAGGCGCGGCGGCTTTCCGACGAGTTCGAGGGCTGGCTTCAGCGCGACGGCGTGCCGGAGCTGCTGCCGCTCTGACCCGGCAGCGCCAGCGGCGCGGCGCAGTCGAGGACGTTCACTTCCACCGCATCGCCGACCTTGAGCCGGGCGCCGGCAGGCCATCGGCCGGTGCCTACCGAACGGCTGTGCACGCCTCCGTTGCGATAGCGCACGACGGCGTAGGGCGCCGCGGCACCACCGTCCGAGCCGCAATCGCGATCGGCCGTGGCGGCAAGGTCGCCCGCGCGCCCGACGCTGACGACCTCGGCAGCGCGCCAGCCGGCGGAGCGGTCGAAGGAATGCGCATCGAAGGCCGAGCAGCCGCTCAGCATCAGCGCTCCAAGAAGGAAGAGGCGCATCACGGCGCCGGCCCCTTCACTGCGATCGCGGCCGTCGCCTGGATCTCGACGCGGTACTCGGAGTCGATCAGTTTCGCTCCCACCGTGGCGCGCGCGGGAGTGTGTCCCGCCGGCACCCATTCGTCCCACACCGAGTTCATCGCGGCGTAGTCGCCCACGGTGCGCAGGTAGATCGTCACGCTGACCAGGTCCTGCTTGGTGGCACCCTGCGTGGCGAGCAGGCGGTCGATGTGATGGAGGATCTCGCGCGTCTGCCCGGTGATGTCGAGCGACGGGTTCTCGGCCACCTGGCCCGAGAGATACAGCAGGCGCGCAGTGCCCAGGTCGACGGTCACCATCTCGCTGAAGCGGGGTCCCATGTCGTAGCGGATGATGTTCATGGCGATGCGGGGGAAATGGAAGAAGACGTCGAAAGCGACGAAGACGAGGCGACCGCAGCCTGCGGCTGGTTCCACCAGCCGCCGCCCAGCGCCTGGAAGAGGGCGGCCGCGTCGGTCAGCCGCAGCGCGCGGGCCTGCACCAGGTTGAGCAGCGCCTGCTGCTGGGCCTGCTGGGCGATGCGCAGCGAGAGCGTGCTGGCGTCGCCCAGCCGTACTTGTGCCTGCGTGCGCGCCAGGCTCTGCGACGCCGCGCGCTCGGCCTTCACCGCCGCCTGCAGCGCGCGGGTGTCGGCGTCGATGGCTTCGAGCGTGTTCGCCACGTCCTGGAAGGCGGCGAGCACCGTCGCGCGGTACTGCGCGGCCGCCTGGTCGAACGATGCGCGGGCGGCGGCCTCGCGGTGTTTGAGCGCGCCGCCGTCGAAGATGGGCTGTGTCACGCTCGCGGCCACCGTCCAGAAGAGCGAGGACGACTTGAACAGATCCGCCAGCCGGTAGGCCGAGGAGCCGTACGAGTTCACGCCCAGCGTCACGTTGGGCAGGCGCGCGGCCACCGCCACGCCGATGGCTGCGCTCGCCGACTTCAGCTGCGCCTCGGCCGCACGCACGTCCGGCCGATGCTCGACGAGGCTGGACGGCAGGGTCAGCGGCAGCTCCGTCGGCGGTTGGAGCGCGTCGAGATCGAAGCGCGCCTCCACGCCCTGGCTCGGGAAGCGGCCGGCCAGCGTGGTCAGCAGGTTGCGCTGCTGCGCAAGCTGCCGGTCGAGCGGCGGCAGCGTCGCTTCGGTGGCGGCCAGCGCGGCTTCCTGGGCATCGACGTCGGCCGGCGCTGCCTGGCCCAGCGCCAGCTGCTGGCGATAGGCCTGCAGCACTTCCTTCTGGCCCGCGATGATCTTCAGCGTGGCGGCCTGCTGCGCGCGCAGCGAGGCTTCGGTGATCGCGGCGGTTACCACGTTGCTGCTGAGCGAGAGCTTTGCGGCCACGCTCTGGAACTGCTGCAGCTCGGTGTTGGCCTGCGCGCCTTCCACCTGCCTGCGGGTGGCGCCGAACACGTCGGGCGTGTACGACACCGTCACCTGCGCCGTGTGCAGCGTGTAGAGACTCGCGTTGGACGACACCGGGCTCGCCACCGCGCTGGCCACGCGCTGCCGCGTCGGCGAGTAGCCCAGCGCCACGCTCGGCCAGAAGGCGGCGCGGTCGGCGGCTTCGTTCTCCTGCGCGGCGCGCAGGGCGGCATCGGCGGCCTCGATGGTCGGGTTGCCGGCGAGGCTCTGGGCGACCAGCGCGTTCAGCGGCTCGCTGCGGAAGGCCTGCCACCACTGGGCAGGCACGTCCACATCGCTCGACAGGTGCGCGAGCGGCACGCCCTCGGCGGCCTGGCTCGTGGGTGGCGCAGGCGTGTATCGCTCGGGCAGGTTCAGCTGCGGGCGCGCGAAGTCAGGACCGACCGCGCAGCCCGCCAGCAGCATCGCCGCGATGCCGGCAGTGATGCCGGCCGTAATACCAGCCGGGACGGGCGCCGCCAGGTTCGTCTTCTTCTTCATTTCTCTGTTCTCCTACCGGTCGCGCCGCGAGCGCGTGCCCCAGCCCTTGCGTTCGAACAGGCGTTCCATCGCGAAGTAGAGCGTGGGCAGGATGAAGAGCGTCAGCAGCGTCGACACGACCAGCCCGCCGACCACCACGGTCGCCAGGCCGCGCTGCACGTCGGTGCCCACGCCGGTGGCCAGGGCCGCGGGCAGCATGCCCACCGAGGCCACCGTGGCCGTCATCAGCACCGGCCGCAGCCGCTCGGTCGCGCCTTCGAGCACCGAGGCCTGCAGCGCCAGGCCTTCGCCGCGCACGCGGCGGAAGTTGGCGACCATGATGATCCCGTTCTGTATCGATACGCCGAAGAGCGCGATGAAGCCTACGGCCGTGGCCACGTTGAGCGTTTCGCCCGCGACGTGCACTGCGATCAGCCCGCCCAGCGTCGCCATCGGCACCACGCCCAGGATCAGCGCCACCTGCCGGATCTTTCCGAACTGGAAGAACAGCAGCACGGCCATGATGCTCACCACGATGGCCAGCGACACGCCCAGCCGCGCCTGCGCGCGCTGCTGGTTCTCGAACTGGCCGGCCCACTGCAGGCGGGTCTTCGTGGGGTCGAACTTCACTTCCTTCGCGATGCGATCGCGTGCCTCGTCGAGGTAGGAGGCCAGGTCGCGGTCTCGGTTGTCCACGCGCACCGTGATCTGGCGCTCGTTCATCTCGTGCGAGATCGTGCTTTCGCCGGTCTGCAGCCGGATGTCGGCCACCTGCGCCAGCGGCACCTTGGCGCCGCTGGAGCTGTTGAGCAACAGCGAGCCGATGGCTTCGGTGTTGCCCTTGGCGCTCTTCGGCATCTTCACCGACACGTTGTAGGTGCGGTTGCCCGAATAGACGGTGATGACGGGCGCACCGCCGATGCCGGTCTGGATCAGGCTGGCCACGTCGTTCGCGTTCACGCCGAAGCGCGCCGCCGCCTCGCGGTTGAGTTCGATCACCACCTGCGGGATCGGCGGCTCCTGGAACAGCGACGCCGAGGCGGTGCCGCGCACCGTCTGGAGCAGGTCGACGATCTGGTTGCCGATGCGCCGGCTTTCCTTCAGGTCGTCGCCGTAGATGCGCAGCACCAGCGGACTGTGCGCGCCGCCCACGGCGTCGTTCACGCCGTCGATGATCGGCTGGCTGATGCCCACGTCGAAGCCCGGCATGCGCGCGAAGCGTTCCGTCAGCGTGCGCACGAAGTCGGCCTTCTTCACTCCGGCCGGCCATTCGCCGTAGGGCTTGAGGCCGACGGGCACCTCCATGTGCGAGGGCGTCCACGGATCGGTGCCGTCGTCGTTGCGGCCGAGCTGCGTCACCACGTAGGAGACCTCGGGGTACTCCAGCAGCACGTGCCGCAGCTCTGTGGCCATCTCGCTGGCCTTGTCCAGCGACAGGCCCGAGGGCAGCTGGACCTGCAGCCACAGGGCGCCTTCGTCGATGTCGGGCAGGAACTCGCGCCCGGCCGTGGCGCCCAGCACCACCACCGCGGCCAGCGCCGCCACGCTCAGGCCGTAGGCGATGGCCGGCAGCTCCAGCAGCCGCGCCAGCACCCGGCGATAGGCACCCGTCAGCCACACCAGCGGCTTGTTGACGAAGGGCTTGCTCGGCTTGCGCAGCGCCACGTAGGCCAGGCTCGGAATGAGCGTCAACGCGCAGAGCAGGGCGCCCACCAGCGCGTAGCCGACCGTGAAGGCCATCGGCTTGAAGAGCTTGCCCTCGGCCCGCTCGAAGGCGAAGAGCGGAAAGTAGGCCGTGATGATGATCAGCGTGGCGAAGAAGATCGGCCCCGACACATGGCTCACCGTCTCGAGGATGTTGCCCTCGGTGAGCGTGGCATGCGGCTCTTCTTCGCGGCGCCGCAGGATGGCCTCCATCACCACGATGGCACCGTCCACGATGATGCCGAAGTCGATCGCGCCCAGCGAGAACAGGTTGGCCGGCATGCGGGTGAAGTGCATCACGATGAACACCGTCACCAGCGACATCGGAATGGCAACCGCCGCCACCACCGCGCTGCGCGGGCTGCCCAGGAAGAGGATGAGCACGAAGCACACCAGCGCCATGCCTTCGAGCACGGTGTGCGTCACCTTGTCCACGGTGAGCTTCACCAGGTCGTCGCGGTCGATGTAGGGCACGATCTTCACGCCCATGGGCGCGAGCTCGGCCTGCAGTTCGTCGATCTTCCTGTGCACGCCCTCCAGCACGCGCGATGGGTTCTCGTACTTGAGCATCAGCACGATGCCCTCGATGGTGTCCGGGTTGGTGTCCTTGCCGAGGATGCCGCCGCGCTCCTGGTGCCCGAACTGCAGCCGCCCGAGGTCGCGCACCAGCACCGGCGAGCCGCTGCTCTGCGCCACCACCACCGTGCCCAGGTCGTCCAGCGTGCGGATCTGGCCGATGCCGCGCACCACGTAGCTCTGGTCGCCGCGCGCGATGCGCCCGCCGCCGGCGTTGGCGCTGTTGTTGTTGATGGCCGTGACCACGTCGTTGAGCACCAGACCGTATTTCTGCAGACGCGCCGGGTCCAGCTCCAGCTGGAACTCGCGGGTGAAGCCGCCGAAGTTGTTGATGTCGACCACGCCGGCCACCTGCTTGAGCGCCGGAATCACCTTCCAGCGCTGCAGCTCCGACAGCTCCATCAGGTTCTTGGTGTCCGACTCCAGCGTGTAGCGGTAGATCTCGCCCGCCGGCCCCGCCACCGGCCCCAGACCGGGCTGCGCGCCGGAGGGCAGGCTGACCTGGCCGATGCGCTCGGTCACGCGCTGGCGGGCGAAGTAGTCGTCGGTGCCGTCCTTGAAGGTCAGCGTGATCAGCGAGAGGCCGAAGGTGCTGCTGGAGCGGATCCACGCCAGCCCGGGCGTGTTGCTCAGCGCGCGCTCCAGCGGCGTGGTGATCTGCTGCTCGATCTCCTCGGCGGCCAGGCCGTTGACCTGCGTGGTCACCTGCACGTTGACGTCGCCGAGGTCGGGGTAGGCCTCGACCGTCATCTGCGTCCACGACCACGCGCCGAAGAGCACCAGCGCCACCGACATCGCCCAGGCCAGGTGCCTGCGGCGGAAGAACTGGGTGATGATGAGGTTAATCATTCAGCAGCACACCACCACGCACCACCACGCGCTCGCCCGCGGCCAGGCCGCTGCGGATGCGGACCTTGTCGCCGTCCTCCCGGCCCAGTTCCACCGTGCGGCGCACGAAGGTCCAGGGCTCGGCCTCGACGAAGACGCTCACGCTGTCGTTGTTCATCAGCAGCGCCGAGGCCGGCACCTGCGGCTGCGCGCCCTGCGGCACGCCCAGCACGGCCGTCGCGTACATGTTGGGCTTGAAGATGCCTTCGGGGTTGGCGAACACGATGCGGGCGCGGGCGCGGCGCGTGTCCGCGTCGAGCACCGCGCTCACGAAGGCGACCTTGCCGCTGAAGCTGCGGCCCGGGTAGGCAGCCAGCGTGACCACCACGTTCTGCCCGGGCGCGACCGTGCCCACGACGCTCTCGGGCACGTTGACCGTGACCCAGACCGAATCCAGGTTCGACACCGTCATCAGCGCCGCGTTGGCGTCGTTCAGGTTCGAACCGGCGGCCGCGTTCAGCGCCGTGACCGTGCCGGAGGCGGGCGCGACGATCTTCAGCACCTGCCCGGCCTGGCCAGCCTGGGTGCCGCTGCCGTCCGCGCCCAGGCTGCGCAGGCGCGCCTCGCTGCGGCGCAGTTCGGCCGTCTGCTGGGCGACGGCACTATGGGCCGCCTCCACGTCCTTGGCGGCGTTGGAGCCGGCCTCGTTCACGCCGCGCGCACGCACCAGCGCACGCTGCGCGAGGTCGAGCGCGTCGCGGGCCTTCTGGGCATCGGCCACGGCCTGCGCGAGGTCGGGCGAGCTCATGGTGGCGAGCACCTGGCCGCGCCTGACGGTATCGCCCAGGCGCACCTTGAGCTCGAGCAGCCGGCCGGTCAGCGGCGGCAGGATGTTGACGGTGCTCGCCGGGTTGGCTTCCACGGTGGCGGGCAGGCTCACCTCGTGCGGCAGCGTGTCCTGGCCGACGGTGGCGACCAGCAGCCGGTCGCGCAGCGGCGAGCCGGCGGGCACGCTCAGGCGGTTGCCCTGGCGCACCAGCATCGGGGCGGGGGCGGCGGCCACCGTGGTAGCTGCATGGGCGGCGCCGTCGAAGGAGTCGACGCACAGGGCCGCGCAGGTCATCACGCCGAAGACGATGCGCGCGGGGGTTATCTGGTAGAGGGATTTCTTCTTCATCGCGATCCGGGGTGTCGCGGGACGGGCGCGCCGTGCATGGGACGCCTTCCCATGCCCTCGATCCGCTCCCGTCTCCTGCCGGAGAGCGTAGGAAAAGGCGCCTGAAGAAGCTCCCAAGAAATCCTGAAGTTCTCTTAAGGATCCGGCCCGGTGGCCCGGTGGCCCGGTGGCCCGGTGGCCGTTGGTCAGGAAGGCACGGCATGATCCGCGCCATGAGAATTCTGCTGATCGAAGACGACCGCAAGGCCGCCCGGCTGCTCGCCCGGGGCCTGCAGGAGGAGGGCTTCGTGGTCGACGTGGTCCATACCGCGGAGGAGGGCGACGAGGAGGCGTTCGTCGTCGCCTACGACCTGATCGTGCTCGACTGGATGCTGCCCGGAAAGGACGGCCTCACCCTGTGCCGCGACCTGCGCCAGCGCGGCTGCAAGACCCCCGTGCTCATGCTGACCGCCCGGGACGCGCTCAGCGACCGGGTGGCCGGCCTGAACACCGGCGCCGACGACTACCTGACCAAGCCCTTCGCCTTCGACGAGCTGCTGGCCCGCGTGCGCGCGCTGTTGCGCCGCTCCGAGCTGGTGCGGCCGGTGGTGCTCGCGCTGGCCGACCTGAGCCTCGACCCCGTGAGCCAGCGCGTGCTGCGCGGCGGCATGGTGCTGGAGCTGACCCACAAGGAGTTCGCGATCCTGCAGATCCTGCTGCGCCACGCCGGCGAGGTCGTCAGCCGCTCGCGCCTGGCCGAGCAGGTGTGGAAGGACGACCTGATCTCCATCGACAACCTGATCGACGTTCACATCAGCAACCTGCGCCGCAAGGTCGATGCGCCGCCGTGCGTGCCGTTGATCCACACGGTGCGCGGGCGCGGCTTCAGGCTGGCGCTGGCCGAGGACGCCAACGGCGGCGGAAGCGTCGCTCATGATTAGCTTCCGCAAGCGGCTGGCGCTGGCGCACGTCAGCGTGATCGTGGTGGTGATGGCGGTGGCCGCCTTCGCCTCCTACCTGGTGTTCTCGCGCAACGTGCACCGCGAGCTCGACGCCGCGCTGCTCGCGCTGGCCGAAACCGAGATGGGCATGCTGCTGGCGGCCGGCGAGGGCGACACCGTCATCGTCCACGAGGCGCCGCCGGGCCCCGGCGCGCCTTCGTTCGTGCGGCTCGACCGGCTGGTGCAGATCGTCGATGCCGACGGCCGCGTGCTCGCGCGCAGCAGCAACCTCGGCGAGGCGCAGCTGCCCATCCCGGCCGCGCTGCGCGAGCGGCTCGCGGCGGGCGAGACCGTCTTCGAGACGCTCGACGGCTACGGCGAGGAGCCCACGCGCATGGTCTCGGTGCCCGTGCCGGGCCGCAGCTCGCTGCTCGCGGTGCAGGTGGCGGGCTCGCTGGACGACGTGAACCGCACCGTCGCCATGGCCAGCGCGCTGTTCATCATTCTTGGCGGCGCGCTGCTGCTGGCGCTGGGCGCGGCCGGTGCGCTCATCACCCGGCGTGCCTTCGGCGCCATCGACGATGTGGTGCTGCAGGCCCACCGCATCGGCGATGCGAACCTAGGCGAGCGGCTGCCGCACCCCGGCACCAGGGACGAGATCGGCCGCCTCGTGGACACCCTCAACGACATGCTCGCGCGCATCGAGCAGGGCATGGAGGCGCAGCGTCGCTTCACCGCCGATGCCTCGCACGAGTTGCGCTCGCCGCTGTCGCGCCTGCGCACCGAGCTCGAGCTGGCGCTGCGAAGGCCGCGCGAGCCGGCTGCTTACGTGGAGACGCTGCGCTCCTCGCTGGAGGAGGTCGAATCGCTCACGCTGCTGGTCGAGGAGCTGCTGGTGCTGGCCCGCCTCGACGCCGGCCAGGAGCGCGACGCGGTGGAAACGGTGTCGCTGAACCAGCTCGCCGAGGAGGCCCTGCGGCGCCTGGAGCCGCTGGCACGCGAACGTCGGCTTGCCCTGTTGCTGGACGCGCCATTCCCGGTCGCTGCGCGCGTCGCCCGAGGCGCAGCCAGCCTCGCGCTGGCCAACCTGCTGGACAACGCCCTCAAGTTCTCGCCGCCCGACACGGTGGTTAACGTGAGCGTGCGCGCCGACCTGGAGGCCGACGAGGCGATCGTCAGCGTGTCGGACCACGGGCCGGGCATTCGCGGCGACGAGCTGCCGCACCTGTTCAAGCGCTTCTACCGCGGCGCCGCCGCGCGCTCCGACGAGAAGACGCCCGGACTCGGCCTGGGGCTGGCGCTGTCGCAGGCGGTGGTGCATGCGCAAGGCGGGCGCTTGGAGGCGGCGAACGAAGCGGGCGGCGGTGCGCGCTTCGACATGCGGCTGCCGCTGGCGCGCTGAATACCGAAAGTGCCATGGCGGGCACGGTCGCTGCTACCGCTCTGGAAAGCCATCGAAGACATCATTCATGAAGCACTTCATCGTCGAAATCAACTACCTCGTTCCGCTCGAAAGAATCCAGGAATCCGTGCCGCCGCATCGCGCCTACCTGCAACTGGGCTACGACGCCGGCTTGCTGCTCTGCTCCGGGCCGAAGGTGCCGGCGACAGGCGGGTTCATGCTGGCCCGCGCGGAATCGCTCGCCGCGCTGCAGGCGTTCTTCGCGCAGGACCCGTTCCACACCGAAAAGCTCGCGAGCTTCACGTTCAGCGAGTTCAACCCCGTCAAGCGGCAGGGCTGGGCCGAGGCGTGGTTCGCCGAACCCCCGGCGGCTTGATCACTGGCGCGGCGCCGCGCCTGCTGCGGCAATGGGCGCAGGCGCATCTTCCCAGCCGCCGCCGAGCGCCTTGTACAGGCTCACCGTATTGACCGCCTGCTTGAGCTGCAGCTCTATCCATTGCCGCTGCTCGACGTACAGCTCGCGCTGCGCATCGGCGCCGGCGAAGTAGTCTTCGAGCCCGTTGCGAAAGCGTGTGCGCGAGATCGCCGCCACTCGCTGCAGCGACTGCACGCGCGCCTGCTGGGCCTGGAGCTGCGGGCGCAGGTGGCTGTCGGCGATCAGCGCGTTGGCAGTTTCGCGCAATGCCTGCTGCACGGCGTATTCATAACTCGCCATGGCGGCGGCCAGGCGCTCTTCGTTCGCGCTCAGGTTGGCGGAGCGCCGGCCCCAGTCGAAGATGGGCAGCGACACGCCGAGCACCGTGGCCCAGCTGCGGTTGCCGGAGCTCAGCAGGCTCGAGAACTCGCTGCTCAGGCCGCCACCCACGGCGGTCAATGAAAAGCTCGGATAGAACGCCGCCTTGGCCGCGCCGATGCCAGAGTTCGCGGCCTCGACGCGCGCATACGAGGCCAGCAGGTCGGGCCGGCGCTGCAGCAGGCTCGCGGGCAGGCCCACCGGTACGTCGGCCACCGAGCGCTCCGGCCATGGGCGCTGCGCGCCTGTGTTGGCGGGCACCGGCTGGCCGACCAGCACGGTGAGCCATTGCAGGTCTTGCCCCACGCGCATGCGGAATTCCTCGCGCTGAACGGCGGCACGCTGCACCAGAGACTGCGAACGCAGCAGGTCGAGGTCCGACGTGCCGCCCGCCGTGCGCGCACGCTGCATCACGCCGGTGCTGTCGGTCTGGGTGGCGAGGTCGGACTCGGCCAGCGCCAGCAGTGCGCGGTCGGCGCGCAGCGTGAGGTAGGCGTTCGACACCTCGCCCACGAGGCTCATGCGCGCCGCGGCAAAGTCCAGGTCGCTGGCCGTGGCCTGCGAGCCCGCCTGCTTCACGCCCGCGTCGACGCGGCCGAAGAAGTCGAGCTCATAGGCCATGATGCCGGCCTGGACCGCATAGGTGTTGCCTACGCGGCCGACCGCCTGGCTGTTGGTGGCCACGCCGTTCGGGCCGAGCGACGTGACCTGGTTGCCGCGTCCGGCCGAGCCCGCGAGGCCGATCTCCGGAAACAGGCTGGAACGCGTGCCCGCATAAACGGCGCGCGCTTCCCTCGCCTTGGCGGCGTACACGCGCAGGTCGCGGTTGCGGGCCAGTGCGGTAGCGATCAGCCCGCGCAGCTCGTCGTCACGCACGAAGGCCTGCCATGCCATGGGTGCCGCATCGGCGCCGCCCGCTCCCTCGGCCCACTGCGCGGGCACTTCGACGTCGGCCGGTTTCAGCGGCGGCGTGAGGTTGCAGCCCGATAGCACCAGCACGGCGACCAGCAGCACCATCAGCATCGGCGCGCTGCTGGCGAACATGCGCGGCATCGCCGGCATTCGGGGCATCCTGGGCCAACGCCAGCCCGCGCTGTCCATGAAGGCCAGCGCGGCGCGCCCCGGCTTCACCTGCGTGGCGACATGGCTGGGCGGCAGGCTGAAGACCTGGCGCACCAGCCGGTCGTGCACCGCCTCGTCGTGCGCGAAGGCCAGTTCGGTGCCTGCGTCGGAGCGGCCCGTCACCGTGGCCGCAACCCAGCCGACGTGGTCGACGTGGACGTCCAGCGGCTGCCCGACCGCGATGCGGCCCAGCGCGGCGCTGTTGAGCAGCCGCGCGCCGTCGCCCGCGATCTCGGCGAAGCGTGCCGCACCCACGCCCGCGGCGCTGCGCACGGTGGTGACGGCGTCGTACGGAAAGCGCTCGTCGTGCTCGGGGCGCGGGCGGTCTATGCAGGCGATCAGCGCGGCCAGGCAGTACACGGTGGCGACGAAGGTCCACACCACGTTCAGTACATCGCCGGCGGTCATCGAGCCGCCGATGGCGCCCAGCGCGCCCATCAGCATCGCCGCGATCAGGGCGCCGAACACCGCGACCAGGTTCCAGTGCACCACCGTCCTGCTGCGGTCCTGCCCCTTGGCCGTGACCTTGAACGGCCGCCCGAAAGGGCGGATCAGCGCCGAGACGATGGTGCGCGTGACCGCCATCGCGGCCACGATCTGCGTCACTTCGGTGAACACCGGCAGGCAGCGGCGCTGGCTGATCCAGTAGGTGTAGCCCCAGAACATGACGAGCGGCGGCAGGCCGTACATGGCAAAGGCCTGGGGCGTGGCATGGAAGGCCGACACGCCCGTGTACCAGTAGAGCGCGGGCGCCGCCAGGATCTGCAGGATGAAAGGCTTGGTGAGCCAGTGCATCAGCCCGTGCACGTAGTGCAGCCGCGCCGTGAAGCTGTAGCCCTTGCCGCGCAGCGGGCCGTCGCGCAGCAGCGCCACCTGGATGGTGCCCAGGCACCAGCGGCTGCGCTGGTTGATGTAGTCGATGACGCTGTCCGCCGACAGCCCGTTCGACAGCCGCTCGTTGAGCCAGCGCGTGACCCAGCCGAAGCGCATCAGCGTGTAGGTGGTGTAGATGTCTTCGCACACGCTGCCCGTGGGAAAACCGCCGGCAGCGGTGATGGCGTCGCGCCGCACGATGAACGAGGTGCCTACGCAGAACGCCACGTCGGCCGCGTCCTTGGCGGGCTGCAGCACGTCGAAGAACACGCGCTGTTCGTCGACCCAGCTGTCGGTGGCGCGCAGGTTGTGCTGTATGGGGTCGGCGTTGTAATAAAACTGCGGCGTCTGCACCAGGCCCACCTTCGACTTCGGGTCGCCGAACAGGCCGAGCACGCGGTAGACGATGTCGCGGTGAGGCGCGAAGTCCGCGTCCAGCACGAGGATGTAGGGTGCATTGGTCAGCGCTGCCGATTGCCGAAGCCCATTGTTGAGGTTGCCCGCCTTGGCATGCGCGTTGTCGGGCCGGCGCGCGTAGTGCACACCTTTTCGCTCGCAGTAGTCGCGCAGCCAGTCGCGCCGCGTGTCGTCGAGCACCCAGACATTCAGATGCGGATAGTCGATGGCCTGCGCAGCGAGGATGGTCTTCTCGAGCACGCCGATCTCTTCGTTGTAGGTGCAGATGAAGACGTCGACGGCCGGCACGGCCGCGCCGCGCTTGCGCAGCATCGCTTCGCCCGCATCCGCCTGCGCGTGGTTGTCGCGGCGACGCGAGAGCATCTGTATCGACAGCAGGGTGTAGACGATCGACACCATCTCGAACACCAGGAACACCCAGCCCATCAGCGTGCCGAAGCCCAGGTCCGCCGGCGGCAGGGTTTCGGCCAGCCGCCACACCACGTAGCGCACCAGCACCAGCGCGGTGAGAAAGCCGAACAGCACGCGGTGCGACGCGCGGTCGGCGCGGGCATGGAAAATCATGATCAGGGCCAGGCCCACGACCATCAGATTGACCCTGAATTCAGGCGTATCGATCAGTTCGAACATGGCTTTGCTCCTGCGACGTTGGTGATTCCGGTGAACGGGTTCCAGCCCTTGGCTGCAAGTGCGATCCAGGCCGTGGCGCCCAGGTGGGGCCAGCGGTAGTAGAAGAAGTCGGGGCCCTTGGAATCGGGCCCGATGGCCAGCCCGGTCGAGATGCGTGGGCTGGGCGTGGCGTAGTACAGGCCGTTGGGCGCGCGCTGCGCGGCCAGCAGTTGCCACAAGGCCTCCGGCGCCGCGCCCTTGACGGCCACCAGCGTGGCTGCGGCCTGGGCGCTGCCCTCGGTCCAGATGCCGTCGGGCTGGCGCGAGAAGCCGTAGCCGGCACCGTAGCGATGGTTGGCATCGATCCATGCAAGCCCGGCTTGCCATGCGCAGTGGCCCGGCGGCGCGGCGAGCAGCGGCCACAGCTGCGCATCGAGGCCCGAGGCCGTGCCGGAGACGCTCGCGCCGTCGGCCTGCGTGCCGATGTGGAAGCGCTGCTCGCCCTTGTTCCACATGCGTTCGACGAAGGCCAGCGCGGTGGTGGCCTGCTGCTTGTGCTCGGGGTGCGTGCCGGAGCGTGCGGCCCATGCGGCGGCCATGGCGATGTCGATGTTGTGCTCGGTCGATTTCCAGGTCTGCGCCGCCTGCCTGTCGTCCCAGCCGTACCAGCCGCCGCTGTAGCCATCCGGCGCAACGCTGGAACGCGTACGTTGCTCGATCCATGCCAGCAGCCTCGCGGTGGCATCGGCATAGCGCGGCGAGGGTGCAGACTGGTTCACGTTGAGCAACAGCAGCGCGGCCCAGGCCACGTTGCCGGTCGCGGTGCTGACCTGGTAGGCATCGGCGATCCACTGGTTCCTGCTGGCGTCCCAGTAGCCGGACAGCACGGGTTTCGCATCGGTCAGCAGGCCGGCGCGGTAGGCGTTGCGGATGCGGCCGTCGGAGTAATGCGGGTCGTGCTCGACGGCCAGCACCACAGCGTCGGCGATGCGCTTGGCCGATGCGGTGTCGCCGCATGCGAGCAGTGCGATGCCGGCCAGCGCGTTGTCGTACACGAAGGCCACGTTCGCGAGGCTTGGCGCGAGTTCAGGCACGCCGTCGATCTGAGCCTCGGTGCGATAGCTCGGCAGCAGCAGCGGCGCCGAAGACTCACCCCGGCTGCTGAATGCCACGGCACGGCGCAGGCCGTCGCAGCTCTGCCGCGCGAGCAGCTGTTGCACGGAGCCCTCGGCCGCCGGTGCCTGCGGCGCATGAAGGCACAGCATCGCCGTGAGCGCCATGGCCGGCGCCAGCGCGCATCGTCGAACGGGTGTTGCGTGATCCATCGTCTGCCTTCATCGGCGTCGTGGATGCATGCTTCGCGCTAGGAGGCCAGCCTTGCCGACACCACCTTGCCGGGGGCGCACAGGCCTCGTTGCGCGATCCAGGCCGGGTTGTCGGACTCGACACGCGCCACCGCGTACAGCGAGCCTTGTTCCGCGAAGGGGAAGGGCACTGCATAGCGGCTCTGGAAATCTTCTGGAGCAACTGGCAACAACTGGGTAACGCGGGCCGACACTTCCGCGCCGCCGTCGTCGGTTTTCACGGCGATGGTCGAGCCCATGTTGAGCTTCCTGGCCACCCGCGGCGGAAAGACCGCGACCACTTCGATGCGGCTGCAGTCGGTCATGCGCACCAGAGTGGCCCCTTGCGGCACGAAGCTGCCCTGCGGCATCAGCACCGAGTTCACCTGGCCGGGTTGCATCGCACGCACCTGGAAGGCGGCCATGCGGTCGATGCGGCTGCGTTCCTCGGCCTCCAGCGCGGTCACCTCGCGCAGCTGCTGGCGCAGGACCTCGCTGTCGTGCTGCGCGCGCTCGATGGAGCTGCTCAGTGTCTCGCGCCGGCTGGTGAGCGTCTGGTAGACGCTGGCACCGCCGCCGCCCACGAACACGCCGCGGCTCGCGCTCGCCATGCTCTGGCCCAGGCCTGAGTAGGCCTGCTCGGCCACGGCCGCATTGGCCCGCGAGATGCTCAACTGCGCCTGTGCCGCATCCATGGCCTGCGGGCTCACCGCGCCTTCGTCGAGCATGGCGGACGTGCGGCGCACCTTCTGCTCCTGCTCCGCCACGCTGGACTGCGCCACCTCGCGCTGGCGCTGCGCGATCTGCCACGCATCGCGCGTCTGCGCCATCGATGCGGTGCGGTACAGCTTGACCTGCTGCTCCACGAACTGGAGTTCATCGCCCGATGCGTTGGCCTGGTTCGTCAACTGCGCCACCTGGCTCTGCAGCGCGAGCCGCTGGGTGCTGAGCGTGGTGAGGATGTCGCGGTTGATGGTCGGGTTCTGCACGGTGGCCACCACGGCGCCGGCGTCGACCTTGTCGAGCGCGCGCACCGTCATCTGCGTGACCACGCCGCTGATGGGCGAGGTGACCAGCGTCACCGGGGCCTGCAGCACCGCGCGCGTGGCCTGCCTGGAGACCAGCGGCTGTATCAGCGTGGTAACGACGAGCCAGAGCACGAAGGCGAGCAATGCGTATCCCGCGATACGCGGCACCAGCGACTCGGCGGTGCCGCCTCGCCATCGTCGCCAGCGCTCATGCCATGTGGAGACCTCCGCCTTCGCGATCTGGTGCGACTCCTGGACGGTACTTGCATTCATTGGCGCCTCGCAATCGATGACGTGGTGGCTTTTCAGGACCTGCGTCTCCACTGCCGTGGCACATCATTGGGGCATGCCATCTGCTTTGCTGCATCGCAGCAATACACATGCCAAAAGTGAACTATTTCCGCTTACAAAAGCAACCGAATGTGCATTCAGGGCGCGAGCACGAGCACCTTGAACTGGCTCGGCACGATGCGCATGCCGACGATGTTGCTGCGGTTCTGCACGGTCAGGCTGGTCATGCGCGTGCATGGCGAGCCTTTGAGCAGCACGGTGAACGCGCCCGTGATGTGGCGCGACGGACCCATCACGGTCTGCGACACCACGCCCATCAGCACGCCTGCGTTGTCGCCGTTGGTGATGGGCGTGGTCGTCGCCAGGTTGTGCGCGGGTGTTCCGCCGTAGAGGATGTTCCAGGCATTGGGAATGGCCGTGGGCCCGAGCGCGAAGTTGGGGTAGGGAATCGGAACGGCCGGCGGCGTCTTGCAGACATCGGGAAAGGCCAGGTCCATGCCCATCATCTGTGCGTTGGCGAACATGCGTGAAGCTCCTTCGAATCGGTGGCGGGTGGTTCAGCCCATGTGGATCTGCTCGGCATCGACCTTCACCAGCTCCTTGCTGGTGACGAGCGTGTTCTTCGCATGCAGGCGCAGCGTGCGCGAGGCCTGCATGTCGATCTGCCCCGCGCGCACCTGTTCGACTTCCTCGGTGATGCGGAAGCTCGACCGCGTGAGCAGGCTCAGCCGGTCGAGCACCACCTCGCAGGCGCGGCCGACGAAGCGCGACACCAGCACGCCGAACCGCACTTCGGCGCCCTGGTAGTCCAGCTCGGACACGGTGCATTGCGCGCGCTCGGCCGCGAGCGTCCATTGCGGCGATCGGCTGGCGATGGCGGTGTCCGATTGGAGGTCGATCGCACCCGCGCCCTGGATGGCAACGCCGCCGTGACGCGACTGCAGCCGCAGGTCGCCGTCGACTGCGAGCGTGGCCAGGCTGCTGTCGGCCTGCGCAACGACGGCGATGAGATAGAGCGCCTCGTCGTGCGGGCCGGCGACCATCACCGTGTCGCCGGGGCCGGGCAGCAGCAGGCAGCTGGCGGCGCGCCGGCAGCGCAGCGTGCGGCGGCTGTCTGCGAGCATGACTTCGCAGAAGCCGTCTTCGGCCTCGGCGGCGCTGACCGTCGCCATGGCGATGCCGCTGGGCGGTGCGTCGGCTTGCCGTTGCTTCGGACCTGCCGTCTTGCGCAGCAGCGGCGCCAGCGCGCTTTCGTCGGCGCTTTCATTGCCGCATTCGTCGCCGCGGCCGGCCAGCGGCGCGGGTGCGCTGGACGGTGTCCTGGATGCCATCGTCATGCGGGGTCCTTCATGTGGGAGGCGGGGAGGTCCTGCGCGCGCATCAGCCCGTGCGCGTCGCGATCGATGCGCACGGCGCGGTGCGGGCGCTGCCAAGCGACGCGCTCGGCCTCGAACAGCTCGGGGTCGGCGTCGAGCACGCCGACGCGGTCGCTCCAGCGCGTGCCCGCCTGCAGGCTTCGGTGCATCTGCGTGCGCTGGAAGACCGCCTTCTCGAAATTGGCGGCGCGCAGGTCCGCGTATGAAAAGTCGGCGTACACCAGCCGGCTGCGCGCGAACGACGTGCGCTCGCAGCGGGCGCGGTGGAACACGCATTGTTCGAGCCGCGCGTCTGAAAAGTCGGCGTCGGCGAGCTGCGCATCGATCCACAGCGACTGGTCGAACACGCCCCCGCGGCAATCCGCCCCGCGCATGTCGGCCTGTGGAAACAGCGACTGCGGCGCGTGCACGCGCAGCAGCCGTGCGCCATCCAGCGCCGCGCCCTTGAAGTTGCACTGCGCCAGCCGCGCGTCGTCGAACACGCAGTTCGACAGGCGCGCGTCGATGAACTGGCAGCGCTCGAGCGACTGGCCTGCGAGCGACTGGCCGCGCAGGTCGGCCTCGGTGAAGATCGCGTTGTCGAAACGCGCGCCGAGAAAGCCCGTCTCGCGCAGGTCGCAGCGAAAGAACACGCCGGTCGCGAACGCGGCTTCGCCGAAGTCGGCATCGCCGATGCGGCTGTCGTTGAAGATCGTCTTGGTGACCGATGCACGCACGAACCGTGCGCCGCCGAGGTCGCAATCGTGGAAAGCGGCCTCCTGCAGTACCGATTCATCGGCCTGCACGCCCCGCAGATCGGACTCGGCAGCCACCGTACCTTCCCACCGAGCCGCATGCATCGGCGCTTCCTGCAGGCTGCAGCGCAGGAAAGAAGTCTTGCCCAGCTGCGCGCCGTCCATCGCTGCGCCGTCGAAGACACAGCGCTCGAATACGGCGTCGGCCAGTTGCACGCCGGTCATGCTTGCGCGCGTGAAGCGGCACTCGCTGAACAATCCGCCCGACAGGTCGAGTCCGTCGAGCGGCATTGCGCTGAAGTCTTCTCCCTGCAATGGCTCGCCGCTGCGTACCTTGGCTGCCAGCGCCTGCGGGCTCATTCGACGGCGGCGGCCCGCGCGGCCGGCACGGTCTTGGTGTGCACGATGTAGGCGTCGCGCGTCTCGGTGACGTCGTCGATCACGATCTGGGACATGTCGGCGCGAAACAGATTGGCTTCGCGCAGGTCGGCCGACAGCAGCCGGGCCTTGTTGAAATTGGCGTTCATGAGGTTCGCGGCGCGCAGCGAAGCCCGGCTCAGGTTGCTGCGTATGAAAAGGCTCTCGGGCGTCTGTGCCGCACCGAGGTCGGCGGCGGTGAGGTCGCACGACGAAAGATCGCAGGTGTCGAGGGTCGAGCGCGCAAAGCGCACGCCCTCCATCGGAATCTCGCGCAGGCTGCATTGCACGAGCGTGGCTTCTTCGAAGTCGGCGCCGCGCAGGCTGCTGTTGCCGACGAAGCAGGTGCTGCGCAGCAGTGCACGCCTGAACACCATTCGGTCGTCGCAATTCACGTGGGTCCAGGCGCAGGCTTCGAGCTCGGCGCCGCTGAAGTCGAGCCCTGCCACGCGGCAGCCCAGGAAGCCGGCCTTCATGAGACGTGCGCCGCGAAAGCTGCAGTCTTCGATGGCCACGTCGGAAAGAAACCCGATGTAGGCGGCGTCGACCGCATCGAAGTTGCAATGCAGCAGCTGCGATTCGATGACGTGCAGGTGGCGCATGTGGGCCGATGAAAAGTCGCAGCGCTCGAGCTTGAGCTTCTCGAAGCCCGTGCCTTCGAACAGGGCCTGCGAGAAGACGGCCTGCTCGCACTGGATGCCGGCGAGGTTGGTGTCGCGGAAGACCGCGCGCTTGAAGTCGCCGGCCGACAGATGCGCGCGCACGAGCACGGCTTCGCTGAAGTCCGCGCCTTCGCAGCGTGCGCGGCGCAGGTCGGCGCCTTCGAGCAGCGCGCGGCGGAAGCAGGCGCCCTGCAGGTCCATGCCGCGGAGGTCGGCGCCCGTGAGGTCCATGTCGGTGAAATCGCGGCTGCCCTGGAGCACGGACAGAACCTTGGCGCGCAGCGCGGCCTGCCGTTCGTCGCTGGGTGCATCGATCGGCGTCTGGTGCTGGGCCGAACCGCGGTACAGCGCGAGCAGCCCGCGCTCGGCGTCCTGCGCGAGCTTGCGCATCGACTCGACCTGCTGCCCCGGCAGCGGCGCGGTACCGGTGGCCGCGGGAATGCCTTCGAAGCCGCGCAGCAGTTCGGCGCTGTCGACCTGCGGCGGGCCCTTCGGGCGCATGGCGTCGTGTTCGCGCACCAGCTTGCCGGTGTCGAAGCCGACTTTCATCGACTCCTTGGCGTTGGCATCGGCCTCGCGCTGCAGGCGCTCGCGCTCGACGGCGCCCTGTTCGCGCTGGGCCCGCGCGTGGTGGTCGGCCTGTTCGACGAAGTCCGGCAGCTCGCGCAGCGTGGGCATTCGTGTGAAGGGCTCCGGCAGGCGGCGCTCGTTGAAGTGCCGCGCCTTGTGGCCGGCGGCGAGCGCCTTCTGCTTCAGGTCTTCGCGGGCCTGCGCGCCACGCTCGCGCATGTTGCGCACGAGCGCCGAGTCGCCGGTGCCGGGCTGGTCGAGCCACGGGCCGATCGCTTCGTCGGGAATGAGCTCGTCGTCGCGGAACATGTACAGCGCGCCCTTGTCCGGATCGCAGCGCTGGCGCAGCACGGTGGCGTAGTGGTCGAGGCCGCGCGGCTGGCCGACGCTTTCCAGCGCCGGCATCACATGCGAGATGTCGGACGCATCGTCTTCATCGATGCGCGTCTCTCCGTGGAAGACCAGCACCACGCGCTCGAGATGTGGAAAGAACCATGCGGTGGTCAGCCGCTGCGGCACTTCCTCGATCTGGCGGGGAAGCCGGTGCCGCGCGATGACGGCAAGGGCGCGCCACTGCGGCAGGCGGCCTTGCTGGATCGGCGTTGCAGGGTGCATGTTCCAGACCGCGAAGGGCGTGCCCGGTGCAATCTCCGCCGTGTCGTGAAAACGCTGGTCGGCGGGCGCGGCGTTGAAAAGCTGCCAGTCCATGTCCTCGGCGAATCCGGGGAACAGGTTGTCGCGCCAATGCCCGTCGTATTGCTTGCCGATGAGCCGCAGGCGGCGCGGCCATGCGATGTCGAGCGGACCGAAGCCCGCCGGCTCCGGCCGGTCGCCTGGATGGTGCAGGCGGTGCGCGGGGTCTTCGATGTTGGGTAGCCGCTGCACCTCATGGCCGTTCACGTTCTCCAGGCCGTGGCCGCGGCCCAGCGGGTTGTCCGCGAAATCGGGGCCGCCGTAGGCGCGCGTCCAGTCGATGCGCATGGCCTCGAAGGGCTGGGGCGGGGAAGGGCGTGCGCCGATCCAGAAACGATCGCCGAACACCGCGAGGTCCTTGGCCAGATGGCCGACCTGCAGCCGTGCGGCACAGCGGGTCTTCTCCTCATGGTGCGCGGTGTAGGCGTAGCCGGTCGCGAGCATTTCGGCGCGAACCTTGGGAATGCCGAGGTCGATCGCCGTGGTCGGCCCCAGTTCCTCGGACAGCGTCTTCCAGAACTCGGGCTCGGGTGTCAGCACAGGCTGGCCGCTCATCGAGGCCATGCACAGCGTGGTGACGGCCAGGCGCTGCTCGGCCTGCCGGAAGAAGGGGCGCGTGATCACGCTCAGCCGCAGCGGCTTGACTGTCTTCATGGACGAGGAAGCGAACAGCGCTCAGTCGGCACGCAGCAGCTCCAGCGGCGTGCGCGTGCGGTCGATGGCCACCGAGGCCGGATCGCTCGGGTCGTAGCGCAAGTGGACGACGCGCTGCGGCGTGAGGAACTGCGGCACCAGCGCGTCTTCGACGAAGGTGGGAATCGAGGCCGAATGCGCCGCGCCGGCGGCATCGGTGTAGGCCACGTCGAGCACCAGCGCGCAGACCGTCTGGCCGCGCGAGCCGCCGCGCGTCATGTTGTTGGGATGCATGCGCACGTTGCTGACCACGGCTTCAGCCGGCTGGCCCGTCTGCGCGAGCACCGCCCAGCGCCTGGCCTCGGCCGTGTAGCGGCCGTTCTCCTTGCGCATGTAGCCCACCGCGCCGATGCCGCCCAGCACCACCACGGCCATCACCACGCCAAAGAACACCCAGAGAAGCGTCTCCCACTCGACCATGTCGGGCGTCACATCACGAGGTGCATGGCCTGCGCATAGGCCGCCATGCCGTCCATGTAGAAGCGGACCGCGGTCCTGCCGACTTCCATGGCCTGGTTGGTGATGTCGATGCCCTTGTTCGCTATCTTGAAGGTCAGGAAGTCGACCTTGAGCACCGCGTACTGCGAGTTGATGCCGTAGAACTGCTGGCGCACGCCCCAGAAGTCGAGCGACATGCCCACCGCGCCGAAGCGGAAGCCCGCGCCGCCGGAGCGGGTCAGGCGCCAGTCGCTGCTCTTGGCGTAGTTGTTGGTGTAGCTGACCGAGTTGTTGGTGTAGCTCACCGCCAGGTTGTTGTAGGTGTTCGACGTCGTGTTGTAGACGGTGGTGTTGATGACGTGCTGCGTCGTGTTGTGGATGTGGTTCGTGGTGTTGAAGGTCACGTCCGGCGAGGTATGCACCGTCGGGCCGGTGACAGTGGTGGTCGACGGGCCGTTGACCACCACCGTGTTCGAAGCGTCGATGGTGTCCTGCCGGCCCGCACTCACGAAGCGCACTTCCTGCCCGTTGATGGTGCCGTGGTAGCCGCCGGTGATGGTCGAGTTGACGCCGCCGGTGATGGTGTCGTTCAGGCCTCCGCTGAGCACGCGCGTCTTGCCGCCCGAGATGGTCTGGTTCACGCCGCCGGTCACGGTCTCGGTGAAGCCGCCGGTCACGCTGCGGGTGTCGCCGCCTGTGATGGTTTCCCTGGCACCGGCGGTGATGTCGCGCGTCTCGCCGTCCTGGTAGGTGGCCGATTCGTGGCCCTTGATGAGTGTGGTGCGGGTGCCGTCGGTGGTGTGGGTTTCGTCCGCTTCCACTTCAACGTCGAGGTTGCGCTCGGCATGCAGCAGGATCTGTTCGGCACCCGTGCGGTCCTCGAAGCGCAGCATGTTGGCCTGGTTGGCTGCGCCGCCGCTGCTGGAGCGCGTGAGGATGCCGCTGGCCGTGGCGTTGGCGGGCAGCTCCCATGGCGGCATCTGGTCGCTGTTGTAGACGCGGCCGGTGACGATGGGGCGGTCGGGCTCGCCGCCGATGAAATCGACGATCACTTCCTGGCCCACGCGCGGCATGTGCATGGTGCCGTAGTTGGCGCCGGCCCAGCTGCTCGACACGCGCACCCAGCAGGAGCTGTTCTCGTTCGACTGGCCGTAGCGGTCCCAGCGGAACTGGAGCTTCACGCGGCCGAATCGGTCGGTCCAGATCTCCTCGGGGCCGACCACCGTGGCTGTCTGCGGACCGTTGGTACGAGGGCGTGGCGTCTTGCGAGCCGGACGGTAGGGCACGGAGGAGGGCAGCACGGTGAAGTCGAACTCGCACACCGATTCGCTGCTGCCGCCCGAGGAGTACTCGGGCTCGCGCAGGTCGTAGCGGGTCTCGGTGACCAGGTATTCGCGGTTGTCCGACTCGCGCGGGCAATGCGTCATCTGGAACAGGTAGCCCGGCGCCATGCCCACCACGTTGGTGTGGCCCGCGGCCAGCTCGTGTGCGCATTGCAGCTCCTGCAGGCGGATCTTCGCGTAGGCGTCGCCCTGCTGGTGCTCGGTGTAGCCGCCGAGCCATTCGTAGACCTCGTAGGTCGAGTGATCGTGAGGCTTGGGGTCTTGCTGCACGCTCTGGAGCGAGGCGCGCGACTTCCGGAAATCGAAGTCGTCGAGCATCACGCGGCCGGAGGTGATCTGCTCGGCCACCCGCCACTGGTCGATGCAGGGCTCCAGCGCATTGACCACGCGGTCGCGCGGCCGGTAGGGAATGCTGGCATGGCCCGGCAGAGGCTTGTAGCTGCCTGCGTCGTCGGCCAGCACCAGCAGGTGCGAACCGTCGGCGTGTTCGAAGTGATAGGCGATGCCTTCGTGCTCCATCAGGCGGCTGACGAAGGCGAAGTCGCTCTCCTGGTACTGCACGCAGTACTCCCAGGTGGGGTAGCTGCCGGTGAGGCGCTTCTCGAACTGGAAGCCGTACTTGCCCAGCACTTCGTCCAGCACCTCGGGCACGCTCTTGTTCTGGAAGATGCGGCAGTCGGTGGTGCGCGTGAGGTACCAGAGCCAGGGCTGCACCAGCGCGCGATAGATGTAGTGGCGGCCGGTTTCGTTGGCGCGGCCCACGAGCTCGAAGCGAACCACGGTGCCATTGAGGAAGCGCGGGCCGCCTTCGTCGGCCAGCTCCAGCGTGAGCGAGGTGCCGAGCAGCTGCTTCAGGTCGAGGCTGAAGCTGGTGCTGACCATGTCCACTTCGAACTCGAAGAGTTCGGAGAGTCCCTCCCGTCCCCGCATCGAGCGGAACTTGAGCTGCTCCGAGCTCAGGACGGTGTGGACTTGGACTGTGCGCTGCATTCGGAACTTCCCTGACCCTTGGGTTTCCGCGGCTGGGAAACCTTCGGTGACAGTCTAGAAATCCCTTATGTCACATAAATGACGCGAGGGGTGTGAGAGGGCGGTTTTTCCCTCTGAAACACCCCTCGGAACGCTCACTGAAGCAATGTGTAGAAGAAGCCATTACAGGCTTCTTGCGCGGGCCTTACATCGAGGCTTCGAGCATCGCCTTGTAGTCGTCGCGCGTGGCCAGGCGCGGGTTGGTCTTGTGGCAGTGGTCGGCCATGGCGCCGTCGATGATCTGCTCGAACATCGCGGGCGTCACACCCACTTCGGCCAGGCCCTTGGGCAGGCCGAGGCGCGCGTTCATGTCGCGGATCGCATCGCCCAGGTCGCCGGCCGAATCGAGGTGCATGGCCTGCGCCATGCGCTGCAGGCGCTGTTCCTTCTGCACCGACTCGGCGCCCGAGTTGAAGTGGATCACAGCGGGCAGGAAGAGGGCGTTGAGCGTGCCGTGATGCAGGCGCGGATCGACGCCGCCCAGGCTGTGGCTCAGCGAGTGCACGCAGCCCAGGCCCTTCTGGAAGGCCATCGCACCCTGCATCGACGCGCTCATCAGGTTCAGGCGCGCCTCGCGGTCGCTGCCGTCCTTGGTTGCGCGTTCGATGTGGCCCCATGCGCGCTCCAGTCCGTCGAGGCCGATGCCGTCGGCCGGCGGATTGAACGCCGCCGACATGAAGGTCTCCATGCAGTGCGCGATGGCATCCATGCCGGTGGCGGCAGTGAGCTTGGGCGGCAGGCCGAGCGTGAGCTCGGGGTCGCAGATGGCCGCCTTGGGCATCAGGAACCAGCTGTGGAAGCCCAGCTTGCGGTGGTCGTCGACGATGACGATGGCGCCGCGCGCCACCTCGCTGCCGGTGCCGCTGGTGGTGGGCACCGCGATCAGCGGCACCACGCGATCGGTGATGCGCGGCGAGCCGCCTTCGATGGTCGCGTAGGTCTTGAGCGGACCCTCGTGCGTGGCCGCGATGGCGACGCCCTTGGCGCAGTCGATGGCGGAGCCGCCGCCCACGGCGATCAGGCCGTCGCAGCGGCCGCTGCGGTAGAGCTCCACGGCCGCGCGCACTGCGGCTTCGGTGGGGTTGGAGGGCGTCTGGTCGAAGACCGAGACTTCGAGGTCGGCGATGGCGTCGAGCGCCTTCTGCAGCACGCCGGCCGCGCGCACGCCGGCGTCGGTCACGATCAGAGGACGGTTGATGCCGATGCGCGCGCATTCGCTGGAAAGCAGCTTGATCGCGCCGAACTCGAACTGGATCTGGGTGAGGTATTGGATGAGTGCCATGGGGGTGAAGGCCTCCGGGAGCCCGGGGCAGTACGATTGCCGACCAGCCAAATCTAACAAGAGCGAACCGTCTTGCACACGAAAGAAACCCTTGCCGCTGTCGCGCCGGGCACACCGGACACCACGCGGCTCACGCAGAAGATGGCCAGCGTCGTCGAACGCATGGCCCGCGCAGGCCACCCGCCGCTCGACCGCCAGACCCCCGACGAGGCCAAGGCCTCCTATGAAAAGGGTGCCGGCGTGCTCGAAGTGCCCAAGCCCGAACTGGCGCGCATCGAAGACTTCACCATCGCGGCCCGCGACGGCCATGCGCTCCCCGCGCGCCTCTACGCGCCCTCGGCGGAGGTGCTGCCGGTGCTGATCTATTTCCATGGTGGCGGCTTCACCGTCGGCAACATCCGCACGCACGACACGCTGTGCCGCGTGCTGAGCATGAAGAGCGGCTGCGCCGTGATTTCCGTGGACTACCGGCTGGCCCCCGCGCACAAGTTCCCGACCGCATCGAACGACGCGTGGGATGCCTTCCAGTTCATCGCGAAGGAAGGCGCAAGCCTGGGCCTCGACCCCTCGCGGCTGGCGGTGGGCGGCGACAGCGCGGGCGGCACGCTCGCGGCAGTCTGCGCCATCCTCGCGCGCGATGCGGGGCTGCCGCTCTCGCTGCAGATGCTGATCTACCCCGGCACCACCGCGCACCAGGACACGGCCTCGCACCTGCGCCACGTCGACGGCCCGCTGCTGACCAAGGCCATGATCGACTTCTTCTTCGCGCAGTACGTCAACACGCCCGCCGACCGCGACGACTGGCGCTTTGCGCCGCTGCTGGCCGACGACGTCGACGGCGTGGCGCCGGCCTGGATCGGCCTTGCCGAATGCGACCCGGTGGTGGACGAAGGCATCGCCTACGCAGACAAGCTGCGCGCGGCAGGCGTTCCGGTCGACCTGGAGATCTACCGCGGCGTGATCCACGAATTCATCAAGATGGGCCGGGCGATTCCGGAGGCGCTGCAGGCGCAGGACGACGCGGCCCGGGCAATCAAGGAGGCATTGCTGACACCATGAGCGACACGACGACATCCAACGAACGCAAGGACTTCCGCTTCTTCCACCGCCTGCGCGTGCGCTGGGCCGAAGTCGACATGCAGAAGATCGTCTTCAACGCGCACTACCTGATGTACTTCGACACCGCCATCGCCGACTACTGGCGTGCGCTGGCGCTGCCGTACGAGGAGTCGATGCACGCGATGGGCGGCGACCTGTACGTGCGCAAGGCGACGGTCGACTTTCGCGCATCGGCGCGCATCGACGACGTGCTCGACGTCGGCATGCGCTGCGTGCGCATCGGCAACTCGTCGATCGTGTTCGAAGGCGGGCTGTTCCGGCAGGACCAGTTTCTCGTCGGCTGCGAGCTGGTCTACGTGTTCGCCGATCCGGCGACGCAGACCTCGAAGCCGGTTCCGCCGGCACTGCGCGAGGTGCTGCTGGGCTACGAGGCGGGCGAGGCCATGCGCACCATCGAGACGGGCGACTGGGCCACGCTGGGCGAAGGCGCCGGTGCGCTGCGCCGTGCGGTGTTCATCGAAGAGCAGAACATTCCCGAATCGCTGGAGTGGGACGAGCAGGATGCCGTGGTGCTGCACGCGGTGGCGCGCAACCGGCTCGGGCAGGTCATCGCCACGGCGCGGCTGCTGCCGGCCGAGAACGGCATCTCGCACATCGGCCGCGTGGCGGTGCACCGCAACCTGCGCAGCGGCGGACATGGCGCCGCGGTGATGCAGGTGCTGGAAGACGCCGCCCGGAAGCGCGGCGACAGCGTGGTCGCGCTGAACGCGCAGCGCAGTGCCGAGCGCTTCTACACGCGGCTGGGCTATGTACCGCACGGCGAGGGCTTCGAGGAGGCCGGCATCCCGCACATCGAGATGCGCCGGCCGCTTCGGCCCGCTTCGTCTTCTCAGTAGCGGCTCAGAGGATCGGGCACGTAGCCCGGGTCCGAGCCGGGGAAAGGCGACGGGCCCGCGGGACGCGGCCAGCGCGGCGCAGGCGGCACCGGAATGATGCCCGCGGCGACGAGGTTCTCGCGGCTGTCGTAGCGAATGCGCACGACCTCGTCGGGCGACGACTGCGCGCGCTCGAAGGTGGTCTTGCCGACGTACGAGGTTTCGCGGCGGCCGTGGGCGGTGCCCAGGCTCGGGCTGGGTGCCGACTGGCGCGCCAGGCTGCCCGACGAAGAGGATTCGGCGGCCGCGGCTGGCGCGGCGCTGTCCGCGGCGCCCGACTTGGCCCGCGCATCGCCCTGGTACGACGACGATTCGCTGCGGCGCTCGCGTTCGGGGCCATACCCTCCATATCCGCCGTAGTCGTCGCGGCGCGGGAACGGCGTGACAGGCGGAGGCAGCGGCTCGGGCATGCGCTCGCGGAACATCGCGACGCCGATCACGCCCACGTCGTCGGGCCTGCCGGTGCGGCTCGCGTACGAATTGCCGGCCGCCGCGAATTCGAAGGCCGCGATCTGCGAATCGCTCTTGCGCCAGCCGGTGATGTCGCTGCGCTCGCGGGGGCCGAACACGTAGCCGTTCTGCAGTACGCCTGCGGTCTCGCCCGTGACCACATTGACGCCGTCCACGGACATCACGGCCATGATGCGCTCGCCCATCGCGTTGCGCGCCCGGATGGCATAGCGTGCGCCGGGGCGGCCGGCCACCCAGTATTCGCCGCGATGGCGGTAGATCGGCAATTCGGCGCCGGTGCCGCGGTCGACCACGCTGATCTGCATCAGCGAACCGATGCGGCTGGACGGCGTGGAAGGAACATAGGGGCGTTCCGATGGCTCGGCGCAGGCCGGGAGCGAGACCAGGGCGGTCATGGCTGTCGCGGCCAGGGCGGTGGAAAAGAGTCTGCGCTTCATGGTGTGTCTTCCTTGCCGGAGTTGATCGGTGCCGGCTTCTACGGCGCAGCAAAGGCAACGGGGTTGGCAGACACGCAAAAAAATGGCGCCGTCGTTTCCGACAGCGCCAAACGCCTGCTTTCAAAGGCGTTGGGGGTTCAAGGAGTGCGCGGGCTCAGATGTCTTCGAGCAGCGGGTAGGGCAGCGGCTCGACCGTGAGCGCCGGGCCGTCGGCCGCGCCTGCGCGCAAGCCGCCGGCATCGAGCGCGGCGATCTGCATCGAGACCAGCGCGGACCAGCCGCCACCGGGCGCCGGCGCTGCCTGCGCCACGGTGCCCACGGGCTGCTCGGCGTCGTCGGCGGCGAACACTTCCTGGCCCACGGACACCGGCGCGTCGGCCTGCACGAGGTAGGTGCGCCGTTTCAGCGTGCCGCGGAACTGGCTGCGCGCAACCACTTCCTGGCCGGGATAGCAGCCCTTCTTGAAATTCACGCCGCCCACGGATTCGTAGTTGATCATCTGCGGCACGAAGGCTTCGATGACAGGGGTCGTCAGCGTCACGATGCCGCTGCGCACCTCGCTCCATTGCCACAGGTTGTCTTCCAGGGCCGGACCCGTTGGCGCAGCGTGGCCTGCGGGGGCGATCCAGAGCGCGCGCGGCACGCCGTCGGCAGGGTAGAGCGACACGGCGCTGACTTCATCGCCGACCGCCGTGCGCTTGCCCGGCTGGGCAGCGGCGTCGAGTCCGTTGGCCGTGAGCGCGGTGCCTGCCAGGCCGTAGAGCGCAAACTGCGCGGTCGCATCGGTCAGCTTGACCTTGGCGCGCAGCACATACATCGACAGACGCTTGAGGGTGGCGGCGAGGATGTCGCGGCTGCACACCAGCAGGATCAGCTCTGGTTGCGGCTTGATGCCGATGAAACTTGCGATCACACGGCCCTTGGCGGTGCACAGGGCCGCGAGGCGGGCATCGGAGGCGCCGAGCAGGGAGAAGTCCTGTGTGAGCTGGCCGTGGAGGAAGCTGGCGGCGTCGGGACCTTCGGCCCGGATCACGCCGAGATGGGAGAGGGCGGTCACCCCATTGAGAACGACAGTGGTCATCGCTGAATTATCATGGCCGGGCCTGTCCCTTCGGGGCGGCGGGGGCTCCGGCCCTGCGGTTCGCAAGGGCACCTGTCTCTCGTCCGGGGCCTGCTGGTTTTTCCTCCTTTTTTCTCCGTCACCCCCACATCGGATCCGTGCGCAGCTTCTTTCTCACGCTTTTCCTGCTCGCCGCCCTGGTCGTGCTCGCGCTCGGCGGTGCCGGCCTCTGGTGGGTGCACCAGCCGCTCAAGCTGCCTGCGCCCAGCGTCGACCTGTCGGTCGAGCCCGGCACCACGCCGCGCGGCATCGCCCAGGCGGTGGCCGACACGGGCGTCGACGTCCAGCCGCAACTGCTCTACCTGTGGTTCCGCATCTCCGGACAAGACCGCCAGATGCGCGCCGGCAGCTACGAGCTGGAACGCGGCGTGACGCCCAAGCTGCTGCTCAACATCCTGGTGCGCGGCGAGGAGGCCACGCGCAGCGTGGTGCTGGTGGAAGGCTGGAACATCCGCCAGGTGCGCGCCGCGCTCGCCAAGGCCGACCAGCTCAAGCCCGACAGCGTGGGCATGACCGACGAGGCGCTGATGGCCAAGCTGGGAAGGCCCGGCGTGCATCCTGAAGGCCGTTTCTTCCCGGACACCTATACCTACTCCAAGGGCTCCACCGATGTCGCCCTGCTGCAGCGCGCGATGCGGGCCATGGACAAGAAGCTCGAAGCCGCCTGGGCTGCCCGAGCATCCGACCTGCCGCTGAAATCGGCCGATGAGGCGCTGATTCTGGCCAGTATTGTCGAAAAGGAGACAGGCAAGGCCAACGACCGGGCGGAGATCGCAGCCGTCTTCGCCAACCGGTTGCGCATCGGCATGCCGCTGCAGACCGATCCGACGGTCATCTACGGCATGGGCACCGCCTTCGACGGCAACCTGCGCAAGAAAGACCTGCAGACCGACACGCCCTGGAACACCTACACGCGCGGCGGCCTGCCGCCCACGCCGATCTCGATGCCGGGCAAGGCGGCGCTGCTGGCGGCCGTGCAGCCGGCCCAGAGCAAATCGCTGTATTTCGTGTCGCGCGGCGACGGCACCAGCCAGTTCAGCAGCTCGCTCGACGACCACAACCGAGCGGTCAACCGCTACCAGCGCGGTGGCGGCGACACCAAACCGAAGGCGACGACCCAATGAGCGAACAGGGCCTTTTTCTGACGCTGGAAGGCATCGACGGCGCGGGCAAGTCGAGCCATCTCGATGCGCTGGAGGCGCGCTTCAAGGCGCAGGGCCGCACCGTCGTGCGCACTCGCGAGCCCGGCGGCACGCCGCTGGCCGAAACGCTGCGCGGGCTGATCCTCGAGAAGCCGATGGACCCTTTGACCGAGTCGCTGCTG
The DNA here is from genome assembly GCF_052044195.1 of Variovorax sp. 22077. Lineage (NCBI taxonomy): Bacteria > Pseudomonadati > Pseudomonadota > Betaproteobacteria > Burkholderiales > Comamonadaceae > Variovorax > Variovorax sp. 22077. The sequence continues at coordinate 199,761 of NZ_JBQEQC010000001.1, forward strand.
GTCTTCGCCGCCCGGCGCGACCACATCGCGCAGGTCATCGAGCCGGCGCTGGCGCGTGGCGACGTGGTGCTTTGCGACCGCTTCACCGACGCCACCTTCGCCTACCAGGGCGCGGGGCGGGGTTTCGACAACGCCGTCCTGTCGACGCTCGAGCAATGGGTCCAGGCGCAGGCCGGCAGCGCGAAGCTGCTGCAGCCGCAGGTCACGCTGTGGTTCGACCTGGCCCCGGAGATCGCCGCGCAGCGGCTGGCCGGCGCCCGCGTGCCCGACAAGTTCGAGGCCCAGCCGGTCGAGTTCTTCCGCCGCGTGGCGCAGGGCTATGCGGACCGCGCGAGCGCCGACGCGCAACGCTTCGTGCGAATCGACGCCAGCCAGACGCGCGAACAGGTCTGGTGGCAGATCGAGTCCGAGCTGATTGCGCGCGGTGTGCTGGCCGGCGGAGGCATTCGATGAGCGCCGAGGCACTGTCTCCCTGGCTGCGCCGGCCGCTGACGGAGCTGCTGCGCCAGCGCGGCCATGCCTGGCTGCTGCAGGGGCCGTCCGGCATCGGCCAGTACGAACTGGCGCTGGCCCTGGCCTCCGCCTGGCTGTGCGAGCAGCCGACGGAGCAGGGCACCGCCTGCGGCCATTGCGCGAGCTGCCACGCCATCGAGGTGCGCACGCATGCCGACCTTTGCGTGCTGATGCCCGAAGTCGCCATGCATGAGCTGAGCTGGCCGCTCGACGAGAAGGCCCAGGCCGAGATCGACGACAAGAAGCGCAAGCCCAGCCGCGAGATCCGTGTCGAGGCGATGCGCGACGCGGTCGGCTTCGCCCAGCGCACCAGCGCGCGCGGACGCGGCAAGGTGGTGCTGGTGTATCCGGCCGAGCGCATGAACACGATCACCGCCAATGCGCTGCTGAAGACGCTGGAGGAGCCCGTCGGCGATGTCCGCTTCGTGCTCGCCAGCGAGGCTGCCTGGCAGCTGCTGCCGACCATCCGCAGCCGCTGCCTCGGCTTCACGCTTCCCTGGCCCGAAACCGCCGAGGCGCAAGCCTGGCTGGTCGCGCAGGACGTGCCTGCGGCCGACGCGGCCGCCTTGCTGCGCGCCGCCGGCGGCCGGCCCAGCGATGCCCTGCGCCTCGCGCGGGCAGGGCAGTCGCCCAAGGCCTGGGCACTGCTGCCCAAGGCCATGGTGCGAGGCGACGTCGGCGCGCTGGCCGACCACGCACCTGCGCAGGCGGTAGGCGCGCTGCAGAAGCTCTGCCATGACCTGATGGCCGTCGGCAACGGCGCGGCGCCCCGATTCTTCGAAGCGGCCGACCTGCCCGCGGCACCGCCACGGCTGGCGCTCGCGCGCTGGTCGAAGTCGCTCGCGAGCGCCGCAAGGACCGCGGAGCACCCGTTCAACGCGGGCCTCATGCTCGAAGCGCTTGTGAGCGAAGCGCGAACCACCCTAAACTCTGCCGCTCGTCGCCGACCATGAACCAACCTGCCGCACCCGCTGCGCCCGCAGCATCCTCCGCACCCGCCCGGCCGAGCGTCATCCAGCTCGCCATCAAGGAAAAGGGCGCGCTGTACGCGGCCTACATCCCGCTGTTCGCCGAGGGCGGCATCTTCATTCCGACCTCGCGCGAATACCGCCTTGGCGACGACGTCTATGTGCTGCTGACGCTGCCGGAAGACCCGCAGCGCTACCCCGTGGCCGGAAAGGTGGCCTGGATCACGCCGCCGCGCGCCGCAGGCAACCGGGCTCCGGGCGTGGGCATCCGTTTTCCTTCCGACGAGAAGTCGCGCCAGCTGAAGGCGCGCATCGAAGCGGCGCTCGGCGGCTCGATGGCCTCCGACCGCCCCACGCAAACCATCTGAGTCTTCCGCCGCCGTCACGGTGGCGCGGAACTCGTTCGACGGCGCCCGCCTCCCATACGGACCCCGCACGGGGCCCAGCCACGGGCGAGCACCGCCATCCCCTCATTCCCGATGTTCACAGACTCCCACTGCCATCTCACTTTTCCCGAATTCGCGGGCCAGATGCCTGAGATCCGCGCCGCCATGGCTGCGGCGCAGGTCGACCGGGCGCTGTGCATCTGCACCAAGCTCGAGGAATTCGACGAAGTGCAGGCCCTCGCGGCCGCCTACGACAACTTCTGGGCCAGCGTGGGCGTGCATCCCGACAACGAGGACATCGCCGAACCCACCGTCGAAGACCTGGTGCGCCTCTCGCAGCGCCCGCGCGTAGTGGCCATCGGCGAGACCGGCCTCGACTACTACCAGATGGAGGAGCGCAAGGGCGGCCGCAGCATTTCCGACCTCGAATGGCAGCGCGACCGCTTCCGCGTGCACATCCGCGCCGCCCGCCAGACCGGCAAGCCGCTGATCATCCATACCCGCGAAGCCTCGGCGGACACGCTGGCGATCCTGAAGGAGGAGGGCGAGGACGCCTCGCCCGGCGCGGCCGGCGGCGTGTTCCACTGCTTCACCGAGACCGCCGAGGTGGCGCGGGCGGCGCTGGACCTGGGTTTCTACATCTCCTTCTCCGGCATCCTGACGTTCAAGAAGGCCCAGGACCTGCGCGACGTGGCCGCTTTCGTCCCGCTGGACCGCATGCTGATCGAGACCGACAGCCCGTACCTCGCGCCGGTGCCGTACCGCGGCAAGACCAACAACCCGTCCTACGTGCCCTACGTGGCGCAGCAGATCGCGGAGCTGCGAAAGATGCCCGTGGAGGCCGTCGCCAAGGCCACGAGCGACAATTTCGAAGCCTTGTTCAGGGAAGTCAAATCATGAAAAACTACTTCAAGAAATCGATCTATCTCATTGTCGTTGCTGCATCTTTTGCAGCCCATGCCGGTTCCTTCGAAGACTTTTTCCGGGCCGTGCGCGGCGACAACGCCAGCGGCGTCAGGAACCTCATCCAGCGCGGATTCGACCCCAACACCCGCGATGAACACGGCCAGACGGGCCTCCTGATCGCATTGCGCGAGCCTTCGCCTAAGGTGATCAAGGTGCTGATCGAGGCGCCGCAGACCGACGTGGACATCGCCAGCCCGAAGGACGAGACCCCTCTGATGCTGGCTGCCATCAAGGGCCAGCAGGATGTAGTGGATCAGCTGCTCAAGCGCGACGCCGCTGTCAACAAGACCGGCTGGACGCCGCTGCACTACGCCGCCACCAGCGGGCAGATCGCGATCATGAAGACCTTGCTCGAGAACTTCGCCTTCATCGACGCGCAGTCGCCCAACGGCACCACGCCGCTCATGATGGCGGCCATGTACGGCTCCAACGACGCGGTGAAGCTGCTGCTCGACGAGGGTGCGGACACGACCATGAAGAACCAGCTGGGCATGACTGCGGTGGACTTCGCGAACAAGGCGAACCGCTCGGAGGCTGCCTCGATGATCGCCGCAGCTGCCAATGCGAGGGCCAACGCGCCCAAGGCTGTGCCCAAGGATGGCAAGTGGTGAGCTTCGCTCCTCCTGCTCAGCCCGGCTGCTGCTGAGTCGTGCAGTGGATGCCGCCGCCGCCCGCGGCAATGGCGTCGATGTCCAGTTGAACGACCTCCCGGCGCGGAAACAGCTCTTGCAGCAGCGACCGGACGTTGCCATCGGCTCGTGAATCGCCGAACTGCGGCGCGATCACCGCGCCGTTGCACACGTAGAAGTTGATGTAGCCGGCGGCGAACTCGGGCGTTTCCAGCTTCCGGCGTACGGAATCCGGCCCTCTTAGAACTTCCACACGCAGCCGCTGGCCGCGGGCATCCGTAGCCTGTTTCAGGATCTCGAGGTGCCGGCGGGTCACGGCCCGGTCATAGGAGCCGGGGTCCTCGTCGAGGCCGGCCACCACGATGCCGGGCGAGGCGAAGCGGGCGTAGAAATCGGTGTGGCCGTCGGTGATGTCGCGCCCCGCGATTCCAGGCAGCCAGATGATCTTGCGCAGGCCCAGCAGCCGCTTCAGCTCGGCTTCGCAGGCTTCCCTGCCCAGGCCGGGATTGCGGTTGGCATTGAGCACGCAGCTCTCGGTGATGATGGCCGTGCCTTGCCCGTCGACCTCGATGCCGCCGCCCTCCAGCACGAGGCGGGTACTCAGCCGCCGTACGCCGGCTGCACTGGTCACGTAACCGGCGACTTCCGCGTCGTGGTCATGCTCCTGCTTGCGGCCCCAGCCGTTGAAATTGAAATCCACCCCGGCCCATTGGCCCGAGGCGCTGTCGCGCACGAAGACGGGGCCGGTGTCGCGCATCCAGAGATCGTCGACCGGCTGCACCTCGAGCTGTACCCGGTTGCCGCACAGGCGGGCCGCGAGATCGTGGTCTTCCTCGTTCACCAGCATGCGCACCGGCTCGAAGGCCGCGATCGTCCGCGCGACGCTGGCCAGGTGCTCGCGCACCGGCTTCAGCAGGCGCCGGCCCCAGACGTCCTCGTTAGCGCCGAAGGACATCCAGGTGGCACGATGCGGATCGCCTTCGTCAGGCATGTGCCAGGACTCGGGCGCCGCCGCCATCGACGGCACGGCCAGTCCCAGGGGCGCGAGGCTCAGGCCGCCGAGCAGACGGCGACGGGTCAGTAGAGGAGGGGGCATGCGCATGTCGGTGTCCTGCTACACGGGCTCCTGTTGCGTCGTGCAGTGGATGCCGCCGCCGCCGGAGGCAATGGCGTCGATGTTCAGTTGGACGATCTGGTGGCTGGGCAATTGGGCCGCGAGCGCATTGCGGGCAGCCTGGTCGGCCGCAGCATCGCCGAATTCGGGCAGGAAAAGAGCCTTGTCGGTGATCAGGAAATTCACGTAGCCGGCCGCGAAGTCCTTGCGCGCGAACTCCGGCCGCACCTTGCCCGGCGTTTCCAACACGACGATCCGCAGCGCGCGGCCGCGTGCATCGGTCGTCGCGCGCAGCAACTCCAGATGAAGCCGCGTCACCCTGTGATCGAACGAGGTCTCGTCGTTCTCCAGCGCCGCGACGACCACTCCCGGCTTGATGAAGCGGGCGTAGAAGTCGGTGTGGCCGTCGGTGATGTCGCGGTTGGCGATGCCGGGCAGCCAGATGATCTTTTCCAGGCCCAGCAGTCGCTTGAGTTCGACCTCGGCGTCGGCCTTGGTGACGCCCGGATTGCGGTTGGCGTTGAGCACGCAGCTCTCGGTGATGATGGCCGTGCCTTCCCCGTCGACTTCGATGCCGCCGCCTTCCAGCACGAGCCGGCTGCGCAGCAGGGGTACCCCGGTCAGTTCCGCCATTCGGGCGGCCACGGTCGCGTCGCGGGTGTGCGGCTGCTTGTTGCCCCAGCCGTTGAAGTTGAAGCTCACCGCTGCGCGCTCGCCGCGGGTATTGCGCACGAAGACGCAGCCGGTGTCGCGCATCCAGAGATCGTCGATCTCATGCTGGATCAGTTCCACGTTGGAGCCGCAGAGCTGGCGCGCGGTGGCGAAATCTTCCGCACCCACCAGCATCTTCACCGGCTCGTAGACGCTGATGGCGTTGGCGATGCGCGCCAGCGCCTGCTGTACCGGCTGGCGCATGGGTGCGGTCCAGACCGATTCGCGGGCCGCGAACGCCATCCATACGGCGCGATGCGGAGCGCTCTCGTCGGGAATCCGCCAGGTTTCGGTTGGTTGCGGGGAGGGCTGGAGCGCGATCGGGGAGGGCGCAGGAGCAGGGGCCGGCACCGGAACAAGTGCCTGCGGGCCATTGCCGCCACCGCCTCCCCCACATGCGCTCAGGATTCCGCTCATCAGTCCGAGGCTGCCAAGGCCCATCAGGGCACGTCGAGTTGTCATGAAAATCAAGGGTTACTACTGAGCCCCGGATTCTGTTGACGTTTATCTATTTGGAAAATTGATCTTTTCTGGACTGATCGGCCAATTTGGCTCATGACTCGGTTTTCAAGGCTTGGCGTAACGCACCAGGCTCTCGAACACTCCGCGGACCATCGGCATGCGCGGCTCGCCCTCGGTGCGCGAGATCCACAGCGTGCCCAGCGACAGGCTCGGGTACTCGACGAGGCGCTGAAGCTGGCCCGTGTGCAGGGCTTCGTCGGCCAACAGGCGGGACACGAGTGCCACGCCGTGGCCGCGCAAGGCTGCGTCGAGCAGGAGTCGCGGATCGTCGTAGATGGCGCGCCTGCGCAGCTTGCCGAAGTGCTCGCGGATGAACGGACCGATGCGGTCGCTCGTGAGGTCGGATTCGAGGCAAAGCAACCCGGCGGCAGCCTTGTCGGCGGAATCTGCATGCACGACTGCGACGAGTTCGTCTTCGAGCAGCGGGACCTCGAACACGCCGCGCTGCCTGAGCGGCTCGCGGGTGATGGCGATATCCACGTCCATCTCGTCGATGTAGCGTGCGGTCTCGTCGATCGAGATGATCGGACAGAGCGCTGGATGCTCCCGCAGCAGCATCTCGAGGCGCGGCTGCAGCCAGCCTTCGGCGATCGTCGCCGGACAGACCAGCGTGACCAGGCTGTCGTCCATGTAGGTTTCAATGTGGTCGAGCCCGTTGCGGATCTGGTCGAGCGACTTGCCGACGCTGTCGAGCAGCAAGCGCCCGGAGACCGTCAATTCGACGCCGCGTCCTTTGCGCCGGAACAGCGGCTGGCCGACTTGCTCTTCGAGCTGGGCGATCTGGTGGCTGACGGCGGATTGGGAGATGCTCAGTTCGTCCGCCGCCCGCGAATAGCTCCCCAGGCGGGCAGCGGCTTCGAAGCCGATCAGGAATCTGAAGGAAGGCAGTCTGGTGTTGGACATGGGGAACAGTCCGCGGAGGTAGATTTGCTTTCTGGATTTTCGGGGGGATGGCCTCCCCGGAATCCATCCATATCGCACACAATGTGTATTATGTTAAATAATAGATGGCAAATGGAACCCCTCTTCGTCCGGAGCAAGGTGGTAGTTAGATGCAAGCACTGATCGAGAACATATACGCCGCAGGCATGGGCGAGCAGCCGTGGCGATGCGCCCTCGACCGGATTCGTGCACTGACGGGCACTCGACTGGTCGCCATCGTGACATTGGATGGCGCCGGCCAGACCCTTGCCAGCGATGTCGCGGCCGACGACGACGAGTTGGCCAGCAAGATCCAGCAGGGCTACAACGACGAATTTCATCGATATGACCCGTCCCGGGCCGTGGCCGCGGAATGGGACGTGGGCCGCTGGTACGACGACCGGCAATGGAATCGGGACAGACAGCGCTCGCACAGCATCTATCACCAGGAATTCCTGCGTCCCCTGGACCTGGGGTATTGGGAAGGCGCATTCGTTTCCAGGACAACCAGGTTGTCGCACTTCTTGAGCTTGCATGGCGGGACGGACGACATCGGGTCGACCTCCTCCCGACAAAGCTTCCAGAGCATTGGCACGCATATGGGACGAGCGTTGCGCCTGCAAGCCCAGCTTGAGAGTTCGCAACAGCAGGTGAACCACGTCGAATCGGTGTTCGATGCCCTGGGCTGCGCGATCTTCGTGCTGGACGATTCGCGGCGCTTGCTGCGCGCGAATTCGGCGGCCAGCAGGCTCATGGCGCGCGAGAAGGCGCTGCGCTTCGTGAACGGCCGTTTCGAGCCATCGCCGCCATCGCCATCGACGGCACGGGAATGGCACGAGGCCTGCCGTCAAGGCGCGATCGCCCTTCGACGACCGGCGCCCCACAGCCCTTTGGTGCTGCGCTTGACTCCGTTGTCAGCCAGCTCTGCGGTGGCCAGGGACTGGCAGAGGCCCTTGACGCTGATGGTCGCTTCCGGTGATCGATCCATGGCGGAACGACAAAGCAGCCTGCGCATCGTTTTCGGCCTCACTCAGGCCGAAAGCGAAGTCTGCACCTCGATCTGCGTTCAAGGCCTCACGCCCCAGGCCTGCGCCGAGTCCCGCGGGGTGTCGATCGGCACCATTCGTTCGCAGATCAAATCCATCCACCAGAAGACCGGCGTGACCCGGCTCGCTGAACTGGTGCGGCTGGTCACCGGGATGTAAGGCGCCGCTCCCCCTCCCCGGCTCGTGCCGCCTTCGTTATTTGTACGCTTCATTCGTGGCGTTGGTTCTGAGGGCTCTTTCCTTGTCGGCCATCAAGGCCTGCAAGTGCAGCGGATACGGCGAGGGCATGGTCCCGATGGGGGCATCCAATCCCTGGCGTCGCACTTGCGCGATCGCGTTGTTCAGGAGCTCGGCGTCCTTCGCCAATCTTTGCGGGGTGTAGGGCTGTGACTGCAGCGCGAAGCGAGCGGGCTTCAGCTTGCGGTGGATCACCGTGATGTACTGCTGACTCTTCTGGGCCGCATCCTCTCCGTAGTACGCCCGCGTCCGCATCACAAACTCGTCTTCAAGCGCCGTCGGACTGGCGCCGTAGTCGACGTCCAGGCGGCAAAGATAGGACTTGTACATGAAGTCCTTCGCCCGTGCGTCGCCGGCTTTCTCCATGGTGTCGAAGTACGCCACGAAAAGCGGTGCGCTGCGCATCTGAGGGTCACGGACACCGTACCAGCTCATGCTTTCGCACAGCATGCCATTGAGGGGCGGGGTGGTCCCAGGCACTCTCGATGCCTTGTCGAGCAGCGCCTGCGACATGTAGGGAACCGCTTCTCGGAATTGCCCGGATTGATACAGCACCATCGCGAGCTGCGCGCTGTAGAGGGCACAAGCCCGGTGATTGCCGCTTTCCCCGTTGTAGCCCTTCATCTGCCAGAAGGACATCTTTCCCAGACCTTCGATGGGCGCGCACTCCTCGTTCAGGCGCTTTTGCAGCAGCGCGACGGCCTGTTGGGGCTGCGACTTTTGAATGGGAACAACCGTGCTCTCGATCCATTTCTCGGCTGCTCGCTCATGCTCCCACGGATGAGTCGCGCATCCTGCCAAGGAGATAAGCGCTGCGGCGAGCGCAACTGCAAGAACATGCTTGCGAACCCGCGTCATTTCTCGACCCCCCATGGATTGACGTCTGCACCATTTCCGACAGCCTGCCTGGCATCGTTCTCGATCTGCGCCGCCCGATCTTGCCGATAGAGCTTTTCCTGCTCTTCACGCTCGGATGCACGGCTCATTGCGTCCAGACCCGCTCCCACTGCGCCGATCAACTGCGTTGCGCGGCTGGCGCGCGTCACGGAAGGGTCGGGCGGCGGCGGGTAGATCGGCGAAGAAGGCGCGGCGGCCTGTGCGGGACGCACCAAGGCCGGAGCAGCACGCGCGGTAGCCTGCGCCGCCGCTGCTGCGTGCGGGGTCACGGCAGCACCGCTTTGCTGCCCGACGCCGGTGCTGCCGGCCTTCGCTGCTTCGGCCGGCGCCCCGAAAAGCTGCTGCCGCGCCCGTTGCTCCTCTTGCTGGCTCCTGCGCAGGGCATCTGCACGCTGGGCATCGGCTTCCCGGCGCCGCCGCTCCTCCTGGGCTCGCTGTTCCTGCGGATCGACCCATGGATGACAACGAGCCTCCTCGTTGACCGCCACCACGCCCGTCTGGATGCTCTCCGTGGCGCCCGGCTTGACGATCACCGTATGCCCGTTGCCGAAGGCACGATTGGCGTCGGCCCAGGACACGGCGCACTGCTGCGCTTGTGTGCCCGTGTTCTGAACATAAAGCACGGCGTTCAACCCACCCGGCGCGCCGCGCTTCCATAGGCGGATTTCAGCGAGTGAGCTGGAATGGAAGCCTGACAGCAATGAGGCTGTGACAACCAGCGCAGCAAGCCGGCGAGGCGGTTCCGGATTCGAATTCGGAAAAGAGACATTCCTCCCGAAGGGCAGGATGAAGCGTTCGATCATCTCGAAGTCGAGTGGGCTTGATGGCGCCGAATTGTCGAACGCCTCCCCTGCTGCGGCATCTCCAATATTCAGGATGCGGACTCCGCCGGCACATGGTATCGAGACCACAGGTCGGACCAGAGCGAGCGTCCGGTCGTCCCATGTCGAATCACGCCGCGGCTTGTCGAAGCAATCGCTTCACAGGATTCCAGGCAATTGTTTCGACGTTTGCACGCATCGGCCTGTCCGCAGCGGGGACCTGGTGTCGGCGCCTGTCAAACCGACCGACTCATTCATCTCAGCGCGTGCCAGCCACGGCCAACGCAGCCCAGGGCATCGCGACGAATGCTTCGCTGAGGCGAAGGCGCGCCGCATCCCCTGAGGCAGAGACGGCCTCCCCGGTCAGCAGGTTTCGGAACGAAGCGCCAGCGAGCCAGCCCGGCAGACGGATGGTCGTGCCGTCCCAGCTGCTCGCCTCCGGCAGTCTCGGCGCAGCGGCTTCTCCAGACATCGACGCGAACAGGCGGCCGGCCAGAACCAGCACGGCCTGGTCGCCATGCCGCCGCGCGAACGCCACGACGTGGCGCGCCAGCGGGCCCTCGACTGCCAGCGGTTCATAGCTTCCTTCGGAAAACAGCAGCGGCTGCGACCGGCGCAAGCTCAGCAGGCGCCAGATGAACCAGAGCTTCGCGCGACCATCGTGAGGGGCCGCGGCCATCGCCGGAATACGTGACGAAAGATCGTTCCTGCCGGCCGTCTGGTCCAGCTCATCGAGCAGCTGCTGGCGCAGCGCGTAGTCCACGGGGCGACGGTTGTCCGGGTCCACGAGGCTCAGCGCGATCAGCTCGCTTCCCTGGTACAGATCGGGCACGCCGGGCGAGGCGTATTTCAGCAAGGTGAGGGTCAGGCTGTTCCAGGCGCCCAGCGTCGCCAGCCGGTCCGACAGCTGCCGGATGTCGCGCAGGCAGGCGCCCTCCTCCCCGTTTTCGGCGGGAGCCAGGATCTCGCGCACGAAGTGCTCCAGAGCCGATTCGTACGGCTCGTCCGGCTGTGTCCAGCGCGTGCACAGCTTGGCTTCGCGCGCGGCCTTGCGCATGTATTGGCAGATTCGATCGGCGTAGTCCGGAAGCTCTGCAGCAGCGAGCCCGCCCGGCGGCAGGGTGCCCAGCAGGGTCTGGTAGAGCAGGTATTCGTCGGCCGGGGATGGCATCTCGCCGCCGCCCGGCAGCTGCACGCGCGATCCGCGGCACTTGCCGTGCCAGCGCGCCAGGGCGTGCATCCATTCGTCCGGAATCTCCGAAAGCACGTCGATGCGGTTGCGTACGTCTTCGGAGCGCTTGTTGTCGTGCGTCGAGGTTGCGAGCATGGTGTGCGGCCAGCGCAGCGCGCGGTCGGCCGAGAGCTCGTGGAACTGCTCGACCTCGATGCCGAAAAGATCGGGCTCCCCGCCCACCTCGTTGAGCGAGCTCAGAGGAAAGTAGCGGTAGAAGGCCGTGTCTTCCACGCCCTTGGCCGCCACCGGCGCGCTGAACTGCTGGAAGCGCATCGCGAAGCGGCGCACCCGCTCGGCCAGGGCCGGCGGCGCCCCGTCGGCGGCCTCGCCACGCAGCGCCCCGCGCAGGAACTCGAACACCGACAAGTCGGCATCACCGCTGCGCCGCGCGGCCTCGGCCACGGCTTCGTCGATGAAGTGCGCATCCTGCGGGGACGGCCCCTCGACGATGTAGGTGCGGTAGACGCTCATGCATGCGCACACGCCCGCCAGCGCCCGCCGCAGCGCGTTGAGCGTGTAGTCGCGCGTTCCCCGGTCGGCACGGGCGATGCGAAGCAACTCGCCGGAGAGCACGTTGAGTTCCGAGGACAGTGCGTTGCGCATCACCTCGCGCCGGCCTTCGCGGCAGATCGAGGCGAAGTCTTCCGTCACGCCGCTGAAGCGCTGCCAGGCGTGCAGCACGCTGTCCTCGCCTGCGGTATCGACCAGCACGCCGTTGGCCACGTTGGCGAAACGGTAGCCGGTGGTGCCGTGCACGTGCCAGCTGTCGGGCACCTCCTCGTGCGCGGCCGCGATCTTCTCCGCCACCACATAGAGCGGCCGCGCGAGCCGGCCGCCGGCGTCATGGGTCGGCAGCGCCAGGCCGGCGCGTCGTGCATAGCCTTCCTGCAGCTTGCGGAAATAGCCCGCGGGGTCGTACAGCCCGTCGGGGTGATCGATGCGCAGCCCGTCGACCGCGCCCGAAGCGGCGAGGTCCAGCGCGAAGGACTGCGTGGCCTCGAACACCTCGTCGCGCTCCATGCGCACGCCCGCGAGATCGTTGATGTCGAAGAAGCGGCGGTAGTTGATCTCGTCGGCCGCCACGCGCCAGTGCGCGAGCCGGTAGGCCTGCGTCTCGATCAGCCCGTGCAGCGCGTCGCGACCCTCGATCGAGGCCAGGTTGAACTCGGCCACCGCGGCGGCGACCGTACGGGCCACCTCAGGCTGCCCAAGGGCCAGGTCCGCGAGCCGCGCCTTGAGCAGCTCCTTGTCGCGCACGCGCTCGGCCTGCTCGTGCGGCGACGTGGCATTGCGCCCCGGCAGTCGCCCGAAGGCAGTCGAAAGACTCGCGAGCCGGTCCGCATCGACGCCGCCGAGCCGCGAGAGCGCGGGCTCCAGCACTGTCGGGTAGGTTTCGGGGCCCACCGGAAAGCGGTGCTCGAAATAGCGCATGGCGAAGCTGCCGGCCGCTTCCTCGAAGCACAGCACCAGTTCGCCGCTCTCCAGCACCTCGCCGTAGTGCCCGCCCAGCACCGGCAGCAGCACCTTGCCGGCCAGCTCGGGGTTCAGCGGCTGCCAGTCGATGTCGAAGTGCTGCGCGAAGAGCGAGGCCGGGCCGTTCTCCAGCACGTCCATCCACCAGGCGTTGTCGGCGCCGAACACGCCCATGTGGTTGGGCACCATGTCCAGCAGCTGGCCCAGGCCGTTCGCCTTCAGCGCATCGACGAAGCGGGCGAAGCCCTCCGCGCCGCCGAGCTCGGGGTTGATCTCGGCATGGGCGACCACGTCGTAGCCGTGCATGCTGCCGGGCCGGGCGCGCTGTATCGGCGAACAGTAGACATGGCTCACGCCCAGCTTCGCGAGGTAGGGCAGCACGCGGATGGCGTCGTCGAAGCCGAAGTCCTTGTGGAACTGCAGCCTGTAGGTGGCGCGCGGAATGCGCGTCTGCAGGCCGGCCGGCGCTTCGTGATTCGGCTGCCGCGGCCGCGCTTCGCCCAGCACCCGCGCCAGTCCGCGCATGCGATCGCCCTGCGCCAGCGCCGCCAAGGGCTGCGCGAGCTTGCGGCGCCAGTTGGGGTGTTCGTCGACCGTCCCCGGCATGTTGGCCTGCTCGACGGTGCCGGCCACGTCCTCCAATTGCACCGCCATTAGCGCCGATGGCGTCCTGGCGAGGAAGGCATGCGCCGCCTCCACCAGCCGCGGCGAAGGCATCGAAAGGCCGGCAGCCTCGGCGGCCTCGTCGCGGGACAGCAGGCCTTCCTGCAGCAGCGACTGGATGAGCTCGACGCGCTCGCGCATGCGGTCCGCCAGCTGCTTGTCGAAGACGGCCGGATCGGGAAACAGGTTCAGCGCCAGCCGCTCGCGAAGATCGGCCGCCGTCCACCAGCCCGCGAAGGTCGCGAGGTCGTGCGTGCTGATCGCGACCAGCGCGGCCGGCGGATATTCGGCCGGCGCCTTGAAGCCGCCGCCGTGGCGGCGCTCGAAGTAGAGCAGGCGGTAGGAGAGCACGTCGGCTCGAGAGAGGCCCTCGCGCACCGCGTCCTCGACCGTGCCGAGATCCTCGCCCACCACCATGCAGCGCTGGCGATGGCTTTCGATCGCGACGATGGCGAGCATCTCCTCCAGCGGGTAGTAGACGTATGCGCCCTCGCCCGCCCCGCGTCCGGGTGGAATCCAGAAGAGCCGCATCAGGCCCATCGCGTGGTCGATGCGCAATGCGCCCGCTGCGCGCATGCTGGCGCGCAGCGTCTCGATGAAGAAGCGGTAGCCGTCGGCGCGCAGGCTGCCCGGCTTCAGCGGCGGCAGGCCCCAGCGCTGGCCGGCCGGGTTGAACTCGTCGGGCGGCGCGCCGATGCTGGCGCCTTCGGCAAAGCCTTGCTGGAAAGACCACGCGTCGGAGCCGCTGCGGTCGACCGACACCGCCAGGTCCGCATAGAGGCCCACGCCCATGCCCAGCGCGCGGCAGCGCGCCGCGACGTGCGAGAGCTGCCGGTCGGCCACCCACTGCAGGTACTGGTGGAAGTGCACGCGGTCCGCATGCACGCGCGCGAACGCGGCGACCTCGGCGGAATCGGGATTGCGCCATGCGTCGGGCCATGAGTGCCAGTCGCCAGAGCCTTCTTCGGTGGAGAGGAAGTGCGCCCGCAGGGCCTCGAACACCGCGTGACGTCGAAGGGCCTCGCCGCGGCGATCGACGAAATCGAGGAACGCCCTGCCCGCTTCGTCAGGTACGCCCTCCGGCGGGAGGTGGCGCTCGCGGAAATGTGCGAAGAGCAGCTCCAGCACCTCGAACTTCGCCACCGCCACGCCGGCGTAGTCGACGAGCGGCGAAGCGCGCAGCGCGGCCAGGCGCTGCTGGAAGTCCGGCGAGCCCACCTTTTCTCGCGCGGCAGGGCAGCTGGAAAAGCCATCGACCGCCTCGACGTCGATGTAGAGCACGTTGAGCTGCTGCCGCGACGAGGGGCTGTACGGGCTTGCATGCTCCGGCGTGCCTGCGAACAGCGCGTGCAGCGGGTTGAGCCCGATGAGGTCGGCGCCCTGCCCGGCCGTCCGCACCGCCAGTTCTTCCAGGTCGCCGAAATCGCCGATGCCCCAGTTGCGCGGCGAGCGCAGCCCGTAGAGCTGCACGGCCACGCCCCACACGCGTCCGCCGTCCTGCACGGCGGACGGGCGGTAGCATCGCCCGGGAGTGGCCAGCACCAGCGTCTCGCCGGGCAGGCCCTCCACGCGCAGCCGGTGGTAGCCGGCTTCGAGCTCGACAGGGACGTGCAGGGTGCGTTCGCCCTGCGCTGTTTGGTCCGGGGAGACGTCGCTCTCGCCTTCGAGCACTGTCCAATGCTCGTCCTGCAACTGCCAGCGGACCCGCCCGGTCGATGGCGCCAGCCGCAGCCGCACCTGCCATCCGGTCGCAGGCGTTCGAACGACGAGCACCGGCGGCAGCGCCTGGGCCTGGCTTGCGTGTCGCGCCGCCTCCAGTGCGGGCCCGGCATCCGCCACGCGGCCGAGCCGGACGCCGAACTCGGCCAGCAGCGCCATCAGGGAGCCTGCGCTGGCCTCCCTGCGAATCCCGAAGGCATCGAAATAGCTGGTGGCGATGCCGTGGTGTTCGCACAGCCGAACCAGTTCGTCAGTGACCGCGTCATGCGGCTCGCTCATTTCATCCGACACCCGGTGGATCCTCCAGCGTCACGTACACCGCGCCGCGTTCGAGCTGCAGCGCACCTTCTTGAATGGCGGCGCCTTCACCATGAACCAGCGCGCCGGGCGGAATATCCCGGCTCGCCGTGGGCTTTTCGCCGAGGTGCGCCAGCATGTGCAGCCGGCCGGAAGTCCCGAGGTCCCAGCTCACCTGCAGCGTGCCGTTATCGCTGCGGTAGACGCCTGCGGCCGTCATGCCGGCGAGCCGGGGCACGATCAGGCGATGCCGCACTTCGAGCAGCTGCCGCACCTCGCACAACCGTTCGAAGTGCGCGCGCGTGCCGCGCTCGCGCCAGCGCAGCTTCGAGGCGAGAAAGGTGGACTCGGCGTTCGGATCGGGAATGCGCGCACGCGCGGCCTCGTCGGCGAATGCCGCGAACCCGCCGAACTCGGAGCGCCGCCCCTCGGAAACTGCGGTGGCCAGCTCGGGGCCGAAGTCGCAGAAATACAGGAACGGCGTCGAAGCCGCGAACTCGTCGCCCATGAAGAACATCGGCACGTGCGGCGACAGCAGCAGGCAGGCCATCGCGGCGCGCACCAGCACCGGGTCGCCGAGCGCGTGGATGCGCTCGCCGAAGGCGCGGTTGCCGACCTGGTCGTGCGTCTGCAGGAAAGAGACGAAAGCCTGCGGCGGCAGCCGGGTGCTCGGCTCGCCCCGTCGCTCGCCATGGCGGAAGGCCGACGGCTGCCCCTGGTAGATGAAGCCCTCCGCCAACGCGCAGGCGAAGCTGGCGACCGGGTCGGCCGCGTAGTCGGTGTAGTAGCCATCGCGCTCGCCAGTGGCGAACACGTGCACCGCGTGGTGCAGGTCGTCGTTCCATTGCGCAGTGCCGGCGACGGGGATGCCGCGGCCGTCGCGCATCAGCATCGAGGCCTGGTTGGCGTCGTTCTCCAGCACCAGGTGCACGTGGCGTTCGCGGGCCGGGCCCTCGTCGAGCGCCTGGCGGATCTCCTGCACGATGTGCGGCCGCGTCTCGTCGTGGATGGCGTGGATCGCGTCCATGCGCAGGCCGTCGAAGCGGAACTCCTCGATCCAGTAGCAGGCGTTGTGGATGAAGAAGTCGCGCACCGCGCGCGAGCCCGGCCCGTCGAAGTTGATGGCCGGGCCCCACGGGGTCTGGTGCTCGCCGTTGAAGAACTCGGGGCAGTAGGCGTGCAGGTAGTTGCCCTCCGGTCCGAAGTGGTTGTAGACCACATCGACCAGCACCATCAGCCCGAGCGAATGCGCCGTGTCGACCAGCGCCTTGAGTTCGTCCGGCGTGCCGTACGAGGCATCGGGCGCGAAGGGCAGCACGCCGTCGTAGCCCCAGTTGCGGCGGCCCGGAAAGTCCGCCAGCGGCATCAGCTCGACCGCGGTGATGCCGAGCTCGGCCAGCTCTTCCAGCCGCTGCCGCGCGGCCTCGAAGGTGCCTTCCTCGGTGAAGGTGCCAAGGTGCAGCTCGTAGACAACCGCCTCTTCCCAGGGGCGGCCGCGCCATGCGTCGTCGGTCCACGCGAAGCTGTGCGGATCGACCACCCGGCTCGGGCCGTGCACGTCCTCGGGGTTGTAGCGCGAGGCCGGATCGGGCACGCGGGTGCCGTCCGGCAGGCGAAAGGCATAGCTGTCGCCCTGCCCTGCCTGCGGTACCGTGAGCCGGTGCCAGCCGTGGGCATCGCGCTTCATCGGCAGCGATCGGGCGGTGCCGTGCTCCAGCAGCACGGTCTCCGCCGACGGGGCCCAGAGCGCGAAATCGACCCCCTGCGCCTGCACGGTGGCGCCGAAGGGCATGCGGTGCGCGTGCGTGGTCATGGCCGTACGTCCGGCCGGCTCATCACCACGAGCGAGCGGCATTGCAGCGGATAGCTGGGCTCGCTCCACGCGGGCGCATGCGCGGCGGCGTCCTCGGTGGTCAGCGGCGGCGCGGTGCTGGCGGTGTCGACCAGCAGCCGCCATGCGCCGTGTGAAGTCGCGGGCAGCGTGAAGGCGATCTCGTCGTGGTGGGCGTTGAACAGCACGATGAAGTCGTCGTCGTGCTGCGCCTCGCCGCGTGGTCCCCGGTCGACGATGCCGCCGCCGGGCAGGTACATCGCGATGCAGCGGGCGTTTCCGTCGTTCCAGTCCTCCGGGCGCATCTCGGCGCCGTCGGGCCTGAGCCAGTGCACGTCGGTCACGGTCTCCACCTCGGCCGGCTGGCCCGCGAAGAACGACCGCCGGCGGAACGACGGATGCGCGCGCCGCAGCGCCACCATCCGCTCGACGAAGCTCACCAGCGCGAGCCGCTCGGGCGTGGGCGTCCAGTCGAGCCAGCCGAGTTCGTTGTCCTGGCAGTAGACGTTGTTGTTGCCCTGCTGGGTGTGGCCGCGCTCGTCGCCCGCCAGCAGCATGGGCACGCCCTGCGACAGCAGCAGCGTGGCCAGCAGGTTGCGCTTCTGCCGCTCGCGCAGCGCCAGCACCTCGGGGTCTTCGGTGGCGCCTTCGGCTCCGCAGTTCCAGGAGATGTTGTTGTTGCTGCCGTCGCGGTTGTCCTCCCCGTTGGCCTCGTTGTGCTTGTCGTTGTACGAGACCAGGTCATGCAGCGTGAAGCCGTCGTGCGCGGTGACGAAATTGATGCTGGAGGTGGGCCGCTTGCCCGACCAGCCGTAGAGGTCCTCAGAACCGGTGATGCGCCGGGCCAGTTCGCCCAGCAGGCCGCCGTCGCCCTTCCAGAAGCCGCGCAGCCCGTCGCGGTAGCGGTCGTTCCATTCGGCCCAGCCCGGCGGGAAGTTGCCGACCTGGTAGCCGCCGTGACCCAGGTCCCAGGGCTCGGCGATGAGCTTCACGCGGTTGAGCGTCGGATCCTGGCCGATGGCGTCGAAGAAGCCGCCCAGGTTCTCCACCTTGCCCGACTCGCGCGCCAGCGCCGAGGCCAGGTCGAAGCGGAAGCCGTCGACGTGCATCTCCTCGGCCCAGTAGCGCAGCGAATCCAGCACCAGTTGCAGCGCCTGCGGATGCTCCAGGTTGACGGTGTTGCCGCAGCCGGTGAAGTCGTCGTAGTAGCGGCGGTTGTCGCCGTTGACGATGTAGTAGGAGGCGTTGTCCACGCCGCGCATCGACAGCGTCGGCCCGAGCTGGTTGCCCTCGCAGGTGTGGTTGTAGACCACGTCGAGGATCACCTCGATGCCCGCCGAGTGCAGCGTCTTCACCATGGTCTTGAACTCCTTCACCTTGCCCGAGGCGCTGTAGCGCATCTCGGGGGCGAAGAAGGCCAGCGTGTTGTAGCCCCAGTAGTTGCGAAGGCCGCGCTCCGACAGGTGACGGTCGTTGAGGAAGCCGTGCACCGGCAGCAGCTCGACGGTGGTGACGCCCAGGCGCTTGAGGTAGTCGACCACGGGCGCGCAGCCCAGCGCCGCGTAGGTGCCGCGCAGTTCGGGCGGCACGTCGGGGTGGGTCATGGTGAAGCCGCGCACGTGCATCTCGCAGATCACCATGTCCTGCCACGGGATCATCGGGCGGCGGTCGTCGCCCCAGGTGAAGGCGGTTTCGAGCACCCGGCCCTTGGGCATGAGCGGTGCGCTGTCGCGGCGGTCGAAGGAAAGGTCCTCGCGCTTGCTGCCGACCGTGTAGCCGTAGAGCGCATCGCCCCAGCGCAGGTCGCCCACCAGGTCTTTCGCGTAGGGGTCGAGCAGCAGCTTGTTGGGGTTGAAGCGGTGGCCCTCCTCGGGCTTGTAGGGGCCGTGCACCCGGTAGCCGTAGGCCTGGCCCGGTCGCGCCTCGGGCAGGTAGCAGTGCCACACGCCGTCGGTGCGGTCGCGCATGGGAATGCGCTGGAGTTCGTGACGGCCGCGGTCGTCGAAGAGGCACAGCTCGACCTTCTCGGCATGCTGGGAGAAGAGCGCGAAGTTGACGCCCTCCCCGTCCCAGGTGGCGCCGCGAGGGTAAGGCCGGCCGGGCCAGACGGCCGTGATCGCGGGATTGCCAGTGTTTTTTGATGTCATCCGGAAGCTGCAGGTTGGAGGAAGGGATAGGAGAGCGAGGTGCCGCGTTCAGCGCGGCGGGCGGTCGTTGTCTTGCCGGCCGTAGGGACCGACGCCGGTGACGGAAGGTGGAGGCGCGGGCTTCGGCGGTGCGGCAGGCATCGGCGGCTGGACCCTGACATCCCGGGCCTCCTTCGGCCACCAGCGTTCGATGCAGGACTTGGCCCAGTCCTTCCCCGCCAGCCCGAAGGCCAGTGCCAGCGCGAAGACGGCGCCCGCGAGGATCACCAGGAAGCTCTCGCGCACGATGTCGCCGCCCACCTTCACCTGGTCGAGCGCGATCAGGATCACGAAGGCCATCACCGCGTACTGCGCGGCCTTGGCGAAGAGCGCCGCGTCCTGCATCTTCACGCCGCGGAAATAGCTGGCCACCGCGTCACCCACGAAGCGCGCGAAGTACGAGCCGAAGGCCAGCACCAGCAGCGCCACGAACACGTTCGGCACGAACCAGACGATGCGCCCCAGCAGGTCGGCGATGTAGCTCAGCCCCATGCCGTTGAACGCGATGAGCAGCGACGCCAGGATCACCAGCCAGTACGCGAGCACGCCGAAGAGGCTGCTCGTGTCGCCCGCCAGGCCACCCTGGCGCAGGAAGTTGTCGAGACCCGCGCGCTCGGTCAGCACGTTGAAGTTGATGGCGCGCAGGGCCTTGGTCACCGCGAAGCGCGCCGCCTTGGCCACGAGCCAGCCGACGAGCACGACCACCAGCGCGACCAGCAGCCGGGGAATGAATGCGCCGATCTGATAGAGGATGGCGCGCAACGGCTCCAGGTGAATGCCGAAGTTTTCCATGGTGGTTCTTCCCTTGTTTCGCTAGGTTGGCTTGGGGTTCGCGGCAGTTGCCGACAGCGGTGGGGTCGGGGGCGGCATCAGCCGCGCCCCGGCCGCACCAGCGCGAGCACGCCGTGCAGCGGGACCTGGGCCCAGTCGAGGCGGTTGCCGAGTTCGTAGCGAAGCTCGTAGAGCGCCTTCTCCAGTTCGAAGAGAGCAAGAAGCTCGCCATCGAGCGCCCGGCCGTAGCCGGCCAGGAACGCATCGCGCGTGGCCTGCTCCCAGGCGATCGCGGGTCCGGCAAGGCGCTCGGCCTCCTGCGTGCTCTGTGCCACGCGGCGCAGTGCGGACCAGCGCGCGTAGTTGAAGGAGCGCAGCATGCCCGCCACGTCGCGCAGCGGCGAACCCTTCATGCGGCGCTCGTCGAAGCTGCGCGCCGGCTCGCCCTCGAAGTCGATGATGACGAAATCGTTGTCCTTCACGAGCACCTGGCCGAGGTGGTAGTCGCCGTGGTAGCGGCTCATGACGCCGCCGCCTTCGGCCGGCTGCTTCGCCTCGATGCTCGCGCGCAGCGCCTCGCCGGCGTCCAGCAGCATGCGCGCATCGGTCTGGGCGGCGGGCGGCAGCTGCTCGAAGCGCTCGCGCAGCATTTCGAGCGTGGCTGTGGCGTCGGCGGCCGCGCGTGCCTTGAAACCGGCGACATGGGTCGCGGAGAGCGGCTCGGGGTCGAAGGCCGCGGCGCCGGTGCGCGAGGCCAGCGCCTCGTGCAGCTCGGCCGTTCGCCGGCCCAGCTTGGCCATCAGCGCGAGGAAGCCGCCGTGCACCGCGGCCACCTCCGGCGCATCGCCGTCCGACGTGGCCACGTCGCGCAGGAAGCGCTCCAGGTAGCCCAGCGTGTAGTCCCAGCCGTCGCCCTGGTTCGCCACGTAGCGCTGCACCATCGCGAGCGTCATCGTGCGGCCGTCGGCCGTCATGTATTCGAGCGCGCCGAGCACCGGCACGCAATGCGGATAGCGCGCCACCTCGGTGAGGAAGCGGCCCATCTCCAGCTCGGGGTTGATGCCCTCGCGCACGTGGCGGTAGCCCTTGAGGAAGAGCGTCTCGCCCAGCGTCACCACCGTGTTGCTGCTCACGCCGCTGGGCCGGCCGACGGGAAGCGCGTCGATGTCGGCCGCGGTTTCCGCGAAGGCGGCCGTGGGCCTGAAGACCAGCTTGCCGTTCGCGGTCGCGAGCTCGGCGCCGCTGCCGATGGTGCGCACCAGTTCGCGGCAGAAGGCCTCGTCGTAGAAGGCGTCGCCCATCAGCCCGACCTGCGCCTGCTGCCGCACCTTGGCGAGCGCGGCCTGCGCAACGCCGGCCATGCGCTCCTCGTCGCGCTCTTCCCAGGCGAGCGCCAGCGGCATGAAGTAGGTGGCGCCGCCGGGCGGGCCGTCGAGCTCGAGCAGCGGCAGCAGCCAGCTCAGGCCGTTCGCCTCCCACACCGCATGGTCGGCCAGCCGCGCGCGCTGGATCGTCGTGCCCTTGGAGGCGTACCAGCGCTGGATCTCGATGTGGCGCGGCAGCGTCTCCAGCTCGAACTGGTTGCGCATGCGCTCCGACATGCCGATGCGCCAGGGCATCACGCGGTCGCGGAAGAAGCTGGTCCAGCCGTCGAACAGCACCAGGGTGGGCCATTCCTGCAGCGCCACGCCTTCCTGGTGCCAGCTCGGGGCGTCGGCCTCGGCCGTGAGCTTGAACCAGTAGAAGCCGTACGAAGCCAGCGTGAGCAGGTACGGCAGCTCGCCGATGGGCGGGAACGGCGCGCGCCCGAGCATCTCGATGGGCACGAAGCCCTTGAACTCCGACAGGTCCAGCTCCACCGGCTGCGCGGCACGCGAGAGATTGAACACCGACAGGATCACGTCGCCGTCGTACTCGCTCAGGTAGGCCAGGATCTTGCGGTTGCCCGGCTTGAGGAAGCGCCGCTTGCCGCGGCCGAAGGCGTGGCTGGTCTTGCGCACGGCCAGCATGCGCTTGGTCCAGTTCAGCAGCGAGCTGCTGTCGCGCGCCTGCGTCTCCACGTTGAGCGCCTCGTAGCCGTACAGCGGGTCCATGATCGGCTGCAGGTACAGGCGCTGCGGGTCGGCGCGAGAGAAGCCGGCGTTGCGGTCGGGGTTCCATTGCATCGGCGTGCGCACGCCGTTGCGGTCGCCCACGAACACGTTGTCGCCCATGCCGATCTCGTCGCCGTAGTAGATGATGGGCGAGCCCGGCATCGACAGCAGCATGCCGTTCATGAGCTTGACGCGGTCGAGGTCGTTCTCCATCAGCGGCGCCAGGCGCCGGCGGATGCCCAGGTTGATGCGCGCGCGCATGTCGGCCGCGTACATGGTGTACATGTAGTCGCGCTCCTTGCTGGTCACCATCTCCAGCGTGAGCTCGTCGTGGTTGCGCAGGAAGATGGCCCACTGGCAGCCCTCTGGAATGTCGGGCGTCTGGGCCATGATCTCGACGATCGGGTGGCGGTCTTCCTGCGCGATGGCCATGTACATGCGCGGCATCAGCGGGAAGTGGTAGGCCATGTGGCACTCGTCGCCGTCGCCGAAGTACTCCCGCACGTCCTCGGGCCACATGTTGGCCTCGGCCAGCAGGAAGCGGTTCTTGTACTGAGCGTCGATGGCCGCGCGCAGCCGCTTGATCACCGCGTGCGTCTCGGGCAGGTTCTCGTTGCTGGTGCCGTCGCGCTCCACCAGGTACGGAATGGCGTCGAGCCGGAAGCCGTCCACGCCCATGTCGAGCCAGAAGCGCATCGTCTTGAAGATGGCCTCCAGCACCGCGGGGTTGTCGAAGTTCAGGTCGGGCTGGTGGCTGAAGAAGCGGTGCCAGTAGTACTGCTTGGCGACCGGGTCCCAGGTCCAGTTGGAGGTCTCGGTGTCGGTGAAGATGATCCGCGTGCCCTGGTAGATCTGGTCGGTGTCGCTCCACACGTAGAAGTTGCGCTCGGGCGATCCGGGCGGCGCGAGCCGCGCGGCCTTGAACCACGGGTGCTCGCTGGAGGTGTGGTTGATGACCAGCTCCGTGATCACCCGCAGGCCGCGCTTGTGGGCTTCGGCCAGCATCTCGCGGAAGTCGTCGAGCGTGCCGTACTGCGGGTGCACGTCCTCGTACTCGGAGATGTCGTAGCCGTCGTCGCGCAGCGGCGAGGGATAGAAGGGCATCAGCCAGATGGTGTTGACGCCCAGCTCCTTCACGTAGTCGAGCTTGGCGGTAACGCCCTTGAAGTCGCCCATGCCGTCGTTGTTGGAGTCGAAGAAGGCCTTGACGTTGAGCTGGTAGATCACCGCATCGCGGTACCACAGCGGATCGTCGCTGTTGTCGATCTCGACGGTCTCGAGCGCGATGTGGGAGACGGGTGCATTCATGGGCGGGCGACCTCAGAGGAAGTAGTCGAAGCCGCGCTCGTCGCCATGGCGCCTGCGGACCACGAAGATGTGGGCGGGCACGCTGCGCGGATCCAGCCGCACGTAGTGCCAGTCGCCCTGCCAGAGAAAGCGCTGCCCGCTGAGCAGGTCGTGCATCTGGAAGGCGCGCGAAGGCGGGTTCACGCCCACGCTGGCGGGCTCCAGGCCCACCCAGCCTTCCTGCACGTTGTGGGGATCGAGGTTGACCACCGTCACCACCACGTTGGCGCCGTCGGCCGAGCTCTTCGCATAGGCCATGAGCTGCGGGTTGTCGATGTGCAGGAAGCGCAGCGTGCGGTCCGACTGCAGGGCCGGGTTCTCGCGGCGGATGCGGTTCACCCGCGCGATGAAGGGCGCCAGGCTCGCCGGGTCGTCGTGGTTCCAGTGGCGCAGCTGGTACTTCTCGGAATCGAGGTACTCCTCGCTGCCCGGGCTGCGCGGCAGGTGCTCGCGCAGCTCGTAGGCCGGCCCGTAGATGCCGTAGTTGGCCGCGAGCGTGGCGGCCAGCACCAGCCTCGACATGAACACGGCAGTCTCCCCGCTCTGCAGCTGCTCGTGCAGGATGTCGGGCGTGTTGGGCCACACGTTGGGCCGGAAGTAGTCGATGCCCGGCTCGGTCGAGAGCTCGGTGAAGTACTCCTGCAGCTCCTCCTTCGTGTTGCGCCAGGTGAAGTAGGTGTACGACTGCGAGAAGCCCAGCTTCGCGAGCCGGTGCATCACCTTCGGCCGCGTGAACGCCTCCGCCAGGAAGATCGCGTCGGGGTGCTTGCGCTTGACCTCGCCGATCACCCACTCCCAGAACGGGAAGGCCTTGGTGTGCGGGTTGTCCACGCGGAAGATGCGAACGCCCTGCCCTATCCAGTGGTCGATCACGCTCTTGAGCTCAGCCCACAGCGCGCGCCACCCCTCGCACTCGAAGTTGAAGGGGTAGATGTCCTGGTACTTCTTCGG
Source organism: Variovorax sp. 22077 (assembly GCF_052044195.1). Classification (NCBI taxonomy): domain Bacteria; kingdom Pseudomonadati; phylum Pseudomonadota; class Betaproteobacteria; order Burkholderiales; family Comamonadaceae; genus Variovorax; species Variovorax sp. 22077. The sequence goes on from NZ_JBQEQC010000001.1 coordinate 224,057, forward strand.
CGGGTTCTCGGCGTACTGCACGGTGCCGTCGGGGCGCCAGCGGAACCAGTCGGGATGCGCCTTCACGTACGGGTGGTCGGGCGCGCACTGGAAGGCGATGTCCATCGCGATCTCCAGGCCGTGCTCCGCCGCGCGCGCGAGCAGGCGGCGGAAGTCTTCCTCGGTGCCCAGTTCCGGCAGGATCGACTTGTGCCCGCCCTCCTCCGCACCGATGGCCCACGGGCTGCCCACGTCGCCGGGGCCGGCCTCCAGAGAGTTGTTGGGCCCCTTGCGCTGGATGCGGCCGATGGGGTGGATCGGCGGGAAGTACAGCACGTCGAAACCCATCTCGGCGATGGCCGGCAGCCGCGCCTCGACGTCCTTGAAGGTGCCGTGCACGCCGGGCTGCGTGCCGGCCGATCGCGGGAAGAGCTCGTACCAGGTGCTGAAGCGGGCGCGCTCGCGATCCGCCACCAGCGGAAGCTCCACCGTGTGGCGCACCGCATGGCGGCGATCGGGGTGGCGCCGCGCGAGCACGGCGTATTCGTCGTCGAGCGCCAGTGCCTTCAGGGCGGCGACGTCCGTGCCCGGGTTGGCGGCCGTGGCGTCCAGCTCGGTGGCCCAGCGCTGGAGCGTGACGCGGTCGTCGCCCTCGGCGCGAGCGCCCGCCGCGGCGATCTCCAGCGCGCCGACCTGGGCGGCGACGCGGACGTCGGCCAGGTCCACGCGGCGGCTCATCTCATGGCGCCATGACTCGAAAGGATCGACCCAGGCCACTACCGTGTACACGTAGCGGCCCGCCGAGGGCGGCGAGAAGCCGGCCTCCCACACGTCGTTGCCCAGCGGCTTCATCGGCACCTCGCGGAACTCCGACTGCTCCTGGGCGCGCCAGCACAGCTGCACGCGCAGCACGTCGTGGCCGTCGGTGAAGCAATGGGCGCGCACCGTCACGCGCTCGCCGGCCACGCATTTGACGGCGAAGCGGCCGTTGTCGATGCTGGGCAGCACCGCGTCGACGACGGCGCGGGCATCGCCCTGCCATGCCCCGAGGTCGCTTTCCGCGCCGGCGCTCGCGGCTGCGGCGGGCCTGGTCGAGAAAATGTTCTTCATGAGGGCTGGTGCTCCAGGATCAGCGTGGACAGCGGCGGCAAGGTGAGGCACACCGATTGCCTGCGTCCGTGGGAACCCACGGGCGCCGCCTCGACGCCCCCGAAATTGCCCCAGCCCGAGCCGCCGAACTCGGTCGCGTCGGTGTTGATCACCTCGCGCCAGCGGCCGCCCAGCGGCACGCCCAGCATGTAGTTGGTGCGCGGCACCGGGGTCATGTTGCTCACGGTCAGCAGCGGCGGGCTGCCGTCGTCGGCCTTGCGCAGGAAGGCGAAGACGCTCAGGTCGGCTTCGTCGGCCGCAACCCACTCGAAGCCTGCAGGAGAGAAGTCGAGCCGGTACAGCGCGGGCGATGCGCGATAGACGCGGTTGAGCTGCGTCACCAGCCGCTGCAGCCCCGCGTGGCCTTCGAGGCCGCTCACCCACCATTCGAGTTCGCCGTCGTGCGTCCATTCGCGGCGCTGGCCGAACTCGCTGCCCATGAACAGCAGCTTCTTGCCCGGGTGCGACCACATGAAGCCGTACAGCGCCCGCAGGTTGGCGAACTGCTGCCAGCTGTCGCCGGGCATCTTGCCCAGCAGCGAACGCTTGCCGTGCACCACCTCGTCGTGCGAGAACGGCAGCACGAAGTTCTCGTGGAAGGCATAGACCAGCGAGAAGGTCAGCTTGTGGTGGTGGTACTTGCGATACACCGGCTCTTCCTTCATGTAGGCGAGCGTGTCGTGCATCCAGCCCATGTTCCACTTCTCGCCGAAACCCAGGCCGTCCATCTCGGTGGGGCGCGAGACGCGCGGCCAGGCGGTGGATTCCTCGGCCACGGTGAGCGCGTCGGGGTGTTCGCGGTAGACGGCGCGGTTGAGCGTCTGCAGGAACTCGATGGCCTCCAGGTTCTCGCGCCCGCCATGGCGGTTGGGCACCCAGCCGCCGGGACCGCGCGCGTAGTCGAGGTAGAGCATCGAGGCCACCGCGTCCACCCGCAGGCCGTCGATGTGGTACAGGTCGAGCCAGAAAAGTCCGGACGACACGAGGAAGCTGCGCACCTCGGGCCGGCCGTAGTTGAAGATGCTCGAGTTCCACTCGGGATGGAAGCCCTGGCGAGGATCGGCGTGCTCGTACAGGTGCGTGCCGTCGAAGTACGCGAGGCCGTGCTCGTCGGTCGGAAAGTGCGAGGGCACCCAGTCGAGCAGCACGCCGATGCCCTGCTGGTGCAGGTGGTCGACCAGGTACATGAAGTCCTGCGGCGAACCGAAGCGCGACGTCGGCGCGAAGTAGCCGGTGGTCTGGTAGCCCCAGGAGCCGTAGAACGGATGCTCGGTCACGGGCATCAGCTCCACGTGCGTGAAGCCCATCTCGATCGCGTAGGCGGCGAGCTGGTGCGCGATCTCTCGGTAGCCCAGGAAGCGGCCGTCCTCGCGGCGCCAGGAGCCCAGGTGCACCTCGTAGACCGACATCGGCGCATCGAGCGCGTTGCGACGGCCGCGATCGGCCATCCATTCGCCATCGCCCCACTGGTACGAAAGCTCGCAGATGCGCGAGGCGGTGGCTGGCGGCAGCTCTGCGGCGAAGGCCACCGGGTCGGCCTTGTCGACCGTGTAGCCGGCGTGGCGCGAGCGGACGCGGTACTTGTAGGTCTGGCCGATCGCGGCATTCGCGACATGGCCGCTCCATATGCCGGTCCCGCCGGGGTCGGGCTGCAGCGGATCGGCGTCGCCCGACCAGTAGTTCCAGTCGCCGACCACCGAGACCGACTCCGCGTTGGGCGCCCACACCGCGAAGTCGGCGCCGCCGCCCGCAGCGGGATGGCAGCCGAGCAGGTCGTAGAGGCGGGAATGTGTGCCCTCCCTGAAAAGGTAGGCGTCTCGCTCGCTCTGAATCGGTTGGTTGGAGGGCACCTGCGTTCCTTGGTTGATGACCGGCAGAACGGCGCATCGGGCCCAACCCCGCCTGCTTGCCCGCTCTCGCCTGACCTCATCGAATTTGCGAGCGCGCGCCTGTCCGTGGTTACGGTCTGCGCCCATTCGCCTTGTCGGAGAGCTGCCCGTATGTCCGGCACGTGCACCGGAAGCGGGCGCATATCACACGGCTTTACATCCGCCGTGGCCCACGGTTGTTAAAAAGGAGGGCCTCAAGCCAACATGGAATCCATGACCGACCTCGACGCTTCCGCACGCGCACTGATCGAAGACTGCTCAAAAGCCTCGCTCGAACTTCTGGAACGCAATCTCACTTCTCACGGCATCCTGGCGGCTGCGCGGACGGAGGCCGCCGAGGCACGGCGCTACACGCGCATCTTCGGGCGCGACGCCGCGATATGCGTGATGGCCATGTGCGGCAGCGGCGTGCCCGCACTGGAGCAAGGCGCGGTGGCCAGCCTAGAGGCACTGGTGGCGCAGCAGGCGGCCAACGGACAGATCCCGAAGTACGTCGATCCGGAAGGCCGCGACGCGGATTTCTGGTACCTCGGCTGCATCGACGCCACGCTGTGGTGGCTGATCGCGGTGGACCACGTGCGCCGCCATGGGCAGGTCGGCCCTTCGCGTTGGCAGGAGGAAGCAGGCCGCGCCATCGGCTGGCTGCTGGCCCAGGAGCATCAGCACTTCCGCCTGCTGCAGCAGAACGAGGCCAGCGACTGGGCCGACATCATGCCGCGCTCGGGCTACGTGCTCTATACGAATGCGCTGTGGTACGAGGTCAAGCGCCGCTTCGCGCTCGACCACGCGGAGGCGACGCACTACCACTTCAACCACCTGTTCAATCCCTTCCAGCGCGATCTTCCCGAATACCACCGCGCGCGGCTGCTGCAGCACTACGCGCGCCGTGGCCGGCGCGACCCGGGGCTGTACCTGAGCTTCGTGAACCTGGCCGTGGTCGGCGACGAAGGCGATGTGTTCGGCAACGTGCTGGCCATCCAGGGCGGGCTTGCCGACACGGACATGGCGCGCCGCATCGTCGACACCATCGACCGGGCACATGCGAGCGACCCCTATCCGGTGCGCGTGGTGCTGCACCCGCTGCCGCGCCATCACGCGCTGTGGCGGGCCTACATGGGCCGCCACAGGCAGAACATCGTGCACCAGTACCACAACGGCGGCATCTGGCCCTTCGTCGGAGGCTTCTGGGTGATGGCGCTCGCCAGGCTCGGCGAGCAGGCCAAGGCCTGGAGCGAACTCGCGCGGCTGGCGCAGTCCAACGCGCTGGACGACTGGCGCTTCACCGAGTGGTTCCACGGCCGCACGCTCGCGCCCATGGGCATGGCCGGCCAGAGCTGGAACGCGGCGACCTTCCTGCTCGCGCTGCGGGCGCTCCAGGGCGGCGAGGCCGCGTGGTAGCCGCCGGCCAGCGGCGAACGACGCATCTTCCTACAGCCCGACCCGCGCATCGCCGATGAAAGGCGCCGCGCATCCGCGAGAGACCCGCCTCCTGGGCTTTGAGCGAGCGTCGGCGTTCCCCAGATGCGCCGGCAAGGAGAACAGCCATGGCCATCACGGCAAACGTCATCTCGTCGGACCGTGTCGAAGGAACGTCCGTCTACAACTCCGCCGGCGACAAGCTCGGCACCATCGATGACCTCATGATCGACAAGCTGTCGGGGCAGGTGCGCTACGCCGTGCTGGAGTTCGGCGGCTTCCTTGGCATGGGCAAGGACCGCTACCCCATTCCCTGGAACATGCTGAAGTACGACACCGCGCAGGAAGGCTACGTGGTTCCGCTGCAGAAGGAGACGCTGGAAGGCGCCCCGAAGTACGCCGACACCAGCATCCCCGACTACGACGAGAGCTACACGGCCAGCATCAACAGGTACTACGGGCTCTGAGCCCGCAGGCGCCAGCCTCGTCGTTCACCCCGCCGGCGCCTCGGCCGGCGGCATTGCCCCATCGGCCTGCGCCGGCAGGGTGCGTTCCAGCAGCAGATAGAGCGCCAGCCCGCCTGCCAGCGGCACCAGGTAATACAGCGCCCGGTATGCCAGCACCGCCCCCATCAGTGCGCCCTGCCTCACCGTGCCCGACAGCAGGGCGAGATACACAGCTTCGAGCACACCCAGCCCGGCCGGGATCGGCGTGATCACGCCGACGATGGAGGCTGCCATCAGCACCGCCAGCGTCGTGGCATAGGGCACCTTCTGGCCCAGAAGCAGGTACATGGCGGCGCCCATCAGCGCCCAGTTGGCGCTCGACAGCACCAGCTGCATCGCGGCGATGCGCCCGCCAGGCAGACGCACGTGCCGACCCCTGATCACCCATTCGCGCCTGCGGGAGACGGCGCAGGCCACCACGTAGCCGATGGCCAGCAGGATCATCGCCACGCCGAGCGCGCGCAAGGCGCCGTCACCGATGTGCGCCTGCCGCGGCGGATGGATGGCACCGGCTGCGAAAAGCCCGCCGGCCAGCAGCCCGTAGCCGAGCCAGTTGGTCGCCAGGCTCAGCCCCACGATTTGCGCGACGGTGGCTTCGTCGAGACCCGCGCGTGCATAGAGCCGCGCGCGCATCCCGATGCCGCCGACCAGCGAGCCGAGGTTGAGGTTGAACGCATAGCTGGTGACGGCGATGGCCCAGGTCCGCGGCGCCGACAGCTTGTGCCGCAGGTGCCGCCTGCCGATCAGGTCGAAGCAGCCGTAAAGCGCGTGGCTCGCGGTGGCGAGCCCGAGCACGGCCAGCAGCAGCCAGGGCGAATACTTCTGCAGCGCATGCCAGGCGCCGGCCCAGTCGATCTTGTGGATGTGCGACAGCAACAGGCCCAGGACGACGACACCCAGCGCGGGAAGGGCCCACCGCCGCCAGCGTTGCCACCGCGTGGTGGCCGCGGCTGCGCCGGGGGCTGCCGGGGAGCTCAGGACGGCCGCCATCTCAGTCGGGATCGCGCTTGCCGCCGTGCGTCGCGGCTTTCTCGGGGGTCTTGTGCTCGGCCTCGCCCTTCTCGTGCAGCTTCTTGTTGGTCACGCCCTTCATGAGCTCTTCGCCCTCGACGTCGCGGCCATCGGTGGGGACGGACTCTTCCTGCGTCACTTCCGGCTCCTCGCGCGGCGTCTGCTTGGGGTTCTGCCTCATGCTGATGGCTCCTCGGGCTGTGTGTGTGTGTGTGATTGATCTGCGGATGAGCCGAGTCTTGGCCGCGCGCGGCCTGCACGCCGCCATCCGCAGGCGACGACAGGTGCAGGACATTTGCCATAGGCCTCCACCTTGGCCTCTACGTTGCGAACGGCGGTGTCGGCATAGGCCGACATGGCTGCGCGCCGTCTGTCCTCAAGGCACGGCTGCCGCGCGATCTAGGCTCATGCGCAGACGAAGAACCGGCGCGTCGCTCTTTCTCCTCATCGCGCGCGCCACGCCGCAGGAATCCCGCCACAGTGACGACCGCCACCCTTCCCTCCAAGACAATTCCCGCCGGCGTCCCCGGCACCAGCACGCCGGTTCCCGCGACCACGCCGCACCGGTGGAGCTTCATCCGCGCAGGCGGCCTCGACCAGGTGGTGTTCCGCAGCGGCGCGGACATCGCCCACATTGCCGAACTCGACCAGAAGCTGTGGGTCGCGCTAGCCTGCCCCACCCGCGGCATCGACTTCGATCCCCGCACGCTCGACCTGATCGACACCGACGGCGACGGCCGCGTGCGCCCGCCCGAGGTCATCGCGGCCTGCCGCTGGGCCTGCGAGCGGCTGCGCAGCCCCGACGCATTGCTCGCCGGCGGCGGCACCCTGTCGCTGGACGACCTCGACGACAAGGGCGCCGCGGGTGCGGATCTCGCGAAGGAAGGCCGGCGCATCCTCGACCTGCTCGGCAAGAACGACTCGAACACGCTCACGCTCGCCGACATCTCCAACCGCAGCGAGTGGCTCGCCGCCATGCGCTTCAACGGCGACGGCGTGGTCACCCCCGACACCGCCTCTGACGACGCGCTGCGCGCCACCATCGAGGAGGCGATGCGCACCCACGGCAGCACGCCCGACCGCCACGACAGGAAACCCGGCCTCGACCGCGCCCGCGCCGAGGCCTTCATGGCAGACGCCAAGGCCATGCGCGACTGGTACGCGCGCGCCGAAGGCAGCGACGAGGCGCTGCTGCCGCTGGGAGACCGCACGCTCGCGGCGACCGAGGCGCTGCGCGCGGTCGCTGCCAAGATCGACGACTTCTTCGCGCGCTGCCGCGTCGCGGCCTACGACGTCCAGGCGGTGGTGGCGCTCAATCCGTCGCCGCAGGCATACGACGCACTGTCGGGCCACACCCTCGACGTGGGCGCGCAGCCTATTGCCGAGCTGCCGCTGGCGCCTGTCACACCCAGCCGCTCGCTGCCCTTGCGCGGCACCAGCCTGAACCCCGCGTGGGCCGAGGCGATGGCCGTCTTCGCACGCGACGCCGTGGCGCCGCTCCTGGGCGAGCGCGATGCGCTGGAGGAGGAACAGTGGCAACAGCTGCGCCGCCGGCTCGCGCCCTGCGAGGCCTGGATCGCGTCGCGCCCGGCCAATGCGCTCGCAGGCCTGCCGCGCGAACGCATCGATGCCTTGCTCGCGACGCGCGACGCCCTCCTCGCACTCATCGCCGAGGACGAGGCCGCCGAGCAGCACAACCGGCTGCTGGTCGACCTCGAAAAGCTGCTGCGGCTGCAGCGCGACCTGCTGGTGCTGCTGCACAACTTCGTGTCGTTCAAGGCCTTCTACCAGCGCGAGGGCGCCATCTTCCAGGCCGGCACGCTCTACCTCGACGGACGCAGCTGCGAGCTCACCGTGCAGGTGCAGGACACCGCCCGGCATGCGGCGCTGGCAGGCCTTGCAAAGACCTGCCTGGCCTACTGCGACTGCACGCGGCAGGGGCAGAAGATGAGCATCGTCGCGGCCTTCACCGCGGGCGACGTCGACTTTCTCTTCGTCGGCCGCAACGGAGTCTTCTACGACCGCCAGGGCCGCGACTGGGACGCCACCATCACCAAGCTGATCGAGAACCCCACCAGCGTGGGCCAAGCCTTCTTCGCGCCCTACAAGAAGTTCGTGCGCATGATCGAGGAACAGGTGGCCAAGCGCGCCGCCGCGAGCGAGGCGGGTTCGCAGAATGCGCTCCAGTCGCTGGCCGGCCGGGTGGCCACGGCCGACCAGGCGGCGGGTGCGAATGCCGCCGCCAAACCGGCTGCCAAGCCGGGCGTGCCATCGGCCGGCAGCCGCATCGACGTGGGTACCGTCGCGGCCATCGGGGTGGCGCTGGGCAGCATCAGCGCGGTGCTGGTGGGCATCTTCGGCAAGTTCATCGACCTGGGGCAGTGGATACCGGTGGCGCTCGCCGGCATCGTGATCGCCATCTCGGGGCCGAGCATGCTGATCGCCTGGCTGAAGCTGCGGCAGCGCAGCCTCGGGCCGATCCTCGATGCGAGCGGGTGGGCCATCAATGGCCGCATGAAGGTGAGCGTGCGGCTCGGCGGCATGCTCTCTCAGACCGCGCGCGTGCCGCCGGGGGCGAAGCGCATCGCGCCCGATCCGTACCGCGAACGGCATGGCCTCGCGGGTGCGGTGGCTGCCGCCTGCATCGTCGGCGCGGTGGCGCTGCTGGCCTGGCGCATGGACTGGCTGGACGACCGGCTGCCGCCACGCCTGCAGCACGATCCGGCGACCACGAGTGCCCCGGGCGCCTGAACCGCCGTGAACGCCGATGCCCGCTTCGCGAGCCTCGGCGGACGCTGTCGGCGCTGTTGGTTTAGTGCACCTGGCCTACACCTTCGCAGTAGTCCAAAGCATTCACATTCATACTGTTGCGCAAGACAATTGCAAGCAGATCGCAATTGGCGACCTGCGCCGCATCCTCTTTGAACCGCAGTTTCGGGAACACATCGCGACTCCATGGAACACCGGCTGGACTGGACCCTCGCTGCCTGCGCCCGGCTTCTTCGGCCGGTGGTCAGGCTCGCGCTCGCCATGGGGGTCAAGCATCCGCACATCGAGGAACTGCTGCGTGACCTGCTGATCGAGGAAGCCCAGCGCAGCTGGCGCAAGCAGGGCGTTCCCAACCCGAACCTGAGCCAGCTTTCGGTCACCACCGGCCTGAACCGCAAGGCGGTGACGGCCAAGGTCAGGGCAACCACCGATCCCCTGCCCCATACGGAACTGTCGGCTGCGGCCAAGACCTTCACGTTGTGGCTGCAGATGCTTACTAAAGATGACACCTACCGCCGGCTGCCCATCACGGCGGGCCAGGACGCGCCCTCGTTCGAGGCCGTCGCGCGCCTGAGCAGCCGCGGCAACGTGCATCACCGCACCATCCTCGACGAGCTGGTGCGCCTGAACATGGTGAGCGAGGACGAGGACAAGGGCGTGGTCGAGCTCACGACCGACGGCTTCGTGCCGGTCGAAGACCTGCAGTCGATGCTGGCCTTCCTGGGCGACAACGGCCGCGACCACCTGCTGGCCGCCGTCGCCAACACCCTGGGCGAACAGCCGCGGATGCTGGAACGCGCGGTGTACGCGCGCGGCCTCTCGCTGGAAGACTGCGAACGGATCCAGCGCCTGGTGCGCGAGCGCTGGACGGCGCTGCACCATGAGCTGGCCCAGGACATGTCGAAGGCGGTCGACGAGGCCCCCGCCGGCGCGAAGGCGCGCATCCGCGTGGGCATCTACACCTACTTCGAAGACGAGCCAGCCGATCGGGCGCCGGCACGGCCGCCCCCATCAGAAAGCGAGCCCAGGCCATGAGCACGATCAAGACACCTCGCAGGATCATCTTCGGCCTGCTGTCGGCCGGGATCATGGCGCTGCTGCTTTCGTGCGGCGGAGGCGGCGGGAGCGGAGGCGGCTCGATCGCAGGCCTTGGCGTGGGCACGGGCAGCACTTCGCCGCCGGCGGCCACCGGGGCTGCGGGAACTACGGGAACCGCGGGGACAGCCCCCACCGGAACCGGAACCGGAACCGGAACCGGAGCCGGAGCCGGAACGGGAGCCGGGACATCGACAGGAACGGGCACCGGCACAGATTCGGCGGGGTCCGGAACCGGCGGTACGGGCTCGACCGGCGCCGCAGGCGGCTCGAGCGGCACAGGTGCCACGGGCGCTACGGGAGGCACCGGCAGCGACGCCGGCGCGGGCAGCAGCACTGCAGGCAACAGCAACACCGACGGCTCCGGCGTGGGCTCAGGCGGCACCGGCGTGACGGCGGACGCAGCCGGCATCGGCGCGGCGGACGGCCTGGGCAGCGTCATCCTCAACGGGCTGCGCTACGACACCGACAGCGCCACCTTCACCATCGAGGATGCGACCGAACTGCAGATCGGCATGAGCGCGCGCATCGCGGGCAAGGTCGACGCCAACTTCACAAGCGGCATCGCCAACCAGGTCGTCTCGGCGGCCGAGCTCCGCGGTGCGGTTTCGAACATCGACCTTGCCGGCGGCACCTTCGTGGTGATGGGCATCGGCGTCAGCGTCGACTCGGCCACGGTCTGGGCCGACGCCAACGGCCTTTCCGACGTCAGGGCGGGCAGCGTCATCCAGGTGTGGGGCCTGCCCGGCGCGCCAGGCATGCTGAGGGCCACGCGCATCCAGGTGGCCCCTGCCCTCACCGATCCGCTGGCCACAGGCGCGGTGCAGAGCCTCGACAAGGCGCACAAGACCTTCATGCTCGGCCAGCTGACCGTCGACTACGGCACGGCCGCGTTCACGGGCCTGGACGAATCTTCGCTCGCCAACGGCGTGGTCGTGCGGGCCCGCGGCACGGCGGCCCCTGCCGGCGGCGTGCTCTCGGCCACCAGGGTGCAGGGCTGGTACGCCATTCCGACGAGCAATGGTGTGGCGGTGCAGCTCGCGGGCGTCATCACTGACTTCGCTTCGCGCGGCTCCTTCAGGGTGCTTGGAACGCCGGTCGATGCGACCAATGCGCAGATCGCAGGCGGCAATGCGAACTCGCTCGGCAACGGCGTGAAGGTCGAGGTCGACGGGTTCATGTCGGGCGGGGTGCTGGTGGTGAAGAAGCTGCGCATCCGCAACGTGCCGGGCACGGGCGGACCGGCCTCCTTCACCGTGATCGGCGCCATCGGCGGGTTCACGCCGCCCGCCAGCTTCAGGGTCCGCGGCCAGCCGGTGGATGCCAGTACGGCCGTTTTCGAGAACGGCACCCAGTCCGACCTCCAGAACGGCCGCAAGGTCACGGTCGTGGGCGACCGGGTGGTCGACGGCGTACTGATCGCGCAGCACGTCACGTTCTCGCCCTGAGCGAGCAATCCTTCACGAAACAAACTCTCGACAAGGCCGGGCGGCGGGAGTACAACTAAATAACTAAAGTGAAAAAATCACATTTAAAGCGCTCACGCCAATGCTGCCCCTCGACGAACGGAGATCGTGCATCCGCGGCGTTCCGCCCGCGGTAGCGCTGCTGCGCGTCTCGAAGCGGTATCTGCGATCAGCGCTGCGATGCGGGCATCCGTCCGCAGTTCCTGCTCATTGCTCGATGTGCACCAGTCGCGGTGCAGACGGGAGCATGTATGCCGCTCACCCTCCTCCTCCGGCTTCTGCACGAGAAGCTTCCAGTCACGCTCACTGCTGACCCCGACATCAGGCACGCCTCCGTACTGATGGCTACCGGCCTGGTGGAAGCCGAGTTCCATCTCGACCACTTCGGCTACCAGCAGTACGAGAGCGCGGTGGTGTTCGACATCACCGAGGAAGGCCACGCCGAGATCGCCGGCCTGCGCGCCGGCGCGGCCGTGGCGGCGCTCGAGGAGCCGGGGTGGCCGGTGATGCCGCTGGACTACCTTCGCAAGATCGGCAACTCGGTCTTCCCGCTGCGCATCGACGACCCGGCGGAAATCAACTCCGTCGCCGTGCTGAACGCCGCGGGCATGGTCGAAGCCACGCTGCCACCGCCCTGCCGGACCCGGCAGAGCCCGCAGAAATCCAGGCAGGCGGTCGTTCTCCGCGTCACGCCGCTGGGCCGCACCGCACTGGTCGAACGGCGCGCCTGAGGCCGGCCCCGCAAGCCGGACAAGGCCGCGTCGTTGCGCTGAACAGGTACCCGCAAATATCCCGCCGGCCACGAGGTGCCAGGACCGCATCCCCTCGACAGCCTCCCGAAAATCCCGGCGCAACGGCACCTTTGCAACCAAGTGCAACAAGAGTCACAGATTGACGATCGACCTCTGGCGCCATTGTTTTCGACTACCAAAGTAGTAATGTGAAACCTTCACATACATCCCTTTCAGGTGCGAGGCATGAATTCCAGAATGACACCGTTCGGCTCCGCCTGCAGCCATGGCCCCGCGCCCTGCATCGCGTGATCCGACTCATGCCGGGAACCCCAAGCCATGCTGGCCCATACCACCGCCGCCCCCGAAGCCGATACGGGTGTCGCCGCGGATGCGCTCATGGTTGCGCGTATGCGGCTGGTGCTCTCGGTTTCGGCGCTGCTGGCGGTGGTGGTTGATGCCGGGGACCATCGCGAGCACATCCACGGCACCGTGTGGCTGGCCTTCTGCGGCTATGTGCTGCACAGCCTGCTGGTTTACGCATGCACCCGCATGGGCCGCCCGTACTTCCAGGGCAAGGTCATCCACTGGTCCGACGTGCTGTGGTTCACGCTCATCATCTTCGTGACCGACGGCGTACAGAGCCTCTTCTTCCTCTTCTATTTCTTCGCGATCCTCACCTCCGCCTTCCGCTGGGGTTTCGAGGAAGGCGCCCGCGTGACGGTGGCTTCGGTCGCGTCCTTCGCGGCCTGCGGGCTGGCCACCAGCACCGGCAACGACGCGCCCCAGCTCCTGATGCGCAGCACCTTCCTGCTGGCGCTCGGCCACATGATCGTGCACTGGGGCGGCTCCAAGCTCGGGCTGCAGCGCCGGCTCGCGCTGCTGGGCGACGTCAGCCAGCTTTCCAACCCGCGCTTCGGCGCCGGCCGCACCATCGCCCGCACGATGGAAAAGACCCTGGCCTTCTTCAGGGCCAGCCACTGCATCCTGCTGACGCGCGACACCGCCTCGGGCAACTGGGTCCTGCGCACGCTGCGCAAGAACGACGCCTGCGAGCACGTCAGCGTCGAGACCATCGGCCGTATCGCCGAATCCCCGCTGATGGCGTTGATGGCGCTGCCGACCGGCCAGACCGTGCTCAGCAACCGCCTGCCCTGGCCGCTGAGCCGGCTGTGCGCACAGAGCCATGTCTTCGAGCCGGCTGCCGCAGCCGGCTGGCGCGCCGAGGACGAGGAAGGCGCGCAACGCTGCGAGGCGGTGGCGGCGATGCTGGAGGCGCGTGCCTTCATCAGCGCGCCGCTGCCGATGCGGCTGGGCGAAGGCCGCGTCTTCGTGTCATCGCGCGACGGCCTCTTCAACAAGCCCGATGCGCTCTTCCTCACGCACCTGATGGAGCAGATCTTCCCGATCATCGAGACCATCGAGGTGCTCGACCGCATGGCCTCCGAAGCTGCCACGGCGGAGCGCCTGAAGTTCGCGCTCGACCTGCATGACACCGCCGTGCAGCCCTACATCGGCCTGCGCATGGGCCTGTGCGCGCTGCGCAGGAAGGCGGCCGCAGACAACCCGCTGAGCGAAGACCTGGAAAAGCTCACGGACGTGGCCGACGGCGTCATCGCCGACCTGCGCCGCTATGCGGGCGAAGTCCGGCAAGGCGCCAACGGCTGCGGCGGCCTGGTGCTGCCGCAGCTGCACCGCCAGGCCGCGCGGATCAAGGGCCTCTACGGCATCGACATCGCGGTGGCCGTCGACGGCCCGCTGCACCTCGACGACCGGGTGAGCGCCGAGGTGCTGCAGCTGGTCGGCGAGGGCCTCAACAACATCTGCAAGCACACCCAGGCCCGCCGCGGCAGCGTGCGCCTGGCCTGCAGCAATGGCCGGCTGCACGTTCGCATCGAGAACGAAGCCGGCCAGGAGAGCTTCACCAGGTTCAGGCCCCACTCCATCACCGAACGCGCAGCGGCTCTCGGCGGCCGCGCGCAGGTCCGCCAGTGCGAGAGCGGCGGCACCGCCGTGCTGGTGGAAATACCGATCTGAGAACCGACGAACACCGACCGCATGCCAGCCAGCACGCGCTGCACCGACACGAGACAAGCCAAAGCCAAGTTCAAGGAGCCCACCATGCAGCCAGCCACCCACCCCATCAGCGTCCTGCTCGTGGACGACCACCAGACCATGCTCTGGGGCCTGTCGAGGTTGATAGACGGCGAGCATCCGCGCATGAAGGTGGTGGGCACGGCCTGCTGCTGCGAGGACGCGGTGGCAACCTCGCAGAGCCTCGCGCCCGACGTCATCGTGCTCGACCTGGACCTCGACGGCCACAGCGCGCTGGACATCCTGCCCCGGCTGGTGTCCAACGAGGTGTCGCGCGTCATGGTGCTCACCGGCGAGCGCGAACAGCGCACGCTCGACCTCGCAGTGCTGCAGGGCGCGCGCGGCGTGATGCGCAAGGACGCGCCGGCGCAGCAGGTGATCGACGCGATCGAGCGTGTGCACAACGGCGAGCTCTGCGTCGACGCGCAGTCCATCGGCCGCGTCTTCTACGAGCTGACCGCGGTGAAGAAGCAGCAGCCCAAGGCCGATCCGGAAGCTGCCAAACAGGCCAGCCTGACGAGCAAGGAGCGCGAGATCATCCACACGGTGGTCGAAGGCAGCGGCGCGTCGAACAAGGCCCTGGCCGCCAGGCTCTTCGTCACCGAACACACGCTGCGCAACCACCTCACCTCGATCTACCAGAAGCTCGGCGTGGGCAACCGCCTGGAGCTGTACATCTACGCGATGAAGCACCAGCTCCACGCCCCCGCGCACTGAATCCAGCAGCACGACACGCGAAGGCCAAAGCCCGAAGCCCTGCGCGCCGCAACCGGCGCGCAGGGCTTTTTTCCATCCAGGAGATGTCGGTTCGAATGAAGGGCTCAGGTCCCGTTGAGCATCGGCATGATCATCCGCACGATGCGGATCGCCGCCGGCGTCAGGATCACCAGCGAGATGCACGGGAAGATGCACAGCACCAGCGGAACCAGCATCTTGGTCGGCACCTTGGCCGCGAGCTCCTCGGCGCGCACGTGGCGCTTGTGGCGCAGGTCCTCGGAGAACACCCGCAGCGATTCGCCGATGCTGGTGCCGAAGCGGTCGGCCTGGGTCAGCATGGTCGCGAAGGTGCCGATCTCGTCCACGCCGGTGCGCAGCGCCAGGTTGCGCAGTGACTTCTCGCGGGTGGAGCCGGCGCGCATCTCGAGGTTGGTCCAATGCAGCTCCTGCGCCAGCGCCGCGCTCTTCACCTGGATTTCCTCCGTGACCTTGGCCAGCCCGGCATCGAGGCCCAGCCCGGCCTCCACACACACGAGCATCAGGTCGGCGGCGTCCGGAAAGTTCTCGAAGATCTCGCGGCGGCGCGAGCGGATCATCAGGCGCAGCACCAGGTTGGGCAGGTAGCAGCCGGCCAGCGCCACCACTGCCAGCCACAGCAGCATCACCGTGCTGTCGTCCGCCGCACCCGTCGCTCGCAGGCCGACGTAGGCCAGCGCGGCGAAGCCCAGCGGCAGCAGCGTCTTCATGCCGAAGTACATGATGTAGGCGTCCGGGTGGCGGATGCCCGCGTTCAGGAAGCGCACCCGCAGCGGCGAGAGCTCGGCATCGCTGGTGGGCGAAGAGAGCTGCGCGAACGGCCCGACGATCTTGACGGCCTTCTCGGTCCACGCCGACTTGCCTGCCGGCATGGCCACCGCCTGCAGTCGCTGCTCGGTGCGCGTCGGCGACAGCCAGGCGGCCACTCCGACGATCGCCATCGACACGGCCAGGAAGACGAGAACGGGAAACAGCATGGTCATGGTTCTTCTCCTTCAGACGCGGATCTTCACGATCTTGCGCAGCAGCACGACGCCAACGAGCATCACCAACAGCATGTACTTGATCACCGTCTGCCCGATCGGATCGGTCCACAGCGGCGACATGAATTCGGGGTTGAACACGTTCATGAGCGCCGCCAGCGCGAACGGCATCAGCCCGAGAATCCAGGCCGACAGCCGCCCTTCCGACGACAGCACCCGCACCCGCGCCAGCAGCTTGAGCCGCTCGCGGATCAACCGGCTGAGGTTGCCCAGCACCTCCGTCAGGTTGCCGCCCGAATCGCGCTGGATCAGCACCGACACCACGAAGTAGCGCAGGTCGGTCAGCGGCACACGCTCGCTGAGGTTGGTCAGGGCCTGCTGCAGCGACACGCCGAAGTTCACCTCGTCGGCGACCATGCGGAACTCGCCGGCGATGGGCTCGGCCATCTCCTCGCCGATCATCTGGATGCCGCTGGCGAACGAGTGCCCCGCGCGCAGCGCCCGCGTGACGAGGTCCAGCGCCTCGGGAAGCTGCTTTTCCAGCCGCGTCAGCCGGCGGCTGCGCTGGTTCTGCAGGTAGAGCAGCGGCAGTATCGCCAGGCAGCCTCCCACCACCAGCCCGACCAGGAGCGACTGGTGCACGATCACCATCGATGCGAAGAAGCCGAGCACGCCCAGCACGCACGACACCAGCAGGAAGCTGGAGACCGTCCACTCCAGCCCGGCCTGGAGGATGAAGCGGTCCAGCACGTGCGCGCGCGGCAGCGTCAGCAGCAGGCGCTGCATCCACGGCACCTCGCTGAGCATGCGCTCCTTGGCCAGGTGGGCCTGCGGCGTGCGGTCGACCGCGGCGGAGAACGCCTGCAGCCGCTTCTCGATCTTGCGCGCCTCGGGCCCCTTGTAGGAGCGCCACAGCATGTAGAGCCCCTCCAGCATGAGCAGCACGGTCACGAACACCAGCACGGTGACGGTGATGAGGGTGTTGCCCCCCAGGTTGTTGAGCATGATGGCCTCCTGTTGCTTGCCTGGTCAGGTCATTCGTAGTGCTTGGTCGGGTCGAACATCGCATCCGGCAGGTCCACGCCGTACGCATGCAGCCGCTCCGCGAACTTCGGCCGCACGCCGGAGGCCTGGAAATGCCCACGCACCTGTCCGTCGGGGCCCATGCCGGTCTGGCGGAAGCTGAAGATCTCCTGCATGGTGACCACCTCCCCTTCCATGCCGGTGATCTCCTGGATGCTCGTGACCTTGCGGCGCCCGTCCACCAGGCGCAGCACCTGCACGATCACCGTGATGGCCGACGCGATCTGCTGGCGCACCGTGCGGTGCGGCAGGTTCAGGTTGGCCATGCCGATCATGTTCTCCAGCCGCGCCAGCGCGTCGCGCGGCGTGTTCGCGTGGATGGTGGTGAGCGAGCCCTCGTGGCCGGTGTTCATGGCCTGCAGCATGTCGACCGCCTCGGCGCCACGCACCTCGCCGATCACAATGCGGTCGGGCCGCATGCGCAGCGCGTTGCGCACCAGCGCGCGCTGCGTGATCTCGCCCTTGCCCTCGATGTTCATCGGCCGCGTCTCCATGCGCGCCACGTGCGGCTGCTGCAGCTGGAGCTCGGCCGCGTCCTCAATGGTGATGATGCGTTCGCTCGGCGGAATGAAGCCTGAGAGAATGTTCAGCAGCGTCGTCTTGCCGGCGCCCGTGCCGCCCGAGATCAGCATGTTGACCTTCGCCTGGGCCAGGCCCTCGAGCATCTGCGCCATCTGCGGCGTCAACGTCTTGAGCTCGTTCACCAGGTTCTCCATGCGCAACGGGATCTTCGCGAATCGCCGGATCGACATCATCGGCCCGTCGAGCGCCACCGGCGCGATGACCGCGTTTACGCGCGAGCCGTCGGGCAGCCGCGCGTCGACCATCGGGCTCGACTCGTCGATGCGCCGCCCCACCAGCGAGACGATCTTGTCGATGATGCGCAGCAGGTGCTTCTCGTCGGTGAAGCTGACGTTGGTCAGCTCCAGCTTGCCCCTGCGCTCCACATAGATCTTCTCGTGCGAGTTGACCAGGATGTCGGAGACCGAAGGGTCGGCCATCAGCAGCTCGATCGGCCCGAAGCCGAGCATCTCGTGCTGGATGTCGCGGATCAGCGTGCGCCGCTCGATGTCGTTGAGCGCCTCGGGCTCCTCCTGCAGCAGCCGCGTGGTCATGGTCGAGATTTCCTGGCGCAGCACTTCGGGCTTGAGCGTCTCGAGCGCGGAGAGGTCGAAGCGCTCCAGCAGCTTCAGGTGCATGCGCTCCTTCAGCGACTTGTAGGCGTCCGAGGCATAGGGCGAGACGGACTGCTCCACGGCACTCCCGCCTTGCCGCATCGCGCTGTCGGTATCGATGGCATTGAGCTGTTCTCTGAATGACATGGGGACCTGCCTTGCTGTTGAATGGGTTGGGCGATGCGCGCTCAGGCGCGGCGGAACAGCCGCCCGATGAAGCCGGGCGCCGCCTCCTGGCGCGGGCTGAGCGAGTGGGCGATGTCGGTGAGCTTCCTGGCCAGCGCGCTGCCGCGCGACATCTCGGCCAGCGGCACGCCGCGGTTGATGGACGCATCCACGTCCTTGCCGCCGTCGGGCACGATCGTGAGCGTCGCGCCCACCAGCGAGCGCCGCATGTCCGACAGGCCGATCTCGCCTCCGCCCGCGCTGCGGTTCACCAGCAGCTCGACCTTGCCGGGCTGGTAGCCCAGCGACTTGAAGACGTGCATCAGCCGCGTCACGTTGCGGATGTGCGGCAGGCTGGGCTGCAGCACCGGGAAGATGCGGTCGGCCCGGTCCAGCACGCGGATCGAGAGCGTGTCGATGCGCGGGCCCAGGTCGAAGATCACGAAGTCGTACACGCCCAGCGCGATGTGCAGGATCGCGTCGATGTGCTCGGCCTTCACGTCCATCGCGCGCGAGATGTCCTCCGGCGCCGCGAGCACTGCGAAGGTCGGCGACACGCGCACCACGCTCGCGGCCAGCAACGAGGCGTCGAGCCGGCCGATGTCGCGGGCCACGTCCGCCATCGTCGAGGTCGGACGCAGGTCGCTCACGTACGACAGCGCATCGCCGAACTGCAGGTTCAGGTCCACCAGCAGCACCGAGCGCTCCTTCGAGAGCTGGTGCGCGATGTTGGTCGCCAGGAAGGTCGAGCCGCTGCCGCCCTTGCACGGCATGAAGGCCACCACCTGCCCCGGCGCGCGTGCCTGTGCACCGGCCATCTTGTGCGCGATGCGCTCCACGGCCGCCTCCAGCGCGGCCGTGTCGGCGGGCGACGGCAGCACCTCGCGCACGCCCGCGCGCATCGCGTGGATCAGGAATTCGGGCGTCTGCATCGCGCACAGCAGCACCACCGCGATCGACGGATGCTGCAGCGTGAGCTTCTCGACCAGGTTGAGCTCCTGCGGGTCGCAGCACATGCCGTCGACCAGCAGGAGATCGGGCGAGGCCTTGTCGACGACCCACTGCATCCGGCTCTTGCCGCCTTCGAACAGCGACACGGTGTGCGAGCGCGCCTCCAGCACCTTGCGCATGTCCTGCAGGTGGTTGGCGTTGGGGGAGATGATGGCGATCTTCATGGTCTTGTCCGTTGCGTTGATGGCTAGGAACAGATGGCCGCGCTGTTCGGGTCCTTGCGCATGACCTCGCGCGGTAGGTAGGTCGAGAAGCCCGGCATCGGGATCAGAGGCGCCGTGGCGCCCGAGATGGGCGAGATCCACTGGTAGTTGAGCCCGGTGATGCTCACGGTCACGCCCTGGCATGTCGCGGCCGTGCAGCCCGAGGGCGACCACGCCACCGATACCGTGCTGATCTGCGGCAGCAGCGCCTTCATGCGCGCGAGCACCAGCGCCTGCTGGGTGGTGTCGTCGCACACCACCGCGTACCGGGCCCCTGCCCGCGTCGCTTCCTGCGCTGCGTTCCAGGTGAAGAGCATGCGGGCGAAGTCCACGATGCCCAGCGTGAACATGAGGAAGACGATCAGGCCCAGCGCGAACTCGACAGTGGTCGCGCCGCCGAGCCGGCGGTTGTGGCTGCGTCTCATGATGCAGCCCTCATGCTGGCGGTGATGTTGCTGAAGGCGATGTTGCCGCTCGCGTTGGCGAAGACCACGCCGAACACCGAGGGGAACATCGAATGGAAGGTGTAGCCGGTCACCCGGATCGTCACCGTGGTGATGATCGGCGCGGCGCCTGCCGACTGCCAGGTGCAGCAGGTGCCCGCCGGCACGTTCGCCAGGCTCAGCCCGCGCGCCAGCGGCGAGCCGGTGCCTGCGGTGTTGCCGTAGACCACCAGGTTGCGCGCCTCGGTGATCTTCGTGCCCGGCGTCTGCACCGACAGGTAGCGCACCGCGTCGCGCGTCGACTTGACCACCGCGTTGTACTCGTACATCGCGCGGCCGAACTCGGTGGTGATGAAGGTCAGCAGCAGCAGCAGCGGGATGATCAGCGCGAGCTCGACCAGCGCAACGCCTTGCTGAGTGCGACGGGATGGCTGCTTCATGGCATGCGCCCCTTTCTTGCGTTCTCTTCGCTTCTCATCTCATCTCACCAGCACCGGCACCAGCGGCCCCGCCGTTCCGCCCGCCAGCCCGCTGGTCGTGCAGGGGCTGCCGGCGGCACCGGCGTTGCCGAGGAATTCCAGCTGCACGTCGGTCATCGGAATGCTCAACGGCTGCAGCATCAGCATGCAGAGGTAGTCGATCACGTGGTTGCCGCCGTCGATGACCGGCACCGTGACGATGCGCCGGTCCATGCCGTACTGCATGTGGCCTCCGGCGACGTTGCCCGGCGCGGCCAGCGACTGGAAGCTGTTGAGCGAGAGCCCGGTGATCGACTCGCAGCTGTTCGCGCCCTTCACCTTGGTGCCCGTGTCGGCGCACGAAGCGAAGGCAGCGCGCTTGGTCACGAAATTCTGGGCAGTCGGGCCCGCGCCGGCACCTGGGGCGCCGTTGTACGCGTTGAACTTCGAGGGCCAGTTGAGCGATGTGTAGGCGTAGCCGGTGTAGTCGGGCCGCGCCGTGCTCGGGTCGCTGGTGTTCTTGTAGATGCCGAAGCGCTGGTTCCACACGTCGGCCACCGAGGTCTGCACGCCTGGCGTTCCGATGGTGTCGCCCACCTTGGCGCCGCAGCGGCCATTGAGTTCGGCAGAGGTTTCGGAAGCGCTGTTGCTCCCGTCCAGGTTGGCCCAGCCGATCTGCCCGCCGGTGGCGGCGTTCTGCGCCATGATGAGCGTCACCCATTCGCCCACGGCGAAGCCGTAGTTGGGTGCCGTGCCGCCGGTCTTGGGCTTCGCGGCCACCGGGATGGGGCATGCGGACTGCGCGCTCGCACGGGTGGCGACCGCGCTTGCGATGACGCTGCGGGTGGCAGGGTTGCCGGCCGCGTTGCCCGTGAAGGCGCCCATGGCCTTCATGAGCCAGATGTTGATGCCGGGTTGCGTGTGCGCGCACTGGGCATAGCGAGCCAATGCCGGCGTGGTCGTCACTGCATAGGAGGCGTCGCGGAAGGTGATGTCGCTCGCAACGATCTGGCCCTTCCCGCTCCAGTTGCTCGATTGCATGTTCACGCCGTTCGCGTTGCCTGCGACCTGGCCCGCACTCGTCGCCCGGGTGATCGCCGTGCCCTGCCCGTCGAGCTCGCGCGCGGCGGACAGGGCGCAGCTGTCTACAGCTGTCTGCAGCTCGGTCTTGACCACGAACAGGTGCCCGAAGTCCAGGGCGATGCCCATGAACCCCATCAGGAACAGCAGGATCAGCGCGGCTGTGACGATCATCGCGCCGCGCTGGCGGCGAAGAGAACGGCGGACATGCATGATCGGCTCCTGTGCAACAGAGGTGGTCCGGCAGACGCGGGCTCAGGTGCAGCCCGTGCCATCGAGACAGTTGGCGACGCGGGTAATGAACGAGCTGAAGCTGTTGCCCGTCGTCAGAACCTGCAGCGCGACAACCAGCGCGATGGAGACGACAGCAATGATCAGCGCGTACTCGACTATCTGCGCGCCGCTCTCGTCTTTCAGAAATGACTTCAACATGGGACTACTCCTTTTCCATGCGGGAAAGAATGCGAACGCAGCAGCTGGCGTACAGCGAGCCGGGCCAGGCCCGGCTCGCTCGCCCTGCGGCTTACGAGCAGGTGGCCGTGGTGAGGCAGTTCGTCACGCGGGTGATGAACGACGTGAAGCCGCCGTTGTTCGCCGTGAGGCCCTTCAGCGCGACGACCAGGGCGATCGAGACGACCGCGATGATCAGCGCGTATTCGACGACCTGGGCGCCCTCTTCTTCGCGCAGGAAGTTCTGGGTCGATTGGCCGATGGCCTTGAAAAGGTTTTGCATGATTCGTTCCTTTCGATGTTTGAACGGTTGGGGATCAGGTTCGAGAAAACATGGATAGGGAAGAAAGTTCGTTTCGATTCGTGTCACTCTCCTTTCCGCGTGAGTCCCGAGGAAGCGGGCCTGGCCGATGCAACATGTGCGTGCATCACTTCGAGCTCCCTGCTCCTTGTCCGCCGATCTGGCCGCCGATGTTGATGACGTTCACCGCAGGCGGCGGCGTCTTGTACGACTCGTGGTACTGGTTCATCGCCTCGCGCGCGGCGCGGCCGTCCATGCCCACGGCGGGGTCGTTGCTCTTGCCGGCGTCGGGGTTGATGGTCATCTTCCGTTTCGCGTCGCGCACCGCGTCGCCGAAGCGGGCGTCGTAGTTGGGCGTGACGTGCGAGCAGCCGGCGCCCAGGAGGCACACGAGCGCAACGGTGGTCGTTCTGGCGATGGTGAACATGACGGTGCTCCTCACTTGGGTTCGCTGTCGGGGGCGGCCGGGGCCGGGGTGGAGCTTTCGAGTGCTCCGTTGAGATAGACCTCGGCGCGGCTGGGCACCACGTGGTTGTCCGTCGGCACCCGCGGCGCTTCGGCCAGCGGTTTCACCATGCGCGGCGTGATGACGAACATCAGCTCGGTCTGCTCGTTCTGGAACTCGGTGCTGCGGAACAGCGCGCCCATCACGGGCACCTCGCCCAGTCCGGGAAAGCGCTTGATCGACTCCGTCACGTTGGCCTTGATGAGCCCGGCGATGACGAAGCTCTGCCCGTCGTTGAGCTGCACGGTGGTGTCTGCGCGCCGCACCGTGAGCGAAGGCAGCACCGCCGTGACGCCGCCGACCGTGGTGAAGGGAGACCCGGTCTGCGACAGGTCCGACACCTCGGACACCATCTTCAGGTTGACCCGGTTGCCGTTGAGCACCGTGGGCGTGAACTTGACCCCGATGCCGAACTCCTTCTCCTCCAGCGTGATGTTGGTGCCGCTGCCGCCGGCCGCGTTCTGCGCCACCGGGATGAAGATCTTGCCGCCCGACAGGAAGCTCGCCTGCTGGCCGCTGATGGCCATGATGTTGGGCTCCGCAAGGATGCGCACCAGGCCATCGTCCTTCTGGCCGTCGATGGTCACCGTGCCGCGGCCGATGCGCAGCGCCTGCACCAGGCCGCCGCCGCCGCTCAGGAAGTTCGAGACCAGCGAGTAGCTGTTCAATCCGCCGCCGCTGGTGCGCGAGAGATTGATGCCGCCGCCCAGCCTGTCGAGCAGCGACTTGCTCACCTCGGCGATCTTCACCTCGAGCATCACCTGCTGCGGCGTCGCCACGCGCAGCAGGTTCACCACCTTCTTGCCGTCCGCGCCGTAGGCGGAGGCCAGGCTCATCACGTCGTCGAGCTTGAGCGCGTCGCTGATCTCGCCGGTGAGCACGATCGACTTCTCCGCGCTGCGCACCTGGATGCGCCGCTCCTCGGGCATCAGCTCGGCCAGCTTGGCCTGCAGCGCCATCGGGTCGATGGTGACGACCACGTCCTTGATGTAGCAGGTGCCGTCGGCGCTTTGCAGCACCACGTTCATCGAGCCCGCCTGGCGGCCGCGAAAGAACAGGTCCGTCGGACTCAGCAGCGTGACGTCGACGTCGGCGATGCCGTCGCCGCCGTTCGCATTGGCCGGCGGCGCCGCGACGGGCTGCATGCCCGCGGGCACGGCCGCCATCGCCGCGGCCGGCACCGGTGCGCGGCTCGGCGGCTGCCCGCTGACCACGATGCGCACCACGCGCGTCTTCAGTGGAATGACGACCGACTTGCCCAGCACGGCCTGCGTGGGCTGGTCGTCGGGAATGATCGCGGTGCAGCGGCGGGTGCCGTTGGCGGTGCTGCCGGCGACCGCCGGCGGCACCGCGACGATGGCGGTCGCCGGCACGGCGGCCACGGTGGAAGCGGTTGCGGCGGCGGCCTCTGCAGCCGTGGCGGGAGCCGACACGGTCGCGAGGGTCGCCAGGACGCTGGCGAGTGTTGTGGAGATATGGCGCACTTGGTGTTCCTCCTGTCGGTTCGTGTCGGTCGTTTCGGAGTTGGTCGGGTGCGAGGCGATCAGAAGCAGGTCAGCGAGCGGGCTGCGTTCTGGATCACTTCGACGCAATCTGAAGCGGGTGCCGCGGGCCCTGCACGCTGGACTCGCGGACGGGCCGGAGCCGGCGCGGGTGCGGTGGCGGCGACCTGCACGATTTCCTTCGCGCCGAAGAGCTGGCCCTTGGTGATGCCGTCGGTGGCCACCGTGGTCTTGTCCATCTGGTTGCGAAGCACCAGGGACAGCGTGCCCACGCTGCGCGCCAGGTCGAGCTTCTCGGAGTCCTCGAGCGAGAGCTCCAGCGTGACGGCGCTCACCACCTTCGGCTTGGTGTCGTCGCGGTTGGCCTCCTGCGCCACTGCGAGCACCAGCACCTTCTCGAGCACGGTCTTGCTGATCTGCAGGGCCTCTTCGCCGCGGCCTTTCTCCTGCTGGGCGTTGACCATCACGTCGACGTAGTTGCCCGGCAGCGCGAAGCCCGCCACGCCCACCACATCGTTGACGCGCACCGTCATGGCCCGCTTGCCGGTGGCGATCACCGCCGAGAGCCCGCCCTGGGTACCCACCGGCGCCAGCTTGCCCTCGACAATCGCCTCGCCGCGCAGCACGCCGACCTTCACCACGCGCTCGTCGAGCGCCTTGATGTCGCTGAACGCGCCGTTGGGCACCGAGCCGCGGGGCCAGTCGACCGTGGTGAGCATCTGCGGGTTGACGCGGCTGCCCAGTTCGATGTCGACAGCCGCAACGACGACCTTGTTCGACGCGATGCCGCCCTGCTTCGAGATCCATCCCGCCGCATAGACGGCGGCCGCCAGCCCGGTCAGCAGGGCCAGAAGGATCAGCCCGATCGCCTTGATGTTCTTCATGTGAACCTCCGTCGCAGATGAATGAAGAGAGGGTGGAAAGAGAAGAAGGAACGGCTAGACGTAGCCCAGCTGGTGCGCGAGCACCTCGATGGCCGTGCCCGCCGCGATGCAGATGCCGTAGGGCAGCTTGCCGATGGACAGGCTCGCGTCGATGCGTCCCGAAGGTCGGATGCCGGCGATGCCCGAGAACATCACGCCCTGGGCGGCGTCCTTGACGTTGGCCAGCATGTGGCCCACGCGGCGCCGGTGGATCGCGAAGGCCATGGCCGCCACGCCGCCGGCAATGAAGGTGAAGAGCACCGCCATCAGCGTCTGCTCCGGCCCGATGAAGGCCCCGGCCATGGCCATCAGCTTCACGTCGCCGGCGCCCATGATCCCGATCACGTAGAACGGCACCATCGCCGCGAAGCCGATGCCCAGCCCGCCGAAGGCGCTGGCGGCTCCCACGGCCGGCGTGCGTGCGGCCAGCGTGCCGTACACCAGCGCGAAGAGCGCGCCGCCGAAGGTCAGCCAGTTGGGAATGCGGTAGGAGCGCCAGTCGCTGACCGCGGCCACGGCCAGGAGCGCGAACAGCGCGAGCATGCGAAGGTCGGAGACCAGCATCGCCAGCAGTTCGAGGACGGCGTCGAATTCATGCATGTCGGTCTCCCCGTTTTCAGGCGCCGCGCCGGATGGCCAGCAGAAGCAGCAGGAGCACGACCATCACCAACGACCCGATGAGCGCGAACTCCATGAACGACATGCCGGCGTCTTCGCGCAGCAGGTTCATGAAGGTCGTCGGCAGCAGTGCGAGCAGTTCCATTCGTGTTCCCCGGTTGTGCGGTTCCGACTGCCTGCCGCCCCGCTTGGGCTTGGGCGTCGGACCATGGGGATGACTGTAGGAATCGGCCTGCATCCGCACATGAGCGCTGCGCCCTTTTGTGGGGGAGACAAATCCCCCGTGCGCGCAACCGCGCAGGCAGGACAAAGCGCCCGGGCTCGGCGTGACAACGGACAGATGGCCGAACGGCCAGGTCGACGAGCCCGCGGAGGCTCTTTCGCGGGTTGGGCCGGCCCCGGAACTGACGTGCAGCGCCGGCGTATTTCAGACGGCCGACCCCGGAGATACCCGCAGAGCGCCCGCAGATTCGATTACCTCGGTTGCATCTGGTTGCCATGGTTCTTCATTGCCAAGCCACGGCCTTCGTCGCGATGGCGGCCATCGTGTGGCGAGCGCGTTTTTCCGCAGCGCCGCAAACGCCTTCGACCACATCTTTCGCAATAGCCTCGCAGTACCCAGCACAAGGCATTTTTCGTTGCTTCCCCGACGCAGAAACTGCACCCCGGTCGTCACGCAAGCCACTCCACACAGCGTCACGGACCGCAGCTGATGGCCGGGTGGTCCGGCAATCGGGGTTTGTTCCACATCACTCGAGGAAGCATCATGAAGAAGACTCTCATCGCCATTGCAGTCGTCCTGGTCGGCAGCGTCGCCTCGGCAACTGTCGGCAGCACCGCGGTCGCCGCGACATCCACCTCCACCGGCTCTTCCAGCGCCGCCGGATCGACGGCCGCCAGCTCCGGCACGGGCAGCGCACTGAGCTACAACTCGGCCACGTCGAGTTCGGCCGCCAATGCCAACGCCTCGGGCGGCGCATTCGCGGTGCCAGGCTTCGCGATCGGCGGTGCTTCCGCAGGCGGCTCGGCCACGACCACGGGCAAGGTGACCAGCATGGCCGTGACGACGGGCAACGGCCTGGCCATCGGCGGCGCCAACGCTTCGGCCAATGCGACCTCTGCAGGCAGCGCCAACTACTCCGCAGGCGGCGCCACGCACGTGAGCGGCAGCGCAGGCGGCGCAGCTTCCTCCACGACCAACAACACGGCCGCAACGGCAGCCGGCCCCGGCGGCGGCATCGCCCTGGTGACCCGCACCTCGACCACCACCTCGGGCTACAACGCTTCCTCCGGTGCGATCAACGGGCCCATCAACGGCACGACCACCTCGGCGACGGCAGGCTCCATGGGCGGCTCCTTCGGCGTGACCAACATCTCCTTCGGCAATGCCGGCGGCTTCACCAACGGTGGCGGCACCGGTGGCACGGCCGGCGCAAGCGCGACCGCCTCGGCTCCCTGAGCCCGGCGCACACGGTTGCTGTCATCGGCAATGGGGAGGGGCGGCGCCCCTCCCCTCAAGGTTCTCAAAGGAGTCGAAAAATGAAGAAGCTGATCTTTCTTGCGCTGCTGGGCGTTTCCGCAGTGGCCCTCGCTCAACAGACCAACACCAACACCGGCGCGAACAACGGGTCGACCAGTTCGGCCATGACGTCGGCACAGGGCAACAGCCAGTCGGTGACGTTTTCGAGTCCGGCGACCGTGAACACGACGATGACCAGCAACCAGAACGTCAACAACACCGGTGCGACGACCAACACCGTCGACTACCGCGGCAGCTACACGATCAAGAACGTGCCGTCGGTCAACGGACCCAACCTGACGACGAGCAACGACACCTGCATGGGCAGCACCAGCGCCAGCGCCAACGGTGCGGGCGTGGGCCTGAGCTTCGGCACCACCTGGACCGACGAGCACTGCAAGCGCCTGAAGATGAGCCGCGAGCTGTGGAACAAGGGCATGAAGGCCGCCTCGCTCGCGATGGACTGCATGGACCCGGCCGCGATGGCCGCGCTGGAGATGACCGGCACCAAGTGCCCGCAGTCGATGACGGCCGAGGAGCGCGTAACGGCCTACGGTCCGCAGGCCTCTGCCAGCGGTGCGCCCGCCTCGCCGGTGCGCCCGGTGGCTGCGGCAGCACCTGCACCCACCCCTGTCCCTGCCCCAGCGGCTCCGCAGCCTGTGGCCGTCGTGGCTCCGCCGGCGCCTGCCCCGGTTCCGCAGCAGCAGCAACAACAGCAGCAGGCCGCTGCCGCCTCCGAAGATGCGGGCGTGGTCACCATGCCAGTCATCAGCGCCACGGTGACGCCGATCGACCCGGCCGAAGCGGCCTCCATCCGCGCCGCGTCGCGCATGCTCGACCAGCGCTCCGACGACGTCGCGGCCGCACCGCGCGCGGCGCAGGCCGCGCAATGACCGCCCCGGAGCGCCACATGACCCGGTCCGTACTCATCCTCTGGCTGGCCGCGTGCTGCGCGGCCACCACGGCGGTGGCCGCGGCGGTCCAGCAGCAGCCGCTGCGCGTCGAGCGCGTGAACATGGGCAGCGGCCTGCAGAACGCGCGCGGCACCGAAAACGCGCTGCCCGTCGGTTCCCTCGGCGTGTGGCACGTGCCGCAGTACCTGCCTGGCTATCCCACGGCCGCGACCATCTGGCCGCGCGTGATCTTCCTCCAGTGCACGGGGGACCTGTGCGCGGGCTACACGATCACGCCCGAGGTGGGGCGCGGCGAGTACCTTTTCTTCGTGCCGGCCGACAAGTAGCAGCGAGCACGTCGCCGGACACGTTCAGGGCGTGCCGCTCTTTCCCAGGCCATGGCGCAGCGATTGCGCCGTGGCCTCGGCCGTGTCGATCCGCCGCTGCAGCTCCTCGTTGACCACGCCGACCAGCGCCGCGAGCTCGGCCCTGCTGGGATAGAGCTCCTGAGCGTCATTCACCTCCTGCTGGACGATGAGCTTTTCGAGGCACGCGTAGGCGCGCTGCATCGATTGGAGATTGCCGATGTCGTCGCACAGCTGCAACGCGAGCTGCTCGGCGTCGTGCGAGACGGAGGATTCGGAAGGGGAAGAGACGCGCGCTGATGCGCGAGCGGATGCAGCCATGAGAGGCCTCCAAGGGTTTCGGTTTGCTAAAAACCGACGCGCCCGAGTCCAAGCGGGGCGGCGGCTCGACGGGTTGGACTACCGGGAAACCACTTGAGTGAAACCGGCCGGGCTCGCGCCCGCCCATCGAGCCGCCAAAACTGGAAGCACGAACGACGAAGCCGCAGCCCCTGCGGGGTGACTGCGGCTTGCGTCGCAGTAGTTTCAACGGGAGTCCAAGCCCGATCGCGCCCTTGTTCGACGCGACTGGCGCAGTATAGCCACGCGGACTGCGCCCCCTGATAGCTCAAGGGAGCTTTGCTCCACCGCGTCCGAGTCAAACGGGGCGGCGGCTCGACGAGTTGGCCTACCGGGAAACCACTTGCGTGAAACCGGCCGGGCTTGCGCCCGCCCATCGAGCCGCCAAAAACTTGAACCCCTTCAGGGAATGCTCCGCGCCACCACGCCCAGGTCGCGCCACGCCTCGGGGTGGCAGCTGAACACCAGGATCTGGTGCCGCTGCGCCGCGTCGTACAGCACCCGCTTCATCTGCCGCAGGCGCTCCTCGTCGGTGTGGACCAGCGCGTCGTCGAGGATGAGCAGCGTCGGCTTGTTCGCCTCGCGCAGCAGGTCGGCATAGGCCAGCCGGGCGACCACGCCCATCTGCTCGCGCGCGCCCACGCTGAGCTCCTCGAACTCGCCGCTCTGGGCGCCGCGCAGGCCCTGGCGCGTGATGCGGCCGGGCGAGAGATCGTCGCCGACCTCGATCTGCGCGCCGGGAAAAAGGATCTGCAGGTAGTGGTCGAGGTGCTTCTGCAGCGGCGCGCGCAGGCGCCGCGCCAGTGCCGAGCGCTTCTCGCGCAGCAGCTTGAGCAGGTGGTCGAGCGCCCTCGCCCGCCGTTCGAGCTCGGCGCATCGGCGCGTGGCGTGTTCCAGCTCGCGCTGCTTCTCCGAAGCGGCCTCTTCCTGGCCCAGCGCGCCCTTGGTCTCCAGTTCGACTTCGAGACGCGTGATCTCGTTGGCACGCTGGCTGTGCGCGGCCTCGGCCTGCCTTGCGCTGCGTTCCAGTCGCTCGACGTCCTGCGTAAGCACGGGCAGGTTGACGGTCTGCAGGCGCTGCGCGAGTTCCGAGAGGCGGTCCTGCATGGCCGACTGCTGCGCCAGCGCGTCGGTCAGCGCGCCGCCTGCCTCGGCCTTTCTGCCGGCACGTGCGGGGTCGTTCAATGTCGCCTGGACGGCGGCGAGCTCGTCTTCGGCCGCCTTCACCTGTTCGCGTGCGTTGCCGGCCGCGACCTTCGCATCGTTGAGCGCGGCCGACGCATCGGCCAGCGCTGCGCGTGCAGCGGCTTCCGCAGACTCGGCCGAAGGCACGGCGATGTCTGCTTCCGATGCGGACGGCATGCCCTGCAGCACCTGCCGGGCTTCGGCCAGGCGCGCTTCGCGCGTCGCGACGTCGGCGGCAAGGGCGCCGAGCCCTTTGGGGGCCAGCGCCGCCAGCACGGCTTCGGCGGCGCCGGCTTCGCTCTTGCGAAGTGCGTGCAGGCGCGTGCGCTCCTCGACAGCGGCCACGCTCTCCGCACGCAGGCCCCGCAGCAGCGCGGCAAGCTCGTCGCGCGCACGGTCGCGCTCGATGGCGAGGCTTTCGAGGTCGGCACCGCCCGGCAGCACGCTGATGCGGCCCACGCCTTCGATCTCGATGTCGGTTCGGGCGATGACGGTCCGGCGCTGCGAGCCCGCCAGTTCAACGCCCGCCACGCGGACGCCGGCGCCGGGCTGCAGCTCGAACTCCAGGGCCGTGGCCACGGCGTCGAGCCTCGCCTGCGCGTTGCGAAGCGTGTCGGCGCACTGGCGCAGCCGCTTGAGTTCACTGTCAGGCACCGCGAGCGACTGCGCCTCGGCCTGCAGGCGGGTCACCTTTTGCTGCTCGGCCTTCGCCTTCTCGTGGCTCTGGGAGAGCGCGGAAAGTTGTTCGGCCAGGCTCTGGACGGCGTTCTCCTGCGCGATGCGCGACGCGGCCTGGCGCGCCACTCGAAGGTTCTCGCGCGCTTCGGCATCGGCCTTCGTGGCGGCCGCATGGCGTGGCTCCCAGGCCTGCAGTTCGCCGAGCGCCTTGGCCAGGGCTTGCTGTGTTTTCTGCAGGTTCGCCTCGCGCTGGGCGAGCGAGCCTTCCTCGCGCTCCATCGACTGCAGCTGGGTGCGCCATGAATTCACCTGCGCGGCGATCTGCCTGAGCGCGGCCTCCTGCGCGGTCTTCTTCTCGTCCAGGCCCCGGGCTTCGTCGAGCCGCTGCTGGGCGACGGCAAGCTGTTCGCGCAACGCCGCCCAGGGTCGGGCGGCTTCGTCGCGCTGGTGATCTCGCCGCAGGTTCGTCAGGCGGTCGACACCCGACTGGTACGACTCGATGTCGGCGTGCAGCCGCTGCAGATCGGCTTCGAGCTCGGCACGCAGCTTGATCGCATCGGCGTAGGCGCCGCGCGGCGTTCCGGCAGCGGGCGTCAGCAGCTCGTTGCGCTCGGCTTCCACCGCCTTGAGCACTGCGTCGCCATTGCTGGAAGCCAGCTCGCCCAGCGATTCGCCGAGCGCGTTGCGCAGATGGTCGCTCGCAAAGCCGACCGCACTGGCGATGTCGTGCGAAGTACCCTGCCTGATCCACAGCAGCCCCGGAATGCCCATGTGCTCGGGCGTGCTGGCGCCCTTGCCCGGAAAGCGGAAACCCAGCAGCGCCGCGAGGTGGTCTTCGGCCACGGCGCCGTCCATGGCGCGGCCGTCGATCACCAGCTCGCAGCGCTTCTTGCCGAGGAAGGCCTTGGTGAGCTGGTAGCGCTTGCCGTCGAGTTCGAAATCGACCTCGACCATCGGCGTGGCCGAGCTCTCGCCCCAGGGCCGCAGGTGCTCGACCGCGCTGGAGCGATGCCGCTCGAAGAACGCGGCACGGATGGCCTCGGCGACGGTCGACTTGCCCGACTCGTTGGGTGCGGCGAAGAGATTGAGCCCGTCAGTCAGGCCGTCGATTTCGAGCGGCGCGCGGAAGAGCTTGAAGTTCTCGATGCGAAGACGCTGCAGCTTCATGCGGCGGCTCCCGCCTGCGTACCGAGGATGCGCGCGAGCGTGAGCAGCGCGTCGCGCGCCAGCTCGGCATCGGCGCCGCCCTGCCGCTCGCGCAATGCCTGCAGCGCCTCGCCGACGAAGCCGTCGGCGTGCAGCGCCTGGATGTCGTCCTCGGTCGGCTCCAGCCGCAGCGCCTCGCCGTCCCACACCAGGGCGCGGGCACGGGCGCGGGCGGCATCGAGGGCGGCGTTCAGCCGGTTGTGGCCCGCAAGGTCGCAGGTGCCTTGCGCGCGCAGCTGCAGCACGTCGCCGGCGCCGATCTGCTCGAGCCTGCGCACCAGCTCGTCGATGTCCGAAGACACGGCGAGGCGCGGCTCCCACTGCTGCCAGTCGAACTGGCCGGTGCGCACGGGCTCGACCGCCGGCAGCGCGCCGCGGCCATCGATGCGCACCAGCAGCGCCTGGCCGGAGTCGTTGGCGCGGAAGCGGTCGGTCTCGGGCGTGCCGGCGTACCAGGTGCGCTCGTCGATCTGCCGCGTGCCGTGCCAGTCGCCGAGCGCGAGGTAGTCGAGCCCGGCCTGCGCGGCACGGCCGGCGGCGATGGGGTTGGTGGAGTCGATGTCTTCCGAGAGGATGCCCTGCACGCTGCCGTGCGCGAGGCCGATGCGGGGCAGGCTCCCATCCTCCGGCTCTGCAGTGGAGAACCACTCGGTGAGGTCGCCATAGGTGTGGCGCTGCGTGAGCGGCGCGGGCAGCAGCGTGAACTTGCCCGCCACGGTGTGCGGCCTGGGCTCCAGGCAGCACACGACGTTCGGCGCGATGGCGCCCAGCCGCTGCGCCCGGCTCCAGACCGATTCGCTCAGCGCCGAATCGTGGTTGCCCGGGATAAGCAGCCACGGCCCGGTGAAGCCCTGCATGGCGTTGAACATGCGGCGAATGGTCTTGTCCGACACGGTCTGCAGGTCGAACACGTCGCCCGCGACAAGCACCGCGTCGACCCGGCGCTCGGTGGCGATGGCGGCCAGCCGGTCGACCGCCTTGAAGCGCGCCTCGAACAGGGCCGAGGCATCGTCGGGCTCGAATTGCGAGAACACCCGGCCGATCTGCCAGTCCGCGGTGTGGAGCAAAGAAATCATGCGTCGTGGCCCTCCTCTTCGCCTA
Source organism: Variovorax sp. 22077 (assembly GCF_052044195.1). Classification (NCBI taxonomy): domain Bacteria; kingdom Pseudomonadati; phylum Pseudomonadota; class Betaproteobacteria; order Burkholderiales; family Comamonadaceae; genus Variovorax; species Variovorax sp. 22077. The sequence goes on from NZ_JBQEQC010000001.1 coordinate 257,101, forward strand.
CCGCGTCTGCATCGCTCTGGTCATTTCTGAACAGCGAGCATCTTAGAGGCAGAGGGCACGCGCTCCTGCTGCGTGGCGACCCCTTCGCGGGGCGCGGCGGATCAGGCCTTGGCGTCTGCAGGGTCCGCGCACTCCTGCAGGAGCGCAGCCGACTGGGTGACCTGCTCGGCGAGCTGCTCGCGCAGCGGGCGCCACTCCAGGCTGAACGGGGCAAGCAGGAACCACTGCGTGGTCACGGCCAGCACGATGCCGAGAATGATGAACACCCAGTACACGAGTTCCATTGCCGCCCCTTTTGAAAAAATCGATCAGCGCGGGAGTCTGCGTGCTTCGCGGGCGGCGCGATATCGCCAATTCGGGGGATGCCGTTCGCCAGAGGCGGTGCAAGGCCGCCGCCGCGCGAACTCGCTCACCTTGCCGGGAGGTACTGGCGCGGATCGACGGCGTTGCCGCGATAGCGGATCTCGAAGTGCAGGCGCGGGCGGCCGCCGTCGGAGCTACCGATCTCGGCGAGCTTCTGGCCCTGCTTCACCTGCTGCCCCTGCTTGACCTGAACCGCGCGCAGGTTGGTGTAGACCGACATATATGAACCGCCGTGGTCGACCATCACCACGCTGCCGTAGCCGCGCAGCGTTTCGGTCACCGCCACCTTGCCGGCACCGATGGATGCGACGGGGTCGCCCAGGTTGCCGCCGATGTCGATGCCCTTGCTGCTGGTGCCGTTGAAGCCGGTGATGACGGCGCCCTGCGAGGGCCAGCTCCAGTCGCTGCGTCGCGACGCGGGGGGCGACACCGGCTTGGGCGCCGAGGCCCGGGGCGGCCTGGCGCGCTCCGCGCGTTCGGAGCGCTCGGGGCGATCGGGCCGTTCACGGCTCGGAGAGGGCTCCGCGGAGGCCGCGCCGCCCGGCGGAACCACGCGCAGCACCTGCCCCGCTTCGAGCTTGTCGGGGTCCTGAAGGTTGTTCCAGCGCGCGATGTCTGCCGGCGAGCGTCCCGACCGGGACGCGATGCGATAGAGCGTATCGCCCGGCTGGACGACATATTCGCCCGGCCCCGCCACCGGCGCCTTGGGAGACGTGGAGCACGCCGCCACCATCAATGCCGCGGCAAGCACCACGCCCGCGCGCCAGTTCCTTCCTGTCACAACCACTATCGGATTCCTCCTGCACAACCTGGATCTCGCGCTCCCGGACCTGCGGGACCGCGCTCGAAGAATGCGCGAAGGCTAACAGCAGTCGCCGGGCGCTCCGGCGGCGACAGGGCTTTTCCGCCTCAAGACGGCACCCGACCCGGTGATGGCGGCAATGCGGATCAATTGCCTGGAAAAAGCCCCGGGAAAGTTATTCGGAGCAGCCCGCCTGGATATGTGAATCACATCGGGTAATAGGATGTCGCGGAGATTTTTGCGGCCTTCTTCAAATGGGATTCACATCTCTACTGCAAGCCGCCGTAATTTTTCAATTTTCAGATTTTGTTCTGATATTCCTTATTAGGTTACAAGCCCTGCCAATTGAATACAGTTGGCTCCGGGAGGATGTTTCATTTTTCGACGTCTCTTCCGGTGCGTTTTCCGCATGGCTGGGGGTGCGCACGACGACGGCGCCGGGGTCGCCCCCAACACAGGCGCCGACCGCGCCTTCACCCGAAATCCCCTCGAATCTCCCCCTGAGTACCTCGCTTCTACCGCGCCTCGGAGCCGGTTCGGACGGGTCGGCGAACGCCCTTTTCACTCCAAACGGCGCATCAGTTACCTCGTACTGGACGGTTCGGGTAGTACGTATGCGAAATAACTTTATCCAGTTGTAACTAGGGCCTTAAGTTAACACAACGGCATCAGCAAACACCCTAGGATGAAGTCACGAAAAAGCACGGACCACCTCCTGTTCTTTCAATTGATGCCAATGGATTTTCCAATGGCACGGACGCTTTCGCGCTATTTCTTTCGGGATATTTACGTGGAAATTCAAACTGTTTCGCAGCCGGCCCAGGCAACTCCAGAGCCTTCTCTGGAAGGCCTTTTCGCGCCGCGATCCAATTCGAACGGCCCCGTCGGCCGCCACGCCGGCGCGGCAGCCCTGCCCTCCCGTCTCGCTGGTGACTGGACGCGCCGCCATGCGGGCGGCGACCAGCTTCCCGACACCCTCTTCGCAGCCGCCTGGCTGCTGCTGCAGTCGCGCTGGCTCGGCATCGCTCAGCCTGTGCTGCACGAGCCGGGTCGCGCCCCGGTCGCCGTGTCGTTCGACGCGGCCAGTTCCGCCGACGCGTGGCTGGCCGTCGTGGATGCCAGCCGCCGTAATACCACTGCGCCGGCGCAGCAAGCAGCAGCCGTCCCTTCCCTGTGGCTGCGGGAAGGATCGGAGAGCGCAGACGCCCCGGTGCGCCTGCGCTTCGACGCGGCGACCGGCACTCTTCATATGGATGCGGCCGAAAGCCTGATGGATGCAGCCGACATCGACCAGCTGCTCGCCGCCCTCGTCGACACGGCCCAGGACCTGTTCGATCGCCCCGACGCCGCCATCGGCGACATCCGCACCCAGCCGCAAGCCGACCGCGCCGACCAGCTCGACGCCTGGAACACCGCACTCGCGCCGGTGGACTCGGCCCTGACCGTGCCGGCCATGTTCGCGCGCCAGGTGGAGACGGCGCCCGATGCCATCGCCCTTGCGCAGGGCGACGCGACGATGAGCTACGGCGAGCTCGACCGCCGCTCCAGCGACCTCGCGCAGCGCCTGCAGAGCTTGGGCGTGCAGCCGGGCGACGGCGTGGGCATGCTGCTGGAGCGCTCGATGCCGGCCATCGTCGCGCAGCTCGGCATCCTCAAGGCCGGCGCCGCCTACGTGCCGGTGCCCACGGACTACCCGGCCGACCGCATCGCCTACATGCTTGCGGAAGCCGGCGCGCACCAGGTGCTCACCACGCAGGAGCTGCGGCATCTGGTTCCGCCCGGTCAGGCCGTTTTTCTGGTCGACGAGATTGAAGACAAGCAGAACCGTGGTTTCTTGAATCCACCGGCCATCGACGCCGAATCGGTGGCCTACGTCATGTACACCTCGGGCTCCACGGGCACGCCCAAGGGCATCGAGATCTGCCATCGCTCGATCCTGCGGCTGGTGGCGGGCGTGGACTACGTCGACCTCGCCCCGGGCCTTGCGATGCTGCACGCGGCGCCGCTGGGCTTCGACGCGGCCACGCTCGAGATCTGGGGCCCGCTGCTCAACGGCGGCTGCTGCGTCGTCCACGACGAGCGCGTGCCCACCGGCGCGGGCCTGGCTCGCACCATCGGGCGCCACGGCGTGCACACCGCATGGCTCACGGCGGCGCTCTTCAACGCGGTGATCGACGACGACCCGGCGCACCTCGCCGGCCTGCGCCACCTGTTCACCGGCGGCGAGGCGCTTTCCGTGCCGCACGTGCGGCGCGCGCTTGCCGCACTGCCGCAGCTCACCCTGAGCAACGGCTACGGTCCCACCGAGTGCACCACCTTCGCGGCCACGTACCGCATCGCCGCGCCGCTGGCCGAGGGGCTGCGCTCCATTCCGCTCGGCCGGCCGATCAAGAACACCGTGCTGCGCGTGCTGAGCCCGTCGATGGCGCTGCTGCCGACCGGCTTCGTGGGCGAGCTCTGCATCGGCGGCCACGGGCTGGCGCGCGGCTACCTGCGACAACCCGGGCTCAGCGCCGAGCGCTTCGTGCAAGACCCCTTCGGCGCCGCCGGCGAGCGGCTCTACCGCACCGGCGACCTCGCGCGCTGGCTGCCCGACGGCACCATCGAATTCATCGGCCGCCGCGACGGCCAGGTGAAGATCCACGGCCACCGCATCGAGACGGGCGAAGTCGAGGCCGCGATCCTCTCTCACCCGGGCGTCCAGTCGTGCGCCGTGGTCGCCCGGCCCGACGGAAACGGACAGCTGCGCCTGGTCGCCTATCTGGTTTCGCGCTCTGCGGAACAGCGGCCTTCCTGGGAGGCCCTGCGCGCCCATCTGGCAGACCGGCTGCCCGCGGCGATGGTGCCGTCGGCACAGGTGTGGCTCGCCCAGCTGCCGGTCACCTCCAACGGCAAGCTCGACCGCAGGGCGCTGCCCGAGCCGGCGGGCGAGCGCCCCGACCTCGCCCAGCCCTTCGAGGAGGCGCGCGACGCCTTCGAGCAGCGTGTCTGCGATGCGTTCGCGCGTGCGCTGCGCATTGCAAAGGTCGGGCGCAACGACAACTTCTTCGACCTCGGCGGTGACTCGCTGCTCGTGCTGCAGGTGCTGGCCGACCTGCGGCAGGACTCGGCGGCGCCGCTGTCGGCCAACCTTTTCTTCCGCAATCCCACACCAAAAGCGATGGGGGCGCGGATGCACCCGGCGGACGAACAGCCCGCCGAGGCCGCTGCGGCCGGTTTCAAGGATCGACCGACCGCAGCGGCCACCCATATGGAAGACGCCGTCGCGCTGATCGCCACGGCCGGGCGCTTTCCCGGCGCGGCCGACGTGGAGCAGTTCTGGGACAACCTCGTCGCCGGGCGCGACACCATCAGCTTCTTCGACGACGCCACGCTCGACGCCGGCATCTCCGAGGCGCTGCGCAGCGATCCGGCCTACGTGCGCGCCCGCGGCGTGATCGACGGCATCGAGGACTTCGACGCCGCCTTCTTCGGCATCAGCCCGAAGGAAGCGCAGCTCATGGACCCGCAGCAGCGCGTGTTCCTCGAGATCTGCTGGGAGGCGCTGGAGCGCGCCGGCTATGTGCCCGACGCCGCGCCGGGCCCGGTGGGCGTGTACGCCGGCATGTACAACGCGACCTACTTCCAGCGCCACGTGAGCACGCGGCCCGACCTGGTGGAGCCGGTGGGCGAGTTCCAGGTGATGCTGGCCAACGAGAAGGACTACATCACCACCCGGGTGGCGAACCGGCTCAACCTCACCGGCCCGGCCGTCAGCGTGCACACCGCCTGCTCGACCTCGCTGGTGGCGGTGGCCCATGCGTTCCATGCGCTGCGCACGGGCCAGTGCTACATGGCGCTGGCCGGCGGCGCCTCGGTCACCTGCCCGCCGCGCAGCGGCTATCTCTACAACGAGGGTTCGATGCTCTCGCCCGACGGCCACACGCGCAGCTTCGACGCGCAGGCGCAGGGCACGGTCTTCAGCGACGGCGCCGCGGTGGTGCTGCTCAAGCGGCTGGCCGACGCGCAGGCCGACGGCGACACCATCTACGCCGTGCTGCGCAGCGCCTGCGTGAACAACGACGGCGGCGCCAAGGCCAGCTTCACCGCGCCCAGCGTCGACGGCCAGGCGGCCGTCATCCGCGCCGCGCTGGCGGCAGCCGACGTGGACGCGCGCAGCATCTCGTACGTGGAAGCGCACGGCACCGCCACGCCGATGGGCGACCCGGTGGAAGTCGAGGCACTGGCTTGCGCCTACGCCGAGCACACCGACGCGCTGGACTTCTGCACGCTAGGCTCGCTCAAGAGCAACGTGGGCCACATGGTCACGGCGGCGGGTGCGGCAGGCCTCATCAAGACGGCGCTGGCGCTGCACCATGAGCAGATCCCGCCGACCGTGCACTTCAGCGCGCCGAACCCGGCGATCGATTTCGCGCGCACGCCTTTCCACGTCACCGCGAGCCTGCAGCAGTGGCCGCGCACGCAGCAGCCGCGCCGCGCGGGCGTCAGCTCCTTCGGCGTGGGCGGCACCAATGCGCACGTCATCGTCGAGGAAGCGCCGCCGCGGCCCGCCTCGCCGCCGGCCTCGGGCGACCAGGTGCTGCTGCTCTCGGCCCGCTCCGAGGCGGCGCTCGACGTCGCCGCCGGCCAGCTCGCCGCACACCTGGAAAGCCATCCAGCACTCCCCCTTGCCGACGTGGCCCACACCCTCTCGGTCGGCCGCAAGGCCCACGCCTTCCGCCGCGCCGTGGTGGCCGGCGGCACTGCCGAAGCCATCGCCGCGCTGCGCGATGCCGCGTCGCCCCGCGCCGCCAGCGGCCGCGCGGCCGCGCGCGCACAGCAGCTGGTGCTGATGTTCCCCGGCCAGGGCGCGCAATACGCCGGCATGGGCCGCAACCTCCATGCGAACGACCCGGTGTTCGCCGCAGCCTTCGACGACTGCATGGAAGCCTTCGCCGGCGCCACGGACTTCGACCTGCGCGAGCGCATGTTCAGCGACGACCCGCAGGCGCTGGCACCCACGGCCGCCACGCAGCCCGCGATCTTCACGCTCGAATACGCACTCGCCCGCCGGCTGCTGGCACTGGGCGCTCGTCCGCATGCGCTGGTCGGCCACAGCGTGGGCGAGTTCGTCGCGGCCGTCATCGCCGGCGTGATGCGGCTCGAGGATGCCGCCCGGCTGGTCGCCCGCCGCGGCGCGCTCATGCAGGCGCAGCCCGCGGGCGCGATGCTGTCGGTGCGCATGGGCGCGGCCGATCTCGCCGGCCGGCTCGGGTCCGGTCTTTCGCTCGCCGCCGACAACGGCCCCACGGCCTGCGTGGCCGCCGGCCCCTTCGAGGACATCGCCGCGCTGCAGGCCGCGCTGGAGGCCGACGGCATTGCCTGCCGCGCGCTGCAGACCTCGCATGCCTTCCACTCGGCCATGATGGAACCGGCCGTCGCGCCCTTCGAGGCGCTGGTGGCCAAGGTGGCGCTGCGCGCGCCGCAGATCCCGATCTTCTCGACGCTCACCGGCCAGCCGCTCGAAGACGCCGACGCCACCAGCCCGGCCTACTGGGCCCGGCACCTGCGCGGCACGGTGCGTTTCTCGCCGGCCCTGCGCAGCGCGATGGCGCAGCTGCAGAACCCGCTCTTCGTCGAGGCCGGCCCGCGCAACACGCTCGCCACGCTGGCGCGCCAGCACGGTGCCAAGGCGGACAGCGTCGCTGCGCTGCTGCACCTGGAGCCCGGCGCCGATGCCGACGAGGCACGCACCCTTCGACTGGCACTCGCGCGCCTGTGGGCCCGCGGTGCCGAGGTCGAGCTCTCGCGCCTGACCGCCCGTGCCGGCGCGCAGCGCGTGCGCCTGCCGACCACGCCTTTCGAGCGCAAGCGCTGCTGGGTCGACATCGCCCCGGCCCCTGTCCCTGCGCCCGCCGCCAGTCCCGCTGCTTCTCCCGTCGTTTCGTCCATTGCGGCTGCGCCCGTCGCCGCCGTCGTCGTCCCACCCATTTCCCTGGAGCCGATCGTGACCGCCGCTACGCCCTCGCCGCTTCCTCCGCCAGCCGCATCGCCCATCGACGCTCGCCTGCGCGCCCTGTTCGAAGACATCTCCGGCCTCGACATGGCCCAGGCCGAGGGACAGGCGCCCTTCGGCGAACTGGGCCTCGACTCGCTCACGCTCACGCAGGCGGCCACGCAGATCAAGAAGCACTTCAAGGTCGGCGTGAGCTTCCGCCAGCTGATGGAGAACTACCGCAGCTTCGACGCGCTCTCGGCCTTCCTGCGCGAGAGCCTGCCGCCCGAGGCGGCGCCGGCCCCCGCCGCCCCGATGGCTCCGGCGGCGAGCGCGCCAGTCGAAACCGCGGTCTCCGTCATGCAGGCGGCCGTGCAGCAGCCGATGCCGGCGCCGATGCCGGTCTACATGCCCGTGCAAGGCAGCGCCGCCATGGCCGACGCCCATCTGCCCCAGCTGATTTCGCAGCAGATGGAATTGATGCGACAGCAGCTCGCGCTGCTGTCGGGCGCCGCTGCCGCAGCGCCGCTGGTGACGCTGCAGGCCATGGCACCCGTGCAGGCCGCTTCCGCCGCCGTGGCGGTTGCACCGGCAGCCGCGCCCGCCCCTGTCGTTGCCGCCGCTGCCGCCGACGAGCCCGCGCAGCCCGTGCGCTACGACGTGAGCAAGGCCTTCGGCGCCATCGCCCGCATCCACACCCAGCGCACCGCCGAGCCCAGCGGCCGGCAGAAGGCGCGGCTGGCGGCCTTCATCCGCCGCTACGTGGAGCGCACGCGCAAGAGCAAGGAATTCACCGAGGCCAACCGCCCGCACATGGCCGATCCGCGCGTGGTCAACGGCTTCAGGCCGATCACGAAGGAGATCACCTACCAGATCGTCATCGAGCGCTCCAAGGGTTCGAAGATGTGGGACCTCGACGGCAACGAGTACGTCGACGCGCTCAACGGCTTCGGCATGAACATGTTCGGCTGGCAGCCCGACTTCGTGCTCGACGCCGTGCGCCGGCAGCTCGACGCGGGCTACGAGATCGGGCCGCAGCACCCGCTGGCCGCCGAAGTGACGGCGCTGGTGTGCGAACTCACCGGCAACGACCGCGCGGGCCTGTGCAACACCGGCTCCGAGGCGGTGATGGCGGCGCTGCGCATCGCGCGCACCGTCACCGGCCGCAGCACGGTGGTGGTGTTCACCGGCTCCTACCACGGCACCTTCGACGAGGTGCTGGTGCGCGCTGGCAAGGCCGGCAAGGGCCTGTCGGCCGCGCCGGGCGTGATGAGCGGCATGTTCGGCGACATCCGCGTGCTCGACTACGGCACGCCCGAGGCGCTGGAGTTCATCCGCGAGAACGCGGGCGACCTGGCCGCGGTGGTGGCCGAGCCGGTGCAGAGCCGCCGGCCCGACTTCCAGCCGCGCGAGTTCCTGCACGAGCTGCGCGAAATCACCGCGAAGAACGGCTGCTGCCTGATCTTCGACGAGGTCATCACCGGATTCCGCACCGCGCTGGGCGGCGCGCAGGAGTTCTTCGGCGTGCGCGCCGACCTGGCCACCTACGGCAAGGTCATCGGCGGCGGCTTCCCGGTGGGCGTGATCGCGGGCAAGCGCGAGTTCATGGACGCGCTCGACGGCGGCGCCTGGCAGTACGGCGACGACTCCATTCCCGGCGTGGGCGTGACCTACTTTGCCGGCACCTTCGTGCGCCATCCGCTCGCGCTCGCGGCGGCGAAGGCCTCGCTCGATCACCTGAAGGAAGCCGGGCCCGCGCTGCAGTCGGGGCTCAACGCCAGCACCACCGCCATGGCGGCCGAGCTTTCGGGCTGGTGCAGGGAGGTGGGCGCGCCCATCGAGGTCCGGCATTTCTCGTCGCTGTGGCGCGTGAGCTGGCTCGAAGACCATCCGCTGCAGGACCTGCTGTTCGCCATGATGCGCAGCCGCGGGGTCCACATCCTGGACAACTTCCCCTGCTTCCTCACGAGCGCCCACAGCGCCGAGGACATCGCCTTCATCCAGCGCGCCTTCAAGGAATCGGTCGCCGAGATGCAGGAATCCGGCTTCCTGCCGCGCCGCGCAGTGCCCCTCACCGGCTTCGACCTGCACAAGCCCGCCGAGGAAGGCTCCGTACTGGCCCGCGACATCGACGGCCAGCCCTTCTGGTACGTGCCCGACGCGGCCGCCGCCAGCCAGCAACACGTCAACGGAAAGGTCGCAGCATGAACGCCGTTCTCAAGCCCGCCGCGAGCGGCGGTGCCGTGGAGTGCATCATCCCGACCACGGAATCGCAGCGCGAAGTCTGGCTCGGCGCGACGCTGAGCCCCGAGGCCTCGATGGCCTACAACGAGTCGGTGGTGCTGCGCCTGCGCGGCGAACTCGACCACGACGCGCTGGCGCGCTCCATGGCCCGGCTGCTGGAACGCCACCAGGCCCTGCGCTCCACCATCTCGCCCGACGGCACCTGCATGCTGGTGAGCCACCCGGGCGGCAACCCGATGGCAGAGCACGACCTGGCCGGCCTCGCACCCGATGCCCGTGCGCTGGCGCTGCGCGATGCGCACGACGAGGCCGTGTGCACGCCGTTCTCGCTGGAGCACGGTCCGCTCTTCCGCGCCGCGCTCTACCGCCTCGGCGAAACCGAGCACGAACTGGTGATGTCGGCGCACCACGTGGTGTGCGACGGCTGGTCTTGGGCGGTCATCACCGAGCAGCTGGGCCATCTGTATGCCGAGGAGACCGGCACGGGCCTGAAGCTGAAGGCCGCGCCGCTCTTCTCCGACTTCGCCGCTGAGGAAGTCGCTGCCGCCGCGCACCCCGACATGCAGGCGCACATCGACTACTGGCTGGGCCGCTTCCCCGGCAGCCCGCTGCCGGTGCTCGACCTGCCGCTGGACCGCCCGCGCCCGGCCGCGCGCACCTTCAATTCGCGCCGTGCCGAGCGGCTGCTCGACAAGCGGCTGGTCGCCGCGGTGCGATCGGCCAGCACCAAGGCCGGAATCAGCCTCTTCACCGGCCTGCTCAGCGGCTTCGTGGCGACGCTGCACCGTCTTTCCGGCCAGGACGACATCGTGGTCGGCATCCCGGCTTCGGGCCAGCTCGCGCACGACATGCCGGGCCTGGTCGGGCACTGCGTGAACCTGCTGCCGCTGCGCATCGCCGCGCACGCGGGCATGCGCTTCGACGCGCTGATGGACGAGTGCAACACCGCCGTGCTCGACGCCTTCGACCACCAGGCGCTGACCTATGGCGCGCTGCTGGGCCAGCTCTCTCTGGAGCGCGACCCGAGCCGGCTGCCGCTGGTGAGCGTGGCCTTCAACGTCGACCCCGACGTGGCCAGCAGCGCGCAGGCCTTCACCACGCTGGACGTGGTGCAGGACACCATCGCCCGCCGCTACGAGAACTTCGAGCTCTTCGCCAACCTGCGCCCGCACGAAGGCGGCCTGATGGTCGAGGTCCAGTACAACACCGACCTGTTCGACGAGGTGAGCGTTCTGCGCTGGCTCGACATGTTCGAGTGCGTGCTGCTGTCGGCCTCGCACAAGCCCGACGAGACCGTCGACCGGCTGGAGGTGCTTTCGGCCGACGCCGCGCGCGACCTGATCGCGCTGCAGCCGGCGCGCGTTCCGCTGGTCGGCGCGCCGCTGGCGCATGCGGGCTTCCTCGCGCGCGTGCCGATGCAGCCCGACAGCCCCGCGGTGCGCGACGGCGCCAGGACCTGCAGCTACGGCGAGCTCGACGCGCTTTCCAACCGCCTCGCACGCGCCCTGCGCGCACGCGGCGTGGGCCGCGGCCAGCGCGTGGGGCTTTGCGTGGAGCGCAGCCTGGAGATGGTGATCGCGATGCTGGGCGTGCTCAAGGCAGGGGCCTCCTACGTGCCGCTGGACACCGCCTTCCCGCAGGCCCGGCTCGACCACTACGCCACCGACGCGGGCCTCAGCCTGATGCTGACCTCGTCGGACATCGCTGTCGCACCGCGCGACTGGCGCGCCGACGCGGGCGCGCGCATCTTCGAGATCGACCGCGACAACTGGCGCCAGCTCTCCGGCGAGCCGCTGCCGCCGAGCGCGGACGACCCGGGCCCCGAGGATGCCTCGTACATCATCTACACCTCGGGCTCGACGGGCCTGCCCAAGGGCGTCATCGCCCATCACCGGGGCGTGGCGCACCTGCTGCAGTGGATGCAGCGCGAATCCAACGTCGGGCCGCACGACCGCATCGCGGCCGTCACCACCCTGTCCTTCGACATGGCGGTGCCCGACCTGCTGCTGCCGCTGGCGGCGGGCGCCGAGCTGGTGATCGTCAAGCGCGAGGTCGCGATGGACGGCACCCGCCTGTCGCGCGCGCTCGACGAGGAGCAGATCACCCTGCTGCAGGCCACGCCCGGCATGTGGCAGCTGCTGCTCGATGCCCAGTGGGCCGGCGGTGCGCCGGGCTTCCGTGGCTGGACCGGCGGCGAGGCGCTGCGCCCGAGCATGGCGCTGGCGCTGTGCGAACGCATGGAAGGCCTGTGGAACGGCTACGGCCCGACCGAGACCACGGTGTATTCCACCGCCTGGCATGTGCGCCCGGAAGAGATCGCCTCGCGCGGTGTCGCCATCGGCAGGCCGGTGGACAACACCGAGATCTGGATCCTCGACGCCGACCTGCAGCCCTGCCCCATCGGCGTGCCGGGCGAGATCTGCATCGCGGGCGAAGGCGTGTCGCTGGGGTACATCGACCGCCCCGAGCTGACGGCCGAGCGCTTCGTCACGGTGCGCATCTTCGGCACGCCCAAGAAGATATACCGCTCCGGCGACCGCGGCCGCTGGCGCAACGACGGCCTGCTCGACCACCTCGGGCGGCTGGACTTCCAGGTGAAGGTGCGCGGCTACCGCATCGAGCCCGGCGAGATCGAGGTGCGCTGCTGCGAGGTCGAGGGCGTCTCGCGCGCGGTGGTGATCGCCCGCGAGGACAACCCCGGCGACGTGCGCCTGGTGGCCTACCTCGCGCTCAAGCAGGGCGCGGGCTTCGACCTCGAGACGCTGATGGTGCACCTGCGCAAGCACCTGCCGGCCTTCATGCTGCCGCAGCACGTGGTGACGATGGACGTGCTGCCCAAGCTGGCCAACGGCAAGATCGACCGTGTCGCGCTTCCGCCTCCGCAGGCAGTGGCGCGCGACGAGGTGCGCCGCGGCGCGGCCCCGCGCAACGAGCACGAGCGCAAGGTGCTCGCGCTGATGGAGAAGGTGCTGAGCCTGCCCGGGCTGGACATGCACGACGACTTCTTCACCATGGGCGGCCATTCGCTGCTGGCGGCGCGCCTGACCACGCTGCTGAGCCGCGAGTTCCAGGTGACGGTGCCGCTGCGCACTCTCTTCGAGTCGCCCACGGCCGAGAAGCTGGCAGCCTCCATCCAGGCGCTGCAGGGCTCGGGCGTCGGCCTGCAGGCGCCGATCGGCCGCAGCATCGGGCGCACCACCGCGCCGCTGACCATGGCTCAGGAGCGCATCCGCTTCATGGAGCAGCTGCATCCGGGCCGCTCGGTCTACAACGCACCCTCGGCGCAGCGGCTCACCGGGCAGCTCGATGCGGCGCGCTTCGAGGCGGTGTGGCGCGAGATCATCCGCCGCCAGCCCTCGCTGCGCACCCACATCGGCATCGACGCCGAAAGCGGCAAGCCGGTGCAGGTGATTTCCCAGTCAGCGGAATTCGCCCTGCCGCTGGTCGACCTGCGCAGCCTGCCCGCCGACCAGCGCGAGGCCGAGCTGGCCGAGCGCATGCAGGAGCTGGCGGACCGGCCCATCGACATCCACAGCGCGCCGATGATGCACGCGGCGCTGTTCCGGCTCGACGAGGACGAGCATGTGTTCCTCTTCGTTCCGCACCATCTGATCTGGGACGGCTGGTCCTTCGACCTCATGCAGCGCGAGATGGCGGCGCTGTACGACGCCGCAGAGCGCGGCCGCCCGCACAACCTGCCCGCGCTCTTCACCACGCAGGGCGACTACGCCGAGTGGCTGGAGAAATGGCTCGACGGCCCGGCCTGCGAGGAGCAGCTCGTCTTCTGGCGCGGCCGCCTCGAAGGCGCGAGGGCCGTGCGCCCGCCGGTGACCGACATGCCCCGGCGCGCCGGCAAGAGCGGCCAGGGCGGCGCGCACTGGATCCACATCGACCTGCAGAGCACGCAGCGGCTGCGCGAGATCGCTCGCGACATGGACGTGACGCTGAGCATGCTGACCTTCGGCGTCTACGCGCTGACCATGGCGCAGGTGACCGGCAACGACGCCATCGTCATCGCCAACCCGGTGCGCGGACGCCAGCAGGCGGAGACGGAAGACGTCATGGGCTTCTTCAACAACGTGCTGCCGGTCTCGCTCGCCATCGACCGCTCGCTCACGCTGCCGGCCTTCATGCGCTACGTGAAGCAGGAGTTGCTGTCGATGATGAACAACCAGCAGGTGCCCTTCGAGCGCCTGATGCAGGAGCCGGGCTACGCGGGGCAGATCAAGACCTCCGGGCCCTACCAGTCGATGTTCTCGTTCCAGGACGCGCGCGAACGCTCGCGCTGCGTCGGCAGCCTGCAGACCCGCCAGGTCCACGTGATGCAGCACGGCGCCACCGACGACATCGGCGTGTGGCTGATGGACAAGCCGCACGGACTGGAAGGCGCGCTGATCTACAACGCCGACGTCTACCTGCGCGAGACCGGCGCCCAGTTGCGCGAGCGCTATCTCGAAGTGCTGCGCCGCGTGGCCGAAGAGCCCGGCGCCACGCTGGAGCGGATCACCGACCCCGAGACCTCGACCAGCGCCGCCTACCTGCGCAAGATGGCCGCCACCGACCCTGCCAAGGCGGCCGCGCCCGGCGCAGCGATCGACGGCAACGGCGGGGCGGCAAGAGCGAAGCAGAGCCAGCTCGAACCGGAGCAGGCGCAGCTCGCCAGCATCTGGGCCGAGGTGATCGGCATCGACGTGGCCGACATCCGCCCGGGCGACAACTTCTTCGACCTGGGCGGCGACTCGCTGCTGGTGCTGCGCGCGGTGCAGCAGGCACAGCAGGCGCTGGGCCATCGCGTGGAGCCGCGCCGCTACCTGTTCGAGAACCTCGGGCAGATCGCCGCCTCGCCCCGAGGCGCTGCCGAGGGCGTGCCCTCCGAACTCGCCGAACTCGCCGCCGGCACGGCCGCGCAGCAGCACCGCGGCGGGCTGCTGGGCGCGCTCGGCGGCTGGCTGCGCAAGGGGTGATGGACATGACTGACAGCACCCCCCAGCCGATCTCCATCGACGTGCCGCTGTGCCTGTACGTCGACCTGGACAGGTTCGCCGGCCTTCCGTCGGAGCAGGTTCTCTCGGCCGAGGAGCGCGAGCGCGCCGAAGCCATCCGCTCGCCGCTGGACCGCCAGCGCTACGTGGCCTCGCACCTCGCGCTGCGGCAGGCGTTGAGCGAGTACACCGGCCTGCAGCATGCGGAGCTGCACCTGTCCAAGGGCTCCTTCGGCAAGCCGTCGCTCACCGGCCATGCGCGCACGCAGTTCTCGCTGAGCCACAGCCAGGGCCTGGCGCTGATCGCCATCGGCGGCCGCGGCCCGCTGGGCGCCGACATCGAGCTGCTGCGCCCGGTGCCCGACGCGGCGGTGCTCGCGGCCGAGCATTTCACCCACCGCGAGCAGGAGGCGCTGGCCGCCCTGCCCGCGCACGAGCGCGACCGCGCCTTCCTGACCTGCTGGACGCGCAAGGAGGCCTGCCTCAAGGCCATCGGCGTGGGGCTGCTGCTGTCGTCGCAGAGCTTCGAGGTGGGCCTGGAGCCGGACTGCCGCAGTGTCGAGCTCTCGGTGGCCGGCCGCATCCTGTGGCTGGTGCTGGGACCGGCGCCCGAGCGGATGGACTGCGTAGGCTCCATCGCCGAATGGCGGCAGACGGAAGCGCGCGCCGGCCGGGCCAGCCACTCCGGCCGTCTGCTGGAGGCGCACGCATGAGCCGAATGACGCCGATCATGTTCGGGCCGGCCTCGCGGCAGCTCTTCGGCGTGTTCCATCCCGCCGAAGCGAACGAGGGCGCAGCGGGAGGCACCGCCGTGCTGCTGTGCCCGCCGTTCGGGCAGGAGGGCCTGCGCACGCACCGCTTCTTCAAGGTGCTGGCCGAGCGGCTCTCGCGCTCGGGCATCGCCACGCTGCGCTTCGACTTCTATGGCTCGGGCGATTCGCCGGGCGAGGAAGCCGAGGGCGAGCTCGACGGCTGGCGCCGCGACCTGTGCTCGGCGCACGAAGAGCTGCGCCGGCGCGCGCCCGGCGCCTCCATCGTGTGGATCGGTGCGCGGCTCGGCGCCACGGTGGCCGTGCTGGCGGCGCGCGGCGGGCGCTGCGACCCGGTGCGGCTGGTGCTGTGGGAGCCGGTGATCGACGGGCGCGGCTACGCCCGGCTGCTGCGCGAGCAGCATGTGGCGGCCATCGACACCACCTTCTGCATTCCCGACCTGGCCTGGCGCCGCAGCCTGCTGCAGGAGCCCGAGGCGATGCCCGCCGAAGCGCTGGGCACCGTGCTCTCGCCCGCGCTGCGCGCCCAGCTGGCCGCGCTGGTGCCCGAATCGCTGCCGCTCACCGCGCTGCACGACACGCTGGTGCTGGCCGAGCCCGACGACGAACGCACCGCCCAGTGGGCCGCCGACCAGCAGTCGCGCCACATGCCGGTGCGCCTCGCGTACTTCAGCCACCAGCTCGACTGGACCTCGGACCCCTACCCCAACAGCGCCATGGTCCCGGCCGACGCGCTCAACCGCCTGCAGGGTGCCCTTCATGAATGACCCGACCACGACGCTCCCCTTCGCCATCACCCAGGCCCCGCTGCTGTTCGGCCCCGGCGACGCGCTGATGGGCATGCTCACCCTCCCCGCGCGGCCGGCGCGCAGCGGCACCGCCTGCCTCATGTTCAACATGGGCGCCAACCACCGGGTGGGGCCGCGGCGCATCAACGTGAAGCTGGCGCATGTGCTGGCCGCGCGCGGCGTGAGCAGCCTGCGCTTCGACCTGGGCGGGATCGGCGACAGCGAGGCTCTGGCCACCTCGCCCGACCTGCAGATGCGCGCGGTGCACAGCCTGAAGGCGGCGATGGACGCGGCCGAGCGCACGCTGGGTGCGCGGCAGTTCGTGATCGTGGGCATGTGCTCGGGCGTGGAGCAGGCCATGTCGGCCGCGCTGGTCGACAGGCGCGTGGTCGCGCTGTCGCTCTTCGACGGCTTCGCCTTTCCGGAGCTGCGTGCGCGGCTGGAGCGCAATCTGCGCCGCGCACTGGCCGCACCGGCCCACCCCTCGTTCCCGGGCAAGGCCAGGCGCTGGCTGCAGCGCCGCTTCTCGCGCAGCCATTCGACCACGCCCATGCCGGGCTTCTTCGCCGAAAGGCGCGCACCCGAGGCCAACGCGATCTGGTTCGGCGCCGCGCTGCAGCGGCTCGCCGAACGCAATGTGGCGATGCAGCTGCTGTATTCGGGCTCTCTGCACGTGTGCGACCGCGGCCGCGACCAGCTCGGCGCCTTCGCCCGCAAGCCCTTCGCGCAGGGGCTGCAGTACGAGTTCCTCGGCGAGGTCGACCACACCGTGTGCACCGAAAGAGGCCAGCAGCTCTTCCTGCGCAGCGTGGGCGACTGGGTCGCCGAGCGCTGCCTGGCCGGCGGCATCGAGCGTCGCAGCCAGGCCAGCAGCCCCGCGCCGGCGGCGCCGGAACCGGCGATGACCACCTGGGCCGCGCTCTGAAAAGGGCCCGCCTTCCTCCCCTTTCGCACCTTGCACCACCGTCACAACCAGCCGTCAAGGAGACCACCATGCAACGCCACGATCCAGCGACACAGCCGCGCGCAATCCCATCGTTCGCGGCCCTGGCCCGGACGCAAGCGCAGGCCCGCCTGCGATGGCTGGGCCTGGCCATGCTGGTGTCCATCGGGCTGCTGACGCTGGCGGGCTGTGCGCCGGGCTTCGGCACGGTGGCGCCGCTGGGCTTCACCAGCACCACGGGCGACAGCACGGCTTCGGCCGACAGCGGAAAGATCATCCCGATCACGCCCGACCTGATCCGCTCGCAGATCGCGCAGCGGCCGACGGGCGTGCCCGACAACATCAAGCGGCTCTTCACCGCGGCGCCGGTCTACACCATCGGGCCGGGCGACGTGGTCGGCATCATCGTTTACGACCACCCCGAGCTGCTGCCGAACGCCGGTGCGGTGATCGCCCAGCAGTCGGACCCGACCGGCGTGACCGTGGCGCCCGGCTTCATCGTCGATGCCAAGGGCGAGATCTTCTTTCCCTACATCGGCCGCACCAAGGTGCAGGGCCTGACCGAGAGCGGCGCCTCGGAGCTGATCGCGGACCGCATCAAGGCCTTCATCAAGGACCCGCAGGTGACGGTGCGCATCCAGTCCTTCCGCAGCCAGCGCGCCTACGTGCAGGGCGAGGTGCGCACGCCGGGGCTGCAGATCTTCACCGACGTGCCGATGACGCTGTCGGAGGCCATCAGCCGCGCCGGCAGCTTCACCCAGGCCGGCGACCGCGCGCACGTCACGCTCACGCGCGGCGGCGTCTCGACGGTGATCAACCTGCCGATGCTGCAGGCGCTGGGCGCCGACGCCAACAACATTCCGCTGCGCAACGGCGACATCGTCAACGTCGGAACGCGCGAGGACAGCCGCGTCTACGTGATGGGCGAAGTGCGCGCACCGTCGGCGCTGCAGATGCGCAACAACGGCCGCCTGACGCTGAACGAGGCGCTGGGCGACGCGGGCGGGCCCGACCTGACCACCTCCGACCCGGGGCAGATCTACGTGGTGCGCAACGCGCCGGACAACCTCGACGTGCAGCAGGTCTTCAACCTGAACGCGAAGAACCCGGTGGCGCTCGCGCTGGCCGACCGCTTCGAGCTGCAGCCGCGCGACGTGGTGTACGTCGACCGCGTGCCGCTGGTGAGCTGGAGCCGCGTGTTCAGCCTGATCCTCCCGGCCGCCCAGGTCATCAACCTCGCCCGCGACACCGCCCGCCGCTAGGCGCGCCCGTCCGGACACCGAAGCCGCAGCCCACAAGAAGGTGACTTCATGAACGCGCACTGGCAGCCGACCCTTCCCGCGCCCGCGGGCGCCTCCCCGATGGTGCTCGAGACCACGGCGTGGCCCCGGGAATCCCGGTTCCACGAGTACCTCGACATCCTCATCGACAACCGCTGGCTGATCGCCGGCATCACGGCGCTGGCGCTGTTCGTGGGCGTGGGCTACGCACTCTTCGGCACCCGCGTGTACGAGGCCAACATCCTGATCCAGGTGGAGGACCCGGATCGCTCGGGCGGCAACTTCCCCGGCGACGCCAACGGGGGCGGCAGCATCAACGTGAAGACGCCCACGGCGGGCGAGACCGAGATCCTGCGCTCGCGCATGGTGCTCGGCCAGGCGATGGAGAACACCCGGCTCTACATCGACGCGAAGCCGCGCTACATCCCGGTGGTGGGCGAGTTCCTGGCGCGGCATTCGAGCCGGCTTTCCACGCCCGGCGTGTTCGGCTGGGGCAACTATGTCTCGGGCACTGAGCACATCGCGGTGGCGCAGATGGACGTGCCGCCGGCTCTCGAGGGCAAGAAGTTCACGCTGGTCGCCGGCAGCGAGGGCAACTACACGCTGAGCAGCCCCGAACTCGAGTCGCCGCTGCGAGGCACCGTCGGCGTGCCGCTGGACGCCACGGTGCCTGGCGGCAACCTGCACCTGCTCGTGGGTTCCTTCGAAGCCCGCCCCGGCGCCGCCTTCGAGCTGGTGCGTCATTCCAAGCAACTCACGCTGCTGGGCCTGCAGCGCGACCTGCGCGTGGTCGAGAAGGGCAAGCAGTCGGGCGTGATGGACGTCAGCCTGCAGGCCGAGAACCGCAATCAGCTCGCCGGCGTGCTCAACGAGATCGCCAACCTGTACGTGCGCCAGAACATCGAGCAGAAGACGGTTCAGGCCGAGCGCGCCCTGAGCTTCCTGGGCACCGAGCTGCCGAAGCTCAAGCAGCAGCTGGAGCAGTCCGAGGACGCCTACAACCGCTACCGCAACCAGAACGGCACCATCAACCTCGACGACGAGGCTCGCAACGCCCTGTCGCAGAACGCCGACCTGCAGACCAAGCTGCTCGACGCCAACCAGAAGCGGCTGGAGCTGGTGGGCCGCTTCACCGCCGAGCACCCGATGGTGCGCACGCTGGACGCGCAGATCGCCTCGCTCAAGAGGGAACTGGGCGCCATCGACGGCCGCATCCGCCGCATGCCCATGCTGCAGCAGAACACGGTGCGCATGCAGCGCGACATCAAGGTCAACACCGAGCTCTACGCCACGCTGCTCAACAGCTCGCTGCAGATGCGGCTGGCCAAGGAAGGCAAGGTGGCCAACGTGCGCGTGCTCGACCAGGCGCTGGTGGCCGAGAAGCCGGTGCGGCCCAAGTCGATCATCGTGGTCGCGCTGGCGCTGGCCGGCGGCCTTTTCGCCGGGGGCGCGGCGGCGCTCGCGCGCAAGAACCTCAAGCGCTCCATCGAAAGCCCGGACCACATCGAGGCGATCACCGGGTTGAACGTCTACAGCAGCATTCCGCTGAGCACGCAGCAGCGCGTGCTCGACCGCGCGGTGCGCAAGGGCAAGCCCGGCATCAAGGTGCTGGCGGCGCTGCACGTGGAGGACCCGGCGCTCGAAGGCCTGCGGCGGCTGCGCACCGCGCTCAAGTTCGTGATGGTGGGCGCACCCAACAACCGCATCCTGATCTCCAGCGCCACGGCCGGCGCGGGCAAGACCTTCGTGTCGTCGAACTTCGCGACGCTGCTGGCGGTGTCGGGCAAGCGCGTGCTGCTGATCGACGGCGACCTGCGCCGCGGCACCCTGACGGAAGACTTCGGCCTGCAGCGCCGCGACGGCCTGGCCGACGTGATCACCGGCGAGGTGGCGCTGGAGCAGGCCATCCACCACCAGGTGCTGCCCTACCTCGACGTGATGTCCGCCGGCACGCCCCACGCCGACCCGGCCGTCCTGATGACCAGCGACACCTTCGCGCATGCGCTGGCGCTGCTGTCGGCGCGCTACGACGTGGTGGTGATCGACGCGCCCCCCACCCTGCTGGCCTCCGAGACCGCCGCGATGGCACCCAGCATGGGCACCGTGCTGCTTGTGGCCCGCGCCGACAACAGCGAGATGGGCGAGCTGCTCGAGAGCAGCAAGCGCCTCGCGCACGTGGGCGCGGCCTTCCACGGCGTGGTGTTCAACGCCGTCGACACCTCGCAGCGGCGCCATCGCACCTACGGCTACGGCTACTACGGCTATTCGCCCACCGCCGGCTCCGCCGCGCCGCGGCGCGATCCCTCCTACCAGCTGGACACAGCCGACACCGTGATGCCCAGGCGCATCGAACCGGAGCATGCCGAATCATGAGCACGCTGAGATCCACCCATTCCTCGGACCGCGGACGCGGCAGCCCCGGCGTCGGCACGGCCGCCAACACCGCGCCCTACATGCCCCTGGGCGGCAAGCCCTGGCAGCGCCGCGCCAAGCGCGCAGCCGACATCCTGATGGCCGGCTCGTTCTTCCTCTTCTTCGGATGGGCCTACGCGCTCATCTGGCTCGGCGTGCTCTACACGTCGGGCGGCCCCGCCATCTACATGCAGCCGCGCTACGGCAAGGGCGGCCGCGTGTTCAAGTTCTACAAGTTCCGCTCGATGGTGGCCAATGCCGACGCGGTGCTCGCGCGCCACCTGCGCGAGAACGAGGCCGCGCGGCGCGAATGGGCCGTCTACCAGAAGCTGCAACACGACCCGCGCATCACCCGCTTCGGCGCCTTCCTGCGCAAGTACAGCATCGACGAGTTCCCGCAGTTCTGGAACGTGCTCAAGGGCGACATGAGCATGGTCGGCCCGCGCCCCTGCATGTTCGCGCAGAAGGACCTGTACGGCGACTACTGGGCCCACTACTGCGCCGTGCGCCCGGGCATCACCGGCCTGTGGCAGATCAGCGGCCGCAACGAGATCAGCTACCGCCGCCGCGCCGCGATGGACGCGGAATACGTCGCCCACCTGTCGCTGTGGCGCGACTTCGTGATCCTGCTGAAGACCTTCGGCGTGGTGACGGGGGCGCGGGGTTCGCGGTAGCAGACGACGGCATCCGACCCCGAACACCGGACTCGCCTTTTTCCATTCAACCACTTCACGAAAGCTCATATGCGAATCTTTGTTGCAGGTCATCGCGGCATGGTGGGTCAGGCGACGGCACGGCGCCTTCGCGAACTGGGCCACGAGGTGGTGACGCGAACCCACTCCGAACTCGACCTCCTCGACCAAGCGGCCGTGGCCCGCTTCTTCGCCACGGAACACATCGACCAGGTGTACCTGGCGGCCGCACGGGTCGGCGGCATCCACGCCAACATGACCTATCCGGCCCAGTTCATCTACGAGAACCTGGCCATCGCCACCAACGTGACGCACCAGGCCTTCGTGTCGGGCGTGAAGCGGCTGCTGTTCCTGGGCTCCAGCTGCATCTACCCGCGGATGGCCGAGCAGCCGATCCGCGAGGAATACCTGCTGAACGGCAGGCTCGAGCCCACCAACGAGCCTTACGCCATCGCCAAGATCGCGGGACTCAAGCTCTGCGAGAGCTACAACAGGCAGTACGGCGCCACGCACGGCATCGACTACCGCAGCGTGATGCCGACCAACCTCTACGGCCCCGGCGACAACTACCACATCGAGAACAGCCACGTGGTGCCCGCGCTGATCCAGCGCTTCCACCTGGCCAAGATCGGCAACTCGCCCAGCGTGCTGATCTGGGGCAGCGGCCGCGCGCGGCGCGAGTTCCTGTACGTCGACGAC
This sequence comes from Variovorax sp. 22077, assembly GCF_052044195.1. Lineage (NCBI taxonomy): Bacteria > Pseudomonadati > Pseudomonadota > Betaproteobacteria > Burkholderiales > Comamonadaceae > Variovorax > Variovorax sp. 22077. The sequence goes on from NZ_JBQEQC010000001.1 coordinate 279,050, forward strand.
ATGGTCGAAGGCTGCCTGGCGGTGATGAACCTCTCACGCGCCGAGTACGACCAGCAGACCGACGCGATGCGCGGCCACATCAACCTCGGCACCGGCGAGGACGTTTCCATCGCCGAACTCACCGAGCTGATCCGCGACGTGGTGGGCTACACCGGCACCATCCGCTACGACCTCGCGCAGCCCGACGGCGCCCCCCGCAAGCTGCTGGACGTGTCGCGCGCCCACAGCCTCGGCTGGCACGCGACGGTACCGCTGGCCGAAGGGCTTCGCCGCACCTACGCCGACTACCAGAAGGCGATCCGGCCGGTCGAGGAAATCGGCACGAGCCGGGCACAGGCCTTGACCGAGGTGCAGGCCCCCGCCTGAACCGCCGAACCGCTCCATCCACCCAAGGCCCCGCCATGCGCCCCCTCGCCTTCTGGTCCGGCATCGTCTGCGCCACCCTCTGCGGGCTGGTCGATCCGGCTTGGGGATACGCCGCGGTGGCCGTGCTGGCGCTGGTTCAGCTCGCGATGCTGGGGCGAGCCGGCGGCAGCGTGTTCCTGCTGATCCACTACGCGACGATCCTGACCTACTTCTCGATCGCGCCGGCAATGCAGATCGCGCACGACGTGGAGTTCTGGGACGCCGGTCTGATGCGCACGGAATCGCACACGCAGGCGCTGATGCTGCTGCTGCTCTACATGGCGGGCGTGGAGGCGGCGCGGCTGGGGGAGCGCGATGCGCCGGCCGACGCGATGGTGCGGCGCGACGGCCGCCTGGTCGAGCTCGCCAATGCGCAGTTGCTGCTGCTGGGCTGCGCAGTGTTCGCCTTCGGGGCGCTGCTGGTGAAGCCGGAGCTCAACTTCGTGGCGCGCGGCGTCGTGGGCCTGAGCGGCGAGGACAACAACCTCGCCATCGACTTCATCTTCTATTCCACGCTGCCCAAGCTGGTGGTATTGCTGTGCTTCGTGGCGCTTGCCATCCATGCGATGCGCCGCCGCACGCTGTGGTCCTGGGGCGCGGCGTGCATCGCGTTCGGGCTGTCGGCGATCGCGGCCAACCCGGTGAACACGGCGCGGCAGATCCTGCTGATCGGGCTGCTGCCGCTGCTCATCCATCTGCTGTCGCGCAGCCGGCGCTGGCTCCTGGCGGGCCTGGTCTTCGGCTCGATCGCCGGGCTGGGGCCGGTGCTGAACCTGATCTCGCGCGGCAGCATCTGGGGCGAGGAGCTGCGGACCTTTCCCTTCAGCCAGGACTTCGACGCGATGTTCGTGGTGGCCGGCATCCTGGAGCGCGCACCGATCCCCGACCTGGGCTGGGGCCGCTACCTGCTGTCGGCCTTCTCCTTCTTCCTGCCGCGCAGCCTGAAGATGTTCCCGGACTTCGACCCGCTGGGCTGGAGCGCGATCCTGGGCAACTTCTCGCAGAGCAACCTCTCGCTGCCGCCCTTCACCACGGCGTATTTCGATTTCGGCATGGCAGGGCCGGCGCTCTTCGGCTTCGCGATCTCGGCCATGTTCCGCGCGGTGGATCGGGCGGTGCAGGCCGATCGTCCAGTCTCGGCTGCGTACCTCTCGGCGCTGGTGCTTCTGGCCGCCTATGTGCCTTTCATGCGCGGGCCCATCCTGGGCTGGGGCCCGTTCGCTGCATCGGGCCTGATCGCCGCCTTCGTCGCAGGCTCACTGAGCTCGCGCAGCCGCCGCGCGTCGACGCGCGTGGTGCGGCGCCACCTGCCGAGCGCATGAAGCAGGAAGAACAAGAAAGAGAAGACGCAGCCATGGCCACCTACCTCTACTACGACACCGTGCGCCTCAACAAGGCGGCCGGCGGCGTGCTCAACGTGTCGGAGGTGCTGCTGCGCCACATGCGGCTCGCACCCGACGACCGCGTGGTGCCCGTGAGCGAGCGGCATCCGCGCCTGTTCGCACTGGCACAGCGGCTGAAGATCAGCCGCTTCGTGCTCGACACGCTGCTCTACAACTTCCACCGGCTGCGCACGCTGCTCACCGGCGAGCAGCTGTTCTCTGTGTTCCCCAACTACTACCTGCCGCTCACGCTGCTGGGGCGGCATCGCGACTCGGTGGTCATCGTGCACGACCTGCAGTACAAGGCCTATCCGCAGTACTTCGGGCGCGGCAAGCGGCTCTTCCTCGACTGGAACCTCTGGCGCGCGGCGCACAGCGCGGCGGACGTGGTCTTCATCAGCCGCAGCAGCCAGCGCGACTTCGAGCGCCACTTCGGCCGCTGTGCCCATTCGAGCGTCATCTTCAACCCGGTGGACGCGCACCGCGTCGCGCCCGCGGCCGTGGCGGTGCCCGGCGAGCGCTACCTGATCGCGGCCTACCACTACTACCCGCACAAGAACTTCGCCGGCATCCTCGCGCTCTTCGCGCGCATGAAGGCCGCCGGGCTGGTCGACTGCCTCGACATCACCGGCAACGGCGCGGCGGAAGTGCAGCGCATGGTGTCGCAGATGCCGCCCGAGGTGCGCGACTGCGTGCGGCACCGCGGGCTGGTGCCGCGCGACGAGCTGCTGCGGCTCTACCAGGGAGCCACCGCCTTCATCTCGCTGTCCACCTTCGAGGGCTTCAACCTCTCGGCGGCCGAGGCGGCGACGCTGGGCGTGCCGCTGCTGCTGTCGGACATCCCGGTGCACCGCGAGCTGTTCGCGGACTACGCCTTCTTCGTGGGCAGCGAGGCCAGCGATGACGACGAGCCGGCGCGGCTCGCTCAGTACCTCGCGCACCACGGGCACGCGCGCCCGGCATGGGTGCATGCCGGCACCTGCGCGCCGGCCAACGTGGCGCGGCGCTACCTGATGCTCAAGCGCGGCACGCTGTCGCTCGCGGGGGCCTTGCCATGACCGGGAGCCTGGTTCGCTTCGTGCGGCTGCTCGCGACGCTGCTGCTGGCCGCGGCGCTGCCGCTCGCAGCCCGTGCGCAGCCGACCCCGCAGCCCGGCTTCGGCGTGATGGTGCACTACCTGCCCGACAAGCAGTCGATCGGCGAGATCAAGCGCTTCGACGTGGAGACCTTCGCCTCGACGCTGGCGGAGATGCGCGTCTCGCACCTGATCCTGACGCTCGGGCAGAACAGCGGCCAGTACATCGCGCCCAACGCCGCGCTCGAAGTGCTCTGCCCGTCCAGCGTGGCCAACCGCCCGCCGCGCGACCTGCCGCTGGAGATCGGCCGCGCGCTGCGCAGCCGGGGCATCGCGCTGATCCTGTACCTGCCGTTCCGCGCGCCGCAGGGCGACCGGGCGATGATGGAATGCCTGGGCGACGTGTCTGAGCAGGAGCCCCCGCCGGCTCGATTCGTCGCGGCCTGGTCGAGCGTGATCCGCGACTGGTCGGAGCGCTATGGCGCGCTGGCCAGCGGCTGGTGGTTCGACGGCACCTACAACACCAAGGGCATCACGCCCGCGGGCTGGGAGATGCTGTGCAGCGCCGCGCGCGCCGGCGCCACCAACCGCTGGCTGGCCTTCAACGCGGGCGAAGGCGCGGAGCGCTTCAGCGCCAAGTCGGCCCCGTGCCAGAACCTGATGGCCGGCGAATACATGCAGCCGCCTTCGCACCTGACCGGTCCGCCCTCGGAACTGGTGCTGCACGTGCTCACGCCGCTGACCGCCTCGTGGGGCCGCGACGCGCCTGCGCGCTTCACCGCCGCGCAGCTTCGCACCTGGATCGCCGACGCGGCCACCGCGCGGGGCCTCTTCACGCTGGACATGCCCATCGACGCGGCCGGCCGCTTCGTTCCCGCGCACGTGGCGCTCATCAAGAGCGTGACGGCCCGGCCCTGAATCCCTTCGCTGTCACCTCATCAACCCCAACCCGAGCATCATGAATCCGCCCCTGCCCTTCATCGTCGTGGAAGACCGACAGAACAAGACCCTGGCGCTGTGCCGCGAATCGGCGGAACTGGCCGGCGAGCCTCTGCTCGTGCTCTCGGAGACCGACGCCGGTCCGGCCTATGAGCGCTTCTGCCGCTCCTACGTGCATCTGTCGAGCAACTCGCCGGAGTTCGAGAAGATCTGCTTCAGGCGCTACTTTCTCCTGGCGCGGTTTCTGGAATCCCACCCCGAGGTGCGCGACTTCGTGCTGATCGACAGCGACGTGCTGCTCTTCGAGGGCGCGGGCGAACACATCAGGCGGCTGGTGGGCAAGGCCGACTTCTCGGGCTCCAGCATGCAGTCGGCCGACGGCTGGAACCCCTGCCAGATCTCGCCGCACGTGAGCTACTGGACGTCCAACGGTCTGCGCCGCTTCGTGGCCTGCGTGCTCGATACCTATGCGACCCCGTCGGGCCGCAGGAAGCTGCGCGAGATCTCGCAGCGCTTCGCCGCGCGCGGCGTGCGCGGGGGTGTGTCGGACATGACGCTGCTCTACCTCTGGGCGCACGCCACCGGCAACGACGACCCCATCAACCGCGTGTTCGAAGGCATGGTGGTCGACCACAACATCAACGGCACGCACAACCTGCATCGCGGGGAGTTCAAGGTGCTCGGCGGTGCCAAGCGCATCGCCCGGAGCGAGGCAAAGGCCTGGCTGACCAGCTCTTCGGGCGAGCCCGTTCGCGTGGTGGCGCTGCACTTCCAGGGCAGCGCGAAGATGGCGATGCCCCATGCGCTGCGCGGCCGCACGCTCACCGTGGCCGCCGTGACCTACGCGCTGCAGATGGCGCGCCGCGCGAAGAACAACGCCTTCCGCACCGGCGCCTTCGCGCGCCGGCTCTTCGACACCCGCCGGGTGCACCGAGTGCCGGCCGGCAAATGAGCATCGAGCGAGCCCGCGCCATGAAGCACCCCAGCCTGCCGCTTCCGCTGCCCGGTGCGCGCCCGGCATGGCTGTCGGGGCTGGGCGCGCTCGCCTCGCGGCTGTATGTATACCTTTCGGGCTTCCTTGCCATCTTCCTGATGGCAGCGAGCGTTCCGCCTGCGCGCTTCGGCGAGTACTCGGTCTACCAGTCGGTGCTGGAAGTGGCGCTGGTGGTGGCCACGCTGGGCAGCTCGCTGCTGTTCTCGCGCAATGCGGCCTCGGTGCCGCCGGGCGTGACGCGCGGCGACGTGGTGCGCACGCTGGCCATCGGCATGCCGATGGCGACGGTGCTGGCGATCGTGATCCTCACGCTGCAGCGCCTGCCGGTGGGCGATGCGCCCTTCGCCATCCTGGTGGCCACGCTGGTGGTGTTCGCCTTCAACAGCCTGCGCCTGTCCTTCAGCCGCGGCCTCGGCCGCGCGGGGCTGCTGAACCTGGAGGCCGGCATCCGCTCGACCGTGCTGGTCGCGGGCGTGGGCATCTGCGCCGCAGTGCATTTCGACCTGGGCGTGGCGCACCTGCTGCTCATCAACCTGATCGCGGTCGTGGTGGTGTGCCTGGCGGTCGGCCTGCCGGCCAACGGCGCGGCGCCGCCGGCGGGCCGCGCCGCACTCGAACTGGCCTCGCAGGCCGGCGCGACGGTGTATTCGCTGCTGATGTTCCTGCTGCGCAAGTCGGACCTGCTCATCGTGGCGTACTTCATGCCGCTGAGCTACGTGGGTGCCTTCAAGATCGCCTTCCTGCTGGCCGAGGCGCCTTCGCAGTTCGTGCAGGCCTTCCTGGTCACGCGGACGCCCGCGATGCTGGAGACCGACGCGGGCAACTTCACGGCCGCCAGGCTGCGGCTCGCACGGCATTGCTTCCTGCTGGGCTGCGCGCTCTTCGCGGGGCTGGCCGTGCTCATCTCGGTCGCGGCGCCGCTTTTGAAGCTGGGCAACGAGGCTCGCACCATCTTCCTGTGCATCGCGCCGTACTTCCTGCTGCGCACCTACACGATCCACCACGAGACGATGCTCTCGCTGAAGACCTCGATGGGCTCGCTCGGCCGCTGGGCGCTGCTGGAGGTGGCGCTGCGGCTGGCCTCCTACGCGGCGGTGGTGGCGCTCTTTCCGGAGCGGCCGCACTACGTGTTCTTCATCGCCTGCCTGAGCGACTTCGCGCTGTACGAGACGCGCATGCGCCTGCACTTCGGCTTCTTCCCCATCGTGCGCCTGCTGGCGCGGAGGCCGGCGCCGTGAAGGTTCTCCTCTACTCGATGAACTTCGCGCCCGAGCTGGCCGGCATCGGCAAGTACTCGGGCGAGATGGCCGAGTGGCTGCAGGCGCGTGGGCACGAGGTGCGGGTGATCGCGTCGCCGCCCTTCTTTCCGCAGTGGTCGGTGTTCGAGGGCCATTCGGCCTGGATGTACCGCAAGTCGGTCTGGAACGGCGTGACGGTCTGGCGTGCGCCCACATGGGTGCCCAAGCAGCCGCGGGCGCTGGGGCGCATCGGGCACCTGCTGTCGTTCACGCTGTCGAGCGTGCCGCTGCTGCTGGCGCAGATCTTCTGGCGGCCGGAGGTCGTGATCGTTGTTGAGCCGCCCGTGTCCTGCGCGCCGGCCGCGCTGTGCCTGGCCAAGCTGCTGCGCGCCCGGTCCTGGCTGCATATCCAGGACTACGAGGTGGACGCCGCCTTCGGCCTGGGCTGGCTGCGTGGCGACCGGGTGAAGCGATTCGCGCTGGCGGCCGAGCGCTGGCTGATGCGCAGGTTCGACCGGGTGTCGACCATCTCCACCACGATGCGCGCCAGGGCGCTGGAAAAAGGCGTCGACGAATCAAGGCTGGTGCTGTTCCCGAACTGGGTCGACGTGGAGGCGATCCGGCCCGTCGAGCGGACGCCGCTGACTGCGAATGCCTCGCCGCAGGGCTATCGCGCGGAGCTGGGCATTCCGGCGGACGCGGTGGTGGTGCTCTATGCCGGCAGCCTCGGCAGCAAGCAGGGCATCGAGCTGCTGGCCGAGGCGGCGCGGCTGCTGGTGTGCTCACACGACATCCACTTCGTCTTCTGCGGCAACGGGCCGAGCCGCCCGTCGCTCACGAGCGCCTGCGCCCAGCTGGCCAACGTGCACTTCCTCGACCTGCAGCCCAACGAGCGCTTCAACGAACTGCTGGGCATGGCCGACATCCACGTACTGCCCCAGCGCGCGGACGCGGCCGACCTGGTCATGCCCTCGAAGCTGGGCGGCATGTTCGCCAGCGGCCGCGCGGTGATCGTGACGGCGCATGCCGGCACCGCGCTCAGCGAGGCGGTGTGGGGCCGCGGCGTGGTGGTGCAGCCCGGCGACGCCGCCGCGCTGGCCGATGCCATCGAGCAGCTGTCGATGTCGCCCGCCACGCGCGAGCTGATGGGCTCGATCGGCCGGCGCTTCGCCGAGGCCGAACTCGACCGCAACGTGATCCTGCAGCGCCTCGAAGAGGAACTGCAGCGCTGCGCGACCGCCTGACGCGACGGCCGCCGCCACCAGGAACACGACCATGCCAGCACCCAGGATCCTCGTGACAGGCGGCGCAGGCTTCATCGGCAGCCACACCTGCGTGGCGCTGATCGAGGCGGGCTACCAGCCGGTGGTGCTCGACACGCTGGTCAACAGCGATGCGCGCTCGCTCAAGCGGGTGGCGTGCATCACCGGCGTCGAGCCCGTGCTGGTGCGCGCCGACGTGCGCGATGCAGCCGCACTGGACCGCGCCTTCGCGGCACACGAGGTGCGCGCCGTGGTGCACCTGGCGGGGCTGAAGGCGGTCGGCGAATCGGTGGCCGATCCGCTGGGCTACTACGACGTCAACCTGGCCGGCAGCCTTGCACTGGCGCGAGCCATGGACCGTGCGGGGGTGCGCACGCTGGTGTTCTCGTCCTCCGCCACCGTTTACGGCGACTCGCATCCCTCGCCCATCGCCGAAGCCGCGCCGCACGGCCCCGTCAACCCCTACGGCCGTACCAAGTCGATGGTGGAGAGCATGCTGGCCGACCTCTCGCGAGCCGACCCGCGCTGGGGCATCGCCTGCCTGCGCTACTTCAACCCCGTGGGCGCGCACGAGAGCGGCCTGCTCGGCGAGCTGCCCAACGGCCCGCCGAACAACCTGATGCCCTACATCTCGCAGGTCGCGGCCGGCGAGCGCGACTACCTGGTGGTGCACGGCGCCGACTACGACACCGCCGACGGCACCGGCGTGCGCGACTACGTGCACGTGATGGACGTGGCCGAGGGCCATGTGGCGGCCCTGCATCGCGCGGCGCGCCGGCCGGGCATCCTCATGGCCAACCTGGGCACCGGCCACGGCGCATCGGTGCTGGAAGTGGTCTCGGCCTTCGAGCGCGCGAGCGGCCGGCGCATCGCGCTGCGCATCGGGCCGCGCCGCCCTGGCGATGCCCCCGCCTACTGGGCCGATGCGCGCAGCGCGTGGCGCACGCTCGGCTGGCGGGCGCGCCGCGACCTCGACCAGATGTGCGCCGACAGCTGGCGCTGGCAGTGCGCCAACCCGCACGGTTTCGACGACCCGGTGCCCGCCCTGGTGCCCGGGGCCGCGCTTTTCCAGAACAACGACAGAGGCATCAACATCCACTCCAACCGGGGGCACACCCATGTCTGAACAAGCTACAACCCCAGCCATCGAGCTGGGCGCCGGCCAGTCGGGCTATCCGCCAGGGGTCTGCGCACCGGCCACGCCGCTGTGGCCGGGGTTCCTGACCGGGCAGGAAGACGCGCCGGTGCGCGTGCTGCTCGTGGACGACGACGAGTTCATGCGCCGCGTGATCGCGCAGGAGCTGCTGTCCGACCTGCGCATACAGCTCGAGGGCCAGGCCGGCAGCCTGCGCGAGGGCCGGCGGCTGGTGGCCACGCACGAGTTCGACGTGCTGATGGTCGACCTGCGGCTGGGCGACGGCTCCGGCTTCGACCTGATCCAGGAAGCGCGCGAGCACCGCCGCTCGGCCGAGATCATCGTCATCACCGTGCTGGAGGACGAGGCGCACGTGCTGCACGCGCTGGAACTGGGCGCCACCGGCTACCTGCTGAAGGACGCATGGCTGCAGAGCTTCGCCCAGGCGGTGCTGCAGGTGGTCAACGGCGGTGCCGCCATCACGCCGCGGCTGGCACGCCGGCTGCTCTCGCGGCTGAGCCACCGGCCGGTGGGGGCGCTGCCGCCGGTGGCGCAACCCGTGCCGCGCGCGACGACGCTGACGGCGCGCGAGTGCGAGATCCTGCGCTTCGTCGCGCGCGGGCATGTGACCGAGGAAATCGGAAACAGGCTGGGCATCTCGGGGCAGACCGTCAACGCCCACATCAAGAACATCTACAAGAAGCTGCACGTCCACTCGCGCGCGCAGGCCGTGAGCTACGCCGCGTATTCCGGGCTGATCTGAACCGGACGGCCCTCCATCCACACCACCCACCACCTCCTTCACGCTGGCGACCGATCATGAACACCGCTCTTCCCATCCATCCCGTGGTCCTGTGCGGCGGCAGCGGCACGCGGCTGTGGCCGCTGTCGCGCAAGGCCCTGCCCAAGCAGTTCGCGCCGCTGGTCGGCGGCAGGAGCCTGCTGCAGCTCACGCTGGAGCGGCTGGCGCTGCTTAACGCCGACATCACCTGCGTGACCTCGGAAGACCACCGCTTCCTGGTGAAGGAAACGGTGGACAACGCCCGGGTCACGGGCCGGCAGATCCTGGAGCCGGTGGCGCGCAACACCGCGGCCGCGATGGCGTCGGCGGCGCTGCTGGCCGCACCAGACGACCTGCTGCTGTTCGCGCCCTCGGACCACCACATTCCCGACATCGCCCTGTTCGAGCGCACCGTGCGCACCGGCATCGATGCCGCGCTGGCCGGCAACATCGTCACCTTCGGCGTGGTGCCGAGCTTCCCGAGCACGGCCTACGGCTACATCGAGGCCGGCGAGGCGCTGGCCGACGGCCATAGCCACGCGGTGGCGCGCTTCGTCGAGAAGCCGAGCGCAGCGGTGGCCGAGATGCTGATCCTGCAGGGCGGCTACAGCTGGAACGCGGGCATCTTCCTCGTGCAGGCACGCACGCTGGTCGCCGCGCTTCGCGAGCACGCGGGCGACATCCTCCAGGCCTGCGAGAACGCGACCGCCAGGGCGAGCCGCGACGGCAGCTTCCTGCGCCTGGACCGCGCCGCCTTCGAGCAGTGCCGCGCCGACAGCATTGATTACGCGGTGCTCGAGAAGCACCGGCAGATCGCCGTCGTCAAGTTCGAGGGCCTGTGGAGCGACGTGGGCAGCTGGAACGCAGTCGCCAGCCTGCATCCGGCCGACGATGCCGGCAACCGGCTCAGCGGCAAGGCCAGCGCGCTGAACTCGCGCAACACCTTCGTGCACGCGCCGCACCGGCCGGTGGTGGCCCTGGGCACGCAGGACCTCATCATCGTGGACACGCCCGACGCGGTGCTCGTGGCCGGCGCGGGCTGCGCCGAGCAGGTGGCGGAGGTGGTGCGCAAGCTCTCGCTGGAAGGCTGCGCCGAAGCCACCGAGCACCGCCGCGTGGTGCGCCCATGGGGCGCCTACGACAGCATCGACCTGGGCGAGCGCTTCCAGGTCAAGCGCCTGACGGTGAAGCCCGGCGCCCGGCTCTCTCTGCAGATGCACCACCACCGCTCCGAGCACTGGGTGGTCGTGAAGGGCACGGCGCGCGCCACCTGCGACGGCACGGTGAGGCTGGTGCACGAGAACGAATCGATCTACCTGCCCTCCGGCGCGATCCACCGGCTGGAGAACCCGGGCAAGACAGTGCTCGAGGTGATCGAGGTGCAGACCGGCGGCTATCTCGGCGAAGACGACATCGTGCGCTTCGACGACACCTACGGGCGCTGCGCACCGCAGCCGGAGGCCGCAGCAACGGCTACGAGTGCGGCCACGTTGCCGGCGGACCTCATCGCGGCAGATACGGCGTGATGTTCTTCAGCGCGTTGGCGACGTAGGCGTCCTTCTCGCCCACCGGCGCCACGTAGTGCAGCGCGTCGGCAGCCGCCTCGACGCCCTCGGCGCGCGCAATGATCCAGCCGGCCAGGTAGGGCGACGCGAAGCAGCCCCCCGCGGTGGCGACGTTGCCGCGCGCGAAGAAGGGCTGGTTCAGCACTTCCACGCCGGCTTCCTGCACCCAGGGCCTGGTCGTCAGGTCGGTGCAGGCCGGCACGCCCTCGACGAGGCCGAGCCTGGCCAGCACGAGCGTGCCCGAGCACTGCGCCGCGATCAGCTGCCGCTGCGGATCGAGCGACAGGCGCCCCATCAGCTCCGGGCTGGCGACCACCTCGCGCGTCTTCACCCCGCTGCCGACCACCACCGCATCCGCGCGGCGCGCATCTTCGAGCAGCGACTGCGCGCGGATGGTGACGCCGTTCATCGACGTGACTTCCGCCGTCGGGCAGCAGATGCTCACGCGCCAGCCAGGCTTCTTGATGCGGTTGAGCACGCCCAGCGCGATGAGCGAGTCGAGTTCGTTGAAGCCGTCGAAGGTGAGGATGGCGATGTGCATGATCGTTGGCAGGTGGAGCGGGAGCCGGAATGGCGCCATCCTAGGAGAGCCGATCAATACAATCAAAGAATTGTCATGGATACATCGAACCGACGATGGCCGAAGCCCGCTACAAGCAACTGGTCGATGAACTCGCCGCGCAGATCCGCGCCGGCCGGCTGCCGCCCGGCACCCGCCTGCCCACGCACCGCAAGCTGGCGGAGCGCCACGGGCTTGCGCTGGTCACCGCATCGCGCGTCTATGCCGAACTGGAGGCCATGGGCCTGGTCAGCGGCGAGGTCGGCCGCGGCACCTTCGTGCGCGAGGCCTCGCTGCGCGTGGGCCCCGGCGCCGACCAGCGCGCCCTGCCGGCGGACCTGGTCGACCTGAACTTCAACTACCCCGCGCTGCCCGGGCAGGCCGAACTGCTGCGCAGCGCGCTGCGGCAGCTCGCAGCCGGCGGCGAGCTCGACGCGATGCTGCGCTACGCACCGCACGGCGGGCGGATGCACGAACGCGCCTGCTTCGCCCGGCACCTCGCCTCGCGAGGGCTCGCGGCGGAGCCGTCGAACGTGCTGATCGTCGACGGTGCCCAGCACGGCCTCGCCGTGACTGCAATGGCGTTGCTGCAGCCCGGCGATGTGGTCGCAGTGGACGCCCTCACCTACCCCGGCTTCAAGGTGCTGGCCGAGGCGCACCGGCTGGAACTCGCGCCCCTGCCCGCCGCCGGCCAGGGCCCCGATCTCGACGCGCTGGAGCGCCTGTGCGCACGGCGCCGCGTGCGTGCCATCTACGCCATGCCGACCATGCACAACCCGCTGGGCTGGGTGATGAGCGCGAGCCGCCGCAAGCGCCTCGTGGCCATCGCGCGGCGGCACGGGCTGCTCGTCATCGAGGATGCGGCCTACGCCTTCCTGGCCGATGATCCACCTCCGCCGCTTGCCGTGCTGGCACCCGAGACGACGGTGTATGTCTCGGGCCTCTCCAAGAACGTCGCGACCGGCCTGCGCGTCGGCTTCGTCGCCGCGCCCGATGCGTGGATGCCGAAGCTGGAGCGCGCGATCCGCGCCACGACGTGGTGCACGCCGGGCGTGACCACCGCCATCGCATGCACCTGGCTGGAGGACGGCACGGTCGAGCGGCTCGAATCGGAGAAGCGGCAGGACGCGTCGGCTCGGCAGGCCATCGTCGGCGAAGTGCTCGCTGGGATGGGGTGCGTGCGGCATCCGTTCTCGTACTTCGCCTGGCTGCCGCTGCCGGAGGAGACGCGGGCCGATCTGGTTGCCGCGGCGCTGATGCGTGAAGGCGTTTCGGTTTCCACGGCCGAACCCTTTGCCACGTCGAAGCATGTGCCGCACGCGTTGCGGCTGGCGTTGGGGTCGGTAGGTCTGAACGGGCTGCGGACTGCGTTGCTGACTGTGCGGCGAGTGATTGAAGAGCTTTCGTACTAAGTTCTGTAAAGCCCGCATGGTCAAGATTGCGCGCAATGGTGCGAACGCCGGCCATCGTCGCTTGCTCTCATTGACAGCGAAAAGAGAGCGCGCCGAAGATGCCGGCCGGATCAGAGACGCATCACAAAGATCAGGAAAGCCTCATGGGATTCAAAGACTTGCTGCGAACACTCGCATCTGGCGGTGTTCTTCTTCTGGCCCTGACCGCCTGTGGCGGCGGGGGCGGCGGCGGCGGCGGAGCCGCTCTTCCGATTGGCCTGGTGACCTCGCCCACCCCAACCACCCCAACCACCCCGAGCACTCCATCCACGACAGGTCGCACGACTTCCGACTCCATCAAGTCCGCCCAGACCGGCGCGAGCTACGATCTCAGCATCTATTTGCCGCCCTCCTACGACAACGGCAGCAAGGCATATCCCATCATCTATGCGCTGGACGGCGACGCCGCGAATCCACCGAGCGGACGTTTTGCGAATCTGAAGAACATCCTCGAACGACGCGGAGTGGACGCAATCCTGATTGGCATCGGAGGCACTGCGCGCAGAAGCACCGACTACACCTTTCCAGGTGCCGTGTCCTATCACGACTTCCTGACGAAGGAACTCGTTCCTTACATCGAATCGAAATACCGCGCCGACGTCAGCAAACGCATGCTCACTGGGCATTCGCTCAGCGGAAGCATGACTGGCTACGTTCTCTTCATGGAAGGCGCGAACAACAGCCTGACTTTCTCGTACTTCCTCTCCTTCGAGGGCGCGTTCGGGTACCAGCAACCTGAAACCGACAGCTACGAACAGAAGATGTACGACACCCAGAAGGGAAAGTTGCTCCCGGTGACATTGGTCCTGGCAAGATGCGGCGATACCTCGTCCTGCAACTACGTGCCGGTGGACAAGGTCTATCAAAAGCTCCTGCAACGCGCCTATGCGGGTTTCACCATCGTGGAGAACACATACTCGACGGCACATGTGCCAACAGATCTGCCGGCCTTCGAAGATGCGATGGCCATGATCTTCAAATAGGCGATGCTCCACCGCTCACGTCTCGAGGGGATGGGCCGCCGCGCTCACCAGCCGTGAAAACGCCCCCAGGCGCGCAGCGAGCCATCGTCCGACAACGCGTGATATTCCGGGAACTGCGCCCCCGTCGCACAAGCATGGTTCGGCAGGATGCGCAGCCTCGTCCCCACGGGAAAGCGCGCCGCAATGTCCGCATCCGCCTCGCCTTCCCGCGAAAGAATGCCGTGTTCCTGGTTTGCACCACTGAGCACATAGCCGTCGAGCACCCGCCCCTGCGCATCGCAGATCTGCCCGTACCCGAAGTCCCGCTTCTGCTTCTGGGTCCCCCGGTCGCGGCTCATCGCCATCCAGCCTGCGTCGACGATGGCCCAGCCTTTGTCAGCCTGGTGGCCGATCACGGTGGTCAGCACGCTCAGGGCGATGTCGTCTTCCGTGCACACGCCGATGTTGCGCATGACGAGGTCGAAGAAGACGTACACGCCGGCCCGCACCTCGGTCACACCGTCCAGCGCGTCCGCAGCCAAGGCGGTGGGCGTGGAACCCACGCTGACCACCGGGCACGGCAGCCCTGCCTCTCGCAGCCGCTGCGCCGCGCGCACGCAGCCTGAGCGTTCCTGCTCGGCCATCGCCTTGAGGGCCTCGGGCGTATCGAGTTCGTAGCTGGAGCCCGCGTGGGTCAGCACACCGCCGAGGCGCATGCCGCCCTCGTGCAGCACGCGGCCGACTTCGATCAGCGCGTCTTCTTCGGGCTTGATGCCGCTGCGGTGCCCGTCGGTGTCGACTTCGATCAGCACGTCGAAGACCTCGCCGTTCGCGCGGCCGAACTCGACGATCGCGCCCGCCGAAGCCACGCTGTCGGTGAGAATGCCCAGCGCGCAGCTGCGGCGGCGCAGCTCCAGCGCATGCGGCAGCCGGTGCGGCGCCATGCCGACGGCGTAGAGGATGTCGGTGAAGCCTTCGGCGAAGAACTGCTCGGCCTCCTTCAACGTGGAGACGGTGATGCCCTGGGCGCCCGCGTCGCGCTGGGCCTTTGCGACCTCGATGCACTTGCTGGTCTTCACATGCGGGCGGAAGCGCACGCCGAGCTCGTTCATGTGCCTTTGCATGCGTTCGATGTTGCGCTGCATGCGCGTGCTCTCGATGAGGGCCGCGGGCGTGTCGATGGTGGCGAGGGTTTCTGTCATGGGTGGGCCTCTTTCATTCAGTCATTCGGCGAAGGATTGGAGCCAGGGCAGCGCGGCGTCGAGCGTGGGTGCCTGCAGCTCGGGCGGTGGCGCACCCTGGGGCAGCGAGAGGCCGACGCGGTTGTGCCAGTACGTGCGCAAACCGACCGCCGACGTGCCGAACATGTCGTAGCCCGAGCCCGCGACGAAGGCCGCGTCCTGCGCCCGCACGCCCAGCTGGTCGAGCGCCATGCGGTACGGGCGCGGATCGGGCTTGTAGAAGCCGGCCTCCTCGGAAGTGACGACCACGTCCCAGTCGATGCCCAGCCGTGCCGCGGCACGATGGCCCAGGCGCTTCGAGCAGTTGGTGACCACGGCGAGGCGGCAGTGCGGCTTGAGCGCCAGCAGCAGCTCGCGCGCGCCGTCCCATGCGGGCAGCGTGTCCCATTGCGCTTCGAGCGCATCGGGGGCCGAGCCGGCCATGCCGGTGTTGCGGGCAGCCTCCTGCACGAGCTGCTCGTAGGGCACGTAGGCGCCGCAGCCGTAGGTCAGCCGCAGGTACTCGGCGCGCCAGGCGCGGCCTTTCGCTTCGGAGCCGGCGGCGGCGTTCCAGACGGTCCAGGAGTCGAGCAGCGCGGTAAGCAGGTCGAACAGCACGGCGCGCGGATAGGCGTGGGAAGCTTGTTGCATGGCCTTGGACTCTACGTTCCGAAGCCATGCTTGTGCTTCAATGCGCAGTCATCAATCGTTAAGCACAAGTTAATGACGACGATCCAGATCGAGGACATGCAGCTTGCCGCCGCCCTGCTGCGCGAGCCATCGCTGAGCGCGGCGGCGCGGGCGCTCGACGTCACGCCGCCGGCGCTGTCGATGCGGCTGCGCAAGCTGGAGGCGTCGCTCGGCCTGTCGCTGGCCACCCGCACCGCGCGCAAGCTGAGCCTCACGCCCGAGGGCGAGCGCTTCGCGCGCGAGGCGGCCGCGCTGCTCGGGCAGATCGATGGGCTGCGCGAATCGATGCAGCGCGACGACCGGCGCCTCACCGGCACGCTGCGCATCGCCGCGCCCTTCGGATACGGTCGCCAGTACATCGCGCCGATGCTCGCGCGCTTCGCCAGGCTGCACCCGGGGCTGGGCGTGCAACTCGACCTGCGCGAGACCCCGTGGCCCGACCGGCACGACGCCGACGCGGTGATCCACATCGGCACGGTGCGCGATTCGTCATGGGTGGCGCGCACGCTCAGCGCCAACGAGCGCTGGTTGTGCGCCAGCCCTGATTACCTGCGCCAGCGCGGCACCCCCCGCATGCCGCGCGACGTGTTGCAGCACGACTGCATCTGCATCCGCGAGAACGACGAGGACGTGACGCTGTGGCACCTGCGCCCGGCCGGCCGCGCAGCCGCCGCCAAGGCCCGCCGGGAAACCCTTCGCATCTCGCCTGCCTACGTCACCAACGACGGCGGCGTGGCCCGGCAGTGGGCCGAACAGGGCCTGGGCCTGGTGCTTCGCTCCGAGTGGGACGCGGCCGATGCGGTGGCACGCGGCACGCTGGTACGCGTGCTGGCCGACTGGCAGTTCGACACCGCGCCGGTCACGCTGCTGGTACCGACGCGCAAGGGCCGCACGGCGCGGGTGCAGGCCGTCGTCGAGTTCCTCGCCGAGAGCTTCGGCAACAGGGGCGTCAAGGGAAAGTAGCTGCGCGCATATCCATAGCCGCATTCCTTCGTTGGCCGCGCCGGCGTGGTGCGCCAACACTCGCAGCTTCGTATTTTCCGGAGGAGAAGCCTGCGATGACCTTTGCTCTCGATCATTTGCCGCCCTCGCGCCGCAGCGTGCTGCAGGCCGGCGCGGCCGCAGCCGTGGTGGGTTCCGGCGGCCTGTTCGCCACCATCGCGAATTCGCAGCCGCGCAAGCTCACCTTCGCATGGAGCCAGGCTGGCTTCTGCCTCGCGCCGGTGCCCGTGGCGCTGGAGCGCGGCTTCTTCGAGAAGAACGGGCTCGACGTCGAGCTGCTCAACTGGGCAGGCTCGTCCGACCAGATGCTGGAGGCGCTGGCCACCGGCAAGGCCGATCTGGGCGTGGGCCTGATCCATCGCTGGGTGAAGCCGCTGGAAGCGGGCTTCGACGTGAAGGTGGTGGGCAGCGTGCACGGCGGCTGCCTGCGGCTGGTGGGTGCCAAGGCAGCGGGCGTGACGACCGACCTGGCGAGCCTGAAGGGCAAGACCATCGGCGTGTCGGACCAGAACAGCCCGGCGCGGCAGTTCTACGCCATCCACCTCGCCAAGAAGGGCATCAACATCGAGAAGGACGTGGACTGGCGCGTCTACCCTGCCGACCTGCTCGACGTGGCGGTGAAGAAAGGCGAGATCCAGGTGATCGCAGATGGCGACCCGAACGTATTCCTGATCGAGAAGCGCAACCCGGGCGTCTTCACCGAGATCGCCAACAGCGCCAAGGGCGAATACGCCGAGCGGCTGTGCTGCATCGTCGGCGCGCGCGGCGAGCTGGCGCGCAACGACAAGCCGCGCGCGGCGGCCGTGGTGCGCGCCCTTGCGCAGGCCTCCGACTACGTTTCCGAAAACCCGAACGAGGCCGCGCGCATCTACTCGAAGTACGCGCCCAAGGTGCCGCTCGAGGACCTGCAGAAGCTGCTGGCCGAGCTCACCTACAAGCACCACCCGGCCGGCAAGGCGCTGCGCAACGAGGTCGAGGCCTTCGCCACCGACTTCCGCAATGCGGGCATCCTGAAGAAGAGCACCGACGTGGTCCGCTTCGCCAACCACGTGTCGCTGGACGTCCTGGCATGAGCACGGCCGAACAGATCCTCGACGCTCCGCTCGGATTGCAGGGCGGCGCGCACGCGCCGGCCTCCGCCGCGCCCCGTGCGGCCAGGGCGGCGGCCACGGCCACAGCGCAGTCGGCAACGCTGCGTCCCGCCGCCCCCGCGGGCATCTGGCCCACGGGCCTGCTCGCCTCGGCCGCATGGGTCGCGCTGGGCCTGCTCACCCTGCTGTGGCCGAACAAGGAGGTCGGCTTCAGCGACTGGGCCTTCACCCGCGAGTTCGGCATCGCCACGCTGGTGATTGCCGCGCTGCTCCTCGCCATCTCGCTGCTGGGCAGCCGCGCCGGCAGGCTGGTGCGCACCCTGCGCCCGGCCGGGCAATGGCTCGTCGCACTGGCCGTGGGCCTGGCGCTGTGGGAGGTCTCCACCGCCAAGCTCGGTGTGCTGCCCTCCCCGTTCTTTGCGCCGCCGCAGAGCCTGATCGACGTGGTGCACGAAGACTGGCAGCGCCTGGGTCTGTCGACCGTGCATTCGCTGCGCCTGCTGGCCAACGGCTTCGTGCTGGGCGCGCTGGTGGGCTTCATCACCGGCGTCGCCATCGGCTGGTCGCGCATCGCGGGGTACTGGGTGCATCCACTGCTGCGTTTCCTGGGGCCGGTGCCCGCGTCGGCACTGCTGCCGCTGGCCTTCTTCTTCGCGCCTTCGAGCTATTCGGCCGCCGTGTTCCTCGTGGGGCTGGCCACCTTCTTTCCGGTCGCGGTGCTCACCTGGTCGGGCGTGGCCTCGGTGCACAAGAGCTACTACGACGTGGCGCGCACGCTGGGCGCGTCGGAACGCTTCCTGGTGTTCCGCGTGGCGATCCCGGCTGCGCTGCCGCAGGTTTTCGTGGGCCTCTTCATGGGCCTGGGCGCATCGTTCTCGGTGCTGATCACCGCCGAGATGATGGGCGTGAAGGCCGGGTTGGGCTGGTATCTGCAGTGGGCCCAGGGCTGGGCGGCCTACGCCAACATGTATGCGGCGCTGCTCGTGATGGCGGCGCTGTGCTCCGGGCTCATCACCCTGCTTTTCAAGGTGCGCGACCGCGTGCTGTCCTGGCAGAAGGGAACCGTGAAATGGTGACGAACGCCGTGCTTCCCCCCGCGCCCGCGCCGACCGGCCAGGCAGATGCCGCTGGCGCGCACATCGACATCCGCGGCGTCAGCCACTGGTTCGAGGTGTCCGGCGGTGTGCTGCAGGTGCTCGACGGTGTAGACCTGCAGGTTCGCCCCGGCGAGTTCGTCGCGCTGCTGGGACCCAGCGGCTGCGGCAAGTCGACCCTGCTGCGGCTGGTGGCCGGGCTCGAGCCCGCGACCACCGGCACCATCACCCAGAACGGCGAAACCATCACCCGGCCCGATCCGTCGCGCATCGTCGTCTTCCAGGACCCGACGCTCTACCCATGGCGCAGTGTGTGGGACAACGTGGCGCTGGGCCTGCAGGCGCGCGGCGTGCTGAAGGAACAACGTGCCCGCGTCGACGAGGCGCTCAGGCTCGTGGGCCTCACCGAGTTCGCGAAAGCCTTTCCGCACCATCTTTCCGGCGGCATGGCGCAGCGCGTGGCGCTGGCACGCGCGCTGGTCAACGATCCGCAGCTGCTGGTGCTCGACGAGCCGCTGGGCAAGCTCGACTCGCTCACGCGGATCGCGATGCAGAGCGAGCTGGTCAACCTCTGGCAGCGCGCGGGCTTCTCGGCGCTGCTGGTGACGCACGACGTGGAAGAGGCGCTGTTCCTGGCCAACCGCGTGATCGTGCTGAGCGACCGGCCCGCGCGCATCGCGGCGGAGCTGGTGGTCGACCTGCCCTACCCGCGCCACCGCGGCGATCCGCGGCTGGCCGAACTGCGGCACGAGGCGCTCAAGCACCTGGGACTCGACGCCACGTGGTGAACTGAAGAGATGAGTGGTCCGCCCGAGGCCGGCTGGCTCAACCTGCTGATCGGCCTGCTGCAAGGGGCGCAGCTGTGGCTTCTGCGCGTTCTCGACGTGCTGGGGCTGGCCGGGCAATCGCACGGGCAGCCCGCCTGGCCGTGGGCGCTGCGGCTTTCGGGCGAGAACCTGCTGATCGACCTCGGCCAGGCCCGGCGGCTCGGGCTCACGCTCGTCGTGCTTGCCGTGGCGCTGCTGATCCTGCTGCTTGCGCTACTCTGGCGCCGGCGCCGTGTGTGGCTGGCCGCAGCGGCTGTGCTGCTGGCGGCATTGGCGCCTTGGCCCGAGGCCAACGTGGTGCTGGTGCCCGCGTATCCGACCACCTTCCATGCATCGCCCACAGGCTTCACTGCCGAGAGCATCGAGCGCGGCCGCACCCTGTATGCAGCGCAGTGCGCCGCCTGCCACGGTACCGACGGCAGGGGTCACGGGCCGCTGGCCTCGGCCCAGGCCGTGTGGCCGCCCGACCTGGGAGGCCCGCTGCTGTGGCGCCGCGCCGATGGCGACGTGCTGTGGCATGTGATGAACGGCATGCGCGACCGCCACGAAACCCCGACCATGCCCGGCTTCGGCTCCACGCTCAGCGACGCCGACGCCTGGGCGCTGATCGATTTCATGAAGGCCCAGGGCGCCGGGGAAAGCCTGCGCGCTGCCGGACTGTGGGCGCAGCCCATCGCGCCGCCCGATGTGATGGTGCAATGCGGCAACAAGCCGCCGCGCAGCCTTTCCAGCTGGCGCGGCCAGCGCCTGCGCATCGTCGCATCGAGCCTCGGGGCCGGCGCATCGACGCCGGCCGACGATCCGCGCCTCGTCACCGTGCTGATCGCCCCGCAAGCGACGGAAGCCGCCGCATCGCAGTCCGACGACTGCATCGCCGCATCGCCCGCCGCGTGGACCGCCTTCTCGCTCGTCGGCGCGACCACGCAGCTCGCGGGCACCCAGTTCATCGTGGACCGCGACGGCTGGCTGCGCGCACGCGGCGAGCCCGGCAAGGCCGCGTGGAGCGACGACGACCTGCTGTGCCGCACGGAGCAGCAGCCCTCGTCGAAGCCCGGCGTCCGGCCATTGCCGCCCGACGGTCTCGGCGCCCTCATCGCGCGCATGGACGCCGAGCCGGTGCGCTTCGTCAAGGGCGGGTACGTCCACTGACACGTACCAGCGCAACGGGACTACGATGTTTTTCCAGCGCTGCCAGCTCAATCGTTTTTTCAATCGAACCAGAAGGAGTCAGAGACCATGTCCAACCACGTCTACAAAACCCTGGAACTCACCGGCTCGTCTCCAACCGGCATCGAAGATGCGGTGAAAAGCGCCATCGCCAAGGCGCACGAGACGGTGCGCAACATCCAGTGGTTCAACGTCACCGAGACGCGCGGGCATGTGGTCGACGGCAAGGTCGCGCACTGGCAGGTGACCTTGAAGATCGGGTTCACGCTGGAGTGAGCCCTTCGGCCCGGCGCGATCGCTGCAACTAGCGCAGGTAGCCCAGGTCGCGCACGTCCGAGCGCACCGCCGAGCGGTCCACCCCCTGCATCGGCAGGCTCACCAGCAGCTCCAGCCGGCGGCGCAGCGAGAACAGCGTCTGCACCGCGTCGTGCGCGACCCTCTCGGGATCGCGGCCATCGAGCAGGTCGGGGTAGGCCCACAGGGCCGCGTCGGGCTGGCCGGGCCACAGGGGCTGGCGCGGGCCCGTCGTTTCATCGAGCGTGATGACGAAGTCCGCAGGATGCGCACTCGCACGCGCCAGCTCGTCCCAGCCGCGCGGCAGCCTGTTGGGCAAGGGGATGCCCGCGCTCTTCAACGCGGCGACTGCGGCAGGATGGAATTCGCGGGCGACCTGCCCAGGCTGCCCGCAGGAAGAGGCCGAGAACCGCTTCGGGTCCAGGTGTGCGAGGCACGCTTCGGCCAGGATGCTGCGCAATGAGTTCCGTCGCGAGACGAAGATCACTCCGATACGTTTTTGCATGGAAACCCGAATATAGCCAAGCCCTCTGAACCCGTCCTGACCTCGGCTCTCGGGTGCGGCCACGATGCACAGCAGCTTCCGAACGGTGCAGACTCGGGGGCATGGACAAGCATTTCCTGACACCGCTTTTCGCGCCCGCCTCCATCGTCGCCTTCGTCGGCAACGCGGATGGCCCGGGTGGGCAGACGCCGGCCGGCCGCACGCTTCGCGAGGCGTTCCGCGCGCAACGCTTCGACGGCACGCTGCGCTTCCTGGACGTGCGCACCAAGGGCACGCTCGAAGAGCTCGCGCAGACCCACGCCGACCTCGCGCTGATCGCGCTGGCGCCGGGCGACGTGGCGGCTGCGCTGGAGATCGCGGGGCGCATCGGCTGCAAGGCGGCCGTCGTTCTTTCGAGCGGCATCGGCGCCGAGCAGGCGGCGCAGTGGCGCAAGATTGCGCGCCGCGAGGGCGTGCACCTGCTGGGCCCCAACTCGCTGGGCTTCCAGCGCCCGCTGCTGCATCTCAATGCCAGCGTCGCCGGCCCGCTGGCGGGCAGCGGACCCCTCGCACTGGTGGCGCAGTCGGGCGCGCTCACGGCCTCGATGCTCGACTGGGCGCGGCAGAACGGCGTGGGCTTTTCCAGCGTGGTCTCGCTGGGCCCGCACACCTCGGTCGACATTCCGCAGGTGCTCGACTTCCTGGCCAACGACCAGGCCACGCACAGCATCATCATCTACCTCGAAGGCATTGCCGATGCACGCCGCTTCATGAGCGCGCTGCGCTCGGCCTCGCACGCCAAGCCGGTGGTGGTGCTCAAGGCCGGGCGCAAGCCAGCCGGCAACGAGGCCGCGCAGACGCACAGCGCCGCCATCGTGGGCAGCGACGACGTGTTCGACGCCGCGCTGCGCCGGGCCGGCGCAGTGCGCGTGCGCTCCTTCGTCGAACTCTTCTCCGCCGCCAAGTGCCTTGCCTCGCGCTACAGGCCCGTCGGCAAGCGCCTCGCGGTGGTCACCAACGGCGGCGGCCCCGGCGTGCTGGCGGCCGACTGGATCAACGAGATCGGTCTCGACCTCGGCAAGCTCTCCGCCCCCGCGCAGAAGGTGCTGCTGCCCGCCCTGCCCCCGCTCGCATCGCTGGCCGACCTGATCGACCTGTCGGAAGAGGCGCAGCCCGCCCACTACCGCGCCGCCATCGACGCGGCCTCGGCCGACAGCCAGGTCGACGGCGTGCTCGCCATCTTCTCGCCCAAGCCTGGCATCGACGCGGGAGCCACCGCGAAGGCGCTGGCCGACATTCCGCGGCCGATGAACAAGCCGCTGCTGGCCTGCTGGATGGGCGACTCGTCGGTGGGCAAGGCGCGCTCGGTGCTGGCCGACGCGACCATCCCGAGCTTCCGCACGCCAGAGGCGGCCGTGGGCGCCTTCGGCAACATCGCGGCCTTCTACCAGAACCAGCAGCTGCTGCAGCAGACGCCGCCGCCGCTGTCGGCGCTGGCCAAGCCCGACATCGAAGGCGCGCGCCTCCTCATCGAGAGCGTGCTGGCCGAACGGCGCAACGTGCTGACGGAGATGGAATCGAAGTCGCTGCTGTCGTCCTTCCACATCCCGATCACGCGCACGCTGCTCGCGCGCAGCCCCAGCGAGGCGATGATGATCGCGACGCAGCTGGGCTTTCCGGTGGCGCTGAAGATCGATTCGCCCGACATCCCTCACAAGTCCGACGTGGAAGGCGTGGCGCTCAACGTGCTCAACGGCACCGCCGCGCGCGACACCTACGTCGAGATGATGGAGCGCGTCGCCCGCCTCGCGCCCGAGGCGCGCATCAACGGCGTGACGGTGCAGAAGATGGCGCGCGCCCGGCGCGGCCGCGAGATCTACGTGGGCATGGTCACCGACGAGCCATTCGGCCCGGTCATCGTGTTCGGTGCGGGCGGCACCATGATCGAGCTGCTGAACGACCGCGCGATGGAGCTGCCGCCGCTCAACCAGTTTCTCGCGCGCCGGCTCATCGAACGCTCGCGCGTGGCCGAGACGCTGGGCGAATGGCGCGGCGCCCATGCCGTGGACATGGAGGCGCTCGAAGACCTGCTGCTGCGCGTGTCGGAAATGGTGTGCGAGCTGCCCGAGCTGCGCGAGATGGACATCAACCCGATCATCGTGGACGAGAACGGCGCCATCTCGGTCGATGCGCGCATCGTGGTCGGCAGCAGCTCGCAGGCGGTGGCGGCCCACGTGGGCAACGCGGTCAACGGCTACCAGCACCTGGCGATCATGCCGTACCCCGCGCGCTACCGGCGCGAATGGCCGCTGGCCGGCACGGGCGGCGGCACCTACATCGTGCGGCCGGTCCACCCCAACGACGCGCAGATGCTGCAGGCGCTGGTGCAGGGGCTGTCGCCCGAGAGCCGCTGGTTCCGTTTCGTCTCGCGATTCCACGAGCTGCCGCCGTCGATGCTCTCGCGCTTCACGCTGATCGACTACGACCGCGAGATGGCGCTGGTGGCGGTGGTGATGGAGCGCAGCGTGTCCCCCGACGGCACCGTGCTCGAGAGCGAGCGCATCGTGGGCGTCTCGCGCTACGTCACCAACCCCGACCAGACCAGCTGCGAGTTCTCCCTCGTGGTGGCCGACGAGTTCAGCGGCCGGGGCATCGGCTCGCGGCTGATGGAAAGCATCATCGACGTGGCCCGCGACAAGGGCCTCGCCGAGATGGACGGGCTGGTGCTTGCCAACAACCCCGACATGCTGAAGCTGGTGCGCCGGCTCGGGTTCACGGTGAAGTCGTTCCCGGAGGACCCGGACTTCAAGCTCGTGACCTACATGCTCTGAGGCGCCCTCAGGCCTTCGGCATCCCGTCGCTGCCGCTGCCGCAAAGCACCACGGCGATCTTCTCGTCGTCGCGCCGCTCGAAGCAGCGGTGGCTGACGGCCGCCAGCGCGGTGGCCGCGCCGAGCTCGATGGCCAGGCCGGCGTGCTGCCAGGCCGAACGCGCCGAGTCCTCGATGACTTCCTCGTCGACCAGCACGATCTCGTCGACGTACTTCTCGATCAATTCGAAGTTCAGCGGCTCGGTCGAACGCGCGGCCAGGATGGGCACGCGCGTCTTCACGTTCTCCAGCTTCACGATGCGGCCTTCCTTGCGGCAGGTGTAGAGCGTCGGACAGCCCACCGCCTCGACCCCGATCACGCGGATCGAAGGCTTGAGCAGCTTGGCCGCCTGCGCGATGCCGGCGAGCAGCCCGCCGCCGCCGATGGAAACGACCAGCGTCTCGACCTCGGGCCACTCGTCGATGATCTCCAGCGCAGTCGTGCCCTGCCCGATCACCACGTCGCGGTCGGCATACGGATGCAGCAGCGCGCCGCCATGCTCGGCCACGTTGGCGCCGGCGGCGTCCCAGCTCTGGTCCCAGAAGTCGCCATGCACCGTGAGCTTCGCGCCGTGGCTCTCGATGCGGGCGCGGGTGATCGGCGTGCTGGTGTTCATCACGAACACGTTGGCCGGCAGACCCAGCGTCTTGCCGACATAGGCCACGGCCGCGCCGAAGTTGCCGCCCGACGCGGTGGCCAGCCCCTGGCGGCGCACCTCCTCGGGAAGGTTCAGCACGCGGTTGAATGCGCCGCGCGCCTTGAAGGAGCCTGTCACCTGCTGGCACTCGGCCTTGAAGCGCACCTGCGCCGCGCCACCTGGCACCCAGGGATGGGCCTCGACCAGCGGCGTGCGGCGGATGTAGGGCTTCACGCGCTCGTGCGCCGCGCGGTAGTCGGCCAGGTCGATCGGTTGCATCGCGTCTTTGTCGGTCATGCCTCGTCCTCGACCAGCACGCACAGGTTGTTGCCCTGCTTCACCGCGCCGAAGGTGCGCTGCGAATACACCGTGCCGCCCTTGGCGAAGCGCACTTCGCGGGGCTCCTGCGCGGGCTCGTGCAGCAGGTGCAGGTAGCCGGCGAGCTCGCCGGCCTCCACCGTGTCGCCCAGTTCGTGCAGCGGCTCGAAGTAGCCGTCGCCCGGCGACAGCAGGTTGCCGCCGTTGGGCACGATGCGCACGCGGCGGCTCGGCGGCGGCGCCTCGGGCAGCGCGCCCGGCACCACGCCCAGCCGCGCCAGCACGCGCGCCAGGCATTCGCGGGTGCGCTTGACGCCCTTGGGCGAGACGCTGCCGTTCTCGCCCATCTCCGCCGCGATGGCGGCCAGGCCCAGGTGCGCGGCCGCGCCGCAGCTGGTGCGCGGGTCGCCCATGTTGTCGGTGATGACGGTGAACCTGGCGCCGAACCAGCGCGCCATGTCTTCCGCGCGCTCGCGCACTTCGGGTGCCAGCGTCGGCGTGACGACGACCTGCGCGCTCTCCTCGATGAAGAGCGAACTGCCGCCCGCGTGCAGGTCGACGTAGGCATCGCACTTGGGAAACAGCACGTCGTGGATGAAGGCTGCGATCTGCTCCGTCGGCGTGCCGTAGGGGTTGCCGGGGAATACACGTGCGAGGTTCTTGCCGTCCAGCGGGCTCACGCGCGAGGCCCCGCGCATCGCAGGGGCGTTGGCGGAAGGCATCAGGATCAGGCAGCCCTTCACCTGCGAGGCGTCGAGCCTGCGGATCAACTCGTTGATGACGATCGGTCCTTCGTATTCGTCGCCGTGGATGGCGCCGGTGACCAGCACCGTCGGGCCGTCGCCGTTGCCGATGACTGCCAGAGGCAGCGCCACCGCGCCCCAGGCATCGTCATGTCCCGAATACGGAAGCCACGCGTGGCCGACCTGCTTGCCGGGCCTGGCCCAGTCGATGTCCGTGAAAACGGTGGAGGGACGCGGCTGGCTCACTTCACTTCTTTCTGCTCGTCCTTGAACCACTTCAGGCGCAGCGCCGCGAGGCTGCCGTCGGCGGTCTTGGCGTCGATGATCCTGTTCATCTCGGCCAGCAGCGCGGTCTCGCCGGGCTGCACGGCCATGTAGGCGGGGCTGATGCGGATCAGCGACTTCATCTCGATGCCCTTGGCAGGGTTCTCGTCGGCCACCTTCTGCGCGATGAAGTTGTTCTCGGCGAAAAGCGGCGCCTGGCCCGACAGGAAGGCCGAGATGGTGGAAGCCGTGTCTTCCAGGCGGATCAGCTTGGCGCCCGGCGCCAGCTCGCTCAGCGACAGGTCGGGCGTGGAGCCCTTGGGCACTGCCACGGTCTGGCCCGCGAGGTCGGCCACCTTGGCGAACTTGGGCGTGCCCTTGCCGCCGTACACGCCGAGGTACACGGCCGCGTAGGGCTTGGAGAAGGCGACCTGCTTGGCACGCTCGGGCGAACTGCCCAGCGCGGCGATCACCACGTCGACCTTGTTCGACAGCAGGTACGGAATGCGGTTGGCGCCGGTCACCTGCTGCAGCTCGAGCTTCACGCCCATGGCCTTGGCCACGTTCTCGGCCAGTTCCACGTCGAGGCCGGTGGGCTTGCCTGCCGAGTCGGTGAAGCCCCAAGGCGCGGCGTCGATGGTTGTGGCGATGCGGATCGCGCCCTTGGCCTTGATGTCGGCGAGCTTGTCGGCATGCGCGAGCAAGGGAGCGGCGCAGACCAGCGCGGCGGCGAACAGGGTTTTCAGTTTGAACATGGAAGCTCCTTGGAAGACAGGAAAGACAAGAACGACGAAAACGAAGGCGTGGGAATCAGACGACGGACTGCACGAACTGCTGGAACTCGGGGGTCTGCGGGCTGCCGAACATCCGCTCGGGCGTACCGCGCTCCCAGATGCGGCCCTGGTTCATGAAGAGCACCTCGGAGGCCACGCGGCGCGCGAAGGCCATCTCGTGCGTGACGACCATCATGGTCATGCCGTCGCGCGCCAGGTCCTCCATCACGCGCAGCACTTCGCCGACCAGTTCGGGGTCGAGCGCGGAGGTGGCCTCGTCGAACAGCATGAGCTGCGGCGACATCGCCAGCGCCCGCGCGATGGCCACGCGCTGCTGCTGGCCGCCCGAGAGCTGCGACGGCATGGCGTCGAGCTTGTGGCCCAGCCCCACGCGCTCCAGCATGCGCTGGGCCAGGTCGCGGGCCTCGTCCTTGGCGATCTTCTTCGTGAGCACCGGCGCCAGCGTCACATTGGCCGCGGCCGACAGGTGCGGGAACAGGTTGAAGCTCTGGAACACCATGCCCACGCGGCGGCGCAGCAGGGCCAGGTCGGTGTCGGGCGACTGCACGTCGACGCCGTCGACCACGATACGGCCGGCGCTGATCGTCTCCAGGCCGTTCACGCAGCGCAGCAGCGTGCTCTTGCCAGAGCCGCTGCGCCCGACGAGCGCCACGATGTCGCCCCTGGCGACCTCGGTGGCCACGCCGCGCAGCACATGGTTGTCGCCGAAGTGCTTTTCGACCGAATCAATGAGCACGAGCGGCATTCATGCGTCCTTCAAGAGAGAGTGCCAGGCGAGCCAGCGGATAGCAGATGGCGAAGTAGCACAGGGCCACGCCGCAGAAGACTGGCAGGTGTGCCAGCGTCGACCCCGCCACGATCTGGCCCGAACGCGTGAGTTCGACCAAGCCGACGAGCGCCGCGAGCGAGGTGTTCTTGATGAGCTGCACCAGGTAGCTCACCGTCGGTCCGAGCGCCACGCGGAAGGCCTGCGGCCACACCACGTGCCGCATGACGTGCCAGCGGCGCAGACCCACGCAGGAGGCGGCCTCCCATTGCCCCTTGGGCACGGACTCGATCGCGCCGCGCCAGATCTCGCCGAGAAAGGCGCCGGCCGAAAGCGAGAACGCTGCGGCGGCGGCCGTGAAGGCCTTGATCTCGATGCCCAGCAGCATCGGCACGCCGAAGTACAGGAGAAATAGCACCCCGAGCAGCGGCGTACCCTGCACAAGCTCGACGTAGACGCGCGCCAGCACGCGCAGCCAGGTCAGCCGCGAAGTGCGCGCCACCGCCACGCCGAGGCCGATGACGGCGCCGATGGCGAAGGAGGTCAGGGCAAGCGCGGCGGTCCAGCGGATAGCGCCGAGGATCAGCCAGAGATCGGCAATGGAAAGTCCGCGCATCTCAGCGGCCCTCCCTGCCGAACAGCCGGCGCTGCACGAAGCCCAGCAGCACGCGCAGCGCCTGAACCGTGACGAAGTACATCGCGCAGATCACCACGTACACCTCGAAGCTGCGGAAAGTGCGCGAGTCGATGAAGCTGCCTGCGTGGAAGATGTCCTCCACGCCGATCTGCGAGATGAGGCTGGTGCCGATCAGCGTGAGCACCATCTGGCTGGCCAGCGAGGGAAACACGTTGCGCAGCGCAGGCACGAACAGCACGTGCACCAGCACCTGGCGCGGCCGCAGCCCGAGCGCGGCACCGGCTTCGGAGAGGCCGCGGGGTACCGACATCAGCCCCGATCGGAACACCTCGACCATGTAAGCGCCGCAGTACAGCGCCAGAGAGATCACGCCGGCCACGGGCGCCTCCAGCCGGATGCCCAGGTTGGGCAGGCCGAAGTAGATGAGAAAGAGCTGCACCAGCGCCGGCGTGTTGCGGAAGAACTCCACGTACACACGCGTCACGCCGCGCAGCGGCTTGCTGCCGTAGATCAGCGCCAGCGAGCCCGCCACGCCGATCGCCATGCCCAGCACGATGCTCGACGCGGCATAGCCCAGCGTGTGCAGCAGGCCTTCGGCCAGTTGCCCTGCATAGGGCGCGAGCGCCTCGAACTGGAACTGGTAGGCCATCGTCAGTCCACTTCGAGGATGGCTTCGACCTCGACGGTCTGGTGCCCCGGCAGCGAGCCCGCGCCGATGGCGGAACGCGCGCCCCGCCCCACCTCGTCGCCGAACACCTCGACGAACAGGTCGGAGCAGCCGTTGATGACCTTCGGGTGGAAGGCGAAGCCCGGCGCCGCATTCACGAAGGCCAGCAGCTTCACCACACTGCGCACGCGCCCGAGTTCGCCGAGCGCGGCCTTGGCGACAGCCAGCAGGTTCAGGCCGGTCAGCCGGGCATGCGCGTAGGCAGCCTCGACGCTCACCTCCTCGCCGACACGGCCCACGTGCAGGCGGCCGTCTGCTTCGAGCGGCCCTTGGCCCGAGAGATACAGCATCTGGCCGCTGCGGCGCCATGCGACGAAGTTGGCGACGGGCGCCGGTGGCGGCGGAAGCTTCAGTCCGAGGGCGGAAAGGCGCTCCTCGGGGCTGCGCGCGCTGCCGTGGCTCGCGGCCGCCGGCGCCGTGTTGGAATCCAGGGTCATTGGGAACACATCACCGTTGCGGCGCGAGGGGCGGCGCAAACGGTCAACCTTTCGACGAAAATCAACGGATTCGGAAGGATTGGTCAACCAATCCAGAGCCATGCAGCGCAGTCTTATGTGACTGCGTAATGAATTCATTCTAAGAACATTAATTGCGATTGGTCAACCATTTTGGCGAACTCTTCAACCATGAATGCAAAGCCCGTGCCGCAGCCGCTCCAGCCGCTGATCGAGGTCACGGATCTTTCGGGCCGCATCGCCGCGCAGGACAAGGCGACCGCCTCGAAGGTCTACCGCGCCATACTCCAGTCGATCCGCGACGGCGCGCTCAAGCCGGGCGACAAGCTGCCCAACGAGCGTGACCTGTCGGAGCAGTTCAAGACCTCGCGCAGCACCGTGCGCCATGCGCTGGCCATGATGAGCGCGCAGGGCCTGCTGGAGCGCAAGGTCGGCAGCGGCACCTTCCTGGCCGAGGGGCTGATGCAGCTGCTGAGCGAGTCCGACCTGCCCGTGGCCGCGCACCACCGCGACGTGCCGACCTACACCGAGATCCTCGAAGGCCGGCTGCTGTTCGAGCCGGCCATGATGGCGCTGTCCGCCCAGCGCGCCGACGCCGAAGACTTCGCGCTGATGCGCCATCACCTCGCCGTGGTGCGCGACGCCGACCAGTGGCTGCAGTTCAAGGAGGGCATCTACGGCGTGCACCAGGCGATCTTCCGCGCCACGCGCAACCGCTTCCTGATGCAGGTGTTCGACGCCGTGGTGGCCGACCGCCGCGCGGTGCAGTACGACGGCCGCTCGAATCTCAACGGCCCCGTGGGCGCCGTGGTGCGCGAGCAGACGCTGCGCGAGCTCACCGCCATCGTCGATGCGCTGGAGGCACGCGACGCCAAGGCCGCGACGAGCCTCGCGGATGCGTACTTCACGCGCATCCTGGCCTCTCTGAGCGTCTACGGCTAGAAGCGCGACGCCTGCAATGATCCGCACGATCCTGCACTTCCTGGGCCGCTTCGCGCTGACGCTTGCGGTGCTGCTGAGTTCTTCGTGGGCCAGCCTCGCGCTCTGGTACCACTTCCCCGGCCCGGCCGCCATGAAGATCGGCGCGGGCGTGCTGTGGGTCGCCTTCGGCCTCGCGGCGATCGTGCTGACGTGGCGCAGTCGGGCCGCGCGCGCCCTGCTCTCCTACGCGGTCGGATTCGCGCTGCTGCTGGGCTGGTGGAGCACCATCCTGCCCTCGCAGAACCGCGTGTGGGCCGACGACGTCTCGCGGCAGCTGCACTCGCGCGTCGACGGCAGCATCGTCACGCTGGACAACGCGCGCAACTTCGAGTGGCGCAGCGACACCGACTACACCCAGCGCTGGGAGACGAGGCAGTACGACCTCGACCGCCTGCGCACGGTCGACGTGTCTCTCTCGTACTGGACCGGGCCTGCCATCGCGCACACGCTGGTGTCCTTCGGCTTCGACGACGGCCGGTTCCTCACCTTCTCCATCGAGATCCGCAACGAGCGCGGCGAGAGCTTCTCGTCGGTGGGCGGCTTCTTCAAGCAGTTCGAGACGAGCCTGATCGCGGCCGACGAGCACGACATCCTGCGCGTGCGCACCAACGTGCGCGGCGAGGACGTCTACATGTACCGCGTGAGTCTGCCGCAGCCCGAGATCCGCTCGCTCTTCCTCGCCTACCTCGGCGAAGGCGCGGCGCTGGTGCGCGAGCCCAGCTTCTACAACACGCTCACCGCCAACTGCACCACCATCGTGTATGCGCTGGCCAAGCGCATCGTGCCGGGCCTGCCGATGGACTGGCGGCTGCTCGCTTCGGGCTACCTGCCCGACTATCTCTTCGACGTGGGCGGCCTTGCGCCCGGCTACAGCATGGAAGCGCTGCGCGCGGCTGGCCGCATCACCGAGCGGGCGATCGCGACGGACAAGACGCCGGGCGTCGATTTCTCACGGGCGATCCGGCAGGGCCTGCCGGGCGTCGCGGCTGCTGGCACCGGAGCGGCGCAATGAAACGCGCGCTGCGCTTCTTCGCTTCGCTGCCCGTGCTCGCCTGCGCGGCCGCACTGCTGGCAGGCTGCGCGGGCGTGACCGTCGGTTCGATCTCGCCGGCCGAATACCTCGCACAGCGCCGCGGCGACGTGCTCACCACCGGCCGCCTGAGCACCTCCGCGCAGGAAGTGCTGCGCGTGATCGGCTCCGACGCCGACCTGTGCCGCAAGGACGGCCAGGCCTGCCGCAACGCGCTGGCGGACTCGCCGGGCCTGAGCGACGAGCAGCGTCTCTCGGCGCTCTCCGAAGTCTGGCTGCAGGTGGCGCTCGCGTCCGAGAAGCACGGCGGCGCGACCGATGCCGCCGCCATCGAGGCCTGGTTCGAGACCGCGCGCCACGCCTACGCCTACCTGTTCTTCACAGCCCGCAAGCCGCGCGACCGCGCCTTCGAGGACCGGCAGACCCAGGTGCGCGACTATTACAACTACGCGGTGCAGCAGGCCATCACCGGCCTGTACGACGGAGTCCGCCGCAACGGTTCGCGCGCGGTGGCGCAGCCTGCGATGCCGATGGTGGGCGACTGGCGCATCGAGACCGACGTATCGAACCTGCGCCTTCCTTCCGACACGCCCCTGCCCGACGAACTGATTCCCGCCGCCTCGCTGACCTTCTCCGGCCTGCGCAACACCTACCGGCGCGACGGCTTCGGCGCGGAACTGGTGGCAGCGAGCGACAGGCGCACCGACGACGAGCCGCCGGCGCCGCGAGCCGACCTTGCAGACAGGCAGCAGCCTCGCCCGCCCTATCGCGAGATGCCCTTCCCGGCGGTCACCGCGCTGCTGCTGTTCGACGGTGCCAACCTCGGCGATGTGCTTCGCACCCGCACCCTGCGCATCGCGGCCTACGATCCGTACCGCACCGCCAACGTGCAGCTCGCCGGCCAGGAAGTACCGCTGGCCGCCAACTTCACTTCGGGCTACGGCCTGTGGCTCGCGCGCTCCGACTTCGCGCTGCAGGCGCTGCGCAGCCTCTTCGGCGGCCGCGAAGGCCTCACGCAGCCGCGCATCTACCTGATGCAGCCCTACGATCCGAACCGCCGCACTGTCATCATGCTGCACGGCCTGGCGAGCAGCCCCGAGGCGTGGATCAACGTGGCCAACGAGGTGCTGGGCGACGAGACGCTGCGCCGCCGCTACCAGATCTGGCAGGTCTACTACCCGACCAACGCACCGCTGCCGCTCAACAACTTCGCGATCCGCGAAGCCGTGACGCAGACGCTCGCGCACTTCGACCCCTCGGGCAAGGCACCGGCCTCGAACGACATCACGCTGATCGGCCACAGCATGGGCGGGGTGCTGTCTCGGCTGATGGTCTCGTCCTCGGAAGACAAGCTCTGGGACGCCCTGCTCGCCAGCTACCCGATGCAGGGCGCGCAGCAGCGGCGCATGGAAGAGAAGCTCGCGCCCTACCTGCGCTTCGAGCCGCTGCCGCAGGTGAGCGACGCCATCTTCATCGCCTCGCCGCACCGCGGCACCGATTTCGCCAACAACCGCATCTCGCGCTGGGTGGCCAACCTCATCACGCTGCCCGTGGCGATGCTCGGGCAGCTGGGCGACATCTCGCGCGAGCTGATCCGCATCGCGCCCGCGCGGCAGGACCAGGGCACGCTGCGCATCCCCAACAGCATCGACAACCTCAGCGACCGCGATCCGTTCGTGCGGCTGTCGTCGGGCCTGCCGATGAATCCGCGCGTGCGCTTCCATTCGATCATCGGCAACGACACGCCCGGCGTGGCACAGGCGCTGTCGAGCGACGGCATCGTGCCCTATGCCAGCGCGCACCTCGACGGCGCGGCCTCCGAACTGGTGATCCCGTCGGCGCACAGCGTGCAGGAGAACCCGCTGGCGATCCTGGAGATCCGCCGCATCCTCAGGGAGCAGTTGCGTCCCGAGGCTGCGCGCTGAGCGGCGTCGCTCCTACTTGCTCCCCGAGCGCTGCTGCGCCCGCACCCGCTCCAGGAATTCGTCGAAGAGCGCCTTCTTGCCCGGAAAGCGCTCCCTGCCCTCCTTGAAGGTCGACTCCGCGGCGGCGAGCTGGCCGAGCCGCATGAGGCATTCGCCCTTCGAGAAGAACGCGGCCTCGCCGTCGGGATTCACCTGCAGCGACTGCTCGAAGTCCTCGAGCGCGCCCTGGAAGTCGCCGAGTTCCATGCGCGTGAAGGCGCGGTTGTCGATGGCCTCGAAGAAGAGCGGAAAGAGCTCCACGGCCGCGTCGTACTCGGCGATGCCTTCCTGCTTGCGGCCCTGCTCGCAGAGCTCGTTGCCGCGCAGATAGTGCGCATTGGCCTCGCGCACGATCTCGTGGCCGTCCTGGCCCATCAGCTCCAGATACCTCGGGAAGTCGGTGAGCCTCAGGTATTCGGCGAAGCCGATCAGGTCATCCTCGGCGGGCTGCCTGTTGCCGATGAGTTCGCTGCCCCGGCTCACGCCGTCGGCATCGATGGGCGAATGCCATATCAGTACCTCGGCGTGCTTCAGCGATTCGACGGTGGGTTTCTGGTCCAGCGGCTGATAGCTCAGGCAGTGCGCCACCGATGTTCCATCGGGCCACGGATCGACTTCGAGAACCCAGACGGCGCGCCAGGCCTCGTCGCTGCGGTAGGCGAGCACGTCGCCCTTCTTCAATGCCGGCGTCTTTGCGCCGCCGGTCGCAGGCGTTTCGGGTGGCGGCGTCGAGCCGGTGAAGCGTGCGGCAAGCCGCTTGAGGAATCTGGGCAGCATGGTGTCGGGTATCCATTTGGAGATTGGACGTGCGAGACGATGGCGGGCAGCAGCGTGCCACTTTAGCCGCTCCCGCCAGTCGGTCGTGCGCATTGACCTTCGCGCTCGACGTGGCCTAACATCGCCGCCGCGGTGCAAGCCGCGCCCGGGCCCGCGGGAAGGGTTGAACCCACTTGCCTCTATATGCCGATCCATTCGCCTTTTGTGCAGCCGGATTTGCGGGCCGACGGCGTCTGATGCACGGAGGTACACATGAAGCGCATGCCCGCCCGGCCCGACCTGGGCCATCTGAAGAAGCAAGCCAAGGAACTGCTTGCGCTCTACCGAAGCAACGATCCCGCCGCCACCGCGCGCTTTCGCGAAGCCCTTCCCGCTGCTGCCAGCAAGAGCGATTCGGCGATTGCCGCGCTCGGCCTTCGCCTGCACGACGCGCAGTCGTGCATCGCGCGCGAATACGGATTCCCGTCCTGGGCCGACCTGCAGGGCTTCGTCCTCGCACGCCGCGCGCATGCGGACGATCCGGCGAAGGCCGTGCTGCAATGGCTGCGCCTCGTCTACGCCGGCGACATCGCCGGGGGCACGAACCGCGCGCGGCCAGCGCTGGCCCTGCGCCTGCTCGAAGAGAGCCCGGGCCTGCCGGGCGATGACCCGATCCTCGCCTGCGCGGTCGGCAACGAAGCCTTGATCCGCCAGGCCATCGAGCGCGACCCCGGCTGGGTGAACCGCGCAGGCGGCCCGCTCGCGCTGCCGCCGCTCGTGGCACTCACACATTCGGGCCTGCTGCAGTTGCCGGACCACAAGGAGCGCCTGCGCCACTGCGCCAAGCTGCTGCTCGACGCAGGCGCGGACCCGAATCAATCGGTTGGCAACCGCTGGCCGCCCGCGTCGCTCGCCCAGCCCGACGAAACCGAGCGGCTGTCCGCGCTCTACGGCGCCGCCGGCCAGAACCGCGATGCCGCGCTCACCCGGCTGCTGCTGGATGCGGGCGCCGATCCCGACGACGGCGAATCGCTCTACCACTCGCTCGAAACCCCGGCCTGCACGCGCCTGCTGCTCGAGGCCGGAGCCCGCATCGCGGGAACGAACGCGCTCTATCGCGTGCTCGACCTCGACGACGTCGACACGCTGCGCCTGCTGCTCGCGCATGGCGGCGATGCCAACGAACCGCCCATTGGCCCGCCCACCAGCGACTGGGGCTCCCTGCTGCTGTGGGCCATACGCCGGCGCCGCTCGCCCGCGCACATCGAGGCACTGCTCGCGGCAGGAGCCGATCCCAAGGCGACCACGCGCGACGGAACGAGCGCCTACGTCGCCGCGCTGCGCTTCGGCCTCCCCGAAGTCGCCAGCCTCCTGGAGCAAGCGGGAGGCGGCGTCGCACTGCCGGTGGACGAGGCCTTCATCGCCGCCTGCGCAAAAGGCGACGAGGCCGCGGCCCGCGCCGTCCAGGCTGCACACCCGGACATCGTCGGTTCGCTCTCGCAAGCACAGCTGCGGCTGCTGCCCGAACTCGCCGCACAAGGCTGCGCCGATGCGGTGAAGCTGATGGTCAGGCTCGGCTGGCCCATCGCCACGCGCGGCGGCGACTGGGACGCCTCGGCGCTGAACAAGGCCGTATTCCGCGGCGACGCCGGTCTCGTGCGCTTCCTGCTGGAACACGGCGCCAGCTGGCAGGAGCGGCACGGCTTCGACGACAACGCCTGCGGCGGCCTTTCCTGGGCCTCGTGCAACGAGCCGGAGGGCGAAGGCGACTGGCTCGGCTGCGCCGAAGCGCTGGTGGCCCACGGCATGCCCACCGCGCAGCCCGATCCGGAGAGCCCGGACGGCGTGCTCATCGGCGGGCAGCGCTATGTGTTCTCGGACGAGGTCACCGATTTCCTGCTCGGCGCATCCGCCCTGCGAGGCTGACGAAAAAAAAGCGGGCCCGAGGGCCCGCCCAAAGCCGTCCGTCGAATCGCGAAGAACGCAACCCGACTCCGACTCACCTCGAACTCAACTCCTGTCGTTGCTCCTGCTTCCCCCGTTTCTCCTCCTGCAATTCAAGCCGCGCGCCAACCCAGTTCCGGCGCGATGCGGCGGGAGAGGTCGGTCAATATCTGCTCGTAGTCTTCGCTGCCGAAGTTGTAGGGCAGCTCCACCCGCAACTCGCTCACCAGCGGCAGCACCGGGTCGCGGCGCAGGCGTTCGAGGATCTCGTCGGAACTGCCGACGAGGTCGTTCGCGAACAGCGTGCGGCGTTCGCCCTGCGGCGCCAGCGTGCGCTCGATGCGGCCGGCAGCGAACTCGCGATAGCGCTTGCGGGTGACGGTGTCCGCACCGTCGAGCGGCACGATCACGCGCCCCAGCGCCACCCTGCCCCTGCCCGCGTCCCTGTCAGCCTCGCTGGCCTTGTAGCGCTCGACCAGGCCCACCTGCGCCTGCAGGAAGTCGTCGGTGTTCTCGCCCGTGAGCACGTTGCCCAGCAAGAGGTTGAAGCCGTTGCGCCCGGCCCATTCGGCCGAACGCAGGGAGCCGCCGCCATACCAGAGCCGCCCCGTGAGACCCGGCGCGTACGGCTGCACGCGCGGGCGCACGCGTCCACCGGCCGATTCCACAAAAGTCTGGTCGTTGCCGAGCAGCACGTCCTCGAGATTGGCCTTCAGCCGCCCCACGCGCTTGTGGCTGTAGTCGACGGTGTTGGGCGCTGCATCGTGGAAGCGGTTGCCCAGCAGGGCGCCGTGCAGCGGCGCGCCGGCGCTCAGGCCCACCTGCAGCCTGCCGCGCGAGAGCACGTCGACCGTCGCCAGGTCTTCGGCAAGGCGGAACGGGTTCTCGTAGCCCATCTGGATCACCGCCGCGCCCAGTTCGATGCGGCGCGTGCGCTGCGTGGCGGCGGCCAGGAAGGTCGCGGCCGACGAGACGCCACGCTCCAGGTGGCGCTGCCGCACCCATGCGCTGTCGAAGCCGTGCTTCTCGCCGAACTCGAAGAGCTTCAAGGCGGCCTCCAGTCCGGCGAACGGATCAGCCTCGGCGTAGTTGCCCGGCGTGAGGAAGGCGAGATGGCGAATGCTGCTGCTCACGGCGCGAACTTCGGCAGGCCGGGCGGGTTGGTTTCGGACTTCGGCAAGGCCTCTTCCGTCAGGCTCCAGCGCGCGAGCGCCCGGCCGTAGGTGCCGTTGCGGATCAGGTTGTTGGTGGCGGTGGTCAGCGCCGCGGCGAGGCCGCTGCCCTTGCGCGTGGCGATGGCCACGTCCGACTTCAGCGGCCAGCCCGCGTTGACGGTGCCGACCAGCCTGATCTGCCCGTTCTTCGCGGCCTCGTAGGCCTGCGGCGCATTGGGATTGAAATTGGCGTCCACCCGCTTGGTGACCACCGCCAGCGTGCGCGTCACATCGTCGTCGTAGTACTGGATCTCGACCGGTTTCAGCCCCGCCGCCACGTTCTGCCGGTTCCACTCGAGCAGGATGCGCTCCTGGTTGGTGCCGGCGCCGGTCGTCAGCTTGAGGCCCGCAACGTCCTTCGGCTCCCTGATCGACTTGATGGCGCTGTCGGTCTTCACGTAGAAGCCATGCAGGCCGAGGCGATAGGTCGAGAAGTCGAATTTTTCCTTGCGCTGCTCGGTCACGCCCACGTTGGAGATCACGGCGTCGTACTTGCCCGAGCTCAGGCCGAGCGGCCAGTCGGCCCAGGCGATGGGCTGCAGTTCGAGCTTGAGGCCCAGCGCGTCGGCGACGAGCAGCGCGAAGTCGGGGTCGAAGCCGACGACAGTCTTCGCGTCCGACGCGTAGGTCGAGATCGGCGGCGCGAACGGCGCGATGGCGATGGTCAGCACGCCCTCCTTCACGAACTTGAAGCTGGGCGGAATCGCGTTGACCGCCTCGGCGTCCTTCTGGCCGCGCAGGCGGCCCTTCTGCTCGGGGCTGAAGTCGAACTTGTCGGCGGCATGGGCCGCGCCCGCCACGAGCATGAGCGCGACGAGACCGCGGGCGATCCAGGTTTTCTTGAAGAGATTCATGGCCATCGCCTCAGTTCTTCGGCAGGCCGGGCGGATTGGTGCGCGAGACCGCAATGGCCTCCGAATCCAGGTTCCAGCGCGACAGCGCCTTGGCATAGTTGCCGTTCTTGATCTGCGTGTTCAAAGCCAGCGTCACGGCTTCGGCGATGCCCGAGCCCTTGCGCGAGGTGACGGCGATCTCTGCGTTCAGCGGCCAGCCGCCCGAGAACAGGCCCGCGAGCCTGGTCTTGCCGTCGCGCGCCTCGTAGGCGGCGATGGCGTTCGGCCCCAGGTAGGCGTCGGCACGGCCCGACTGCAGCGCCAGGCGCTGCACCACATCGTCGTCGTAGTACTGGATCTCGACCGGCTTCAGGCCGGCGGCCACGTTCTGCTTGTTCCAGCGCAGCAGGATCTGCTCCTGGTTGGTGCTGGCGGACACGATCACCTTCAGCCCCGCGATGTCCTTCGGCTCCTTGATGGCGCCGAGCTTGCTGTCGGATTTCACGTAGATGCCGAGCTGGTCGTTGCGATAGGTCGAGAAGTCGAACTTCTCCTTGCGCTCCTCGGTCACGGTCACGTTCGAGACCACCAGGTCGAACTTGCCCGACTGCAGGCCCAGCGGCCAGTCGGCCCAGGCGGTGGAGACCAGCTCCAGCTTGCGCCCGAGGCTGTCGGCCACCAGCTGTGCGATGTCGGGCGCGTTGCCCACGGGTGTCTTGGTGTCGGTGGCGTAGGCCGCGAACGGCAGGCGGCCGGTGGTGGTGCCGACGACGAGCACGCCTTCCTTCTGGAACCTGAAGTCCTTCGCGAGCCGGACGGCCTCGTCGATCTTCTGCGCGCGCGGGCGGCCCGGCTGCTCGGGGCTCAGGTCAGGAGCGGGCTGGGCCGATGCGGCCAGCGGTGCCAGCAGCGCGGCAAGGACAACGGACAGGATGTTTCGTCGATGGATCATGAAGGTCGATGAAATGAAGTCGGGAAGGAAGAAGGTCAGAGAACCTTGGCCAGGAACTCGGCCGTGCGCGGATGCTCCGGCGCGTTGAACACCTTGTCGGGCGATCCGGTTTCCAGGATGCGGCCGCGCTCCATGAAGACGATGTTGTCGGCCACCTCGCGTGCGAAGCCGATCTCGTGCGTGACGATGAGCAGCGTGGTGCCCGAGCGCGCCAGCTCCTTGATGACGGCCAGCACCTCGCCCACCAGCTCGGGGTCGAGCGCCGAGGTGGGCTCGTCGAACAGCAGCACCTTGGGCTTGAGCGCCAGCGCGCGGGCGATGGCCACGCGCTGCTGCTGGCCGCCGGAGAGCTGGCGCGGATAGGCGTGCGTCTTGTCGCCCAGGCCCACGCGCACCAGCAGCTCGGAAGCGAGCGCCTCGGCTTCGGGCCGCGAGAGGCCGCGCACGGAGATCGGCGCCTCGACGATGTTCTCCAGCACCGTCAGGTGCGGGAACAGGTTGAAGTTCTGGAACACCATGCCCACGTCGACGCGGCGCTTCAGGATGTCGCGCTCACGCAGCTCGTAGAGTGTGTCGGCATCGCGCCGGTAGCCGATGAGTTCGCCGTCGATGGAGATGAAACCGTCGTCCACGCGCTCCAGGTGGTTGATGGCGCGCAGCAGCGTCGACTTGCCCGAGCCCGACTGGCCGAGGATCACAGTCACGCTGCCCCGCCCCACCGTCAGCGTGACATCGTCGAGCACCTTGAGCGCGCCGAAGCTCTTCGACACGCCGTGGATCCTGACCTCGCCGCCCTGCGTGAGCGGGTCGGTCCAGCGCGGGACCTGTGCGGGCACGACGGCGGCGGGCTCTGCCACGGGTGCCGGCTTCGAGCGCCACAGCCTGCTGGCCACGCGGGCGAGCCGCGAACTCGGCGGGTTGCGCAGCGCACCGCGCGAGAAATGCCGCTCCACGTAGTGCTGCACCACCGACAGCACCGTGAGGATGATGAGGTACCACACGGTCGCCACCATCAGTAGCGGAATCACTTCCAGGTTGCGCCTGTAGATGATCTGGATCGTGTAGAACAGCTCCGGCAGCGCCAGGATGTAGAGGTTCGAGGTGCCCTTGGCGAGCCCGATGATGTCGTTGAAGGCCGTGGGCAGAATGGTGCGCATCGCCTGCGGCAGCACGATGCGGAACGACTGCCGCCCGCGCGACAGGCCCAGCGCCGCAGCCGCCTCCAGCTGCCCCTGCTCTACCGAAAGAATGCCGCCGCGCACGATCTCCGAGGCGAAGGCCGCCTGGTTCAGCGTGAGTCCCAGCAGCGCCGCCACGAAGGGGCTGATGAGCTGCGTGGTCGGGTACGAGAAGAAGGTGACATCGGTGCCGGGGATGCCCAGCGTCACCGTCTCGTAGAGGTAGCCCAGGTTGTTGATGATCAGCAGCAGCACGATCACCGGCACCGAGCGGAAGAGCCAGGTGAACACCCACGCGAGCCGCGCCAGCAGAGGCGAACGCGACACCCGCGCAAGCGCCAGCGCGGTGCCGAAGAAGAAGCCCAGCAGCGCACCCAGCGCCGTCAGCAGAAGCGTGCGGCCCAGGCCCTGCAGCACCGGCTCGGCGAAGAACCACTGCGCGAACACGCCCCAGCCCCAGCGCGGGTTGGTGAGCGTCGAGTGCAGCACGATGCCGATCACCAGCACGGCGAAGATGGTGCCAACGGTGCGCGCCGGGTAGCGCGCCGGCACGATGCGGAAGTGCGAGTAGTCGCCGTTGGCCGGGGCCGCGGCGGGAACCGGCGAACGCTGCGGCTGCGGTGCGCGCACCGGCGCGGGGTTCATCGGCTCGGCGGCCGCGTCGAGGACGGTGGTGTTCATCGCTGCGCCGCTCCGACCAGTTGCCCGGGAGCCGAAGGGGCGTGCCGCCGCCCGGTGTCCAGGTATTTCTCGAAAGGCAGCTTGCGCGGCGTCTCCGGATCGATGGGCGGACCGAAGAGCGCCGTGTATCCATGGCCCAGGTACAGGCCCACGGCCTCGGGCTGGCGAAAGCCGGTCGTCAGGTAGATGCGCTCGTAGCCCTGCCGCTGCACCTCCGCCTCCAGTTCGGCTAGCACCTTGCTGGCCAGCCCTTGCCTGCGCAGATCGGCATGCGTCCACACGCGCTTGAGTTCGGCGGTGCGCTCGTCGTGGCGCATGAAGGCGCCGCCGCCGATGGCCACGCCGTCGCGCAGCAGCAGCACGAAGTTGCCGCCATGTGCCGGTGTGAAGACCTCGGCTGGGTAGCGCTCCATCTCGCGCGGCTGGCCCGGCTCGCGCATCACGTCGCCGTAGCGGCTGTCGTACTCGAAGGTCAGTCCTTCGATCAGCGGCTTCGCGCGCGGATCGAGCGGCGTGGTGTAGACGAACTGTTCGCTCATCACGCGGCCTTCTGCACGGCGGGCGCGATTTCCTGCGCCGCGTAGCGGCTCGCCTTGCGCGGCAGGCCCAGGTGGTCGCGCAGCGTCTGCCCGGGAAGCTCTCGCTGGTAGCGCCCGCGCGCCTCCAGCGCCGGGATCACGAACTCGATGAAGTCGTCCAGCCCCTGCCCCAGCACCGGGAAGCCGAGGATGAAGCCGTCGGCCGCGCCCTCGTCCACCCAGCGGATGATCTCGTCGGCGATGCGCTCGCCGGTGCCCACGAACTGCGTGCGGGGCGTGGCCACTTCGAGCGCCACTTCGCGCAGCGTCTGGCCCTTGGCCCTGGCGTTGGCCTTGATGCGGTCGGTGGTCGAGCGGAAGCTGTTGCGGCCCAGTTCGCCCAGTTCGGGGAACGGTGCGTCCAGCGGGTACTGGCTGAAGTCGTGGTGGTCGAAGAAGCGTCCCAGGTAGGCCAGGGCTTCCTCCACCGTCAGCAGCTCGCGGATGGCGCGGTACTTGGCTTCGGCCTCTTCCTCGGTGGCGGCGACCACGGGGCCGATGCCAGGGAAGATCTTCACGTCGCCGGCCTGCCGGCCCTGCGCGACTGCGCTGGCCTTCACCTGCCGCAGGAAGCTGCGCGTGTCCTCCAGCGAGGGCGAATGGGTGAACACGGCGTCGGCGTACTTGCCGGCCAGCCCGATGCCCGCGTCGGACGAGCCGGCCTGGAAGATCACCGGCTGGCCCTGCGGCGAGCGCTGGATGTTCAGCGGCCCCGACACCTCGAAGAAGCGGCCCTTGTGGTTCAGCGTGTGGAGCTTGCCGCCATCGAAGAAGCGGCCGCTCTCGCGGTCGCGCACGAAGGCGTCGTCGTCCCAGCTGTCCCACAGCCCCTGCGTCACCGCGAGGTACTCGTCGGCGATTTCATAGCGCAAGGCGTGCTCGGGGTGTGCGCGGCTGTAGTTCTTCGCGCTGCCTTCCAGCGGCGTGGTCACCACGTTCCAGCCCGCGCGCCCGCCGCTGATGAGGTCGAGCGAGGCGAACTGACGCGCCACCGTGAACGGGTCGCTGTAGGAGCTGGAGACGGTGCCGGCGAGGCCGATCTTCGAGGTCACCGTGGCGAGCGCCGACAGGA
Source organism: Variovorax sp. 22077 (assembly GCF_052044195.1). Lineage (NCBI taxonomy): Bacteria > Pseudomonadati > Pseudomonadota > Betaproteobacteria > Burkholderiales > Comamonadaceae > Variovorax > Variovorax sp. 22077. The sequence continues at coordinate 322,061 of NZ_JBQEQC010000001.1, forward strand.
TCGAGATCGGCTCGAAGCGGTTGAGGAAGTGCGGGATCGACTTCTCGTTGATGTAGAGCCCATCGGCCACGAACGCGAAGGCGATGCCGGCAGCCTCGGCCTTCTGCGCGGTGCGCACGAAGAAACCGAGGTTGACGCTGGCATCGGCCGGCCCGCCCGGATGCTTCCAGGAGTTCATGTGGCTGCCGGCGCCCTGCAGCATGACGCCGAACCGGATGCTCTTGTTGCTGTTGTCGTTGCTCATGACGATGGCTCGCTTCGAGGGGTTCGCAATGGGAAGAAGGAAGGAAGGAAGGAAGGGCTCAGGCTGCGACAGGCACGGCCTCGCGCGCCGCGGCGAGCAGTTCGACCGACGCACGGCGCTCCGCGAAGCCGGCCACGGGGATGTCGATGACGAACTCCTCGATGCCGTACTGCGCGCTCAATGCATCGAGCGCATCGCGCACTTCTTCGCCGGTGCCGGCGATCACATGCGGGCGGCGCTCCTCGGTCCGGTAGTCGCTCACGCCCGCCTGCCGTGCGAACTCGGCGGCTGCTTCGAGGCTTGGCAGGTTCACGCTCTGGCCGGTGGGCAGGTGCACGCGGAAGCTGCGCAGCGCGCCCACGAGCTCGGCGGCCTTCTCGCTCGTCTCTGCCGCGAAGGCGAAGAGCGCCAGTAGGGGTGCCCGCCCCGTTTCCGCGCGGTAGGCCTCGACCGATCGGGCAAGGTTCACGGGGTCGCTATTGAAGTGCCCTGCATAGGTGAACTGCCAGCCCAGGCGCGCGGCAAGCACCGCGCTCTCGGGGCTGCCGCCCAGCAGCACGCGCTGCGGCAGTTGCGGCGGATTGGGCGTGGCCACAGCGCCGGCGAGCGCATGGCCGGAGGCGACGCCGTCGTCCAGGAAGGCATCGAGCTCCGACAGGCGCACGCCGAAGTCCTCGCTCCTGCTCCTGGCCGGATCGTGCAGCCACTGCAGCGCCTTGCTCGTCAGCGGCAGGCCGCCGGGCGCCTTGCCGATGCCGATGTCCACGCGGCCCGGCGCCAGCGAGGCCAGCACGCGGAACACCTCGGCCACCTTGAAGGGGCTGTAGTGCTGGAGCATGACGCCGCCGGTGCCCACGCGGATGCGCGAAGTCTTTGCCAGCAGGTGCGCTGCCAGCACCTCGGGCGCCGAACCTGCGTAGTTCCTGTTGCCGTGATGTTCGGCGAGCCAGTAGCGCCGGTAGCCCAGCCGCTCGGCCGCCTGCGCGAGCGCGATGGTGTGCTGGAACGCCTGTGCGGCGTCGGCGCCTTCCGGGATCAGGCTCTTGTCGAGCAGGGACAGCGAGTAGGACACGGTGTGCGGTGGCTGACGCCCCTTGATGAAGAATTGCTGCGAATTCTCTGGGGCATTGCGCGCACCGCTTGCGCTGAATTCCTATATCGATATCTGCTGGATGCTCAGTGTCTCGTGTGGGAAAGAATGGCCTGCGCAGCCTCTCGCGCGCTCATTGCGGCGGTGTCGATGACGATGCGCGGCGTGCTCCACGGCTCGTAGTCGTGCCGCTGCACGGACTCCCACGTGGGTGGCACGAGGCCGGGTATGTCGACGCGCCGCTGCTCGACGCGGCGCCTGTGCTCTGCAGCGTCGGAACACACGACCTCGACTTCGACGATGGGTGAAGAAGCCCGCGCCGCGACGGCCCGCCAGGCCTCGCGCGTGACGGGCAAGGGGTTCACGCAGTCGGCCAGAACCGCCTGGCCCAGGGAAAGATTGGAGCCAGCCAGCGCATAGGCCACGATGTAGCCGGCCGGGCCGATCTCACCGGTGGATGTTCCGTCGGATATGCCACCGGGTGCGCCGGCAGAGCGCAGCGCCTGCTCGATGGCATCGATGCGCAGGTACGCGCAAGGCAGCAGCGCGGTGATCTCGCGGGCGATGGTGGTCTTGCCGCTGCCGGGCAGCCCACCCAGAACGATCAGCATGCTCGGTCATCTCCAGGTTCAATGTCCTGGCGCCGAGTTCACCACGAATGGGGCAGCAGGCTCAACATGGCGGCCGCATGCAGGCGCCGAAGCGCGCGCACAGGCACGTAGCCGTGCGGTGCGCGGCGCGCCAGCGCGTGCGGCGAAGCCGGTGGCACATGCCAGGCTTTCGCGGTGAGGGCCAGGACATGGCGCGCCTGGGCGGCCGGGGAGACGTAATGGGTGCGCAATTGCATGGCAATCAATGAATCGAACGAATGCTTGCGCCGATTCTGCAAAGCGCACCCGCCTTTGCCAAAGACGGATTCCGAGTTACCTGATGCGGTCCCTGAGAAGACAAAGAAGAGAAGCGGCTCAGGCGAAGTCCGTCGAGGGCTTCTCCCAGAGGTTCACGCCGCCCTCCACCGCGTACTTGTCGATCTCCGCCAGTTCCTCCGCGCTCAGCGGCGCATGTGCGAGCGCCGCCACGTTGTCGACGATCTGCTCGGGCCGGCTCGCGCCGATCAGCGCCGAGCTCACGCGCGGATCGCGCAGCGTCCAGGTCAGCGCGAGCTGTGCCAGCGACTGGCCGCGGCGCCGTGCGATCTCGTTGAGCGCGCGAGCACGTTCGACGTTGGCCTCCGACAGGTGCTCCTGCTTGAGCGAGCCGCCGCCGGGCCGGTTGATGCGGGAGTCGGCCGGGATGCCGCTGAGGTACTTGTCGGTCAGGAGGCCCTGCGCCAGCGGCGTGAAGGCGATGACGCCCGCGCCGAGTTCTTCCGTTGCGTTCAGCAGGTCCTTCTCGATCCAGCGGTTGAACAGGTTGTAGGCCGGCTGGTGGATGAGCAGCGGCACCTTCCACTCGCGCAGCAGCGCGGCGATCTCGCGCGTCTTGCCGGCGGAGTAAGACGAAATGCCGATATACAGCGCCTTGCCCTGCTGCACCGCCTGGGCCAGCGCGGAAGCCGTTTCCTCCAGCGGCGTCTCGGGGTCGAAGCGGTGCGAGTAGAAGATGTCGACGTAGTCCAGTCCCAGGCGCTGCAGGCTCTGGTCGAGGCTGGCGAGCACGTATTTGCGCGAGCCGCCGCCCTTGCCGTAGGGGCCCGGCCACATGTCCCAGCCTGCCTTGCTGGAGATGATGAGCTCGTCGCGGTAGGGCTTGAAGTCTTCGCGCAGCAGGCGGCCGAAGTTGGTCTCGGCGCTGCCGTAGGGCGGGCCGTAGTTGTTGGCCAGGTCGAAGTGGTTGATGCCCAGGTCGAAGGCGGTGCGCAGCAGCTGGCGCTGCGTGGCGATGGAGGTGGTGTCCCCGAAGTTGTGCCACAGCCCGAGCGAGATGGCGGGCAGCACCAGCCCGCTGCGGCCGACGCGGCGGTAGGGAATGGCGTCGTAGCGCTTGGGTTCGGCGTGGTAGGTCATGGGTGTGTCTGGTCCTGGCGATGGAAGAAGGAAGAAAGGGCGACCGAACGAAAGGAGATCGCGGGAAACTTTCGAGGATGCCCCCGCCTGCCGCGCGGGGCAAGCATTTCCACGCCGCTGTCGCACTTATCCGTCGCCGCATATGCATGCGCGGATTTCTTCGTTGGAGGCGTGCGCGCCGCTTCCTAGCATCGGCGCCTAGCCAACTTCCCAGACCGGCCCCGACCCCGGGGCGCGCCGCCATGTCCAACCCGTCCACTCCCGCCCTTTCCTCGCGCCGCCGCGCGCTCAAGACCTTCGCTTCGCTCGGCGCCGCCAGCGGCCTCGGCGGATTGCTGCTCGCGGGCTGCTCGCGCGACGAAGGCAGGACCGCATCCGCCGGCAGTGCTCCGGCGGTGGTGAAGAAGACCGGCGACAAGGTCGCGTTCAAGTACCCGAACAACCCCTCCTTCGACCTGATCTACCTAGCCGACGAGCTCGGCTACTTCGAGGGCACCAACACCCGGCCCGACTACGTCGGCAAGATCGCCGCGCCGCAGATCATTCCGCTGGTGGGCACGGGCGAGATCGACTTCGGCAGCCGCATGGTGCCGCTGGTGATCTCGGCCATCGCCTCGGGTGCCGACCTCAAGGTGGTGGCCGCCGGCGGCAAGACGCTGCAGGAAGCGCCGCACATGAAGTACTTCGTCCGCAAGGACTCGGGCATCCGCGCGCCGAAGGACCTCGAGGGCAAGACCATCGGCTTCAACAGCTTCGGCGCCTGCGCCGAGTTCGTCACCAAGAAGTACCTGCGCCAGCATGGCGTGGACGTCAACAAGATCAACTTCGTCGTCATCCCCGACGAGCAGGCCGAGCAGACGCTGGTGACCGGCAACACCGACCTGGCGATCATCCACGCGCCCTTCTCCGGCCGCGCCGACAACGCCGACTCGCTGGTGCGGCTGTGGAGCGACTTCGACCTCGACGGCGGCCTGGGCGGCATGGCACCGTACAGCGCACACGGCCAGTTCATCCGCCAGCACCCCGAGGCGGTGCGCGACGTGGTGACCGCGCTGGCCAAGGCCGGCAACTGGGTCAACGCCAACACCGAGGAAGCCCGCAAGCTGGTGGCCAGGCGCATAAACATGGAGCTGAAGAACGTCGACCGCTACGCCTACGTCGACGACCTGGTGGTGACCGAGCCGCCGATCCAGTACTACATCGACATCCTGCAGTCCGAGGGCAAGCTCGCCACCGGCAAGGTGTCGGTGAAGGACGTGTACACGAACGAGTTCAACCCCTTCGCCACGAAGGCCTGAGCGGGCACCAAGCGATGAGCATCAAGATCTCCGCCCGCGACGTGCGGATGGACTACGCCGCACGCGGCGCCAGCGAACGGGTGCGCGTGCTCGAAGGCTTCGACCTCGACGTGCGCGAAGGCGAGTTCCTCTCGGTGCTCGGCCCCTCGGGCTGCGGCAAGTCGACCTTCCTCGGCATCCTGGCCGGGCTCACCGAGCGCACCGGCGGGCGCATCGCCATCAATGGCCAGCCGCTTTCGGGTATCAACCGCAACCAGGGCGTGGTGTTCCAGGGCTACGCGCTCTTTCCGTGGCTGACGGTGCTCGACAACATCGCGGTGGGTCTGGACATCCGCGGCGTGGCCAGGCCCGCGCGCCGCCGCACGGCGCAGGAATACCTGGAGCTCGTCGGCCTGCAGGGCTTCGGCGAGCGCTACCCGCACGAGATCTCCGGCGGCATGAAGCAGCGCGTGGCCATCGCGCGCTCGCTGGCCTACGAGCCCGACGTGCTGCTGATGGACGAACCCTTCGCCGCGCTCGATGCGCAGACGCGCGAGGTGCTGCAGGGCGAGCTGCTGCGCATCTGGGAGCAGCACCGCAAGACCATCGTGTTCATCACGCACAGCCTGGAGGAAGCCGTGTACCTCTCAGACCGCGTGGCGGTGATGACGCAGCGGCCCGGCCGCATCAAGGACATCATCGACATCCCTCTCGCGCGCCCGCGCTCGGCGGAGCTGCGCCACTCGGGCGAGTTCGCAGCGCTGCGCCAGCGCGCCTGGGAGGTGCTGAAGGACGAAGTGCAGCTCGGCCTGCGGCCCCGGTCGCTCGAAGGAGTGGTGTCGTGAGCGCGGTGCTCGAAGCGCCCGTCGTGCGGTCGCCCAGCCGGCTTCTGAAGCTGGCACGCAGCCTCGGCCGGGTGGCCGAGCGCGGCATCGGCATCGTGCTGTTCCTCGCGCTGTGGGAAGCGCTGCCGCGCCTGGGAATCGTGAGCGACGCCTACCTGAGCCCGCCTTCGGCCGTGCTCGCGAGCATCGTGCAGCTGCTGGAGAACGGCCAGCTCTGGAAGCATGTCGCCGCCAGCCTGCAGCGTTCGCTCTGGGGACTGGTGCTCGCGAGCGTCGCGGGCGTGGTGCTGGGTCTGCTCGTGGGCGGCTTCAGGAGGCTCGCGGCCATCGTCGATCCGGTGCTGCAGCTGTTCCGCCAGACATCGGCCTTCGCGCTGTTCCCGGTGTTCATCCTGTTCCTGGGCATCGGGGAGCTGTCGAAGGTGGCGATCATCTTCTGGGCTTCGTTCTGGCCGGTGCTGCTGAGCACGGTGGGCGGCGTGAAGCAGGTCGACCGGCTGCTGGTGAACTCGGCGCTGTCGATGGGCGCCTCGCGCCGCTTCGTCTTCTTCAAGGTGGTGCTGCCGGCTTCGCTGCCTTCGATCTTCACCGGCGTTCGGCTGGCGGGCGCCTACAGCATCACGGCGCTGGTGGCGGCCGAGATGATCGGTGCGCATTCCGGGCTGGGCTTTCTCACGCTGAACTCGCAGGAGACCTTCCAGATACCGACCATGTATGCGGGCATCCTGCTGCTGGCGACGCTCGGGCTGCTGCTCAACTACCTTCTTGCGCTGCTGGAGCGGCGGCTGCTGCGCTGGCGGCGGGGGCTGAGCCTCGATGAGTGAAGCCATTTCCACGCGCCCCCGCAGGTTCGCGTTGGCGGGCGCCTCGCTCGCCGCGGCTGCCGCGCTGGCGGGCCTGGGCGCTTCGTGGGCCTCGGGCAGCCGGCTGAGCGAACTGCCCAAGGGGCCGGTGCTCGCCAGGGCCATCGAGCGCGGCACGCTCGTCGTGGGCGTGCGCCGCTATCCCCGCCCGGCCCCTCCAGAAGCACCCACGCCGCCCGAACCCGACGGCTTCGACGCCACGCTGGCGCGCGAGCTCGCACGCTCGCTCGGCGTCAAGCTCGAGCTGGTCGGGCTGGACACCGCCACCCAGGAGGCGGCCTTGCGCGAAGGCCGCGTCGACCTGCTGGTGGCAGGTGTTCCGGCAACGGCCGCACCCAAGGGCATCGACGCGGCACCCGGCAGCTACGACACCGGCAGCGGCCTCGTGGTCGCGCTGCGCAAGGGCCGCGTGCAGGATGCCGACTCGCTGCGCGGCGCCTCGGTCTGCGTGGGCGAAGGCTCGGGCTATGCCGGCGCGGTGTCGCTGCGCTACGGCGCGCAGCCGCGCAGCTACCCCTCGTCCGTGCATGCGGTGTCGGCCTTCATGGCGGGCGAGTGCACGGCGCTGGCCGAAGACGAGGAAGTGCTTCAGCGGCTGCTGAAGAACGAGGAATGGCGCTTCTACAAGCCGCTGGCAAGCGGCCTGCGCCCGCCTTCGGACGCCGCCATCCGCCTGCCGCAGGGCGACGAGGCGTCTCGCGACTACCTCGCCGCCGCGCTGCGCCAATGGCGCGCGGACGGCACGCTGGCAAAGGCGCGCGGCGCACGTGCGGGCAACCTGCAGTTCGAGATCACGCTGCTCAAGGACGGCCTCGTCTGCCATTCCTGAGCAGCGCCGCGGCGCGCTTCAGGCCTGCTGCGTAGCGCGCCACTCGGACAGCGCGAAGTCGCGGTTCACGAGGTTCTCGGCCAGCAGAAACTTCTTCACCTCGTCGAGCAGCGCCAGCCCTTCGGGCGGATACGCAGCCTCGGGGAAGTGCGACAGCGGGTGCGAGACCTTCACGATCTCCAGCGGAAAGCCGCTCACCTCCGAATGGAAGGCGTAGTAGTCGGCGCTGTTGCGATGGATCTCCTGCAGCGCGGTGCGCCGTGCGCGCGTCCATGCGGCGGGCAGGCCCGGCGCAGCGGCCAGAAGCTTGCCCGAGGCGACGATCACCGAGGTGCCACGCAGCGTCGGGTGCTTCTCCGCCTCGTCGATCACCGGATAGCCGCGCGAGGCCAGCAGTGGCCCCACGTCGATCTGCGCCGCGAACGCCGCGATCGAGCCCTGGTCGAGCGCCGCCTCGCCGTCGCGCGGGAACATGTGGATCACCTTGACCGACTTCTGCAGGCCGTTCTCCTTCAGCAGGCCCAGCACGTAGCGGTGCATGTAGGAGCCGCGCGCCACGCCGATGGACTGGCCCTCGAGTTCCTTCACGCTGCGCACGCCATTGCGCGGCGTGAGCAGCCACACGTTCATGCCGACCGCGTCGAAGCCGATGAGCTGCCCGTCGAGACCGCGCGAGCGCGCCACCACGGCGGGCGTGTCGCCGTAGATGCCGACGTCGAGCGCGCCGGAGAGAAACGCTTCGTTGAGGTCGGGCCCATTCGGGAAGTTGCGCGTCGTGATTTCCTTGAAGCCCAGCGGCGCCAGCTCGCGCAGCAGGTGCCCCTGCCGCAGCGCCCAGCCGGTGGCGTTGGCGGGCTTCTTGCCGGGGCCGATGTAGCCCAGGCGCAGCACCTGGCTGCTGCCCTGCTGCTGGGCAATGGAGAAGACGGGCAACGCGCTCGCGGCGGCTGCGGCAGTTGCGGCGACGGCGCCGCGCAGCAACCGGCGGCGGCTTGGAAGATCGGACATCGAGAAGCTCAGTTGAGAAGAAAGAAAAGGCGGCTCAGTGCGCGCGCCGCAGCAGCTCGAAGCTCGCATCGGCAGACGCAGTCGATTGGCGGCCGCGGCCCCAGCCGACGGCGCTGCGGTAACTGCCCATGAGGGCCACCGCCGCGGCATCGCGCTCCTCGGCGGTGGCGCTGCGGTCCGCGATCGGTGCGACGTAGAGCGCGTCTTCCGGGCAGTACAGCTCGCACATGAAGCACGTCTGGCAGTCGTCCTGCCGGGCGATGCGCGGCGCTGCGCCCGGCACGGCCTCGAAGACGTTCGTCGGGCAGGCGTTCACGCAGATGTTGCAGGCGGTGCAGCGCTCGGCGCTGATGACTTCGATCATGCGTCCACCCCTTCATTCACTGCGTGCTTCTGCACCCAGACCTCGTCGAGCCCGCCGCTGAGCAGCCGGTGCCGCTGCGACGGATCGAGCGTGCCGTGCTCGCGCCGGCGGTGCATGCCGCGCGTTTCGGTGCGCTGCAGCGCGCTGCGATACATCCAGCGCGAGGTGGCGAGCATGGCCGCCGCTTCGCGTGCGCGCACCGCCTCGGTAGCAGTGGCGGCCGGCGCGCTGGTGCGCAGGCGCTCCCACAAGGCATCGAGCCGCGAGAGCGAATCGCGCAGCGCATCGCCTTCGCGGAACCAGTTGCGCTCGTACGGAAAGACCTCGGCCTGCACCGCGCGAACGACTTCCTGGCTGTCGAAGGCCGTCGCACCGCGCGTCGAAAGCGCCACGCCGCCCGCGCGCAGTGCGGTGCGCTGCGACCTGGCGCGCGCATCGCGCCCGAAGGCCGCCGCGCCTGCGCCGGCCCAGAAGCCGGAAGACAGCGCCCAGGCCGCGTTGTGGCTGCCGCCGCCGGTGAAGCCGCCGCAGATCAGCTCGCGCGTCGCGGCGTCGCCTGCGGCGTACAGGCCCGGCACCGAGGTGGCGCAGCTGTCGTCCACCAGGTGCAGGCCGCCCGTGCCGCGCACGGTGCCTTCGAGCCGCAGCGTCACGGGAAAGTGCTGCGTAAAGGGGTCGATGCCCTGCCGGTCGAAGGAAACGAAGAAGTTGGGCTGCGCGGTGCGCATCCACGCGCGGATCTGCGCATCGGCGCGGTCGAGGCATGCGAAGACCGGCTGCGACTGCAGCGTCTGCGCGATCACGCCCCGCCCCTTCGAGGAGCCCGCGCCATCGATGGCCACGCCGTCGGCCGTGTAGAAGGTCGCCCAGTTGTAGAACAGCGACTTGGTCACCGACGAGAACGCCGGTCCGAGCCCGTAGGCGTTCGAGAACTCCATGCCCGAGAGCGCCGCGCCCACCTCCGCCGCCATCAGCTGGCCGTCGCCCGTGAGGACGTTGCAGCCGAGCGCGCGGCTCAGGAAGGCGCAGCCGCCGGTGGCGATGACCACAGCACCGGTGCGCGCCACCCAGCTCTCGCCCGTCTGGCGGTTGACGCCGGTGGCGCCGCAGACGGTGCCGTGCTCGTCCACCAGCAGTTCGAGCGCGGGGCTGTGGTCGAGGATGCGCGCGCCGGATTCCTTCACCCGCTTGCGCATCAGCCGCATGTATTCGGGACCCTGCAGCGAGGTGCAGCGCAGCGCGCCCTGATCGTCGGCGGGAAAGGGGTAGCCCCAGTCCTTGAGCCGCTCGACGTTCTCCCAGGTCTGCTCCAGCACGCGGTCCATCCAGGCGTGCTCGGCCAGGTGGCCACCCATCGCCAGGCGGCTGGCCTTGGCCTCCTCGCGCGCCTTGCCTTCGGGCGACACGTGCCAGAGCCCCGTGCCCGAAGGCGCCGTCGCGCCCGACGTGCCGCAGAAGCCCTTGTCGGCGAGCAGCACGCGCGCCCCTTGCGCGGCTGCGCTCACGGCAGCCCATGCACCGGCCGGCCCGCCGCCGATCACCAGGACATCGGCCTCATGCCGCGCGGAGCCGTCCGCTCCCGAAAGAAGATGCCGCTCGAAATCCCTCGCGCCCATGGTCGATCGCCTCGCAATGCAAAGAGCGAGACCGTATCAACGGCTGCCGAAGCGCACAAAGAAGGAAAGCGCGGATCGATATGCGGTCCGCGCGTGCGGGCAGAATGCCGCCTCCCCAGGATCGAGGCAGCACCAGAATGAACATCACCCTGTCGCCCCCTACCGAGGAACAGTTGCGCTCCGGCGAACTGGGCCTCAAGCTGCGCCGCTACAACTACGGCTTCGTCGGCGAATACCCGAGGCAGGAATACATCCGGCTCGATGCGAGGGACGAGAACGGCCGTCTGCTCGGCGGTCTGCGCGGCTTCGTGTTCCTGTACTGGCTCGATGTCGAAGTGCTCTTCGTGGAGGAAGATGCCCGGGGCGCAGGCCTCGGCAGCCGCCTGCTGGCCGAAGCCGAGCGGCAGGCCATCACGCTCGGCGCCAGGAACGCGAAGCTGTCCACCTTCGAGTGGCAGGCACGCGGCTTCTACCTGAAGCAGGGCTACGAGGAATACGGGCGCATCGACGACTACGCGCCCGGCTTCTATCTCGCGTACATGAAGAAAGCGCTGCAGGCGCCCTGAGGCGGGCTACTTCGGCGCAGCCTCCCCGGCTGCCACCGCCCTGCTCTCCACCAGCCCTTCCCTGGGCAGCAGCAAGGCCAGCGCGATCACGCCGAGGCTCACGACCAGCATCATCACGAAGGTGAGGTGCAGCGATCCACCCAGCGCCAGGCGGATAGCCGAATCGCCCGCGACGGAGCCGTGCACGCCCTGCAGCAGCATGCGCAGCTGCTCGTCGGAGAACATCGGCCGACCGTCACCGTGCGTGAGCCCGAAGTTGAAGACCGCGCCGAAGAAGGCAGCGCCCAGCGCACTGCCGAGGTTGCGCGAGAACACGTTCGATGCGGTGGCGATGCCGCGCTGCGCGAGATCGACGCCCTCCTGGATGAGGATGAGCGAGCTCAGGCTCATCACGCCCATGCCCAGTCCGATGACGAAGGAGCCGATCGCGGGAAGCACGGGAGAGCTGCCCGAGCCCAGCAGCACGAAGGTCGAGGCGCCCACCGGAATCAGCGCCGCGCCGGTCACCACCATGCGCCACAGGCCGATGCGGTGGAAGGTGCGCGATGTCAGCGTCGCGCCGATGGGCCAGCCCAGCATGACCATCGTGAGCGTGAGGCCGGCCGTGACCGAGGAGCGCTCCAGCACCACCTGCACGTACATCGGCAGGAAGGTGGTGATGCCGATCAGCACCATGCCGGCGAGCATGGCCGCGCCGTTGACGATGGCTATCATCCGCGCGCCCCACAGGCGCAGCGACACCATCGGGTCGGCCGCGCGGCGCTCCTGCGCGATGAACAGCACCAGCGTGACGGCGAACAACCCGGCCCACGCGAGCGCCACGCCCGAGTTGCCCACGCCGAATTCGGTGAGCGCGATCATCAACGCCGCGATGCCGATGGTGAAGAGCACGGCGCCCACGATGTCGATGGAAGAGCGCCGCACCGTGGGCGCTTCGTGCAGAAAGAACCAGAATCCCGCCGCCGCCGCGAGGCCGATCGGCACGTTGACCCAGAAGATCCACGCCCACGAGAGCTTCTGCACGATGAGTGCGCCGATCATCGGCCCCAGCACCGCCGACACCGCCCACACGCTCGCGAGCCAGCCCTGCACCTTGCCGCGCTCGCGCACCGGATAGAGATCGCCCACGATGGTGAGCGCCACCGGCTGGATCGCGCCCGCGCCGATGCCCTGTATGAGCCGGAAGCAGATCATGGCCGGCATCGACCACGAGAAGCCCGCGAGCACCGAGCCGATGACGAAGACCGCGATGCCCACGAACATGATGGGCTTGCGGCCGTAGAGGTCGGAGAGCTTGCCGAACACCACCGTCATCGCGGTCTGAGCCAGCAGGAAGGAGGCGAACACCCAGCTGTAGAGATGCAGACCGCCCAGCTCGGAGGCGATCTGCGGCATCACGGTGGAGACGATGGTGGCTTCTATGGCCACCATCGCCATGGAGGCCATGATCGAGGCGATGACCAGTGGGCGGCTTGTTGTTCTGGGGGTCGTGGAGGTCATGAGCCGTGCATGCTATAGACGCCATGAGCCCCTGTCGCTGGCTCGGGCTCTCGGGCGCCCGAGCCCGAGCGAGCTCAGCCGGCGTTCAGCGCCGAAGTGCCGTCGTAGATGTAGCGGCGCGACCAGGGCAGCGTCTTCGCCGGCCTGCCCGCCTTGCGCCCGACGACCTGGTAGATCGCCACGTCGTCGTTCTCGAAGGCATAGGCGCAGCCCGCGAGGTACACGCGCCAGATGCGGAACTTCTCCTCGTCGACCAGGGCGCGCGCCTTCTCGCTGTTGGCCTCGTAGGCGTCGCTCCAGAAGCGCAGCGTCTGCGCGTAGTGGCGGCGCAGGTTCTCCACGTCGAAGGCCTCGAGCCCGCCCTGCTGCATGGCCTGCAGCGCGAGGCTGATGTGCGGCAGCTCGCCGTTGGGGAACACGTAGCGGTCGATGAAGTCGCCGCCGCCGTACGACACGCCGCCCCCTTCGGGGTCGGACGAGGTGATGCCGTGGTTCATCACCACGCCGTCGTCGGCCAGCAGCTGCTGCACGCGCCTGAAGTAGTCGGGCAGGTTCTTGCGGCCCACGTGCTCGAACATGCCGACGCTGGTGATGCGGTCGAACTGGCCGGTCACGTCGCGGTAGTCCTGCAGGCGGATCTCGATGCGGTCTTCCAAACCGGCGGCCTTCACGCGCTCGGTCGCGAGGTCGAACTGGTTCTGCGACAGCGTCACGCCCACGCAGCGCGCGCCGAACTTCTGCGCCGCGCGGATCACCAGCGCGCCCCAGCCGCAGCCGATGTCGAGCAGGGTCTGGCCCGGCTTCAGCTCGATCTTGGTGAGGATGTGGTCGATCTTCTTGAGTTGCGCGGTGGCAAGGTCTTCATCGCCGTTCTCGAAGTAGGCGCACGAGTACACCATGTTCGGGTCGAGCCACAGCTGGTAGAACTCGTTGGAAACGTCGTAGTGGTACTGGATGGACTTCTTGTCCGAGGACTTGGTGTGCGTGAAGTAGCGCGCCATGTTCTGCAGCGCGCCGCCCGGCTTGTCGATCGATGTCCTGGCCAGGCCGTAGGCGATGTCGATCACGTCGCTGAGCTTGCCCTCGATGTCGATCTTGCTCTTGACGTAGGCCTCGCCCAGGTTGTCGAGCGTGGGCTGCAGCATCAGCGACAGCGCGGCTGGCGACTTCACGTGCAGCGTGACGGCGGGTCCGCTGAAGGTGCCGAAATCGAAGGACTGGCCATCCCACAGGGTTAGCCGCGCCGGCAGGTTGGCGCGCTCGCGGACCGCGGCGCTCCACTGCGCCAGCTTCTTTTCCCAAAGCATGCATTTCTCCGTGTTGTCGAGTTCTCCCGCCCGAAGGGGCGGGCGGGTTGCTGCAGCGGGCAAAACGATAGCGAAGTTTCGCGAAGCCTGCATGGCCGGGACGACGCAAGAAATCGCGGCAAGTGCTACAAGGCGTCGCTGGTCCTGGCCGGAGCGGGTGCCTCGCTCGCCTCGATGAAGATCCGCCTGATCATCGGGAAACGCGCACGCGCCTGCTTCTCGATGGCCGCGATGGCATCGGCCGCCTCGCCGGTGGGCGTGTCGTCCTTGAAGTTGACGTCGACGACCACGAGCACCTCGTCGGGACCGATGTACATCGAGAGGATGCGCCCCACCTCCTCCACGCATTCCTGCTCCATGGCCATCGCGCGGATGGCACGGGCGGTCTCGGGGCGGATGCCCTCGCCGATCAGCAGCCCGCGCGCCTGCGCGACCAGCACCACCGCCACGCCCGCCAGCAGCACGCCGATGATCACCGAGGCCACGCCGTCGAGTTCGGGCATGTCCAGCGCATGGCTCAGGTAGATGCCGAGCGCGGCGACCGCCAGGCCCACCAGCGCGGCGGAATCCTCGGCCAGCACGGTGTAGGTGGTCGGGTCCTTGCTGCGGTCGAGCGCCTGCCAGAAGGGCAATCCGCGTGCCTGCGCGCGAAACTGCCGCAGCGCGATCAGGAAGCTCGTGCCCTCGAAGAGCGCCGCCGCGGCCAGCACGACGTAGTTCCAGAACGGATCGCGCATCGGCTCCGGCTGGCGGATGTGCTGCACGCCCTCGAAGAACGACACGCCTCCGCCCAGGCCGAAGATCAGCACCGCGACGATCAGGCTCCAGAAGTAGAGCTCCTTGCCGTGCCCGAACGGGTGCTCCGCCGTCGCGGGCCGCTTGCTCAGGTGCAGGCCCACCAGCAGCAGCACGCCGTTGAAGGTGTCGACCGCCGAATGCACGCCTTCCGACAGCATCGCCGAGCTGCCGGTGATGCCCGCGACGACGAACTTGGTGGCCGCGATCGCCACGTTGGCGCCGATGGCGCCGTAGATGGCGATCTTCGATTCAGCCACGCGGCGCAGCTCCGCGTGCCGGCAGGCTCACGCCGCCTCCATGGAGGCGGCGCCCATCGCGTCGTTGCCCGCCTCGCCCAGCCAGCGGCGCTTGTCGCGCAGCGGGGGCGCGCCGAACATGCGGCCGTACTCGCGGGCGAACTGCGAGGTGCTCTCGTAGCCCACGCTGTGCGCGGCGCTCGCCACGTCGGCGCCTGCGATCAGCATCTGCCGGCGCGCCTCCTGCAGACGCAGCTGCTTCTGGTACTGCAGCGGGCTCATCGCGGTCACCGCCTTGAAGTGGTGGTGGAACGACGACACGCTCATGTGCACCGCGCGCGCCATGTCTTCCACCCGCAGCGACTGGGCATAGTTCATGCGCAGCGCGCTGATGGCCTTGGTGATGCGCTGCGTGTGGCTGTCCTGCAGGGCGATCTGCCGCAGCCGGGCGCCCTCGCCGTTGACCAGCAGGCGATACATGATCTCGCGCTTGATCAGCGGCGCGACGATGGGCACGTCTTCCGGCGTATCGAGCAGCCGCAGCAGGCGCAGCACCGGCTCCAGCACCGGCATGGCGATGCGGTTGACGTACATGCCGCGCGAGGCCGGCGCGTTGGCCTTGGCCGGCAGCTTCTCGTCGCCGATGAGGTCGCCGATCTCGTCGAGGGCCAGCTCGAGCCGCACGCCCAGGTAGGGCTCGTCCTCGCTCTTGACGCACACCTGGCCGCACACGGGCAGGTCGACGGAGGTCACGAGGTAGTGCATGGGGTCGTACACGTAGATGTCGTCGCCCACGATGATGCGCTTGGAGCCCTGCGCGATCAGCCCCAAAGCGGGGGACGCGAAGCCGTGCTTGGGCCCTTCGGGCTTGCGGATGCAGAACACCTGCAGGCCGGGGACGGCGGTGACGACGGTGCCTTCCTGCCCCTGCGTGATGTGCTCGATGAGCGCCACGAGCTGCTTGCGGGCTTCTTCGAGTTCGGGGTCGAGCGGCATCGGCTGGGCGATGGCGGCGGCGATTTCGGGTGTTTCGTCGGACATGTTTCTGGAGCCTTGTCGCGATGGGGAGCCGCGGAAACGACCGGACGGCCCCTGGAGGAATGAGCGATCGGAAGCTTAGCGCTCCTCCCGCCGCTTCGCACGCCCCGCGCGGGAGGTCTGGAGAATCAGGCAAATACTTTGCAGGAACGCGCTCGCCGGGGAACGGAAGCCGGCGGGATACTTTTCCGGCGGATCGGGCCTTTCGCTCCTTCCCTGCCTTCTTTCCCCTCGCCCCCTCCCCACAAAGGAACCTTTCCATGCAATACCGCAAGTTCGGCCGCACCGGCCTATTCGTCTCCGAACTCTGCCTGGGCACCATGACCTTCGGCGGCTCCTCCGGCATCTGGGGCCAGATCGGCAACCTGCAGCAGTCGGAGGCCGAGGGGCTGATCGGCCGCTCGCTGGACGCCGGCATCAACTTCATCGACACGGCCGACGTGTATTCGGAAGGCCAGTCGGAGGTCATCACCGGCCAGGCGCTGAAGAACCTCAAGGTGCCGCGCGACAGCTTCGTGCTGGCCACCAAGGTGCTGGGAGAGACCGGCAGCAAGGGCGTCAACTCCGCCGGCGCCTCGCGTTTCCACATCATGGACGGCGTGAAGGCCAGCCTGCAGCGCCTGCAGCTCGACCACATCGACCTCTACCAGATCCACGGCTTCGACCCCGTCACACCCATCGAGGAGACGGTGCACGCACTCGACAACCTGGTGCGGCAAGGCCACGTGCGCTACGTGGGCGTGTCGAACTGGGCCGCCTGGCAGATCGCCAAGGCGCTGGGCATCGCCGAACGCGACCGGCTGGCGCGCTTCGAGTCGCTGCAGGCCTACTACACCATCGCCGGGCGCGACCTGGAGCGCGAGCTGGTGCCGCTGCTGCGCAGCGAGAACGTCGGCCTGATGGTGTGGAGCCCGCTTGCGGGCGGCCTGCTCAGCGGCAAGTACGGCCGCAACACCGAGGCCGAGAAAGGCAGCCGCCGCACCAACTTCGACTTTCCGCCGGTGAACGTCGAACGCGCCTACGACTGCATCGACGTGATGCGCGGCCTGGCCGAATCGCGCGGCGTGTCGGTGGCGCAGATCGCGCTGGCGTGGCTGCTGCACCAGCAGGTGGTGACCAGCGTGATCATCGGCGCCAAGCGCGTCGAGCAGCTGGACGACAACATCGCGGCTACCGCCATCAAGCTCACGGCCGACGAGCTCGCCGCGCTGGACAAGGTGAGCGCGCTGCCGGCCGAATACCCCGGCTGGATGCTGGAGCGCCAGGGCGGCGTGCGCGGCAAGCGGCTGGAAGAATCAGGCCGCCGCGGCTGATGCCGCTGCCTGCAGCAAGGCGCTGCGGCGTGCTGCATGCCCCGCCGTCGCCCGCAGCGCGGGCAGGTCGATGTGGCGGGCCGCGCCTGCCGCATCGGGCTTCTCCAGATGCGGCACGACGCCCAGCAGCGGCGCACCGAGCCTCGCGCGCAGCGTCTGCAGGTTGGCCTGCGGCGCGAGCATCGACGGATCGACCATGCTCGCCACCCATCCGGCCAGCACCAGGCCGCGCGCGCGGATCGCCTCGGCGCTCAGCAGCGCGTGGTTGAGGCAGCCCAGCCTCAGGCCCACCACCAGGATCACCGGCAGCCCCAGTGCCACGGCGAGGTCGGCGCTGTCGAGGTCGTCGCCGAAGGGCACGCAGAAGCCGCCCACACCCTCGACCACCACCGCGTCGGCACGCTCCGAAAGTTCTTCGAAGGCCGAGAGCAGCGGCTGCAGCGCGATCTGCACGCCCTCCTGCCTTGCCGCCAGATGCGGCGACATCGGCGCTCGCAGCAGATAGGGGCAGCGCAGTGCCAGCGGTGCATCGACATTGCCGGCGGCCTGCAGCTGCTCCACGTCTTCGTTGCGCCAGGCACCGTCGACCTCCTCGAGGCCTGCCGCCACCGGCTTCATGCCGACCGCGCGCAGGCCCGATCCGGCCAGCAGGCTCAGCATGGCGCTGCTCACGAGCGTCTTGCCGATGCCGGTGTCCGTGCCGGTCACGAACCAGCGGCGCCGAGGCTGCGTCATGCTCATGCGACCTCCTTCGAGCGCTGGCCGGCCAGGGCCTCGCCCAGCGCATCGACCAATCGCGCGACATCGGACTCGGTATGGCTGGCCGACAGCGCGATGCGCAGCCGCGCCGTGCCCGCGGGCACCGTCGGCGGTCGGATCGCGCCGACGCGCAGGCCGTGCGCATCGAGCTGCGCCATCGTCCGCATCGCACGCGCGTTGTCCCCCACGATCAGCGGCTGGATCGCGGTCGGCGACTCGGGCAGCCAGGCGCTGCCGTCGGCCGGCAGTACCGACGCCAGCCCGCTTCGCAGCTGGGCTATGCGCTCCTTGAGCCGCGCGCGGCGTTCGGCGCCCTCCTCACCGCCGATCAGCGCCAGGCTCGCGAGCAGCGCATGCGCGAGCGCCGGCGGCGCGGCCGTGGTGAAGATGTAAGGCCGCGCGCGCTGCACCAGGTAGTCGATGACGGTGCGGTGCGCCGCCACGAATGCGCCGGACACGCCCGCCGCCTTGCCAAGGGTGCCCACCAGCACCAGCCGATGCGAATGCAGGCCCAGCGCCTCGGGCACGCCGCGTCCGCTGGCGCCCAGCACGCCGAAGCCGTGCGCATCGTCGATCACCAGCCAGGCATCGTGCTTCTCGGCCAGCGCCAGCAGTTCGGCCACGGGCGCGACGTTGCCGTCCATGCTGAACACCGCGTCGCTCACGATGAGCTTCACCGGTGCGTCGCAGGCGGCGAGCTGCGCATCGAGCGCCGCCACGTCGCAGTGCGCATAGCGCTCCACGCGCGCCCTCGCGAGCCGGGCGCCGTCGATCAGCGAGGCGTGGTTGAGCTCCTCCGAGAAGATCACCGCCTCCGCCCCGCCAAGCGCGGTCAGCACCGCGAGGTTGGCCATGTAGCCAGTGCAGAAGAAAAGGCTGCGCGCCTCGGGAATGAAGGGCGTCATCCATCCGGCGAGCGTTTCCTCGAGCTGCGCATGCGCACGCGAGTGCCCGAGGATCAGGTGGGAGCCGCCGCTGCCCGCGCCGTACAGCGCGGCGCCCTCGGCCAGGGCCGTCGCCAGCGCGGGATGCGCCGCCAGGCCTAGGTAGTCGTTGCTGCTGAAGCAGAGCATGGTGCGCGGCGCTGAGGTGCCGGCCAGCGTGAGCGTCTGCACCGGCGCGCAGGCGCTCTCGGCGACCTGCCTGCGGCGGCGCAGCGACTGGGCGTCGAGCGCGTCGATCTCGCTCTGCAGTCGGTCAAGCAAGCGCGACATCGCGGGCTCCTTCCATCTTCGGGTTCGTGGCCGCGACGGCGTCCAGCGTGGCGAGCGTGCCGTCGACCAGCAGGTCGATCTCGTCGTCGCCGATGGCGTAGGGCGGCATCAGGTAGACGGTATTGCCGATGGGCCGCATCAGCAGCCCCTGCGCGCGCGCCGCAAGATGGAAGCGCTCCGCAAAGCGCTCGCCCGGCTCGCGCACGTCGAAGGCGGTGATCATTCCGCGCTGCCTCAGGTGCTCCACCTCCCGGCCTTCCAGGCCCTTCCGCAGCCGCTCGAGCAGGCGCGCCGCCCTGCCCTGGTTGCGCTGCAATGCGTTCTCGGCCTCGAACAGGTCCAGCGTCGCCAGCGCCGCGCGGCAGGCCAGCGCGTTGCCGGTGTACGAGTGCGAATGCAGGAAGCTGCGCGTCGCGTCGTCGTCGATGAAGGCGTCGTGGATTGCGTCGCGCGTCATCACCAGCGCCAGCGGCAGGTAGCCGCCGCTGATCCCTTTGGACAGGCACACGAAGTCCGGCCAGATGCCTGCCTGCTCGCAGGCGAAGAAGGTGCCGGTGCGCCCGCAGCCCACGGCGATCTCGTCGGCGATGAGGTGCACGCCGTAGCGGTCGCACAGCGCGCGCACGCAGCGCAGGTATTCGGGGTCGTGCATCGCCATGCCGGCGGCGCATTGCACCAGCGGCTCGACGATCACGGCGGCGATGGTGCCGTGCCGCTCGGCCAGCAGCGCCTCCAGTTCGGCGGCTGCGCGGTGGGCGACATCGGCTTCGCTCTCGCCCGCAGCGGCATTGCGCGCGTCGGGCGAAGCGACCAGGAGCGAATCGGCGAGCAATGGCGCATAGGCGTCGCGGAACACGGGCACGTCGGTCACATGCAGCGCGCCCAGCGTCTCGCCGTGGTAGCCGTGTCTGATCGCGACGAAGCGCCGCTTGTCACCGCGGCCCGCGTTGCGCCAGAAATGAAAGCTCATCTTCAGCGCGATCTCGACCGCCGACGCGCCGTCGGAGGCGTAGAAGCAGTGCCCGAACACGCCACCCGTGAGCCCCGACAGCCGCTGCGCGAGTTCCACCGCCGGCTCGTGCGTGCAGCCAGCGAGCATCACGTGCGGGAGCGTGTCGAGTTGCCGCTTCAGCGCGGAGTTGATCGCCGGATGCGCATGGCCGAAGAGGTTGACCCACCATGAGCTGGTGGCGTCCATGTAGCGGCGGCCTTCCTGGTCGAAGAGCCACACGCCTTCGCCGCGCGCGATGGGAAGCGGCGGCACCGCCTCGAGGCGGATGCTCTGCGTGCACGGATGCCAGACATGGCGCCGGCTGCGCTGTTGCAGGTCGGCGTTGGAGGATGGGGAAGAAACGTCGGTCGGAAGCACCCGCGAGTCCTTTCATGAGGGCAAGGCGCGGGATCGTATCGACGCGTTCGAGCTACTACAAACCTCATCCGGGCGCGCACGAAGGCGCGGCGATCGGCGACGTTGCGCGACATAGCTGCCACGTTCGGGGCAACGTCGCGGATCGAGCAGGCTTCTTGCCGCCGCATGCGAGTGGCGGGAAAACGAAAGTTGTCCGGCTGGCGCCAGAAACAGGTCGCGAATGTCCGGTTTCCGGGGCTTCATCGCGCCGCGCACGAATTTCGGACATGCATCCTGGCGGGTTTTCGAAGCCCCCGCCCCACCGTGTCAGCCGGAGCTTCTTCTCACCAGCGCGGTGATGTATTCGCGCAGGGTGATCGCACCGCGCACCGGCCTGGTCGCCGGTTCGTAGTGTTGGTCTATCGTGGCCCGCGTCATCGCGGCATACGACTTCGCGGCAGCCTCGGAAAAGCCCAGCGACGAGAAGGCCTGCTCCAGTTGCTCGCGAGGCGTTTCGACCAGTTCCACCGGCTTGCCGAGCGCTTCGGAGAACGCACGCGCCACGTCGCCCGGCGAGTAGCGCTCAGGCCCCTCGACATGGAATGGCCCCGATGATTCGGCCGGGCCCAGCATCAGCTTCGCGGCGAACTGGCCGATGTCGTGCGGCGCCACCATCGGCAGCTCGAAGTCCTTCGGGAACATGCTGTGGACCCTGCCCTGCCTGCGCGCGGTGTCCAGCGAGGCGTCCCAGTTGCTCATGTAGTAGGCGGCGCGGAGTGCGCTGAACGGCGTCGGGCCGGCGGCGAGCGCCTGTTCGAGTTCGTACAGCACGCTGAGGTCGCCGACGCCTTCGCCAGGCTGTGCACCGTAGGTCGACTCGGCGACGATCTTCTCGAGCTGGCAACCCTCGAGCGCCGCAACGATGGCGTGCGCGCTCTTCGACTCCTGCGCCGAGGTGTCCGACGAAGGCGATGCCGGCGGGTTCAGCACGAAGACGCGCCGACCGCCCATGAACACCCGGCGCAGCGCATGCGTGTCGAACACGTCGACCTGCGCCACGTGCGCTCCCTTGGTACGCAAGGCCTGGGCCTTGTGCGCATCGCGCGTGACCACTGTGACCGGCTCGCTGCGCTCCAGCAGGGCCTGCGCGACCGCCGAGCCGACATGGCCGGTCGCCCCCAGGACGATGTGCATCGGCAGCCCCGCGCTCAGCCGCGCTTCTCGGCGTTGCGCTTGCGCGTGGCGGCGGCCTTCCTGGCGGAGGCCGATCGCTCGGCCGCGGTGCGATGCGCCGCCGCTGCGCCGCCGAGCTTTCCGCCCTTGCGCGAGGGGCCTTGGTTCTCCGACTTGCCGCGCCCAGAGCCGCTCTTCTTGCCGCCGCCGGTCTCGGCATTCACAGTCGCCCAGGCCCGGCGTTCCGCCTCGCCCTTGCCGACGCCGCGATGTTCGTAGCCTTTCTCGATGTGTTCGGCCTGTCGCTTCTGCTTGTCCGTATAGGACGACTTGTCGCCTCTAGGCATGCGTTGCTCCTGCGGTTGGTTGAGGAGCTTTCATGCTGTGCGCGTTGCAGGCTGCGCGGGTAAGAAGAAGAGCGCGCCGAGCGTCGGAGCCGTCCGTCGTGGGATTGCCCGGCCGGCTTCCACCGGGCCGACGCGCAGGGTGGGCCCATTCCCACATGCGCCATGCAGGGGCAGACGCACAAGAGATGCGAGAGGCAAGTGGCCTCCCCGACTTTCCACGAAGGAGTTCCATCCCATGACATCCGCCAAGCAGCATCAAGACCCCGACGCCGTCACCACCGACGAGCACGACACCCTGCCCACCCGACACAACAAGGCAGGCAGCCAGCCGCCCACGCCGAGGAACGAGCCGCGGCGCACGCCCGAAAGCCGCAACGACCGCGAGAGCCACGTCGGCGCCGGCAACCAGTTGCAGGCCCGGCGCGGAGGTTCGAGATGACGCCGGCGACCTCTGCCGGTACTGCCCGCAGCTCCATGGACCGCTGCATCGCTGCCTGCAACGACTGCGCCCTGGCATGCAACCGATGCGCCGCCGCCTGCCTTGCCGAAGGAATGAGCGGCATGGCGCGATGCATCGCGCTGGACATCGACTGCGCCGCGGCCTGCGCCTTCGCTGCCGGCCTGATGGCACGGGGCAGCGACAACGTCGTGGTCGCATGCGGCATGTGCGCCGAAATCTGCCAGCGCTGCGCCGCCGAATGCGGCAGCCACGACGCGGATCACTGCCAGCGCTGCGCCGAAGCCTGCAGGCGGTGCGAGGAAGAATGCCGGACCATGGCGGCAGCGGCCTGAACGGCCGGCGCATCACCGTTCGCGAGGCGCAGACTGCGCTGCGGGCGCTCGACGAGGCGACCGACGCCTGTCGCGAGTGCCCGATCGGACAGTACGCGACGCAGTCCGTGTTCGGCGAGGGTCCTGTGCGCCCGGTACTGATGTTCGTGGGCGAACAGCCAGGCGACAAGGAAGACCTCGCCGGCCGCCCTTTCGTGGGGCCGGCCGGCAAGCTCTTCGACCGGGCCGTGGCGCAACTCGGCTGGTCGCGCGAGAAGCTGTACGTGACCAACGCGGTCAAGCACTTCAAGTACGAATGGCGCGGCAGGCGTCGCATGCACAAGACCCCGGGTCAACGAGAAGCCGAGGCCTGCCATCACTGGCTGGAGAGCGAGCTTCAGCTGGTACGGCCGCGCGCCATCGTCGCGCTGGGCGCGACGGCCGCCCGCTCGCTGCTCGGACGCACCGTGGCCGTGACGAAGCTGCGCGGCCAGTGGCAGGAAGATGCGGCGGGACGGCGAGTGCTTGTCACGCTGCATCCGTCGGCGCTGCTGCGCGGCGATCCGGCCCAGCGCGAAGCGGCCTGGAACGCCTGGATCAGCGACCTGTCGGCGGCGGCGTCTCTCTTCGCTCCCCGGCGGAAGAAGGACGAACAGAAAGAGAAGAAGTCCGTTCGCGTCGAGCCCGCGTTCGCAGGGTGATGGAGTAGCGCAGCGCCTCGGTGGGCGCGATCGCGTGCTGCCAGGCCCACCGCGCGGGTCCGCGCAATAGATAGATGGAGCGCGGCTCCACCAGGAACTCGAGCGTTGGCGGCCCCGAAGAAGACGCGCCAGGCACGTAGGGCCTGAACTGCATGACGGCATCGTTGTGCAGCGACACGCCGACGATGTCCTCGAAATCAGGCACGTCGCGATGCCAGCCCAGCGGCGTGCCCGGCCGGTACTCGGCAATCAGCATGTGCGTGAGTTCTTCGGGGGCGATGCCGGCCCAGGCCGCCGCCTTGTCGCGAAGCGGATGCAGCTCAGGGGGCAGCGGCGCGCCGGGCTTCAGGCGGTTGGTGTCGAAGTCGTAGCTGCCGCCGAAGCTCGTGCCCCTTCGCCGGGCGGTGTATTCCTTGTAGCGCATCTCCTTGAGCGGGAGAGCCTGCACGATGGCCAGCAGGCCGGCTTCCTCCTCGCGCGAGAGGAACCCGTTCTCATAGCGCAGCCCTTCGATCGCGGCCGCAGGCGCTTCGCCGAACAGGTCAGGCTGTCCGGCGTGCTCGAGGCGTCTGGCGGCGCGCGTCATGAGGGTCCGTCAGGGAGGTGTGGGAAGTTGCCAGACGCGAACCCAATCGATCTGCATGGTCCCGTTGGTGCTGGCGCCCAGCCGGCCGTAGCCTTCGGCCGGAATATTGCCAGCCCAGTAGAGATCCTTGATTTCACTGGTGAGCCGGATGAACTCCGGGGACATGGAGAGCCCCATCGTCGTGTCCCAGTATGGATTTCCATCGAAGAAGAACTGGTAGCCCGAGGGAGTCCAAAGTACACCCACGGTATGCCATTCGGCGAACGACTGGCCCGCCGGCAGTTGCTTCTGCCCGCTGCCGACTGTCTGCATCTCGTCCTTCGCGTAGCCATTCCAGTGAATTGCACTGGAATGCTGGTTGCGGACGTTTCCTGCGTTGTTCTCCACGACCGCGCGATGTTCGATGATGTCGATCTCCACCCCGAGACTGGGGTCCTCGGGCACGTAGACCTTGTTCATGTTCGACATCAGCCAGAAGGCCGACCACTGGCCAGGCATGCTCACGAAGCGCACGCGAGCCTCGAAATAGCCGAAGGTGAATCTGCCTTGGTCACCGGTGTTCGTGTCCAGGAAGCCCGTGCAGTGCTTGCCCGTCGCGGGATCCGTATAGGTCGAAATCGTCAGGACGCCGTTGGCGACCTCAATCGCATCGGGCGCATGGGTGGCATCGCCCCGGGTACCGCCATGTGCTCTCCAGCGCCTCTTGTCCAAGCTGGTGCCATCGAACTCGTCGTGCCAGGCGAGCCGATAACCAGCAGCCGGCGCGGGTGCCGACAGCACGGAGAACTGGGCGCTCGACTGACTGGCTCCCCCCGTCGTCTTTACGGTGATTGGCCCGGACGCGGCCAACGCGGGCACCGTGACCGAAATCCGCGTGTCCGAATCGACGCTGACTTTCGTTGCCGCCACCCCGCCGAAGCTGACGACAGCTGTAGAGTCGAATTTGGCGCCAGTGATAACAATCAATTTTCCCGGAACCTCGGCCGAAGGAACGAAAGACTGAATGACCGGGTGTGTCGTGACAGAGGAAAAACTCTCGTCGACAGTGCCACCTGCAGCGGATCCAGGCGAATTCTCGGCACTCGAATTGTTTACGGATTGCGGCGCCGAGTTTTCGAGAGACGGCACCGCCGCCTGTCCATTTGAGTTCCCGGAAGCCGGAAACAGTCCCGCACCACTTGGAGTGATGGCGCCTCCTCCTCCTCCTCCTCCTCCTCCTCCTCCTCCTCCTCCTCCTCCTCCTCCTCCGCATCCCGTCAGCGCCAGGCCGCCCCAAATCGCAGTGGCAGTTTGTGCGCCCTTTTGCAGGAACTGCCGGCGAGAGTTTTTCGGGATTTCCGATTCAGAGTTTGAAAAGATTGATTTCATGAAGAGATAGCTAATTGATGAATTACCTCTTCGAGTCTAAGCAGCCTGAAAGACGGCCTAGAGAAAAACTGCTCATTTCGATCGTTTAAATCACATAAATTCATTATCCGGAAAACCGAAAACAATCGCCAACAACTCGCAATTTGCAGACAGAAAAGATATGCAAGCACGAACGGCTCAGTCGCACCGCAATTCGACCCGACCAGGGGCCGCCGATAACGCGCACGCCACGCTCATCCATGTCGGTATTCCTGACTCCGGCCAACCAGTTGCACCTGCCACCACCGCGGCAGAAGCTCCCGGATCTCGGCGCGTGCGAAGCGGTCGTCCAGCAGGTGCAGCACGCCCTGGTCTTCCTCGGTGCGGATGACGCGGCCGGCGGCCTGCACCACTTTCTGGAGGCCGGGGTAGAGGTAGGTGTATTCGTAGCCCTTGCCGAAGCGCGCCTGCATACGCTCGCGCGTGATCTCGTTGAGCGGGTTGTATTGAGGCAGGCCCAGGCTGGCCACGAAGGCCCCGATCAGGCGGCTGCCCGGCAGGTCGATGCCCTCGCCGAAAGCGCCGCCCAGCACCGCGAAGCCGATGCCCTGCCCGCCCTCCTCGAAGCGCGCCACGAAGCCCTGGCGGTCGGCCTCGCGCATGCCGCGCGTCTGGGTCCACACGGGAACGCCGGGGTGCCTCAGCGAAAAAGCCGCGCAGGCCTTCTCGAGGTAGTCGAAGCTGCTGAAGAAGGCCAGGTAGTTGCCGGGCAGTCGCTCGAACTGAGCGCCGATGATGTCGGCCACGTCGCGCAGCGAGCCCGCGCGATCGCGAAAGCGCGTCGATACGCCGGTCGCCACCTCCACGTGCAGCTGCGCGCTGCGAAACGGCGAGGCCACGTCGAGCAATGCAGCGTCCTCCGGCACGCCGAGGGCATCGCGATAGAACTCGAAAGGCGACAGCGTGCCCGAGAAGCAGGTGACTGACGCCGCCTCCGCGAAGCGGCTGTGCAGGAACGGCGCCGGCACGAGGTTGCGGATGGCCAGGCGGCGCGCCTGCTGCGTGGCGCCCAGCGTGCGCTCGAACACCGAGTGGTCGCCGAAGGCCTCGGCCAGCCGGGCGAAGTGCAGCGCGTCGAAGAAGAAGCGCTGCAAGGGGCCCTGCGAAGACTCGGGCGTTGCGGCGAAATGCTCGGCCATGGCGGTGTTGGCGGCCTGCAGCGTGCGCAGGAAGCGCTCCGGGATCTCGTCGGCCGCTTCGTAGTCGGCCTGCTGCGACTGCTGCACCGTGTCCCATTCGCGGAACACCCGCGCGAGCGGACCGCGCAGCACGGCGGGCGCCGCGCGGTGGGCTTCCTCCAGCGCACCGCCGTCGAGCTCGGCCGTGTACATGCCGCGTGCGCGTTCGAGCAGGTTGTGGGCTTCGTCGACCAGCACGGCGGCGCGCCAGCCGGCCTCGCGCATCACGGCATAGAGGAAGGCGCTGCTGTCGAAGTAGTAGTTGTAGTCGCCGACGACGGCATCGGCCCAGTGCGCCATCTCCTGCGCAAGGAAATACGGGCAGACTTCGTGCGCAAGGCCGATCTCGCGCAGCGCCTCGCGATCGAGCCATGCCACCTGCACGGCCTGCTCGCGCGCGGCCGGCAGGCGGTCGTAGAAGCCCCTGGCCAGCGGGCATGCGTCGCCGTGGCAGGCGCGGTCGGGGTATTCGCAGACCTTCTCGCGCGCCGCGAGTTCGAGCACGCGCAGCCTGGCCGGCCCCCTGCCCTTGTCCAGCATGCGCAGCGCGTGCAGCGCCACCGGCCGGCCCGAGGTCTTGGCGGTGAGGAAGAACAGGCGGTCGACCTTCCGGGCCGCGCGCGCCTTCAGCAGCGGAAAGATGGTGGCCAGCGTCTTGCCGATGCCGGTGGGCGCCTGCGCCAGCAGGCAGCGTCCCCCTGCGCCGGCCCGGTAGACGGCCTCGGCAAGCTCGCGCTGGCCGGCCCGGAAACTGCCGTAGGGAAACGAAAGCGTGGCCAGCGTGCCGTCGAGCGCGGCGCGGTGCTCGGCTTCGCTCGCGGCCCAGGCGGCATAGCGGCCGCACAGCAGTTCGAAGTGCTCGCGCAGGCCCTCGCGGGTGTGATGCTCTTCGAGCACGGTTTCCTCGCCGGTTGCGACGTCGAGATAGACCAGCGCCACGGCCATTTCGTCATGTCCGTCGCGCTCGCACAGCATCCAGCCGTAGGTGCGGGCCTGCGCCCAGTGCAGCGCGCGGTGGTTGCCGCGGATGGCGTCGAAGTCGCCGCGGAATGTCTTGATCTCCTCGACCCTGGCCCTGTCGGGCTCGTAGCCGTCGGCACGGCCCCGCACATGCACGCTGCCGCAGGTTGATTCGAGGGCGACCTCGCACTCGTAGTCGCCGCCACGCCTGTGCTGCACCAGCGCATGGCCGGCCATGCCTTCGAGCGCGCTGGGCGCCGGCACGAAGCGCAGGTCCAGGTCGCCCGCCTTCGCGCCGAAGGCGCACAGGGCCTTGACGGACACGGTATGGACGGCGGGAGCTGGAGGCGCGTCTTGCGGATGGAGGGGTTCGGAGCCCATCTGGAACTCACTGTACAGAATCACAGTATAGCGAGGCGCCCCTTTTTCTCGTCGCTGCGCAGCCCTGGCTCGTCTGTCGGGAACTTCTCCGACAGGGTCGCGCGTTTTTCTCGGTCAAACTTGAAAAGATTTGCTTACAAACGGCACCGATGACGACAACACCCACCGCGATCGATCCCGACGACTTCGAGCGGCTCCTGAGCCGCAACATCAAGCTTCCCCTGATCGGCGGTCTGTTCGGCGCCGTGGTGTTCGTGGGGCTGATCCTGTTCCTGCTGTCGACCATCGGATGGGTCGAGCACACCGACCGGGTCAGCCGCGCCGCCAGCGAGCTCCAGCGCCAGAGCATCGACATGGAAACCGGCATGCGCGGCTTCGTGATCACCGGGGACGAGAGCTTCCTCGATCCGTATCGCGATGCGCTGCCCCGGGTCAAGGCCGGGACGACCGCGCTGCGTGAACTGGTCTCCGACAACCGCCAGCAGGTGGAGCGGGTCAACCGCATCGCGGCCATCCAGGAGACCTGGAACCAGTACGCCGCCGACCTGATCGCCGCCCGCCGCAAGGGCGACGACGCCCAGCTGCAGGTGCGCGTGGGCCGCGGCAAGCGCCTGACCGACAGCATGCGGGCCGAGTTCACCGCCTTCATGGAGACCGAGCAGGCCCTGCGCTTCCAGCGCAACAGCGACGCCAACCGCACCGCCTGGTGGGTGGTCGGGCTCTTCCTGCTGTTCACGCTGGGCTTCACCGGGCTGGTGGCCTACTTCGGGCGCAGGCAGCTGGTGCGGCTGTCCGACAGCTACGACGTGGTGCTCAAGAAGCAGGCCGAGCACAACGACCGGCTCGCG
The DNA here is from genome assembly GCF_052044195.1 of Variovorax sp. 22077. NCBI lineage: Bacteria > Pseudomonadati > Pseudomonadota > Betaproteobacteria > Burkholderiales > Comamonadaceae > Variovorax > Variovorax sp. 22077. Next base: position 350,634 of record NZ_JBQEQC010000001.1, read on the forward strand.
CACGAAGCCTGGCTGCGCGGTACGCAGACCGAGCTGGTCGGCGACCTGGTCGGGGAGCTCAGCGCGCCGGACATGGGGCGCAAGATCCTTTCCTTCTTCTCCCGCCACCTGGGCACCTCGGTCGGCGCCATCTATGTGCGCGAGCGCCACGGTCCGCTGCGCCGGGCGGCGAGCTACGGCTTCTCCAGTGCCGCGGAGGCCATGCCGCAGGTCTTCTCGCCCACCGAAAGCCTGGTCGGCCAGGCCGCCGCCGAGAACCGGCGCATGCTGATCGATCCGATCGACGCCGCGTACCTGAAGGTCAACTCCGGCCTGGGCGAGATGGCGCCGAAGGCGGTGCTGCTGGTGCCGGTGGGCAGCAGCGGCATGGTCAACGGCGTGGTCGAGCTCGGCCTGCCCGGCACGCTGGACGAGCGCGGCAGCCAGCTCGTGGACATGGTGGCGGACGACATCGGCACCTCGCTGGCGGCCGCGCGCTACCGCGAGCAGCTGCAGGATGTGCTGGCCGAAACCCAGCAGCTCAACGAGGAGCTGCAGGTGCAGCAGGAAGAGCTGCGCACCGCCAACGAGGAGCTGGAGGAACAGTCGCGCGCGCTGCGCGCCTCCCAGGCCATGCTCGAGAACCAGCAGGCCGAGCTGGAGCAGACGAACAGCCAGCTTTCCGAGCGCACCGAGGCGCTCGACCAGCGCAACAACGCGCTGCGCCGCGTACAGCGCGACCTGGAGGACCGCGCCGACGAACTGCAGCGCGCGAGCCGCTACAAGTCGGAATTCCTTGCCAACATGTCGCACGAGCTGCGCACGCCGCTCAACAGCGCGCTCATCCTGGCCAAGCTGCTGGGCGACAACCCGCAGGGCAACCTGACGGCCGAGCAGGTGAAGTTCGCGGAATCGATCTACGCGTCGGGCAACGACCTGCTGGTGCTGATCAACGACATCCTCGACATCGCGAAGGTCGAGGCCGGCAAGCTCGAAGTGGTGACCGAGAACGTGCCCCTGGCCAAGCTGGCCGAGAGCCTGGAAAACACCTTCGCGCCCCTTTGCATGCAGAAGAAGCTCGGCTTCAGGCTCGACTTGAGCCCCGACGCGCCGGCTTCGCTGTTGACCGACCGGCAGCGGGTGGAGCAGATCCTGAAGAACCTGCTGTCGAACGCGATCAAGTTCACCGACAGCGGCGAAGTGAGGCTCGCCATCTCGCCCACGGCCGACGGCGGCGCGGCCTTCGCGGTGTCCGATTCGGGCATCGGCATCGACCCGACGCAGCACGAGCTGATCTTCGAGGCCTTCCGCCAGGCGGACGGCACCACCAGCCGGCGCTACGGCGGCACCGGCCTCGGCCTGTCGATCTCGCGCGACCTCACGCAGCTGCTGGGCGGCACGCTCACCGTCGATAGCACGCCCGGCCAGGGCAGCACCTTCACGCTGCAGCTGCCGGCGCAGGCGCCCCAGGCCTCGCCCGGCCATCAGCAGCAGCCCAGGCCGCCGGCCCCTCAGGCGCACCGGGTCGCGCACTCCCCGGCCCCTGCGCAGCCCACGCATCCCTCGCTGGCACCCAAGCCCCCTGCCCCGGTGCCGGCGCCGCAGTTCGCCGACGACCGCAGCCTGCCGCGCGATCAGGTCCGCCGCGTGCTGGTGGTCGAGGACGAGCCGCAGTTCGCCCACATCCTCTACGACCTGGCGCACGAGCTGGGCTACAGGTGCCTCGTGGCTCACGGCGCGGCCGATGGCTTCGAGCTGGCTACGCAGTTCCTGCCCGACGCGATCCTGCTGGACATGCGCCTGCCCGACAGCACCGGCCTCGACCTGCTGCAGCGGCTGAAGGATTCGCCGCACACCCGTCACATCCCGATCCACGTGGTGTCGGCCGCCGAGAGCGCCCAGGGCGCGGCGCTGCAGATGGGCGCGGTCGGCTACGCGCTGAAGCCGGCCACCCGCGACGAGCTGATGAAGGTGTTCGCACGGCTGGAGGAAAAGCTCACGCAGAAGGTCAAGGTCGTGCTGCTGGTGGAAGACGACGAGCTGCAGCGCGAGAGCGTCATCCAGCTGATCGGCGACGACGACATCGAGATCGTCGCCGTCGGCTCCGGCGAGGAGGCGCTGGAGCTGCTGCGCACCCGCGTCTTCGACTGCATGATCACCGACCTCAAGCTGCCCGACATGCAGGGCAGCGAGCTGCTGAAGGCGATGGCGGCGGAGGAGATCGTGTCGTTCCCGCCGGTCATCGTCTACACCGGGCGCAACCTCACGCGCGAGGAAGAAGCCGAGCTGCAGCGCTACTCGCGCTCGATCATCATCAAGGGCGCACGCTCGCCCGAGCGCCTGCTCGACGAGGTGACGCTGTTCCTGCACAAGGTGGAGGCCGAGCTGTCGAGCGAGCGCCAGGGCATGCTGAAGACGGCGCGCGGGCGCGACCGCATCTTCGAGGGCCGCACGATCCTGCTGGTGGACGACGACGTGCGCAACATCTTCGCGCTGACCAGCGCGCTGGAACAGCGCGGCGCCATCGTCGAGATCGGCCGCAACGGCCGCGAGGCGCTCGAGCGGCTCGACCAGGTCAGCGAGATCGACCTGGTGCTGATGGACGTGATGATGCCGGAGATGGACGGTCTGGAAGCCACGCGCCGCCTGCGCGGCAACCCGCGCTTCGCCGACATGCCGGTGATCGCCATCACCGCCAAGGCCACCAAGGACGACCGCGAGCAATGCCTGGCCGCGGGCGCCAATGACTACCTCGCCAAGCCGGTGGACCTGGAGCGCCTGTTCTCGCTGCTGCGCGTCTGGCTGCCGAAGATGGAGCGGCTGTGACCGCACGCAACGACATGTCCAGGGCCGGCGCACCGGCGACTGCAGCGAATGCAGCGCCGCTGCCTCCGCTGAGCGACACCGAGATCGAGCTGCGCCTGCTGATGGAGGCCATCTACCTCAAGTACAGCTACGACTTCCGCAACTACACCACCGCCTCGCAGAAGCGCCGGGTGCTGTACGCGCTCGACCAGCTGGGATTCGCCAACATCTCCGCGCTGCAGGAGCGCGTGCTGCGCGACCCGGCGCTCTTCGGGCGGCTGCTGCAGTTCCTGACGATCCCGGTGAGCGAGATGTTCCGCGACCCGTCCTACTTCCTGGCGCTCAGGCAGCACGTGGTGCCGATCCTGCACACCTACCCTTCGGTCAAGGTCTGGGTGGCGGGCTGCAGCACGGGCGAGGAAGTGTTCTCGCTGGCCATCCTGCTGCGCGAGGAAGGGCTGCTGGCGCGCACCCAGATCTACGCCACCGACATCAACCCCGCATCGCTGGAGAAGGCCAGGCAGGGCATCTTCCCGCTGGAGGCCATCCGCGGCTACACCGCGAACTACCAGCGAGCCGGCGGGCGCGGCGAGTTCTCCGACTACTACACCGCCGCCTACGAGGCCGCGCGCTTCGACCCCTCGCTGTGCGCCGACGTGATCTTCGCCGACCACAGCCTGGCGACGGACAGCGTGTTCGCGGAGACCCAGCTCGTGTCGTGCCGCAACGTGCTGATCTACTTCAACCGCGAGCTGCAGGACCGGGCCCTGGGCCTGTTCCACGAGTCGCTGTCGCACCGCGGCTTTCTCGGGCTCGGGTCGAAGGAAAGTATCGATTTCTCGAGCTACGCCGACCGCTTCGACGCGCATGCGCGCGCCGAACGCATCTACCGCAAGAAAGCCACATGACGCGCCAGATGAAACGCCAGCTGCGTTCGCCGGTGCGCAAGCGCGTCGATGCGGTGGTGCTGGGCGCCTCGGCCGGCGGCATCGATGCGCTCTCGGCGCTGCTGGAAGACCTGCCCGCCAGCTGGCACATTCCGATGGCGGTGGTGCTGCACCTGCCCGAGGAACACGAGAGCCGACTGGCCGAGATCTTCGCGCAGCGGCTGCCCATTCCCGTGCACGAGGCCAACGACAAGATGCCCTTCGCGCCCGGCTGCCTGTATTTCGCGCCGCCGGGCTATCACCTGTCGATCGAGCGCGAGCGTTCGTTCTCGCTGAGCTGCGAACCGCCGGTGCTCTTCTCGCGCCCGTCCATCGACCTGCTGATGGGCTCCGCCGCCGACGTCTACGGATCGGCACTGGCCGGCTTCCTGCTGACCGGCGCGAACGAGGACGGCGCCGAAGGCCTGCACCGCATCCATCTGGCCGGCGGGCTCACGGCCGTCCAGGAACCGGAGGAAGCACAGATTCCCACCATGCCCCAGGCCGCCATCGCGCGCCATCTCCCCGACTACGTGCTGCCGCTGCGCGACCTGCGCGCCCTGCTGCTCCAACTGGAGGCCGTCCATGAACATTGACATCGAAAGCAAGCTGCTGCTCGTGGACGACCTGCCGGAAAACCTGCTGGCCCTGGAGGCGCTGATCCGCGCGCCCGGCCGCACCGCCTATCGCGCGGGCTCGGCCGAGGCCGCACTCGCGCTGCTGCTGGAGCACGAATTCGCGCTGGCCATCGTCGACGTGCAGATGCCCGGCATGAACGGCTTCGAGCTCGCCGAGCTGATGCGCGGCACCGAGCGCACGCGGCACATTCCCATCATCTTCGTGAGCGCGGCGGGCCGCGAACTGAACTACGCCTTCCAGGGCTACGAGAGCGGCGCGGTCGACTTCCTGCACAAGCCGCTGGACCCGCACGCCGTCGTCAGCAAGGTGAACGTGTTCGTCGACCTCTACCAGCACCGCAAGGCGCTGCGCCACGAGATGGACCTGCTGGCCGCCGCGCACAAGAAGCAGGAAGAGCTGGTGCAGCAGCTGCAGCAGACGCAGCACGATCTGGAGCGCGCGGTGCGCATGCGCGACGACTTCATGTCGATGGTGTCGCACGAGCTGCGCACGCCGCTGAACACCCTCTACCTCGAGGCGCAGCTGCGGCAGCTGCATCTTTCGAAGGGCAACCTCGCCAGCTTCTCGCCCGAACGGCTGCCCGCGATGATCGAGCGGGACCAGCGGCAGATCCGTAACATGGTGCGGCTGATCGACGACATGCTCGACGTCACGCGGCTCAGGCGCGACGCGCTGTCCATCAAGCCCCAGCCGACGGATCTCTCGGCCCTGGCGAAGGCAGTGGTGGAAAACCTGCGCCAGCAGGCCGAGGCCGCGGGCACGGTCGTCACGCTGTCGGCGCCGGCCGAGCTGCGCGGCGCATGGGACGAATTCCGCATCGAGCAGGTGCTGACCAACCTGCTGACCAACGCGATGCGCTACGGCGGCGGCAAGCCCGTCGAAATGCTCGTGCAACAGTCGGGCGACACGGCCCGCGTGAGCGTGCGCGACCAGGGCATCGGCATCGCGCCGGAAGACCAGGCTCGCATCTTCGAGCAGTTCGAGCGCACCGACGACAGCCGCAAGCACGCGGCCGGCCTGGGCCTCGGCCTCTTCATCACCCGCAAGATCGTCGACCTGCATGGCGGGCGCATCGACGTGGAGAGCGCACCCGGAGAGGGGTCGCGCTTCACGGTCGAGCTGCCGCTGCAGGTGCCCGCCGTGCTTGCCAACCCATCTGACACCCAACCTGACGGAAAGAAGAGCTCCCAGTGAACGTGCTCATCGTCGACGACAACCAGGCCTCGGCCGACCTGCTGCAGGAGCTGCTGAGCCTGCTCGACCACACCGCGCGCTGCACCTACACGGCTCGGCAGGCGCTTGACGCGGCCGCCGCCGGAAGCTTCGATGCGGCGCTGATCGACCTCAGCCTGCCCGACCTGCCGGGAACCGAAGTGGCGCGACAACTGCGCGAGAGCACCCGCGAAGGCACCCCCAGGCTGCTGATCGCGATCTCGGGCTTCTCGGTGCAGGACTCCAACGGCCGCTCTGCCGAAGGGCTTTTCGACCACCATCTGCAGAAGCCGGTCGACTTCGCAAGGCTCGAGCAGATCCTCGCGGCCGGCGGCTAGGCGCTCAGCCCTCGCGGCTGCGCCTTTCCTTCCTGCCCTTGCGCGGGCTGCGCATCGCCTCGTAGCGATAGACGCGAAAGCCCTCGCGCTGCATGAAGCTCACCGGCTCCCAGCCGCGCGCCAGCGCGCAGTCGGTGATCTGCGCCATCTGCACGCCGAGGTAGTCCTGCAGGCTGTCGGCCACGGCGAGCTCGAACTTCCTGAGCTCGCGGTCCAGCGACTCCACCGCCGCGATGGCCGCTTCCACGCTGGTGAAGGGGCGCACGTGGGTCACGCCCTTGCTGCGCTCGGGAGTGCGCGGTTCGTCGTGGGGCTCGGCGCTGAAGTTCACGCTGGCGCCGCCCTCCATGCCGTTGAGGCCGCCGATGGCGCTCATGCTGGCCATGCTGCTCATTGCTGTGTTCATGTCATGAACCCCATGTCGCGCGGGTAGCTGATGCCGCTCGGCGCTGTGATGTTGTTGAAATTCTTCAGGTTCGGCAGGATGCCGTTGAGGTCCGAATCGGGCACGCCGAACCACTTGGCCAGCGTCGCCGCGTACTGGTCGACCGAGGTGGTCGGCAGCAGCCGCCCCTGCCCGACGTGCCACTGGTCGTCGTCGGCCGAGGTGTTGCCCACGCTCACCGGCGGCGGCGTGCCGTAGAAGGCCTTGCCTTTCACCGCGCCCGGGCCCTTGCCCGAGCCCTTGTCAGGGCCGGTACCGCCAATCACGAAATGATGGCTGCCCCAGCCGTGGTCGGAACCGTTGCCGTTGCTCGACAGGGTGCGGCCGAAGTCGGAGGCGGTGAAGGCCACGACCTTGTCGGCGATCTGGAGGGCTTCCATCTGTGCCTGGAATGCGACCAGGGCGTCGGACAGGCGCTGCATCAGCGGCCCCTGCTTGGTGTCGAGGTCGTCGTGCAGGTCGTAGCCGCCCATGGAGACGAAGAACACCTGGCGCTTCACGCCCAGCGAGGCGCGCCCGCGGATCAGGCGGGCGACCATCTTGAGCTGGGCGGCCAGGTTGTTGTTGGTGGTGGGAAAGGTGACGTCCATGACATCGGACTGGATGGCGGAGGTGATCCTTCCTTCCGCCTCCACCGCGCGCAGCGTGACCTTGTTGTATTCGTTCTCCAGCGTGTGCCCGCGCGCCTGTTGCGCGATCTGCTGCATGGCGGCCTTGACGGCCGAGGAGCCGTACACGCTGCCGGTTGCCGGGCTCACGCTGTTGATGCGAACCGCGCCGCCCGTGCCGACCTGGTACTGCAGCGCCTCGTCGCCCGACAGGAACACCGCGTTGCCCGCCACCGAGATGCAGGTGAACAGCGACGCATTGCGCTGTCCGCCGAGCATCAGGTCGCCGAGGTTGCCGCCCCAGCCGATGGTCGAGCCCTCGGGCGACGACGACTGCCAGATCGACTGCTGGTCGTTGTGCGAGAAGAGCTTGGGCGGAATCGGGAAATCCCGGCGGTTCGTGCTGTTGAACTGCGCGCGCGTGAGCGGCTTGATGAGCGGGCCGACGTTGAGCTGCACGGCCATCTTGCCTTGGTCGAAGAGCGTGGCAAGGCCGCCCATGGTCGGGTTCAGCGCGTACTTGCGGCCGTTGGCGAGCGCCACGTCGGGTTTGAGCTCGGTCTTTGCGAGCTCCGCATCGTATGGCAGCGCGATGCCGCCGCGGATGGTGCTGTACTTGTTGTAGCTGTCGGTGTCGAAGTTGACGAGCGTGTTGGCGTAGTCGTTGCCGCCGAAGAGGAAGACGCAGACCAGCGCCTTGTAGTCGTCGCCCGGTGCGGCCTGGGCCGCGGCCTCGCCCATGGCGGCGAGGTTGAGTGCGAAAGGCAGCGCGGTGCCGGCCATCGCGAGTTGGCCCGAGCGGCGCAGGAACGCGCGGCGCGTGTGGCGGGCAGGATCGATCAGGTGCATGTTCGGTTCGCTCCGGCTTCTGTCTTCATTTCTGCACGAGGTATTCGGGCGAGCCCATCACCAGCAGCACGCCGGCGCAGATGAGGTCTAGCCTGCGGGCGTCGGTGGTGGGGTTCGCCAGCGGCGCCTTGCTCAGCGCGTCGGTGATCAGCGCGACCGTGGCGGCCGAGAGCTGGTTGCCGGTGAGCAGCAGGTTGAGCCGGCGCACCAGCGCGGCGGGATCGTTCACCAGCGCCTTCTCGGCCGTGTAGGTGGCGATCACGTCCTTGTTGTCGAAGCCGTTCTGCAGTTTGCCTTGCAGGAAGTTGAGATAGCCGCCCACGCTGGTCTCGTTGACCAGCTGGAACTCGGGCGCGACCATCTTGTTGCTGGCGATCGCGGTCGAGGGCGGCACGTAGCCCGGCCGGAAGAAGTTGAAGACCGAGGGTGAGCGCAGCGGGCACTGGCCCAGGCTCGAACTCGGATCGAAGGTATTTCCGATGTTCCAGTTGTCCGATGCCGAGCCGATGCCGAAGGTGCGCCCCCATTGCACGAACCGCAGCATGGGCTCGCGCAGGTGGCCGAAGTTCGGATCGGAAAGGCCAGCGGGGCCGCGCGCCTCGTCGTCGATCAGCACGGCGGCGAACACGCTCTTCATGTCGCCGCGCACGCCCGCGCCGTTGTTCGCGAAGATGTCGGCCACGCGCTTCACATAGGCTGGGCTCGGGTTGCTGGTGACCAGCCGCTGGATCAGCTGCCGGCCGATGAAGGGCCCGACGTTCGGATGGTTGAAGAGCGTGTCGAGCGCGATCTTCAGCGCCGCCGGGCCGGCCGTTCCTGCGGGCACGGTGGCGCCCAGGAAGCGTGCCTCCAGCATCGAGTGGTTGGCGGCCGTGAAGGCCATGGGACGCGTGGTCCACGCGTTGGTCTCGATGGTGTAGCTGGCCCCTGGCGGAGTGAAGCCGTTGCGCTCGGACGAGCGGATGTCGAGGTCGTAGCCGGTGAACACGCGCGCGAGGTTGGTCACGTCGTTCTGCACGTAGGTCTCGATCGGCTGGCCATCGGCGCCGGTCTTCACGGTGCCGTCGGCTTCGAGCTGGTAGAGGCCGATGGTCATGAGCTGCATGACCTCGCGCGCGTAGTTCTCGTCGGGCTGGCGGCCGGAAGCGTCTTCCTTCCTGTTGCCGCGGGTGTTGAGATAGAAGCCCATCGCGGGATTCAGCGTCACGTCTTCCAGCAGCTGGCGGAAGTTGGCGGTGACGCCGTTGGCGAGCATGTCCCAGTACTGGGCCATCATGGCCGTGGGCCAGCTCGATCCGATCTCGGTGCCCGAGACCACGAAGATTTCGCTGAGCGCCAGCGCCATGCGCTTGCGCACCGGATCCGCCGCCGTCATGAGCTGGCGCCAGATCATGGCATCGGTTTCCACCTTGCCATACGTCTTGCTGTTGACCCACTCCCAGGCCGACGGCTGGCGCGGCGCAGCAAGCTGTTCGCTGAGCCACGGCAGGTAGCCCTTGGCGCGCACGGCGGCGATCTCGTCCTCGGAAGCGGAGAACTGGGCCTGGAGCAGGAAGCGCGCGGCCTCCGCGTCGGACTGGGCCTGGGTGTAGTGGTAGGGGCCCGTATCGGGCGTGGGGGTGGCCGGGTTGGAGCCAGGTGCGACGCCACCGCCGCCGATGGGAAAGCCGAAGCCGCCGGCCCCGCCGCCCCCTCCTCCACCCCCGCCGCCGCAGGCGGCCAGCGCCGATGCGATCGAGAACGCAGCCGCTGCCTTCAGCGGGCGGGAGCCGTGAGGCGCCGCTGCGTCTTCCCGGGCGTTTGCCGTCTGCGCGACGTACACCACCTCGTCGGCCGGTGTTGCGGGCCCGGCCTCCAGCTGTTCCAACATGATCCTCGCTCCTGTGGCGCATCGGCGCCTGTCGGAGCGATCAAAGGCAAGCGGCATGCCCTGCGCAAAAACGGCAGGACAGGTGTCCAGGAGCGGTCAGGTCGCCACAAAAATGTGTAGCAATGTGACTTTTTAGTCACTCCTTGAAACAAAATTGGCATGCCAGAGGGCATGCCAGCGCTTCAGAAAGGATTCAGCAGGGGGCGCTTCAGTCGCGCTCGTCGTCCCAGCCGTTCGGCGGGCGGTAGGGATAGCCGGGCCCGTAGTAGATGCGTCCCGGAGGCGGCGTGTAGACCGGTGCGGGGCGGTAGTACACAGGAGGCGGTGGCCGGTAGTACACCGGCGGGGGCGGTTCGTAATAGATCGGCGCCGGATAGGGGTAGACCGGCGGCGGAGCGTAGTACGGCGCCGGATAGCCGCCGACCACGTAGCCGGGAGTGCCGATCTGCACCGACCAGCTTCCGCGCGCATCGGCGGCTCCCGCCGCCAGCAGCGCACCGAAGGCGACGGCACCGATGGCCGCCAGCTTGAAAACAGAAGATTGCGATTTGAGGTTCACAGTGGCTCCAGGCCTGAGGGGCGGACACGCCCGAGTGGATACGCAACGCCCGATACGTGCGCGCGGTGCACCCGGTCTCAGCCAGGCATCCTAGCCAAATGTCGGCACCGCGGGCAGTGACGCTGCAGTGCAGGTCGACGCTCAGCGTGCGATTTCGCGGCGCGACAGCAGCACGTCGCCGCTGCTCGTGTTGAAGGCGATGGTCGGCGCGCTGAAGTCGCTCAGGGGCGCGCCCAGGCCGATCTCGCCCCGGCCATGCAGCACGCACTCCTCGCGCCGCAGCGCTATCTCGGTGCTGGGCCCGTCGTTGCCGTGGAAGCGCACCCAGGTGCCGTAGGTGCTGACGTCGATCAGAACGCAGCTGCCGTGCCGCAACTCGATGCGGGCGTGAAGCCGCGAGACGCGCGGGTCCTTCACCACGAACTGCGCGTCGTCGACGCGGCCGAGATGGATCGGGAGCTCCTCGGTGCGGAACATGGAGCGCACGTCGAGCCACGCGAGCTCGATCTGGCCGAAGGAGGAATCGGGCATCCGCAGAGGCGCGAGCGCGGCCGGCACGGTGAGGAAGGACGTCACGTCCTCCTGCCAGTCGATGCGGTGCACCACCGACATCTCGCTGCGCCCGCGGATGTTGATCAGGCCCAGGTCGCGATGCTGCACGGAGCCTTCGCGCAACTGTGAAATCACGGCGGCCGTCACCCAGATCTGGCCGGGCCCCGCGAGGTCGCTCAACCGCGAGGCGAGGTTCACGGCATCGCCATAGCAGTCGCCCTCCACCTCCACCACCTCGCCGCTGGCCACCCCGATCTGCAGCGCCATGCGCAGGGGTGCCGGCCATGCGAGCAGCCGCTTCTGGTGATAGCGCTGCAGCTCGATGACGGCATGCGTGGCCGCCGCCCCGCTGAAGAAGATCGCGAAGACGCCGTCGCCGAGCGACTTCACCACGCGGCCGCCATGCGCCTGGCACACGCCGCCGATCCACTGCGTCAGACGGGTCACGGTTTCCGTGGCGCGCGCGTTGCCCATCGCCTCGAAGACCCTCGTGCTTCCCGTCAAATCAGCGAACACGACTGTGGAATTGACACCCATACCGTTTTGATTCTCGATTTCTGTCGATCGTTGTAAATGCCCGGGCCCCTCGCACCCCGGTCCGCCACCTTTGCGGACATTCCATCTCCATCCGTTCCTATACGCACGAAATGGATCGATGGCTTCAGTATTCAGCAAGTGTCGGTGGCAGCGAGACGGGCATAAAAGGAGTCACGCTCAATTTGTAGTACTTTGGAAAACAAAATTCAACGGCCAGCGAAAACGATAAGTAAAGCGTGTTGTTTGCAAACAAGAAACATCGTTTCACATCTTGTGGAATGGTTAACTCAGGCTTAAGGTAGCGTCCGTTCCCGCTTTCGGCGCCACAACGCCCGTCCCATGTTCTTTCGCCGTCTTCTTCGTTTGCTGAACGTACCCGGCTCCGGATCGCACCGAGCGACGGAGAGCCAGCTGGGGCGCATCCGTACCGCGATGCTTTCGGCGCTCCAGGGCCATGGCGGTCACTCGGTCCAGCGGGTGAGCCAGCGCGTGCGGTTTGCCGCCGACGTCGAGGCGCTGTGGTACCTGCGGCAGGACGTCATGATCGCGCTGAGCGCCATCGACGGTGAAACCGCCGCGCGCCGCCAGATGAAAGCGATCAATAGCATGTTCAAGGGCGGACTGCCCGGCTCGATGGGGCCGCGAACGCATCAGCGCTTCACCAAAAACAATTGAATCTGAAACGGCCCCTCGGGGCCGTTTTTATTTTTAACGTTTTATTCCCTTTGTGTCTCAATCAGTGGGGGTGATCATGGTCATGTCCATGGTGATCGTCATGGCCATGTGCGTCCCTGTGGCCCCAAACGAGAAAAATATCACGCCCCTCTGCGGCCATCGACACCTTCGCCCCCACCGGCAATAAAACTTTTGTTTGAACGTGCCCAAATGGCAGGCCGGCCAGCACCGGCACCTTCAGCGACGCGCGCAGCCGGTCGATCACCGTGTTCAGTCCGAACCCGCGGTCGTAACCCGGCACCTTGCGGATGCCCGTGAATTGCCCGAACACGACGGCACGCTGGCGCGCGAGCACGCCGGCCATCTTCAGTTGATCGAGCATGCGTTCGATGCGGTAAGGGTGCTCGTTGACGTCCTCGATGAAGAGCACGCCCTTGTCCACCGCCGGGAAGTACGGCGTGCCGAGCAGGCTGGTGAGCACGCAGAGGTTGCCGCCCCACAGGACCGCATCCTGCACGGGCTTGAACTCGAGGTCGACGTCTCGCGCCGGCATGCGCCATCCGGTGCCTTCGCCCTGCCCCGTGATCAGGTCGTCGAAGCAGGCCTCCATGATGTCGTCGGGGCCGGCCTCGGCGCCGAAGTCTTCTCCGACCGCAGGACCCGACCAGGTCACCGCGCCGGTCTTCGTCAGCAGCGCGTTCTGCAGCGCGGTGAAGTCGCTGCAGCCGACGAACTCGGTGCCCTTCTCGATCGCCTTGGCCAGGGCCTTGTAGGGAATGGCGTCGAGGATGCGCGTGAGGCCGTAGCCGCCGCGCGCGATGAGCGCCACGTCGGCGCCGCTGGCAGCCGCGCGCGAGATCGCCGCGAGCCGCGTGGCGTCGTCGCCCGCGAAGCGCTGGTGCACCGAGAGTGCCGCATCGTCGACCTCGACTTCATGGCCCAGAGCCTTGAGCCGCTTCACGCCGCGCCGGAAAGCGGCCTTGTCGCGGACCGCGCTGGAGGGAGAGTAGATGTAGATGTGTTTGGTCACGCGTTCGAGTATCCCATTGCGTTTCTCAGCTGCAGCGCGAGCACCGCCGCCTGCTCCGGCGTCGGCCCCGAGGCCTTGGAGACAGGGCCGAGCGCGCGCAGCGCTGCCTCGAACCCTCTGTCGGGAAAGGGCGCGCGCCATGCATCATCGGCGCGCTCATGCCCGTCGGGCGCGACGAGCACCACCGCGAACCGACCGGGCGCTGCCGCCTGCAGGAGCGCGGCGAGTCCGTAGGCAGCCCGGCTGTGGACGAGCGCCAGCGCCGACGCATCGGGCCGCACGCGGTCCAGCCATTCGAGCAGCACGTCGCGATGCCACTCCAGGCAATGCGCTGCCTCGCGCTTGGGCTTGTCGCTCTTGCCGAAGCCGATCAGGTCGGGCACCAGCGTGCGCAGGCCCGTCGCGCCCACCAGGTGCCTGAAGAGATAACCCCATTCGCCCGGACCATGCAGGCAGAGGCAGCAAGCCGGATCGTCACCGGCGCCTTCGTCGACATAGTGCATGCGCCAGCCCTGAAGGCTCGGCAGGTCCTGCACGTAGTGCGGTGCGAAGTCGTAGCCGGCGAGCGCATCGAAGCGTGCTGGCGGCGTGCGCAGCGCGTCGTCGCGCAAGGGCTCGGCCTGTGCGCGCGCGGCGCTGCGCCGCTGCTGGAAGAAAGCCTGCAGCACCTCGGCGCACTCCTGGGCCAGCACCCCACCCTGCACCAGCGTGCGGTGGTTCAGACGAGGCTCTGCGAAGAGATCGAGCACCGAGCCGGCAGCACCGGTCTTCGGATCGGCTGCGCCGTAAACCACGCGGGCAAGCCGCGAATGCAGCATCGCTCCCGAACACATCGCGCAGGGCTCGAGCGTCACGAACAGCTCGCAGCCGTCGAGCCGGTAGTTGCCGAGCGCCAGGGCTCCCGCGCGCAGTGCATTGATCTCGGCATGCGCGCTGGGGTCGTGCTGCGCGACCGGCGTGTTGCGCCCTGTCGCGATCAGCCGGCCGTCCTTCACGAGCACCGCGCCCACCGGCACTTCGCCGGCTTCGGCCGCAAGGCGCGCCTCGGCGAGCGCGAGCGCCATCCAGTGCGCGTCGTCGTGCATCTCCTGGGAGTGGATCGCCTCAGTTGTCATCCGGCATCTGGCGCGTCTTGACGGCGGCGTCCAGCGCTTCCTTGACCTGTTGCTGCACCTGCTGCGGGTTCGCAGCCGCGCCGCCGACAGCGGGCACCTCGATGCCGGGCACCGCCGGCCGCGCGGAAGAGGCCACGCCGCTCAGTTGCTTCTTCGCGACCAGCCCGACGATCGCCAGCACGAGCACGAGTCCGATCAGACCGAGTCCCCGCACCTCAGCCGCCCTCCGCGACCGGCGCCCCGGCCGTCATGCCCAGGCGCCCCATCCACGCCGCCAGCGCCTGCTCGTCGGGCGTGCCCGCGCTGTAGACGGCATGCATCGCGGCATGCGATTCGCGGCGATGCTGGTTGAGCTTGATCTTGCATTGCAGCGCCGTCACCCGCAGCTCGAAGCCCACGATGCCGGCAAGCATCTTGAGCTGGAACTCCTCGCCGAGGTCGCGCCATTGCTGCGCGTAGGTGGGCTCGTGGTCATGGATGAGTTTCTTGAGCAGCACATCCTTTTCGGCGGGCTCCTCGATCAGCCGCGCCTCGACGGTGCAGTGAACCGCCAGGTAGTTCCAGGTCGGCACGCGCGCGAGATCGGGGTAGACGGAAGGAGAGAGATAGGAGTGCGGCCCGAGGAAGGTGGCCACCGCCCGAGGCCTGGCCTGCAGGTAACGCCAGTGCGGATTCGGCTTGGCGCAATGGCCCCACAGCACCAGCTCGTCGCCCGCTCGCTGCTCGGCGACCAGCGGCAGGTGCGTGACGTACGGCAGGCCGTCGTCGTCGTTCGAGATCAGGCTTGCGAAGGGATGCGAACGCATCAACTCCAGCGCGATGGCCGGGTCCTTCGCATTGAACTGCGGGGGCATGTACATGGGGCGATTTCCTCCTGGCGCCTCGTGGCGAGGCCCCATTCTCCCCGAGCTGCCTACTTTGCGCGCGGTGTCTCCAGCAGCTTGGCCATCGCGGTGTAGCCGCGCGCCTTCGCCAGCTGCAGCGGCGTGTTGCCCTGGCGGTCGGTGAGCTTGAGGTCGGCGCCTGCCTCGACCAATGCGGCCAGCGTGCGCTGATGGCGCGGGCCGCCGTCACCGAGCACGATGGATTCGATCACCGCCGTCCAGTGCAGGTTGTTGACGTGGTCCAGCGGGGCGCCCGCGGCGATGAGCCTGCGCACCACCTCGTCGTGGCCGAGGTGCGCGGCTGCGATGAGGGCGGTGCCGTCGTAGCGGCTCGTGGTCTGCCCGGCCTTGGCACCGAGCGAGAGCAGCACCGAGAGCGTGGCCGCATCGTCGGCCACGGCGGCGATGGTGACGGCGTCGTAGCGGTCGTCCTCCAGCAGGTCGAGGTCGGCGCCGGCCTTGGCCAGCAGCCTGATCGCCTCGCGCTGCCGGGCGAAGGTGGCGACGTGCAGCGGCGTGCGCCCGCGCGAATCGCGCGCATCGAGGTTCGCACCCGAGGCGATCAGCGACTTCAGCTTCTGCAGATCGCCGTGCCAGGCGGCCTGGTGCAGCCCCTCGAAGGCCAGCACCTCGGCAGCCAGCGGCGGCACCTGGGCAGGCGCACCGGCCGGCACGCCCAGCCCGAGCGCAACCGCCAGCAGGCCCGGCCAGATACCGCGTGCGGTCATCAGAGCTGGCCCTTGACCTTCTCGAGCGCCGCGTTGGCGCACTGCTCGTCGAGGTGGCCGCCGGGCGCGCCGCCCACACCGACCGCGCCGATCACCTCATTGCCCGATTTGACCGGCACGCCGCCGCCCAGCAGCAGGAAGCCCGGCAGGTACACCAGGTTGGCGGCGCCAGGGTTCTTCTGCGCGCCTTCCATCATGGCCTGCGTGGGGCTCTTGGCCGAAGCCGAGGTCCACGCCTTGCGCTCGCTCGATGCCAATGTGTGCGGGCCGGCGTTGTCGGCGCGCTGCACGGCACGCACGGTGCCGGCGCGGTCGACCACGGTGGCAGCCACGTTGTAGCCGTTGGCGGCGCAGGCGGCCACGGCTTCGGCGGCGATCTGGTTGGCCAGGGCGAGCGAGATGTTCTTCTCGGTGCGCACGGCCGGCGCGAGCGCCTGGGCCTGGGCCTGCACCTGGGCGACGGAGGCTGCGAGCAGGACGGCGACGCCGCCGAGGCGGAAGATGGATTGCATTGTTCGTTATCTCCAGTGGATTCGGGTTGTTGCGCCGGCCCTTGCCGACGGCTGTGCCACTGTAGAAAACGCTGTCCGCGCGTGCCATTCGTACGGCTACGCCCGGCGCTCCGTAGTTCTACGGAGCGCCCTCCCCGTCCACCAGCACCGCATAGCGCCGGATCAGCTGCGCGAGCGAATCGCAGTCGAGCTTGGCGAACAGGTTGGCACGGTGCGTCTCGACCGTGCGCGGCGACAGCGCGAGCGTGCGCGCGATCTCCTTGTTGGTGAGCCCCTGCACGATGAAGGCCAGCACCTCGCGCTCGCGCTCCGACAGCTGCGCCACACGCTCGCGCGCGGCGTTGTCGGCCTGCGAGCGCTCGCGCGAGCGCACATGCTGGCGCACCGCCTGCTGCAGCGCCTCGAGCAGTTGCTCGTCGTCCACCGGCTTCTCGAGGAACTCCGCCGCGCCGGCCTTGAAGGCGCGGCGGCACATCTCGACGGTGCCGTGGCCCGTCAGCATGATCACCGGCTGGTCGACGCCCTGCGCCACCAGCCGGTCGAGCACGGTGAGCCCGCTGATGCCGGGCATGCGCACGTCCAGCACGATGGCGCCGACGCTGGCGCGGTCGAAGCCGTCGATGAAGGCCTGCGGGTCGGCCCACGCCTGCACGCGCAGGCCGACCGTGCCGATCAGCAGCGAGAGGCCGTCGCGCACCGCCTGATCGTCGTCGATCAGGTGGATGAGCGGGGATTGCGGTGGATGGATGCTTGTAGTGTTCACGACGAGGAAGACGACTACGGCGACTACGGCGACGATGGCGGATCGGCCAGCGGCAGCAGCAAGGTGAAGCACGCGCCGCGCGGTGAGGCATTGGCGGCGCTCAGGCTGCCGCCCATGCCGCTGGCCAGCGTCTCGCTGAGGCTCAGGCCGAGGCCAAGCCCGCCCTCGCGCGTGCTGAAGAAGGGTTCGAAGAGACGCGGCAGCGCCTCGGGGGCGATGCCGCGGCCGTTGTCGGTCACGGTCAGGACGCCTTCCTGTCCCTTGCGATCGACGGACAACACCAGCCGCCGCTCGGCCGCCGGCACCAGGTCGAGTGCCTGCAGCGCGTTCATCAGCAGGTTGTGCACGATCTGCTCGAGCGCCACGTCCTCGGCCTGCACGCGCACCGGGGCCTGTGCCGATGCATCGAACTGTGCGGCGACGCCGCGCTTCGCGAACTCGGGCGCCAGCAGGTGCATGGCGCTGCGCACCACGTCCTGCAGCACCAGCGGCTTCGTCTCGCTGCCGGCGCCCGGACGTTCGATCACTCGGCGCAGCCGGCCCACCACGCCTGCCGCGCTGCGCGCCTGCTCTGCCGCGCGCCCCATCGCGTCGCGTGCCGTGTCCAGATCGGGCGGATCGTCGTCGAGCAGCCGGCGGGCGGCCTGGGTGTTGGCCAGCACTGCCGTGAGCGGCTGGTTGAGTTCGTGCGCAAGGCCGGCGGAAAGCTCGCCGAGCGCATTGAGCCGCGCGACCTGCCCGAGCCGCAGCAGCTCCTCGGCCCGGCGGCGCGCCACGCGCTGGCGCTGGGCGGTCCACAGGCCTGCGAGCAGCAGCGCCATCGCGGCGGCCCCGCCGGCGATGCCGCGCCAGGGCAGCTCGCCCCAAACCACCTGCCTCTCGGCAACCAGATCGAAAGGCTGGCTCGGAGACGCGAGCGCCTTGGTCAGGCCGAAGCGCCATCCGTTCGTGCTCGGCGAGATCGCGCCGGGCTGCAGCACCAGTTGCTGGCCGTCGCGCTGCAGGCTCAGCCGCACGGGGCTGCGCTGCGGATTCATCGGCCAGTCGCGCCAGGGCACGGAGCCGGCCAGGTCGATGTCGAGCGCGTAGCTGAAAGGCGTGGCGCCGATGACCAGCGTGTAGCGGCCATGGGCCAGGTCGAGCGCGGCCAGCTCGGCGCGCTGGAGGCTGCGCGAGCGCGCCTCGGCGGCTTCCAGTGCGCCAGCGCGCGCGCTGTCGGGCCAGGGCTGGTCGCGGTCGCGCCGCTGCACGCGCAGGATCGAGGAGTACACGGAAGGCAGGCGCTGCTCGGGATGGTCCGCGCCCGTGCTGGGCTCCAGCAGCGCCAGCGTGGCCAGCACGGCGTCGTACTGCACCATCTGCTGGCTCATCAGGCGGTGCGCGATGCGCACGTCGGTCTCGAAGTCCTGCTGCATCTGCGCAAGTTCGGCACGCGCGATCCACACGGCGCCCACGGCGGTGAGTGCCAGCCAGGCCAGCCACCATCCGCCTTGCGTACGCAACCACTGTTTCATGGCGCGGATTGTGCCCGGCGCGGCCAGGCGGCTTTCCTCTTGGCCGAAAATGCGGCACCAGCCATGGCCGACGTACAGGACTCCCTCTTTCCCGACCTCCCGCGCCCCGAAGAAGCGCCTTCGGCCGCGCCACCGCCGCCCGCCGAAGCATCCGCTGCGAAGAAGAAGCCGCCGCGCACCGCGACGGTCGAGCCCGCGCCGGCCGATCCGGAACTGGTCGAGCTGGCCGCCGCGCTGCCTCCCAACCTGCGCCTGGGCACCTCGTCGTGGAGCTACCCCGGCTGGGCCAACCTGGTGTGGGACGGCGAATACGCCGAGACCGTGCTTTCCAAGAACGGCCTCTCCGCGCTGGCGAAGCACCCGCTGTTTCGCACCGTGAGCGTCGACCGCAACTTCTACCGCGCCCTCACCGCCAGCCAGTACGCGCGCTACGCCGCCATGGTGCCGGACGACTTCCGCTTCATGGTGAAGGCGCCCAGCCTGGTCACCGATGCCACGGTGCGCGACGAAGGCGGGCGCGGCATGCAGGCCAACCCGGTGTTCCTCAGCAGCGAGATCGCACGGCAGGACTTCGTGCTGCCCGCGCTCGAAGGCCTGGGCCATCGCATCGGCGTGCTGGTGTTCCAGCTGAGCCCGATCCCCGGGCACCTCCTGGCCGACCAGCCCGCGCTGCTGGCGCGCATCGCGGCGATGCTCGAATCGCTGCCCGACATCACATCGACCGCGCCCGACGCGGTGATCGCCGTCGAGGTGCGCGACCCTCAGCTGCTGAACCCCGCCTTCGCCGACATGCTGCGCAGCGTGCGCGCCACCTTCTGCATGGGCCTGCACGCCAAGATGCCGCCCATCGAAGACCAGCTGCCGATGCTGCGCGCCATGTGGCCGGGCCCGCTGGTGTGCCGCTGGAACCTGCACCGCCGGCACGGCCGCTTCGGGTATGAAGACGCGGAAAAGCTCTACGGCCCCTTCGACAAGATCGTCGACCCCGATCCGGAAACCCGCGCCGCGCTCGCCAAGGTGATCGCGGGCACCACCCGTGCGGGCCAGAACGCGTTCGTCACCGTGAGCAACAACGCCGAGGGCTGCGCGCCGCTGACGATCGCGCAGCTGGCGCGCGATGTCCTGGCGCTCGCACCGCGATAGCCTTCCCGCCGGCTAGCCGATGTTCTGCTTGGCAGCGACGGTCATCTCCACCTCGACCGTCGCGTTCTTCGGCAGCGCGTAGACACCGACCGCCGTGCGCACGTGCACGCCGGCCTCGCCGAACACGCGGTGCAGCAGGTCGGAGGCGGCATCGGCCACTTCGCTCTGCTGCGTGAAGTCGGCGGTGCACTGCACGAACACGCCGACGCGCAGCACCTTTTCCACCGCATCGAGCGAGCCTAGCGCGCGCCGCAGCAGCGCGAGGCTGCGCAGTGCGCAGATCTGCGCGCCCTCGCGGGCCTTGTCCAGCGACACCGCATCGCCGACGCGGCCCGTGACCACCACCGTGGTGCCCACGCGCGGCACCTGGCCGCTGAGATGGATGGTGCGGCCGTCGCGCACCAGCGGCACGTAGTGGCCGCCGGCAATGATCTCGCCGTCGAAGCTGTGGCCGATCTCGGCGGCGATCTGGTCGGCGATCTGGTCGCGGGTCATTTCTGCTGTCATGTCTGTTCCATGAAAGGGAGTGCCATTGTCCTCAGCGCCTGCACGGCGAAACAGATACAGAAGGAGCCGATGCAAGGCAGAACAGAATGCCGGGGCCCATTTCAGGCCACCTCGGGCCATCGGCCCAGCACCTCGTGCACGCCCTCGCCCACGTGGCTGTCGATCAGCACCAGCGAGCCAGCCGACCATCGCACCGGCGCTTCGATCGCATGCCTTTCGAGCTTGCGCCGCGCATAGGCCAGCGTCATGTGCGGCGTGAAGGAGCGCGCAGGCTTCAGGCCCGCGTCGGCCAGCGCCTCGCCCAGGCGCTGGCGGAAGGCCTTGAGCGAGCGGACGCCGTCTTCGTCGTCGGCGCACAGCGCGAGCGCACCCTTGGCGAAGCTCATCGCCTTCTCGAAGACGATGTCGAAGGCAGGCGGCGGCACGGATGCGGCGGCCTTCGAGGCCAGCACGACCTTGTCGGCCGGCACCTCCTCGTAGTCGCCCAGGTCGAAGAGCGTGACGTGCAGACGGTGCGCCGCCACCAGTGTTCCCTTGAGTGCGTGCTGCGAGTTCATGCGTTCGCCGAGCTCGGCGATCGAGGCGGCCTCCTGCGGGGCCGGAAGAATTGCGAAAAAGAGAGAGTGCCCGGGTGCCGCCTTGCTGCGACGCACCTTGCTGCGCGGGCGTGGCAGGGGTTTGGGCGGAGGCTCGATACCGGGAAGAAGAAGCTGATCTGACATGCCTTGATCATCGCCCATGGCACGCGCCCTTCATCAGCGCTTCAGCAAGCGCCAAGCACTCCTTCAGGTTGCGTTTCGAGAATCGTCGCAAGCCGGTGGCACCGCATCTGTCGATGCGCCGGAGCCACCTGCCGACCGATCTCGATCAACCAACCATCCGAACAGGAAACTCATCTTGAAGACCAGAACGCAAGCCTGCACCGTCCTCGCAGCAGCCCTTCTCCTCGACACCGCCTCCATGGCCGCCAGCGCCGCGGGGCCGGGCCAGGATTCCGGCATCTACGTGGGCGGCGCCGTCGGCCGCTCGAGCTACAGCCTCTCGTCTTCCAACCGTGTGCCCGTGCCGTGGGGCGGCGAAAAAAGCAGCCGGAGCGGCACGGCCTACAAGCTGTACGGCGGCTATCGCTTCACCGAGACCTTCGGCGTCGAGGCGGGCTACGCGCGGCTCGGCCGCGTGAGCCAGTGGAGCTCGAACGGTGCCTATTCGGGCCTGCAGTCGGGCACGGGCCAGGTCTTCTACGCGGCAGCCACCGCCCGGCTGCCGCTGGGCGAATCGTTCGCGCTCAACGGCCGGCTCGGCATCGCGCGCGGCCGCATCTCCGGCGACAACAACTGGGCGCTGCCCAGCCAGCGCATCTCGGGCAGCTCGACCGGCCTGATGGCCGGCTTCGGCGCCGAATACCGCATGACGCAGAACCTGTCGATCACCGCCGACTACGACTACTTCGGCAAGCTGTCGAAGCAGGCGAAGGGCGGCATGGTGACGGTGGGCCTGAAGGCGAACTTCTGAGCATGGGCCTGCTGCATCGGCGCACCGGCTACCACTGGTAGCCGGCCTGCATCCTTGCGCCGACCTGCGCGCCGGAGCCGGTTGCAACGGAAAGCCCTCCGCCCACCTGCCAGTGGTCGTCGAGCTGGTAGGCAAAGCCCACGCCGAGCGCACTCTGGCCCGCATAGTGGGCTGCCGCGGCGCCGACCCAGCGGCGGCCGGCCTGCAGCATCGGCACCGAAGGCATCGCCATTGCCTGGGCGACGCCGCGCGCCGCGAAGTCGCGCACCCCCTGTACCTGCGCGCCGAGCTGCGCGTTGGCACGCTCCAGCTGCGAGAGGTTGACCGCATCGGTGGGCAGGGTGCCGGGTGCCACGTTGACGATCTGGCGCGGCGCCGCCGCACTGCCCACGCTCACCGTGGAAGGACGATCGGCCACCGAGCCCTGCCCCAGCGCCACAGATTCTGGGGCCAGGGCCCGGGCGTTCGCGCCCAAGGCCACCGCATTGACACCGCTGGCCAGCGAGGCCGCACCGATGGCCGTGGTCGGATCGGCCAGCGCCCGCGCGCCATCACCGATGGCGAGCGAGCCCGCGTGGAGCGCCTGCGCGTCGCGGCCGATGGCCTGTGCGCCGTCGCCCTGCGCCGAGGCGCCGATGCCCACTGCGACGGCACCCATGCCGCTGGCGCTGGCCGCCGCCTGCCCGGGAATTGAGCAGCGCAAGGCCCCGCCGCTCACGGTGCACACGCCGAGCTGGCCGTTCACCACCGCCTGCAGTTGCACCGACTGCTCCTGGATCTGCGTCGTGTGCGTCTGCAGCTGCTGGGTCATGTCGATCACCTGCGTGCTCTGGTTCGTCGCGAGGGTCAGGGCCTGCTCGGCAGTGGTGCGCACGCCGTACAGCTGCGCCCCGTTGACGGCATCGGTCGAGGTGGCGCTGACGTCTCCGGCAACGACGCCGCTGATGCGCCCGGCATTGACGATGCCTGCCCCGCGGTTGTCGATGCCGCCCTGCGTGACAAGTTGGCCGCCCACCGCCGCGTTTCCACCGACGGACAAGGTGCCGGCACCGACCTGGCCGCTGGCTTCGATGCCCGCGACATTGGTCAGCGTGCGCTGGTTGCCCGGGGAACCGAAGGACACCACGTTGCTGCGCCCCCCGTCGTTGCTCTGGGCGCCAATGGCCACCGAGTTCTGCCCGCTGGCGGTGCTCAGCATGCCCAGAGCCAGGGAACGCACGCCACTGGCCCACGCACTGCGGCCCAGCGCAAGGGCTCCGTCGGCGCTGGCCAGGCTGGCATAGCCCAGCGCCGTCGCACCGTCGCCGGACGCGCGCGAGGCCGAACCCAGTGCCACGCTGCCGTAGCCGCCCGCGTCGCTGTCGGCCCCGACGGCGGTGCTGCGCTCGTCGCGCGCCTTGCTGTTGACGCCGAAGGCACTGGAGCGCACGCCGCTCGCCTGGCTGTCGTTGCCTACCGCGACCGCGCGCTCCTCGCTGGCGGCGCTGTCCGCACCGATCGAGACCGCCTCCACGGCCGAGGCCGCGCTGCGGTAGCCCAGCGCGACCGACGATTCCCCGCTCGCCTTGGCGACATTGCCCACGGCGAGGGCCGAGCCTGCGCTCGCTTCCGTGAATGAGCCGATCGCGGTGGCCGAATTCGCGCTCGCGTTGCTGCGCAGGCCGATCGCGGTCGCGCCATTGCCCGCGGCCTGCGCCCGGATGCCGTAGGCCGACGCATTGCTTCCGTAGGCCGTCGCCGAGCGCCCGATGGCCGTATTGCCTGAAGTGAGGTCGATCCCGGCCTGCGACTCGGCACCGCCGGCGATATTGCTCTGGCAGTCGGCCTGCACCACGTCGCGCGCCGTGCTGAAGCCGGAATAGGCGCCCTCGTCGCGGCTGCTGTAGAGCGTGCCGCCCGGGCACACGTTGGGATTGAGCACCTGCGCCTGAACGGCGGGCACCGCACAGATGCCCAGGGCGCAGAGCAACCGCACTGCCGGCATCAGGCGCTGTGATGGATGGGGTTTCATGGTCTGTTCTCCTCGCTCTCGCGGCCCTGGAGGCCGCCCGGGCGATGCTGCCGGTGCAACGCGCCCGGCCCGTACCATGCTTTGTGGTAGCCTGCGGCGCCCCGGCCGACGGCCCCGCCCGGCCCGCCCTCCGATCGCGACCCGCGTGCCATGCCCTCCCGGACAACACCCTCCGATCCCGAAACTCTCCCGACCCGCTCCGCCGGCGGAGCCGAGCCGCTGTCGCTGCTGCGCCTGGCCCGCACCACCGGCAGCGACCGCTTCCAGCACGAGCTGCTGCGACGCCTGCTCGACGAATTCCGCGCCGACCACGGCGCCATCAACACCTGGCATCCGCGCAGCTTCGTCTCGTCGGTGGGCATCGGCTACGACCTGGCCGCGATGAGCGAGCAGTGGAACCGGATCAACGGCGCCGAGCTGGACTTCATCACCTTCGCCATGCGCGCGCAGCCCGAGCAGGCCGCGTTCGCCAATGACGACGACCCGCGCTGGAAGAAGACGCCGCCGGCCTGGCGCGAATTCCTGTCGAGCCACGGCATCGTCCACCAGATGGGCGTTGCGATTCCTTTCGAAGGCAGCGAGACCTTCGTGCACCTTTACCTCAACCGAGGCCCCGGCTCGCCGCCGCACACCGAGCGCGAAGCGCGCGCGCTGACCGCCCTCACGCCGCAGATCCGCGAGTCGCTGCTGGTCAACCGGCTGTATGCCCATGCGCGCCAGGGCCTGGACGAGGAGTCGCGGCCGCTGGCACTCACCGATGCACAGGGCTGGGTGCTGTTCGCCAACCGCGCCTTCTGCGCCGCGTGGCCGGCGCTCGCTGCGCTTTCAGGCGCGACCTCGCCGCGCCTGCCGCAGGCGTGGCTGTCAGGCCAGCGGGCGGCATTGCGTCAGCTGGACGCCGCCGGATGGTCGATCGAGGTGGGCCCGGATGAAAGCGGCCTGCGCGTCGCGCTGCAGCGCCGCCCTGCACGCGACGGCATCGCCGCACTCACCGCGCGACAGGCCGAGATCGCGCGGCTGTACTGCATGGGGCACTCCAGCAAGGACGTCGGGCTGCGGCTCGGCCTTTCGCCGGCCACGGTGCGGGTGCACCTGCGCAACGCCTACAGCCGCGCGGGCGTGAGCAGCCGAGCCGCGCTGCGGGCCTGGCTGGGCATCTGAGGCGGGAACGACGCGAGAGGTCTAGATGCCCGCGGGCGAACCGGACGACACAAACCGGTTCATGCCCCGAGGTCATGGCGCAGCGGACACGGCATTGGCAGGAGGGACACGGCTCACGGCCATGCAGAGCGCAACTCGATAATGCCGGCACCACTCGCAGCGCACTCCTTCACAGCATGAATCTCTCTGTAGCAGACCTCACGGCGTTCATAGAAATCGTGCGCAGTGGGAGCATCAGCCGTGCTGCGCAGCATCTGGGCGTCACCCAGCCCTCGGTATCCAAGGCGATACGCCGGCTCGAAGACGAGGTGGGCGTGCAGTTGCTCGAACGGGGGCTGCATGGTGCAAGGTTGACGGCCGAAGGCGAGATGTTCCTGGAAGCGGCTCGACGTTTCGAGTTGCAGCGCTTCGATCTCACGCGCGCCGCCTCCGAACTGCGCGCACGGCATGCCGGTCTGCTGCGGCTCGGTATCACCAGCCCGGCAGCCGACAGCGTCGCGGTGATGGCCGCCGCCGAGATGGTGCGCAAACGCCCCGGCATGAGGCTGCGTCTTCGCATCGGCAAGTCCGACGCGCTCGATGCGGCCGTCGAAGACGGCGAGATCGACCTGGCGGTCGTGCCCTCCTACACGGGGCAGTCGTTGCTGAGCACGCGGCTCCAGCTCGGGGAGGACCACATTCGCGTGGTGGTGCGACAGGGGCATCCGCTGACGAAGAAGCCGGTCGTCGGCCTGAACGACCTCACGCCCTATGCGTGGGTGATGGCGCCCCCGCAAAGTGCGGCGCGCAGGCACTTCTTCGCCATCTTCGAACGCAACGGCGTGCCCCTGCCGAGCGTGGCCGTCGAGACCGAATACACCTCCGAAGCAGCAATGGGGATCCTCAGCTCGACCGACCTACTGAGCATCGTGCCCGACTCGGTGCTGCGCAGCTGGCTTGGCAAGGCAGTGCCGCTGAACATTCCCGAACTCGTGGTGAACCGGACGCTGGTGCTTCTGTCGCGCCCGGGCGCAAGGTGGTCGCCGCTGATGACGGACTTTCGCGAGCTGGTGTCGTCGTACCGCCCGAAGGGGCATTCCCCAGACGAATGAAACTGTGCGCCTGATGGACTGATTCTGGCGTGGATCTGGCAGTGCAATGGGAGCCTTCCAATTGCAAAGAAGCCATCCATGTCATTGCCAAACATCGTACTGATCGTCGCCGACAACCTGGGTTGGGGTGAGCTCGGCTGCTACGGCGGCGGCGCGTTGCGCGGCGCCCCCACGCCACGCATCGACCAGCTGGCCCGTGAGGGCCTGCTGCTGCAGAACTTCAACGTCGAGAGCGACTGCGTGCCCACGCGGTCGGCGCTGATGACCGGGCGCCATCCGATCCGCACCGGGTGCCTTCAATCCGTGCCGCCGGGCATGCCGCAGGGGCTCACGCGGCGAGAGATCACGCTCGCGCAGCTGCTGTCGTCACGCGGCTATGCCACCGCGCACTACGGCAAATGGCATCTCGGCGACGTCGAAGGCCGCTACCCCTCGGACCGCGGCTTCGACGAGTGGTACGGCATTCCGCGCACCACGGACGAGAGCCAGTTCACGTCCACCACCGGCTTTGATCCGAGCGTGGTCGACCTGCCCTACATCATGGAAGGCCGCTGCGGCGAGCCCTCGCGCCAGGTCAAGGTCTACGACCTCGAATCGCGCCGCGCCATCGACGAAGAACTCGTCGCGCGCTCATGCGATTTCATGCGCCGGCACAGCGAGGCCGGCCGGCCGTTCTTCCTGTACCTGCCGATGGTGCACCTGCACTTCCCCACGCTGCCGCACCGCGACTTTGCCGGCCGCACGGGCAACGGGGACTTCGCCGATTCCATGGCCGAGATGGATCACCGTGTCGGCCAGGTCATCGACGAGGTCGAACGCCTGGGGCTGGCGGACGACACGCTGTTCATCTTCTGCAGCGACAACGGCCCCGAGTTCCGCGCGCCCTATCGCGGCACGGCCGGCCCGTGGCGCGGCACGTACCACACGGCCATGGAAGGCAGCCTGCGCGTGCCCTTCATTGCGCGCTGGCCCGGGCGGATCGAGCCCGGTCGCGTCAGCAACGAGATCGTGCATGTGACGGATGTATTCGCGACGCTGGCAAAGGTCGCGGGCGCCGAGATTCCTGCGGATCGCCCGATCGACGGCGTGGATCAACTGCCCTTCCTGCGCGGAGAACAGACCAAATCGGCGCGCGAGGGCTTCCCCTTCTTCATCAAGAACGAGCTGCGCGCACTGAAATGGCGCGACTGGAAGCTGCATTTCTATTGGGAGCCCGAAGTCAACGAGGGCAAGGGCAAGCTCGAGTCGCCCTACCTGTTCAACATCATCCGGGACCCCAAGGAAGAAACCGATGTGCTGGTCTTCAACACCTGGGTGATGGGGCCGATGCTGCGGATGCTGAAGGCCTTCAACGACAGCTGCCTGCAGTTTCCGAACACACCGCCAGGTGCCGCCGACTGAGCGCGCCACGTCCTTCTTTTTTCACCACACCGATCCAACTGGAGAGTCGCTCATGCCCTCGCACGTTTCTCGCCGTCTTCTCGTCGTCGCTGGCCTCGCCGGCGGCCTGTTCCTGCAACCGGCCCTGGCACAGGAAAAGCCCTGGCCGACGGCGAAGCCCATCACGTGGATGGTGGGCTTCGTGCCCGGAGGCTCGGTCGACGTGATCACGCGCGTGATCGCCAAGGCCGTGTCCGAGAAGATCGGGCAGTCCATCGTCATCGAGAACCGGCCCGGTGCGTCGGGTGCGTTGGCGCTGCAGGCTGTGGCTCGTGCACCCAAGGACGGCTACATGCTCGTGACCGTTCCCGGTCCGGTGCTCTACGGCCAGCGCCAGCCGGAAATCGGCAAGGAGCTCTCGGCTGTCGCGTTGATGTCGCAGGGCCCGATCGTGCTTGTCGGCAAGAAGGAGGGAGCGCCGCGAAACCTCTCCGAACTGATCCAAGCCATGAAGAAGACGCCTGCGCAATGGAACTTCGCGAGCTCGGGGACCGGCACCGGCCAGCACCTGGCAGGCGAACTGTTCAACAGCATGGCAGGCACCGAGATGGTCCACATCCCCTACAAGGGCGGCGGCCAGGCGGTGACAGACATCATCGGCGGCCAGACGAGCCTGGGCATGCTGGGCGTGACTCCCGTGCTCGCGCACATCAAGTCGGGCCAGCTCAAGGCCTATGCGGTGACGACGACCTTCCGCATACCCAGCCTGCCCGACGTGCCAACGATGGAAGAGGCCGGCCTCAAGGGCTACGAAGCGACGCAGTACTTCGTCGCGGCAGTCCCTTCAGGTGTCGATGCGCGCATCGTCTCGCGACTCAACGCCGCCATCGAGGAGACCAGCCGCACACCCGAGGTGGTGGCTGCGCTGGCCGCAGGCGGTCAGGTGGCCGGCAAGCTTTCTCCCGCGGAGACCCAGAAATTCGTCGTGAAGAGCCTTGCGAAATTCGACGCGGTGGCGAAGAAGGCCAACATCACGCTGAACTGAGGCCTGGTCGGCGGCGTGCTCAGCGCGCGCCGGTTCCGCCTGACCCCGCGGAGCCCTTCACTCCCACTCGATCGTCGCCGGCGGCTTGCTCGACACGTCGTAGGTCACGCGGTTGATGCCGCGCACCTCGTTGATGATGCGGCCCGACACCTTCTTGAGCAGCGCGTACGGCAGCTCGGCCCAGTCGGCGGTCATGAAGTCGCTGGTCTGCACGGCGCGCAGCGCCACCACGTAGTCGTAGGTGCGGCCGTCGCCCATCACGCCCACGCTCTTGACCGGCAGGAACACGGTGAAGGCCTGGCTCGTCAGGTCGTACCAGGTCTTGCCGGTGGCTTCGTCGGTGAAGTTGCGCAGTTCCTCGATGAAGATCGCGTCGGCGCGGCGCAGCAGGTCGGCGTATTCCTTCTTCACTTCGCCGAGGATGCGCACGCCCAGGCCCGGGCCGGGGAACGGGTGGCGATAGACCATCTCCGGCGGCAGGCCCAGGGCCACGCCGAGTTCGCGCACTTCGTCCTTGAACAGGTCGCGCAGCGGCTCCAGCAGCTTGAGGCCGAGCTGCTCGGGCAGGCCGCCCACGTTGTGGTGGCTCTTGATGGTGACGGCCTTCTTGCTCTTGGCGCCGCCCGACTCAATGACGTCGGGGTAGATCGTGCCCTGCGCCAGGAAGGTCGCGCCCTTGTGACCGCCGCCGCCCGCCTTGAGCTTCGCAGCCTCCTGCTTGAACACGGTGACGAACTCGCCGCCGATGATCTTGCGCTTGGCTTCCGGGTCGCTCACGCCCGCGAGCTTGCCGAGGAACAGGTCGCTGGCGTCGACGCGGATCACCTTCGCGTGCAGCTTGCCCTCGAACATCTCCATGACCATGTCGCCCTCGTTCAGGCGCAGCAGGCCGTGGTCGACGAACACGCAGGTCAGCTGGTCGCCGATGGCGCGGTGGATCAGCGCGGCAGCCACGCTCGAATCGACGCCGCCCGACAGGCCCAGGATGACTTCTTCATCGCCGACCTGCTCGCGGATCTTCTCGACGGCTTCGGCGATGTGGTCGCGCATGACCCAGTCGGGCTTGGCGCCGCAGATGCCAAGCACGAAGCGTTCGAGGATTGCCTTGCCCTGCACCGTGTGCGTGACTTCGGGATGGAACTGCACTGCGTAGTAGCGTCGGGCCTCGTCGGCCATGCCGGCGATGGGGCAGCTCTCGGTGCTGGCCATGAGCTTGAAGCCCGGCGGCAGTTCGGTGACCTTGTCGCCGTGGCTCATCCACACGTTGAGCATGCCGTGGCCTTCGGGCGTGGTGAAGTCGGCGATGTCCTTCAGCAGTGCCGTGTGGCCATGGGCGCGCACGGCCGCGAAGCCGAACTCGCGCTTGTGGCCGCCCTCGACCTTGCCGCCGAGCTGGTGCGCCATGGTCTGCATGCCGTAGCAGATGCCAAGCACGGGCACGCCCAGGTCGAACACGGCCTGCGGGGCCTTGTCGGTGGTTTCCTCGTACACGCTGGCGTGGCTGCCCGAGAGGATCACGCCCTTGAGGTGACCATCGGCCGCATATTCGCGCACCCACTCGTCGGTGACGTCGCAGGGATGCACTTCGCTCAGCACGTGGGCTTCGCGCACGCGGCGTGCGATGAGCTGCGTGACCTGCGAGCCGAAATCGAGAATGAGGATCTTGTCGTGTTGCATGGGCGTTGGGACTCAGAGCGTTGAAATGTCGAGCAGCCTGACACCCGCGCGAGGTGCAGCCTGGATGAGTTGCTCGTCGAAGGTGGCGAGCGGGAGGTTGAGCGACTTGGCGAGCCAGAGATAGCCCGCGTCGTAGAGCGAGATGCCGGCGTCGATGGCCACCGCGAGCACGGCCTTGTGCTGGGCCGGAGCGAGTTCGTGCAGTTCGACGCGGTGGCGGATGGCATCGAGCACGCTCCACAGTCCTTCGACGGCGGACGAGGGAATGCGGCCGCTGCGCACGCCATTGGCGAGGATGTTGGCGCACTCCCATTGCCAGGCGTTGGGCGCCTGCGGCTCGACTTCGTCGCGGCGGATGGCGGCGTAGAGCCTGCGGGTGTGCTCGCTGGCCATGTCGGGCAGCAGCCAGGCGGCGGTGACCGAGGCGTCCATGACGAAGGCTGTCATTGCTGGCGCCCCTCGTCGAGCAGTGCGCGCGGTCGCGGGCCGGGCTGGATGGTGGCGTGGAGCGCGTCGATCTGGCCCAGCTCACGCTCGATCTGCTCGTCGGTGATGACCGGCTTGCGGCGCACCGGCAGCATGCGCACGACTTCCTTGCCGTGGCGGGTGATGCGAACTTCCTCGCCCTTCTCGACGGAGTCGATCAGGGCGGAGAAGTTGTTCTTGGCTTCGGCGATGCCGATGGACTGCATTTGGGCCAGAAAAATTGAATCTGGCCCAAATTCTAGTCCCAGTCTGGCCTGACTTTCAAGGTCTGGCCAGAACCCACTCAATCAGCTCGGTAGTTCGGCGCTTCCTTGGTGATCTGCACGTCGTGGACGTGGCTCTCACGGATGCCGGCCGTGGTGATCTCGACGAACTCGGCCTTGTTCTGCATGTCGGCGATGGTCGCGCAGCCGCAGTAGCCCATGCTGGCGCGCACGCCGCCGGCCATCTGGTAGACGATCGAGACGATCGAGCCCTTGTAGGGCACGCGGCCTTCGATGCCTTCGGGCACGAGCTTGTCGGTGTTGGGATTGCCGGTGGTCGACTCCTGGAAGTACCGGTCGGCACTGCCCTGCTGCATCGCACCGATCGAGCCCATGCCGCGATAGCTCTTGTAGCTGCGGCCCTGGTACAGCACGATCTCGCCAGGCGCCTCTTCGGTGCCGGCGAACATGCTGCCCATCATGACGGTGCTCGCGCCGGCCGCGATGGCCTTGGCGATGTCGCCCGAATAGCGCACGCCGCCGTCGGAGATCAGCGGAATGCCCGTGCCCTGCAGCGCTGTGGCGACACTGTCGACCGCCATGATCTGCGGCACGCCCACGCCGGCCACGATCCGGGTGGTGCAGATTGAACCGGGGCCGATGCCGACCTTGACCGCGTCGGCTCCGGCATCTGCCAGCGCGCGGGCGGCGTCGCCGGTGGCGATGTTGCCGCCGATCACGTCGACCTGCGGATAGTTCTTCTTGACCCAGCGCACGCGCTCGATCACGCCGGCGCTGTGGCCGTGGGCCGTGTCGACCACGATGGCGTCGACGCCGGCCTTCACCAGCGCCTCGACGCGCTCCTCGGTGCCGTCACCCACGCCGACCGCCGCGCCCACGCGCAGGCGGCCGTTGGCGTCGCGCGCGGCGTTGGGGAAGCTGGTCTGCTTGGTGATGTCCTTGACGGTGATGAGGCCCTTGAGCTCCCAGTCGCCGTTGATGACGAGCAGGCGCTCGAGCTTGTGCTTGTTCAGCAGAGCCTTGGCTTCGGCGAGCGTGGTGCCGTCGGGCACGGTGATGAGCTTCTCGCGGCGCGTCATGATCTCGCTGACGGGCACGTCGTAGCGGCTCTCGAATCGCAGGTCGCGGCCGGTGACGATGCCGACCACCTTGCCGGCGTCGACCACCGGGAAGCCCGAGATGCCGAGCTGGTCGGACAGGGCCATCACCTGGCGCACCGAGTGCGTCGGCGTGATGACGACCGGATCGCGCAGCACGCCCGACTCGTAGCGCTTCACCCGGGCCACTTCTGCGGCCTGCTGCTGCGCTGTGAGGTTCTTGTGCACGATCCCGATGCCGCCTTCCTGCGCGATGGCGATCGCGAGGCGGGCTTCGGTCACGGTGTCCATGGCCGCCGAGACGAGCGGCAGGTTCAGCGTGATGTTGCGGGAGAGCTTGGTGGCGAGGGAGGTGTCCTTGGGCAGGACCTGGGAGAAGGCTGGCACCAACAACACGTCGTCGAAGGTCAGCGCTTTGCCGAGAAGGCGCATGGGTGAGGCTCCAAAAGACGGATTGTAACGAGGCCGCCAATGGGTTTGCCGACACAGGCAATTGATGAACGTTGCAAAACCACCCGCCCCGGATGTTGCAAAAAGTAAGGCCGGGCTAAACTTCGGGGATGAAATTCGTGCACTGGCTGGTACTGGGATGTGTCGTTGCGCTGCCGCTGTCGGCAAGCGCCCAATGGCAATGGCTCGACAAGAACGGCAAGAAGGTCTACAGCGACCAGGCCCCGCCGCCCGACGTGCCCGAGAAGAACATCCTGCGCCGCGTCGGCCCGCCGCCGGCGGCGCGTTCCACTGCCAACCCGAATGTCGACGCCCCGCCTGCTGCGGAAGGCGCCGCCGACGCCCCCGCTGCCGCGCCGAAGGCAGCCGCAGCGCCGAAGCCGACCGGCGTCGACAAGGAACTCGAGGAAAAGACCAAGAAGGCCGAAGCCGAGCAAAAGAACAAGCAGGCCGAGGAGCAAGCCAAGGTCGCGAAGGCCAAGGCCGACAACTGCGCCCTCGCCCGCCAGAGCAAGGCCACGGTCGACAGCGGCATCCGCCTCGCGCGGGTCAACGCCAAGGGCGAGCGCGAGATCATGGACGACGCCGCCCGCGCCGCCGAGCAGAAGCGCATCCAGGACGTGATCAACAGCGACTGCAAGTAGCCGCAGTCACCGGAAGCCTCTCAGTAGCCGGCCTTCCCGCCCTTGCGGCGGTTCGCGAACAGTCCGGTGCCCCGCGCGCCCTGGCGCTGGAAGCGCTCCCGGCGCGCCACTTTCGGATCGACCGTGAGCGGGCGGCACAGCTCGGCACGGTCGCCGTCCTTCAGCACCTGATCCCATTCGACCGCCTTGCCCCAGATGCCGGGCGTCATCGCATGGCGCCAATCGAGGTTCGGAAAGCGGGTGGGCAGCTCGCTGGCCCGCACCGCATCGGCCAGCGTCGCTCCTTGTGGCAGGCGCAGCACCTGCTCGAAGACCTCCCGCGGCGCGGGCGAGCAGCTCAGCGTGACCTCGATGCCCATCGCGGGGGTCAGGGCGAGCCGTAGATCTGCTCGGCACGCTTGACGAAGGCCTCGACCAGGCTCGATGCGATGGTGTCGAACACGGGGCCCACGAGCGCCTGCAGGGCGAAGTTGCTGAAGCCGTAGCTCAGGTGCAGTTCGACGCGGCAGGCGCGCTCGCCCTCTTCTCCCACGGGCGTGAATTTCCACTTGCCGTCGAGGTTGGAGAACGGGCCGTCGACCAGTTTCAGCTGCACCTCACGCCCCGGAACGTGGGTGTTGCGGGTGGTGAAGCTCTGGTGCAGCCCGGCGAACGCGAGGCCCACTTCGGCCGTCATGCCGGCCTCGTCCTCCTCGATGACGCGGGACTTGTCGCACCACGGAAGAAACTGCGGATATTTGGCGACGTCGATGACGAGCGCATACATCTCTTCGGCGCTGTACCAGATGAGGACGGACTTGTTGACTGTTTTCATAGAATCGGCACAGCGTGCGCGACGGATTGTATTGAAGCCATGCAGCCCCCATATTCCCGAGCCATGGCCACCAAGAAACAAGATACCTCCTCCCGCATCGCCGACAACAAGAAGGCCGCGTACAACTACTTCTTCGAAGAACGCTTCGAGGCCGGCATGGTCCTCGAAGGCTGGGAAGTCAAGGCGCTGCGCGAAGGCAAGGTGCAGCTCACCGACGGCTACGTCGTGATCCGCAACGGCGAACTCTTCGTACTGGGCTGCCAGATCAACCCGCTCAAGAGCGCCTCCACCCACGTCAACCCCGACTCGGTGCGCACCAAGAAGCTGCTGCTAAAGAAGGACGAGATCCGCCGGCTGATCGGCAAGGTCGAGCAAAAGGGTTACACGCTGGTTCCGCTCAACCTGCACTGGAAGTCCGGCAAGGTGAAGTGCGAGATCGCGCTCGCCAAGGGCAAGGCCGAGCACGACAAGCGCGACACCATCAAGGACCGCGAAGGCAAGCGCGAGGTCGAGCGCGCGATGAAGAGCCGCAACCGCTGAAGATTTTTTTGCAGGCGATGGAATAAAAGCCGCGCTGCGGGCGTTTGTGCGCTTGTCACCGGAAGCCCGGTGTCGCCACCAACAAGGAGTTCTTCCATGCTGCCTTTCCGCGCCTCTTCCGCCGTCCTGCTGAGCGTCGTTCTCGCGCTCCCCGCCTTCGCCCAGCCCAAGCCTGCCGACGGCGTGCTCGTCGGGCCGAACGGCATGACGCTCTACACCTTCGACAAGGACACGGCCGGCAGCGGCAAATCGGTCTGCAACGGCACCTGCGCCACCAACTGGCCGCCCTTCATGGCCGCCGAGGGCGACAAGCCTGCCGGCGACTTCACCATCGTCACACGCGACGACGGCAAGAAGCAGTGGGCCGCCAAGGGCTGGCCGCTGTACTACTGGGTGAAGGACACCAAGCCCGGCGACAAGACCGGCGACGGCGTCAACGGGGCCTGGAAGATCGCCAAGCCCTGATCGACCGGACATCCTGCCCTCCCCATGGACGCCCGCCTGCTCGTCGAGCACATCCCGAGCCTGCGCCGCTACGCGCGGGCGCTCACGGGCAACGCCTGGGCGGCCGACGACCTGGTGCAGGACACGCTGGAGCGCGCCTGCGGCAAGTGGCGACTGTGGGTCGTGGGCAGCGACCTGCGCGCCTGGCTCTTCACCGTGATGCACAACATCTTCGCGAGCCAGGTGCGGCGCACGCCGCCGCCCCATGCGGTGGTGCCGCTGGAAGACGCGGCCCAGGAGATCCAGGGCCTTGCAGACACCGGCCGCGACCACGGCACGGGCCTGGATCTGCAGCGCTGCCTGATGCAGCTGCCCGAGGAGCAGCGCGCCGTTCTGCTGCTGGTGACCCTCGAGGACCTGTCCTACGCCGAAGTCGCCAAGGTGCTCGGCGTGCCGGTCGGCACGGTGATGTCGCGCCTGTCTCGCGCCCGCGTCCGGCTGCAGGAGCTGATGGACGGCGCCGCGGCGCCGGCGCGCCCCGGACTGCGCCGCCTCAAGTGAACGAACCCGTCGACGCAAGACCATGAACCGCCCCGCCCCGCCCCCCACCGAAGAAGAGCTGCACGCCTGGGTCGACGGCCAGCTGGCCGCCGACCGCCATGACGCGGTCGAAGCGGCGATCGCGCGCGATCCTGCCCTGGCCGCCAAGGTCGCGGCATGGCACTCGCAGCGCGATGCACTCCGCAGGCTGCACGGCGAGCTGCTGGACGCGCCTGTTCCCGCGCCGCTGATGGGCGCGCTCGGGCGGACGCGGCAAGGCAGTTCCTGGACGCGCTGGGGCGGCCTGGCAGCGGGGCTGCTGGTGGCTTTCGCCGCGGGCTGGATCGGCAATGCCCAGTGGGCCCAGTGGCATGCCCCGCGTGCGGGCTCGCAACTGGCCCGCGCCCCTGCCCTGCGCGAATTCGTGCACGACGCCTCGGTGGCACATGCGGTCTACGCGCCCGAGAAGCGCCACCCGGTCGAAGTGGCTGCCTCCGAGCAGCAGCACCTGGTGCAGTGGCTTTCCAGGCGCCTCGACAGGCCGCTGAAGGTGCCCGACCTCTCCAGCCAGGGCTACACGCTGGTCGGCGGCCGCCTGCTGCCCGGCGAGACCGGCGCACGCGCCCAGTTCATGTTCGAGGACGCCGCCGGCGAGCGCGTGACGCTCTACGTCGGCACCCTCGATGCACGTGCAGCCGGCAGCCCCGCAGCCGCCGAGACCGCCTTCCGCTTCGCCTCCGAAGGCCCCGTGCCGAGCTTCTACTGGGTGGACCAGGGCTTCGGCTACGCCATCGCCGGCAAGCTGCCGCGCGACCTTTTGCTCAAACTCGCGACGCTGGCCTACCGCGATCTGTCTTGATGACCGCATAAACTGCCGGCTCGCGCATCCACCTCGTCCGGTGCTTCGTCACCGGCCCGGTTTTCGCGATTTTTCAACCGAAGGAGAAACTGCATGAAATTGCTCAGCGCCTCGATCCTCGCGGCGGCCCTGCTTGCCGGCTGCGGCAGCATGTCCAACAAGACCGCAAGCGCACCCGACACGCCCACCCGCACCGCCGACGGCGTGCTGGTCGGACCGAATGGAATGACGCTGTACACCTTCACCAAGGACACCGCGGGCGCCGGCACCTCCGCCTGCAACGGCCAATGCGCCGCCAACTGGCCCCCCCTGGCCGTGGCAGACACCGCAAAGCCCCTCGGCGGCTACACCATCATCATTCGCGAGGACGGCAAGCGCCAATGGGCCTACAAGGGCTGGCCGCTGTACTACTGGGCCAAGGACGCCAAGCCTGGCGACAAGACCGGCGACGGCTTCGCCAACGGCGCCTGGAAGGTCGCGCGTCCCTGATCGCCTTCGGGCCTGAAACGAAAACGCCGGCTCCTGCCGGCGTTTTTTCTTGTCGATCTCTTGTCGTCTTCTTGTCGCCTTCTTGCCGGTTTGCTGCCGGTTTTTCCCCCACTCCCGGGGCCGGCGCCGCCACGGCAGAATCCTCCCATGACGCCAGACGCCAATCCGGACGCATTCCGGGCCCTGCTGAACATGGGCCTGATCGACGATGCGCAGCACGACGCCGCGCTCGCCCACCCCGAGACTGCCACCCTCCCGCCCCTGCCAAGCCCGGCCCATGCGCTGGCCTGGATGCGCGTGCGCGGCCTCGTCACCGAGGAGGAGCAGATCGCCGCGATCGAGCGAATCGACGAGAACGCCCCTCACTGGGACGACGCCGCGGACGCCGACATCGAGACCGACGACCTCGTCGAACTCGCGGAACAGGGCATCACGCACGAAGCCATCGAATCGCTCCACAAGGACGCGCTGATCGACAGCGAGACGCGCGACATGGCACTCGCGGAGACGCCCATCGTCGGCACCGTGCCCGCCTCTCCCATCGCCACGCTCGCATGGCTGGCCACGGAGGGACCGCTCGAACGGGAACGCTTCGATGCCCTGCGCGCCCAGGTCGCGGCAGAACCGCCCTTTGCCACCGCCGTCGAGCGCGCGCGCATCGTGGACGGGGCGCAGGCCCTCATCGAAGCCGACGAGCGGGCCGTCAAGGCCTGGCAGGCGCGTGCGAAGCGCAGCAGCCGCATCGGCGCGCTGAAATTCGCCGTCGCGGTGGCCGTGATCGGCGGTGGAATCGGCTGGTATGCCTTCGCGCCGGCCAGCGTGCCCGCCTGCGACGCCGCCTCCACCCGCACGACGCTCGACAGCCTCATGCGCCGCGTGAGCATGGACATGCGCATGCGCCAACTCGATCCCAACGGCGGCCGCGTGATCGAGACGCCCACCGTCGGCAGCATGCGCGAGATCGGCTACCTCAAGCCGGAACGCATCCGCGGCTGCATGGCCGTCATGACGCAGGGCGACAGCAAGGAACAGATGGCCTACACCATCGGCCCTGCCGAGCCGAAGGGCGACGACATGGTCGTGCGCGGCGCCGACGTCGCCATCGTCGAGGCCCGCTTCGGCAATCTCGATGCCGACGGCAGGCCGCTCTACAACGCCGAGCCCATCGGCCGCGAGGCGATGGAGAAGGCCTTTCGCGAAGGCGCCGCGCCGCTGGGCGCCGCCCGCAGCGCCTCGGCTGCGCGCATGCGCCCGCGCACCGACCCGGGCCTGGTGCGCAAAGACCCGAACCGCGCGCGCGCGATCGCCGAGATCGAGCCCACCGGTCCCTGCCGCAAGCTCGAGGACGGCTCCGGCCACGCCTGCCCGCTGGTCGTCGAATACAACGACAGCCTGATGGGCGCTCTGTCGGGCAGCGACAGCTCGCTGCCGGTGAGGGGGGAATTCACTTTCGTCGAAGGCGACGACGGGGAATGGCGCGTGGGCGACGACTTCGCCCAGACCTTCATGCGCAAGGTGCTCGAAGCACGCATGGGCAGCATCGGCGTGCCGGCCGTCAGCGTGGAGCAATAGCCGGCGCAGGGATCAGTGCGCGCCCGGCACCGCGGTGTCGGCGACCGTGGTGCGCCGTCCGCGCAGCGCAAGCAGCTCGTTGAAGACGAGCGCTCCGATGACCAGCATCCCGCCGGCCAGCACGCTCGGCGCGGGCTGTTCGCCAGCGCCGATCCACGCCAGCGCGATGCCGAAGATCACCTCCAGCAGGGCCAGCAGCGCCACTTCGGGCGCCTTCAGCACCTGGGCGCACAGCACCGAAAGAACGCAGGGAATCGCAAGCTGGAACACGCCCAGGAATGCCAGCAGCCCCAGGTCGTGCGCGCCGGCCTGGAACGGCCATGCCAAAGGCAGCGTGAAGAGCACGGTGAGCACCGCGCCGATGAGCACCGCGGGCACCAGGTCGATCCGGTGGCCCTTCGCCTGTGCGTGCTGCACGACAGTCCAGTTCGCAGCACCGGCCAGCGGCACGCACAGCGCGAGCAGCGTGCCGGCCAGCGATCCGCCGCCGCCTTCCATCAATTGCGTGCCATACATCCAGCCGATGCCCGCCCCCGCGACCACGATGGCCAGCCAGGTGCGCGCCGGCAGCCGGTGTCCGATGAAGAAGCGCGCCGCCAGCGCGGTGAACAGCGGCCCGAGCGACATGGTGACCAGCACGCTGGCCGTCGAAGCCAGCGTGAGCGCGACCATGAAGGCCGTGAACATCACTGCCCAGCAAACGCCGGAAATCCAGATCTCACGCCCGCCGCGGCGCAACTGGGAGAACACGGCGCGTCCGCGCCAAAGCGGCAGGATCACCAGCAGCGCCAGCGTCGTGAAGAGACTGCGCCAGAAGGTGATCTCGAAGCTGTGCGCCTGCGCCAGATGCCGCGTGACGACGCCCGCCGTGCCCCACATCAGGGTCACGACGACCATCAGCCAGACGGCGCCGCCGTGCGTCAGGCGCATGGAGGGAGCAGGAAAGAACGGTGCCCGGGAGGCGGCCGCTCGATCAGCCCTGCATCAGGTCGCGGCTCGCGCGCTTGCGCTCGTGCTCCTTCAGGAAGCGCTTGCGCAGGCGCACGCTCTTGGGCGTGATTTCCACCAGCTCGTCGTCCTCGATGAATTCCACGCCGTATTCGAGCGTGAGTTCGATCGGGGGCGTGATCTTGATCGCGTCTTCCTTGCCCGAGACGCGGAAGTTCGTCAGCTGCTTGGTGCGCGTGGCGTTCACCACGAGGTCGTTGTCGCGGCTGTGGATGCCGACGATCATGCCTTCGTACACCGGGTCGTTCGCCTTCACGAACATGCGGCCGCGATCGTCGAGCTTGCCCAGCGCGTAGGTGAAGATTTCACCGTCGTCCATCGAGATCAGCACGCCGTTCTTGCGGCCGCCGATGTCGCCCTTGTGCGGCTCGTAGCTGTCGAAGATGTTGCTGATGAGGCCGGAGCCGCGCGTCAGGTTCAGGAATTCGTTCGTGAAGCCGATCAGGCCGCGCGCCGGAATGCGGTATTCGAGGCGCACGCGGCCGCGGCCGTCCGGTTCCATGTTGACCAGTTCGCCCTTGCGCTCGCCCAGTGCCTGCATCACGCCGCCCTGATGGCCTTCCTCGATGTCGGCCGTCACCAGCTCGATCGGCTCGTGGCGTTCGCCGTCGATTTCGCGGAACACCACGCGCGGCTTCGACACGGCCATTTCGTAGCCTTCGCGGCGCATGTTCTCCAGCAGGATGGTCAGGTGCAGTTCACCGCGGCCCATCACTTCGAACACGCCCTCCTCGCTGGTCTCGTTCACGCGCAGCGCGACGTTGTGCTGCAGTTCCTTCTGCAGGCGGTCCCAGATCTGGCGGCTGGTGACGTACTTGCCTTCGCGGCCGGCCAGCGGGCTGGTGTTGACGCAGAAGTTCATCGTCAGCGTGGGCTCGTCGACCTTGAGCATCGGCAGCGGTGCCGGGTTGGCCGGGTCGGTGACGGTCACGCCGATGCCGATGTCGGCAATGCCGTTGATCAGCACGATCTCGCCCGGGCCGGCTTCGGTGGCCTGCACGCGGTCCAGGCCCTGGAAGGTCAGCACCTGGTTCACACGGCCCTTGATGGTCTTGCCGTCGGGGCCTTCCATGACCAGCACGTCCATCATGGGCTTGAGCGTGCCCTGGCTGATGCGGCCCACGCCGATGCGGCCGACGAAGGTCGAGAAGTCGAGCGCCGAGATCTGCAGCTGCAGCGGTGCGGTGGGGTCGCCCTTCTGCGAGGGCACGTGCTTCAGGATGGTGTCGAACAGGGCCGACATGTCGGGGCCCCACTGCTCGCCCTGCGGGCCCTCTTCGAGCGAGGACCAGCCGTTGATGCCCGAGGCGTACACCACCGGGAAGTCGAGCTGCTCGTCGGTCGCGCCGAGCTTGTCGAACAGGTCGAAGGCGGCGTTGACCACCTTGTCGGGGTTCGCGCCCGGCTTGTCGACCTTGTTCACCACCACGATGGGCTTCAGGCCGAGCGCCAGCGCCTTCTTGGTCACGAAGCGGGTCTGCGGCATCGGGCCTTCCTGGGCGTCGATGAGCAGCAGCACGCCGTCGACCATCGAGAGAGCCCGCTCCACCTCGCCGCCGAAGTCCGCGTGGCCGGGGGTGTCGACGATGTTGATGTGCGTGCCCTTCCAGCTCACGGCGCAGTTCTTCGCCAGGATGGTGATGCCGCGTTCCTTTTCGATCGCGTTGTTGTCCATCACAGTGTCGACCACCTTCTCGTGCTCGGCGAAGGTGCCCGACTGGCGCAGCAACTGGTCGACCATCGTGGTCTTGCCATGGTCAACGTGGGCAATGATGGCGATATTGCGGATTTGCTTGGTACTCATGGTGTCGCTTCGGTCTGTTGTGCGTTCAAAAGAATTTGCTGGATTTCGATGGGGTTCAGCAAGCGCCCCGGAATCAGTTCGCCGGACTTGACGTGGGCCGTGCCAAGGAAGGCAGGCGGCTGGGTGCCGAAGACGGCAACCTCGTCCGCATCGGCCCAGCCCCCGCGGCGGCGAAGGCCCGACAGAAAACGTGCCGCATCTTCCGTGCCCAGCGTGACGCGGCTGTGGCCGCCCACGAGCGATTCGGCCGGCAGCAGCTGCGCCAGGCGCTCCTCTTCGTCCATGGCCTCCAGCGCCTCGATGGTGACGCACTGGGCCTCGGTGAAGCCGCCGGTGGCGACGCGCCGCAGCGAGGTCAGGTGCGCGCCGCAGCCGAGCGCCTCGCCGATGTCCTCGCCGAGGGTGCGGATGTAGGTGCCCTTGCTGACGGAGGCGAGGATGCGGATGGTGTCACCGTCGACCGCCCGGATCTCGAGCTTGTGGATCACCACGTCGCGCGGCGCCCGCTCGACCTCCACGCCCTCGCGGGCGTACTCGTAGAGCGCCTTGCCGTCTTTCTTGAGCGCGCTGTGCATCGGCGGCACCTGCCGGATCGGGCCGGTGAACTGCGCCTCGACGCGCGCCAGGTCTTCGGGCATGACCTCGACTGGGCGCTCGGAAATCACCTCCCCCTCGGCATCGCCGGTGGAGGTCTTCACGCCAAGGCGGGCGGTGGCCACGTAGGTCTTGTCGGCATCCAGGTGAAGCTGGCTGAACTTGGTGGCGGCGCCAAAGCACAGCGGCAGTACGCCGGTGGCCAGCGGGTCGAGCGTGCCGGTGTGGCCCGCCTTCTCGGCGCGCAGCAGCCACTTGGCCTTCTGCAAGGCCTGGTTGCTGGAGAAACCCAGCGGCTTGTCGAGCAGCAACACCCCATGCACAGGGCGCCGCTGCACCCTTGTGCGTGGCGCGTTCATGGCTAGTCGTCTTTCGAGCGCGAAGCGACGGCTTGTGCGATGAGCGCGTTCATGTCGGCTGCACGCTCGGTGGTGCGGTCGAACACGAAGTGCAGCGTCGGCACGGTGTGGATGTGAAGGCGTTTGAACAGGCCGTTGCGCAGGAAGCCCGCGGCCTGGTTCAGTGCTTCGGTCGTCTCGGCCACGTCGCCCGTGAGCAGGCTGAAGAACACCTTCGCATGCGCGTAGTCGGGCGTGACTTCGACGGCCTGGAGCGTGACCATGCCCACGCGCGGGTCCTTCAACTCGCGCGCGATCAGCTCCGTCAGATCGCGCTGGATCTGATCGGCGACCTTGAAGGCGCGGTTGGGAGCGGCTGCTTTTTTCTTAGGCATGTAGGGAACTGGAACTCGTCATGGTCTCAGGCTTCATCAACGGGACCCCTTCGCAAAACACCGCGGAACCGGCTTTGCCGGGCCGCCGGTGTTGCCCCCGGAAGGGGGTTGGCGAAGCGACACGAAG
Source organism: Variovorax sp. 22077 (assembly GCF_052044195.1). Classification (NCBI taxonomy): domain Bacteria; kingdom Pseudomonadati; phylum Pseudomonadota; class Betaproteobacteria; order Burkholderiales; family Comamonadaceae; genus Variovorax; species Variovorax sp. 22077. Next base: position 393,126 of record NZ_JBQEQC010000001.1, read on the forward strand.
TGCGCGAAGCCTGGGGGTGATCAAAGTGTCCGCGCGATCTCCTTGATCTCGAAGAATTCGAGCTGATCGCCCTCTTTGATGTCGTTGAAGTTCTTGAGCTTGATACCGCACTCGAAGCCTTCGCGGACTTCGCGCACGTCGTCCTTCATGCGCTTGAGCGAGTCGATCTCGCCGGTGTAGATCACCACGTTGTCGCGCAGCAGGCGGAAATGCGCGCTGCGGTTGACGGAACCCGAGGTGATGTAGGAACCAGCGACCGTACCGATCTTCGATGCGACGAACACCGTGCGGATCTCGGCCGAGCCGATGACTTCCTCGCGGCGCTCCGGCGCCAGCATGCCCGACATCGCGACCTTGATCTCGTCGACGGCGTCGTAAATGATGCTGTAGTAGTTCAGCTGCACGCCGTTGCTCTCGGCCAGCTTGCGCGCACCGGCGTCGGCGCGCACGTTGAAGCCGATCACGACCGCCTTCGAGGCGATGGCGAGGTTGATGTCGCTTTCGCTGATGCCACCCACGCCGGCGTAGACAATCTGCACCTTGACCTCGTCCGTCGCCAGCTTGAGCAGCGACTGCGACAGCGCTTCCTGCGAACCCTGCACGTCGGCCTTGATGATGATGCGCAGCGTCTGCACTTCGCCCGCCGACAGGTCGGTGAACATGTTCTGCAGGTTCGCGGCCTGGGCCTTCGCCAGCTTGGTGTTGCGGAACTTGCCGGCACGGTAGGTGGCGATTTCGCGCGCACGGCGCTCGTCGCCCATCACCATGAACTCGTCGCCGGCCTGCGGCACTTCGGTCAGGCCCTGGATTTCGACCGGGATCGACGGGCCCGCGGACTTGGTCGGCTTGCCGTCCTCGTCCAGCATGGCGCGCACGCGGCCGTAGGTCGAGCCTGCCAGCACCACGTCGCCGGTCTTGAGCGTGCCGGACTGCACCAGCACGGTGGCGACCGGACCGCGGCCCTTGTCGAGCTGCGCTTCGATGACCAGGCCCTTGGCGGCGGCATCCACCGGCGCCTTGAGTTCCAGCACTTCGGCCTGCAGCAGCACCTGCTCGAGCAGTTCGTCGATGCCCTGGCCCGTCTTGGCCGACACGCCGACGAACGGGACGTCGCCGCCGTACTCTTCGGGCACGACTTCCTCGGCCACCAGTTCCTGCTTCACGCGGTCCAGGTTGGCATCGGGCTTGTCGATCTTGTTGATCGCGACCACGATCGGCACACCAGCCGCCTTCGCGTGCTTGATGGCTTCCTTGGTCTGGGGCATGACGCCGTCGTCGGCCGCCACCACCAGGATCACGATGTCGGTGGCCTGCGCACCGCGGGCACGCATGGCCGTGAAGGCCTCGTGACCCGGGGTGTCGAGGAACGACACCATGCCGCGTTCGGTTTCCACGTGGTAGGCGCCGATGTGCTGCGTGATGCCGCCGGCTTCGCCCGCGGCGACCTTGGCGCGGCGGATGTAGTCCAGCAGCGAGGTCTTGCCGTGGTCGACGTGACCCATGACGGTCACGACCGGAGCACGCGGCAGCGCCTCGGCGATCTGCGCCGACACGTCCTCGTCGGTGAAGGCTTCGGGGTCGTCCAGCGCGGCAACCACCGCGTTGTGGCCCATTTCCTCCACCAGGATCATCGCGGTGTCCTGGTCGAGCGACTGGTTGATGGTCGCCATCTGGCCCAGCTTCATCAGCTGCTTGATGACTTCCTGCGCCTTCACGGACATCTTGTGCGCCAGTTCGGCCACGGTGATGGTCTCGGGCACATGGACTTCGAGCACGCGTGCCTCGACCGGTGCGGCCGGCACGTGCTGCTCTTCATGGCCGCGGTCGTTGCCGCGGCGGCCGCGCGGGCCTCCACGCCAGTTGCTGCGTCCGACGCCGCCGCTGGCATCGCCGCGGGTCTTGATTTCCTTCTTCTTGGCAGGATCGCCAGCCCAGCTCGAAGAGAGCTTCGCGGACTTGACTTCCTTGCCCGCACCGCCGCCAGCGCCGCTCGGCGCAGCAGCCGCACCGGGCGCGGCAGGCGCACCTGCTCGCGCTGCGGGCGCGGTCGGCTTGTGCAGCGTTCCCTTGACGCCGGCCTTCTCGGCCTGGGGCTTCTCGGGCGCCTTGTGCGGAACCAGCACGCGGGCCGGTGCGTTCATCATGGCGCGGATGGCCTCGGCCTCGGCCAATGCCTTGCGGCGGCGCTCGTCCAGATCGCGGGCACGCGCAGCTTCCTCTTCGGCACGGGCCTTCGATTCGGCAGCGGCCTTGGCCTTCGCATCTTCCTTGGCCTGGGCAGCCTTCTGCTCGGCGGCGGCCTTCTCTTCGGCAGCAGCAGTGGCTGCTGCAGTGACCGCAGCGGGCGCGGGCGCAGGAGCAGCAGCCGGCTTGGCGGCGGCGGCAGCAGCCGCGGCCGCAGCGGCAGCCTTCTTCTCGGCTGCTTCGGCGGCGGCGCGCGCAGCTTCCTGCTCGGCCTTTTCAGCCTTCTCGGCCTGCTCGCGTTCGCGTGCCTCGGCCTCTTCGCGCTGGCGGCGCTTCTCGGCCAGTTCCTCTTCCTGGCGACGGATCAGCTCGGCCTGACGGCGTGCCTCTTCCTCGCGACGGGCCAGTTCGGCCTCGTCGACGCGAGGTGCGGCAGGCGCAGCGGCGGGCGCCTCCGCGGCGGCCGGCGCGGCCTCCGGGGCTGCGGCCAGATGGCCGTCGTCGCGCTGGATGAAGGTGCGCTTCTTGCGCACCTCGACCTGGATGGTGCGGGCGCGGCCGGTGGAGTCGGCCTGCTTGATCTCGCTGGTCGACTTCTTGGTCAGCGTGATCTTCTTGCGCTCGGGCTCGACAGTGCCGTGGCTGGCCTTCAGGTGGCCGAGCAGGCGCTGCTTGTCCGCCTCGGTGAGGGCGTCGGCGGCGGACGCCTTGGGTACACCCGCGCTCTTGAGCTGGTCAAGCAAGGTTTCGGGAGTCTTCTTGAGCTCGTTCGCGAACTCGGCGACAGTGGTACTGGACATATTGGTTTCGTGCCTCCATGACCGTCACTCTTGGCCGGCGAACCAATGTTCGCGGGCCTTCAAGATGAGGGCTTTGGCGTCATCGGCGCTCTGGCCGGTGATCTCGGTGAGTTCATCGACCGCGAGGTCGGCAAGGTCGTCGCGGGTATTCACGCCCGCTTCGTGCAGCTTCGGAATCAGCTCAGGGTCGAGGCCCTCGAGGTCGCGCAGGTCCTGCGACACCGCGGACTGCGTCTCGACGCCCTCTTCCTTGGCGATCTCCATGGTCAGCAGCGCATCCTTGGCGCGCGCACGCAGCTCGTTGATGGTGTCTTCGTCGAAGGCCTCGATCTCCAGCATTTCGGAGATGGGCACGTAGGCCACTTCCTCGAGGCTGTTGAAGCCTTCCGAAATGAGGATGTCGGCGATTTCCTCGTCGACGTCGAGCTTCTCCATGAACAGCTTGCGGCTGGCGTCCGTCTCGCTCGCCTGCTTCTGGGCCGACTCGTTGGCGTCCATGATGTTGATCTTCCAGCCGGTCAGGTCGGAAGCCAGGCGCACGTTCTGGCCGCCGCGGCCGATGGCGATGGCGAGGTTCTCCTCGTCCACCACCACGTCCATGGCGTGCTTCTCTTCGTCGACCACGATCGACGACACGTTGGCCGGAGCCAGCGCGCCGATCACGAACTGGGCGGGGTCTTCGCTCCATAGGACGATGTCCACGCGCTCGCCGGCCAGCTCGTTGGTCACGGCGTTGACGCGCGTGCCGCGAACGCCGACGCAGGTGCCGATCGGGTCGACACGCTTGTCGTGCGAGAGCACGGCGATCTTGGCGCGCGAGCCGGGGTCGCGGGCGCAGCTCTTGATCTCGAGCAGGCCCTGCTCGATCTCGGGCACTTCCTGGCGGAACAGCTCGATCATGAATTCCGGGGCCGAGCGCGACAGGATGATCGGCGCGCCGCGCAGCGTCAGGTCGACCTCCATGATCATGGCGCGCACGCGGTCGCCGTTGCGCAGGTTTTCCTTGGCGATCATCTCGCTGCGGCGCAGGCGGCCTTCGACGCGGCCGGCCTCGACGATGATGTCGCCCTTGTCCAGGCGCTTGACGGTGCCGACGAAGATCTTGTCGCCGCGCGACATGAAGTCGTTCAGCAGCATCTCGCGCTCAGCGTCGCGGATCTTCTGCAGGATCACCTGCTTGGCGGCCATGGCGCCGATCCGGCCGATGGGCACCGAGTCGACGGCCTCTTCGATGTACTCGCCGACCTCGATGTCGGGCATCTCTTCCTTGGCTTCGAACAGCAGGATTTCCTGATCCGGCAGCTGCAGGCCGGCCTCGTCGGGCACGACATGCCAGCGGCGGAAGGTTTCGTAGTCGCCGCTGTCGCGATCGACCGAGACGCGGATGTCCACATCGCCCTGATGGAGCTTCTTGGTGGCTTGCGCCAGCGCGGACTCGACCGCGCCGAAGACGACGTCACGCTCGACGTTCTTCTCGCGCGAGATCGCATCCACCAACATCAACATTTCGCGATTCATGCCACCACTCCTCTGTTCAGTCCGGAACCTGCGTTCCGTCGTCAATATCCGAAAAACCCGGTTGGGTTTTGGCCTTGCGGCCCTTGAAATCCACAATCGGAGCGAGCCGCGCCTCGCGCAGCTCGTCCAGCGCAAAGCCGAGCGCCTGCAACGTTGCGGGCGCGCGCTTCTTGCTCACCTTTTGACCCGGCTTGGGCTCGGGCGCATCGCTCCAGACGATCTGCCAGCCCGGGGCGCCGGCGCCCTCTACCTGTGCGGCCCGTTCCAGCGTGCCGCGAAATTTCTTGCGATTGGCCGCCACCTGGCCAGCCGCTGCAGCGCCCATCGGCGCCTTGAGCGTGATGTCGATCACCTCGCCCACGAAACGCTCGAAATCCTGCTCATTGCGCAGCGGGCGGTCAATACCCGGCGAGGAAACCTCGAGCCGCTTGTAATCGACCCCGTCGACCTCGAGCGCGAACTGCAGCTGGCGGGTCACCTTCTCGCAATCCTCGACGGTGACGAAAGGCTCCGGCAGGCCAGCGGCAGCAGCTTCGGAGTTGGGGCCTTTCCAGGGCAAATCAATCGTTACGCGCAGCAGTCCCCCGGCCGAACGCTCGACCTCGACCAGGTCGTAGCCGAGGCCGGCTACGGTTTGTTCCACTATTTGCTGCAATGCCACGTGTTCGAAAGCGCCTTTAAATGCCCGGCCCTGCCATCCGCCCGCCACGGATGCCAGAAAGCCATGAAATGAATGCCTGGAATGGATGGACCAAAAAAAACGGGCGGTTGGTACCCGCCCGTTTGGTCGTGAGCCTCGAATTATATGCTATTTGCGCAATTAATGAAGGGGCTGCGGGGCCGAACGTTCTATTGCGGCACCGTTTCGGGCGCGCCGCGCGATTTCAACCAGACATATGCGAAGAGCACTGCCCCGAACGCCAGTGCCGCTGCCGCAACCAGCAAGGGCAGCTGGAACGAGCCGGTGCGCTGCGCCAGCGGCGCGGCAAAGAGTGGCCCGACGATCTGCCCCACGCCGTACGAAGCCGTCGCATAGCCGATCAGCCCCGCCGCCGCGTTGCCACGCAGCCGGCGCGCATCCCGCATCGCAAAAAGAGTGATTGCGGTGAACGGCATGCCCAGCAGCAGACTGCCAAGTGCGAAACCGGGAATGCTGGGCCAGGCGACCGACAGCACCACCCCCAGCGCCTGCAGCGCATAGGCCACTGCCAGAAGCAGGCGATTGTCCCAATGCGTCGGGGCGCGGGCCCCGATCAGCGCGCCCGGGATGATCGCCACCCCGAACAGCGGCCAGAAGAAGTCCGGCCACGACGACCCCGGCAGCGCCTGACGGGCGATCACCGGCAGGAAGGTGGCGGTGATGATGTAGCCGAAGCCCGCCAGCCCGTACAGCGCGACGAGCCAGATCGCGTCGCTGCGATCGTCGGGCCCGGCCACACGGGCCGAGGCGGCCGGCGCCGCAGCCGCCGAACCGCCGGCCGGAGCCTTTTCGCCGTCGTCGAACACCCGCCAGATCAGCGCGATCAGTACCAGCGCAAGAATGCCGAGTCCGATCCAGCCCGCATCGGAACCCCACTGCCCCAGCGCGCCGCCGAGCAGGCCCGTCATGGCGATCCCGATCCCTGGGCCGGTGTAGATCACCCCGGCCAGCGTCGGCGCGTTCGTCTCGGCAAGCCTGCGCAGGCCCCAGCCCGAAGCGAAGACGAAGACCCACGCGCTCATCACGCCAGCCGCGGTGCGCAGCACGCCCCAGCTCGTGAAGCTGTGCAGCAGCCCCATGCCTACCAGCAGAGCGGCCGTGGCCAGCAGGCCGCCCCGCACCATGCTCGATGCCTTGATGCCGATCGCCGCGCAGCTCACGGCACCGAGGAAGTAGCCCAGATAGTTGAGCGACGCCAGCACACCGCCTGCGGCCAGCTCCAGCTTTCCCTCGTGCAGCATGATGGGCAGCATGGGCGTGAAGGCGAAGCGCCCCAGGCCCATCGCCACCGCAAGGGTGACCATGCAGGCCAGGGCCGCGCGCCAGGCTCCGCGCCGGTCGCGTCCGATCTCCGACATTCTTGTTTCAGTCTCCGTCTTATTCCAGCAGCGCGGCGGCCACCAGCTTCTTCGTATAGGGATGCTCGGGCACGTCGAGCACTCGTTCGACCGGCCCGGTTTCGAGGATGGCGCCGTCCTTCATCACGATGACGTTGTGCGCCATCGCGCGGATCACCTCCACGTCGTGCGTGATCAGCAGGTAGCTCAGGCCCCGCTCGCGCTGCAGCCGCTGCAGCAGGCCGAGTACCTGCTTCTGGATGGTGACGTCGAGCGCGCTGGTGGGCTCGTCGAGCACCAGCAGCCGCGGATCGACGATCAGCGCCCGCGCGATCGCCAGCCGCTGGCGCTGTCCGCCCGAAAATTCGTGCGGATAGCGCTCGAGAAGCGACGGAAACTGCGCCTCCGTCAGCCCGACGTCGGCCAGCGCCGCCAGCGCGCGCGTGCGCCTCGCCTCGACGCCCAGTTCCGGCGCATGCACGCGCAGGCCCTCCCCCACGATCTGCTCGACCGTCATGCGCGGCGAGAGCGAGGAGAACGGATCCTGGAAAACCACCTGCATCACCCGCCGCAGTCCCAGGTCGGAGGCGCGATCGACCGCCCAGCCCTTGCCCGCGACAGTCAGCGCGCCCTTGTGCTTGAGCAACCCCAGCGCCGCGAGCGCGAGCGTCGACTTGCCCGAGCCCGACTCGCCGACCACGCCCAGCGTCTCGCCCGGCGCGATGCGGAAGTCGGCGCCCTGCACCGCCACGAACTCGCCCTTGCCGAACCACCCGGCGAATCCCGGCTTCGGCACCGGATAGGTCACCCGCAGCGCGCTGGCCTCGATCAGCGGTGCCGCACCCGCATTCACGGCCACGGCCGCCACGTCGCGCTCGGGATGGCTGTCGATCAGCTTGCGCGTGTAGGGATGCTGCGGCGCCTCGAACACCGAAGCCACCGGGCCGTGCTCGACGATATGGCCACTCTCCATGACCACCACGCGATCGGCGAAGCGACGAACCAGGTTCAGGTCGTGCGTGATGAGTAGCACCGCCATGCCATGCTTGCGCTGCAGGTCGGCTAGCAGGTCGAGTATCTGCGCGCGCACCGTCACGTCGAGCGCGGTGGTCGGCTCGTCGGCCAGCAGCAGGCGCGGCTTGCAGGCGAGCGCCATGGCGATCATCGCGCGCTGCCGCTGACCGCCCGAAAGCTGGTGCGGAAACGCCCTCGCCCGCCGCGCCGGCTCGGGGATGCCCGTATCGGCCAGCAGCTGGACCGCCGCCGCCTGCGCCTCTCGCTTCGAGAGGCCCTCGTGCAGTTCGAGCACCTCGGCGATCTGGTCGCCCACGGTGTAGAGCGCGTTCAGCGCGGTCATCGGCTCCTGGAAGATCATCGCGATCTCCTTGCCGCGGATGCCGCGCAACTGGCGCTCGGGAATGGTCAGCAGGTCGCGTGGCCCATGCTGTTTCTGTTCCTTCTGTCCGTTGCCGAAGAGCCGGGCGCTGCCCGAAAGCTCCGCGTTCTGAACCAGCCGCAGCAGCGACAGCGCGGTGACGGTCTTGCCCGAGCCCGATTCGCCAACCAGGGCGAGCTTCTCGCCCGCAGCCATCCGGAAGTCGATGCCGTGCACGACCTCCTTGCCGCCGAAGGCGACGCGCAGGTCCTCCACTTCGAGCAGCGGCTGCTGATGGCCGGTGGTTTGTTGTGCGTCGCTGCTCATCACTTGTCGGCCTTCCGGGGATCGAGCGCGTCGCGCAGGGCGTCGCCCATGAAGGTCAGCAGCAACAGCGTCAGCACCAGCACGCCGAACGTAGAGATCGATATCCACCAGGCGTCAATGTTGGACTTGCCCTGGCTCAGCAGTTCGCCCAGCGACGGCGTACCCGGCGGTACGCCCAATCCAAGGAAATCTAGCGAGGTGAGCGCCAGGATGGCAGCGCTCATTCGGAAGGGCAGGAAAGTCACGACAGGCACCATGCTGTTGGGCAGGATGTGGCGCCACATGATCTGCAGATTGCCTACACCCAGGGCACGGGCGGCGCGCACGTAGTCCATCTGGCGGTTGCGCAGGAACTCGGCGCGTACGTAGTCGGCCAGTCCCATCCAGCCGAAAAGACTCAGCAGGATGAGCAGCAGCGCGACGCTGGGCGCAAAGATGGCACTGAAGATGATCAGCAGGTAGAGCTCCGGCATCGAGCCCCATATTTCGATGAAGCGCTGGAATGCCAAGTCGATCCTGCCCGCGAAATAGCCCTGCACCGCCCCCGCAGCCACGCCGAGCACAGTACCGATGGCGGTGAGCGCCAGGCCGAACAGCACGCTCACGCGAAACCCGTAGATCAGCTGGGCCAGCAGGTCGCGGCCGCGATCGTCCGTGCCTAGCAGGTTGTCCCGACTTGGCGCGGCAGGGCTGGGCGATTTCGCGAAGTAGTTCAGCGTCTTGGGACCGTAGGGATTGAGCGCATAGATCGCCCAGTTGTCGCCCTGCGTGATGCGATCCTTGATGAACGGGTCGAGGTAGTCGGCCGGCGTTTCGAAGTCGCCGCCGAAGGTCTTCTCGGAATAGTCGCGCAGCACCGGGAAATAGGTTCGCCCCTCGTACCGCAGGACCAGCGGCTTGTCGGTCGAGAGAACTTCCGCAAAGAGGCTCAGAACCACCATCGCGACAAAGATCACCAGGCTCCAGAAACCGAGCCGATTGCGCTTGAAGCGCAGCCAGGCGCGCCGTCCCGGCGAGGTATGGGCAGCCTTGGCTGCGGTTTCGGCCTTGGGCGCCGCGCCAACGCCAGCGCCAGCGCCAGTCATGACGCCATCAGTCGAACTTGACACGCGGATCCACCAAGACGTAGCAGAGATCGGAAATCAGCTTGGCGAACAAGCCGATCAGCGTAAAGAGGAACAGGGTACCGAGCACGACCGGATAGTCCCGGCGGATCACGCTTTCATAGCCCAGCAGGCCCAGCCCGTCGAGCGAGAACAGCGTCTCGATCAGCAGCGAGCCCGCGAAGAACGCGCCGATGAACGCCGAGGGCAGGCCTGTGATGATCGGGATCAGCGCGTTGCGGAACACGTGCTTCCAGAGCACCTGCTTCTCGCCCAGCCCCTTGGCACGTGCTGTCAACACGTATTGCTTGCGGATTTCCTCCAGGAAGGCGTTCTTCGTGAGCATTGCCGTCACCGCGAAGCTGCCGAGCACCATGGCGGTCACCGGCAGCGTGATGTGCCAGAGATAGTCGACGATCCGCGCGCCCCAGCTGAGCTCGTCCCAGTCGGCCGAGGTCAGCCCCCGCAGCGGAAACCACTGCAGATGTCCGCCGAACACCACCAGAAGCGCCACGCCGAGCACGAAGCCGGGAATGGCATAGCCGATGAGCACGATAAGGGTACTGATCAGGTCGAAGCGCGTACCTGCCCTGACCGCCTTCGCGACGCCCAATGGCACCGCCACGCCATAACTGATGAAGAAGGTCCACAAGCCCAGGCTGATCGATACGGGCAGCTTCTCCAGGATCAGGGTCCAGACGTCCTTGTTCTGAAAGAAGCTCTTGCCGAGGTCGAAGCGCGCGAACTGCCCCAGCATGAGGAAGAGCCGCTCGTGCGGTGGCTTGTCGAAGCCATAGAGCGCCTTGATCTGCTCCAGCCGCTTGGGGTCCACGCCCTGGTTGCCGCGGTAGCTGCCGCCGCCCGATTCGAAGCCCCCACCGCCGCCGCCACGCCCGGCGGTCTTGGCCTCGGCAAGATACTGCTCGACCGGCCCGCCGGGCACGAACTGGATCACGAGGAAGGTCACCAGCAGCACGCCGAGCAGCGTCGGTATGAACAGCAACAGGCGCTTGAGGACATAGGAGAGCACGGCCGTTTCCTTCTTCTTGATTTTTCTCTGATGCTTCTAGGGCTTGCGCGGAGGCATCCTGGCCCACCAGGTACTCATGACCCAGTCCTCGCCCCCCGCGTAGGGCGGCATGGGCGACTTGAACGCCAGCCGCCAGTCGTTGTAGACGATGCGGTGCGATGTCAATGTCCACTGGGGAATCAGGTAGTGGCTGTGCATGATCACCCGGTCGAGTGCCCTGCAGGCCGGGATAAGTTCGGCCTTGGTATCGGCGTCGACGATGTCCTTGAGCAGAGCGTCGACGGCCGGCGTCGACACGCCCATGAAGTTGCCTGAACTCTCCGTCTTGGCCGCCTTGCTTCCGAAGACCTCCAGCAGTTGCTGGCCCGGGTTGTTCGTGCCCTGGAAATTGATGGTCGTGATGTCGAAGTCGAAGCGGTCGAGCCGTTCCTGGTAGAGCGCGAAATCGGCAGTGACGAAGTTGAGCCTGATACCCAGCTTTTCGAGGTTGCGAACCCATGGGGACACGGTGCGCACGCCGCCTTCCTTGCTGTCCAGGTATTCGAGCGTCATCGCCTCGCCCTTCGCATTGCGCAGCGCACCGTCGCGGTACTCCCACCCGGCCTGCTTCAGCAGATCTCGCGCGTGGCGGAGATTGTTTCGCAGCGAATGGCCCTCGCCCTCGGTGACGGGCGGCACGTACATCGGGCCGAAGGCGGCATCGGGAATCTTGCCCCGCCAGGGCTCCAGCAAAGCCTTCTCTTGCGGCGAAGGCAAGCCTTGCGCCTCGCAGTCGGTGTTGCCGAACAGGTCCTTCACGCGCGGATAGCCGTTGTAGAACATCTGCCGGTTCATCCACTCGTAGTCGAGCGCCAGCCCAAGCGCCTCGCGCACGCGCGGATCACTGAGTTTGTCCCGCCGGGTGTTGAGCACGTAACTCTGAAAGCCCGCCGGCTTCTTGTGCGGGAACTCCTGCTTGACCAGCTCGCCGCTGCTGAAGCGCCTGCCATAGACCCGGCGCGCCCAGTCTCCCGCCGAGTAGAAGCTCATCATGTCGAACTCACCGGCCTTCAGGGCTTCGAGCCGGGCGGCGTTGTCCTTGTAGATCTTGACGGTGATCCGGTCGAAGTTGTGCGAGCCGCGGTTGACCGGCAGGTCGCGTCCCCAGTAGTTGGGATCGCGCACGTAGGTGATGTCCTTGCCGAAGCGCACAGGCCCGATCTTGTAGGCGCCGCTGCCGATCGGAATATCCATCACGACCTGGTCGAAGGGCTTGGCCTTGCCGTTTTCCACGCCCCAGGCACGGCTGAAGACAGGCAAGCCGCCGACGATCAGCGGCAGCTCGCGATTGACGGTCTTGAAGCGGAAGCGGATGGTGCGGGCATCGAGCACATCGGCCCCGTCCACTTCCTGCAGCAACGTCTTGTAGCCCGGAGAGGTATAGGGACCGATGAGCGTTTCGTAGGTGTGCTTCACGTCGGCGGCCTCGACCGGCATGCCGTTGTGGAACTTCGCCTCGGGGCGCAGCCGGAAGGTGACGCTGCGGCGGTCGGGGGCGACCGTCACGTCTTCTGCCAACAGGCCGTAGCCCGAGCCTGTCTCGTCCATCGCGCCGGCAAGCAGCGTGTCGAACATCAGGCTGTCCAGATAGGCCGGCGCCGTGCCTTTGATGGTGAAGGGGTTGTACTTGTCGAAGGTGGACACCCGCAGGTTGCTCACCAACCTCAGCTCACCGCCCTTCGGCGCCGCCGGATCGACGTAGTCGAAGGCCTTGAAGCCGGGGGCGTACTTGAGATCGTCCCAGAGTGCGTAACCATGCGCGGCCCAGGCGGGAGCCGCACACACCAACAACCACCAGACCCGGAGAAACCGCATGCGAGAATTCTGCCCAAGATTTTCACAAGGCAACCTCATGGGCTTTCTTTCGGGCAAGAAACTGCTGATCACCGGTGTATTGAGCAATCGCTCCATTGCTTATGGCATTGCCAAGGCCTGTCATGACCAGGGCGCGGAGCTCGCCTTCAGCTACGTCGGCGAGCGATTCAAGGACCGTATCACCGAATATGCCGCAGACTTCGGTTCGAAGCTGATTTTCGACTGCGACGTGAGCGACGATGCCCAGATCGACAAGCTCTTCGCCGACCTTGCCCAGGCCTGGCCCAAGTTCGACGGCTTCGTGCACAGCATCGGCTTCGCGCCGCGCGAGGCCATCGCGGGCGACTTCCTCGACGGGCTGTCGCGCGAAGGCTTCAAGGTCGCGCACGACATCAGTGCATACAGCTTCCCGGCAATGGCCAAGGCGGCCCTGCCCTACCTGAACGACAAGTCGGCCCTGCTCACGCTGACCTACCTCGGCGCCGAACGCGCGCTGCCCAACTACAACACCATGGGCCTGGCCAAGGCCTCGCTGGAAGCCTCGGTGCGCTACACCGCGGCCTCGCTGGGCCCGAAGGGCATGCGCGTCAACGGCATCAGCGCGGGCCCGATCAAGACGCTGGCGGCCAGCGGCATCAAGGGCTTCGGCAAGATGCTGGCGGCCGTGGCCGACGCATCGCCGATCCGGCGCAACGTGACCATCGAGGAAGTCGGCAACGTCGCGGCCTTCCTGCTGAGCGACCTGGCCAGCGGTGTGACCGCCGAGATCACCTACGTGGACGGCGGCTTCAGCAACGTGGTCGGCGGCATGGCCGAGTAAGCGTCCCGACGCCCACCGAAACGGGCCGCGCGAGCGGCCCTCGCTTTTTCGCTATTCATTCCATAGCAACGTGCTGAACCGCCGACTCCTGCTGCTCGCCGCCTTAGGGCTGGCCGCTTCGCCGGCCGTGGCGCTCGCGCGCGAGCCTGCACCATCGTTGATCCTTGCCGAAACCTATCGGCCCGGCATGTCGCTGGCGGACTACTGGGTCAGCGAGAAGTACGACGGCGTGCGCGCCTTCTGGGACGGCAAGCAGCTCTGGACGCGCGGCGGCGAGCGCATCGTCGCCCCGACATGGTTCACTGCCCCACTGCCGAAGCAGCCACTGGACGGCGAGCTCTGGGCCGGCCGGGGCCGGTTCGAGCACGCCGTATCGACCGCTCGCAACCAGACGCCCAACGACATCGCGTGGCACGAGATGCGCTACATGGTCTTCGACCTGCCCGCACAGCCCGGCGACTTCACAACGCGGCTCGCGGCCCTGCGCAAGCTGCTGCCGATCACAGACGCCCCCTGGGTCGTGCCCGTGCCGCAGGAGCGCGCCACCACGCACGAAGCCCTGCAGGCGCTGCTCGACAAGACGGTGAAGATGGGCGGCGAAGGCCTGATGCTGCACCGCGGCGCCTCCGGCTACCGCGGCGAGCGCAGCAACGATCTGCTGAAGGTCAAGCCCTACGAAGATGCCGAAGCCCGGGTGGTTGAGCATGTCCTGGGCAAGGGCAGGCACAGCACCAGGCTCGGCGCCCTGGTGGTCGAGACGCCCGAGGGCAAGCGCTTCAGGCTGGGCGGAGGCTTCACCGACGCGCAGCGCGAGAACCCGCCGCCCGTCGGCAGCTGGGTGACCTACCGCTACAACGGGACCACGGCCAAGGGCCTGCCCCGGTTCGCGCGCTTCATGCGGGTGCGCGAGGGCTGACCGGCCGATCGATCAGACCCTCGGACTTCCTTGCCCCTTACTTCGATTCCTTGACGCAGTCGGCGTAGTAGCGCTTCTTGCCCGTCTCGTCGACGCGCGCCACCAGGCCGTGGATGTCTGTCTCGAAACCCGGGCACTGCGTGTTGAACTCGCGCGAGAACTTGAGGTAGTCGACGATCTTCTTGTTGAACACTTCGCCCGGGATCAGCAGCGGAATGCCCGGCGGGTACGGCGTGATCAGGCTGGTGGTGATGCGGCCTTCGAGTTCGTCGATTTCCACCCGCTCGGTCTTGCGGTGCGCGATGTGAGCGAAGGCGTCGCTGGGTTTCATGGCCGGCGTGAGATCGCTCAGGTACATCTCGGTCGTGAGGCGGGCCACGTCGTAGCGCGCGTACAGCTGGTGGATGTGCTGGCACAGGTCGCGCAGGCCCAGGCGCTCGTAGCCGGGGTGCTGCTGGCAGAACTCCGGCATGATGCGCCACATCGGCTGGTTGCGCGCGTAGTCGTCCTTGAACTGCTGCAGCGCCGTCAGCAGCGTGTTCCAGCGGCCCTTGGTGATGCCGATGGTGAACATGATGAAGAAGCTGTAGAGGCCGGTCTTCTCCACGATCACGCCGTGCTCGGCGAGGAACTTGGTCACCACGCTGGCCGGGATGCCGGTCTCGGCGAAGTTGCCTTCGAGGTCCAGGCCGGGAGTGACGATGGTCGACTTGATCGGGTCGAGCATGTTGAAGCCGTCGGCCAGCTCGCCGAAGCCGTGCCAGTTGCGCTGCGAGTTCTTGCCCTTGCCGGTCTTCGGCTGGCCGTTCTTCTCGCCGTGCATGATCCAGTCCTCGGCGCGGCCGATGCCCTCTTCGACGAGCTTCTCGGGACCCCAGACCTTGAACCACCACTCGTCCTTGCCGAACTCCTCCTCGACCTTGCGCATGGCGCGGCGGAAGTCCAGCGCCTCGAGGATGCTCTCCTCCACCAGCGCGGTGCCGCCGGGCGGCTCCATCATGGCGGCGGCCACGTCGCAGCTCGCGATGATCGCGTACTGCGGGCTGGTCGACGAGTGCATCAGGTAGGCCTCGTTGAAGAGGTCGCGGTCGAGCTGGCGGTTCTGCGAGTCCTGCACCAGCACGTGGCTGGCCTGACTGATGCCGGCCAGCAGCTTGTGGGTGGACTGCGTGGCGAACACCAGCGATTCCTTCGGCCGGACCCGGCGCTTGCCCATCGCGTGGTAGGCACCGTAGAACGGGTGGAAGGCCGCGTGCGGCAGCCATGCCTCGTCGAAGTGCAGCGTGTCGACGTAGCCGTCGAGCATGTTCTTGATGGTCTCGGTGTTGTAGATCACGCCGTCGTAGGTCGACTGCGTGAGCGTCATCACACGCGGCTTGACCTTGTCGGCGTCCACGTCGGCCAGGAGGGGGTTGGCCTTGATCTTGGCCTTGATGGCGCTCTGCTCGAACTCGCTCTTGGGAATGGGGCCGATGATGCCGAAGTGGTTGCGCGTGGGCTTCATGAACACCGGAATCGCGCCGGTCATGATGATCGCGTGCAGGATGGACTTGTGGCAGTTGCGGTCGACCACCACCACGTCGCCCGGCGCCACCGTGTGGTGCCACACCATCTTGTTGCTGGTGCTGGTGCCGTTGGTCACGAAGAAGCAGTGGTCGGCGTTGAAGATGCGCGCCGCATTGCGCTCGCTGGCCGCGACCGGGCCGGTGTGGTCGAGCAGCTGGCCCAGCTCTTCCACCGCGTTGCAGACGTCGGCGCGCAGCATGTTCTCGCCGAAGAACTGGTGGAACATCTGGCCCACTGGGCTCTTCAGGAACGCCACGCCGCCCGAATGGCCGGGACAGTGCCAGGAGTAGGAGCCGTCTTCCGCGTAGTCGATCAGCGCCTTGAAGAAAGGCGGCTGCACGCTCTCGAGGTAGCTCTTGGCCTCGCGGATGATGTGGCGCGCCACGAATTCGGGGGTGTCCTCGAACATGTGGATGAAGCCGTGCAGCTCGCGCAGGATGTCGTTGGGCAGGTGGCGCGAGGTCTTGGTCTCGCCGTAGATGTAGATCGGCACGTCGGCGTTCTTGCGCCGCACTTCGCCGATGAAGGTGCGCAGGTTCAGCACGGCCGGGTCGAGGTCGGGGCCGATGGTGAACTCCTCGTCGTCGATCGACAGGATGAAGGCGCTGGCGCGGCTTTGCTGCTGGGCGAACTGGCTCAGGTCGCCGTAGCTGGTGACGCCCAGCACCTCGAAGCCCTCCGTCTCGATGGCCTGCGCGAGCGCGCGGATGCCGAGGCCCGAAGTGTTTTCGGAGCGGAAGTCCTCGTCGATGATGACGATGGGAAAGCGAAATTTCATGAGCAGGGCTCCGGACGGTCTGGCTGAGAGGGACACACAGGGCAATGTGGCGAGGCGCGAAGTGTACGGAATTCGGATGACGGCTCCGGTCAGCTTCGCGCAAGCCATCGGGTGGTGTCGGACAAGGCCGGCCCTGCCCTTCGCACCGCAGTATCCCTACGCGGGGAAAGCGCTTGGAGCGGATGCCGCAGAATCACGCGGATCGAACAAGCAACAAGAGGAGTCGGCATGGCAAATTCCACTGTCTGGTGGCTGATCGCGGGGGCGGCCATCGTGGTCGAGCTGCTCTCGGGCACCGTCTATCTCCTGCTGCTGGCGGCCGGCTTTGCTGCCGCAGCCATCTCGGCGCACCTGGGCTTCGGCACCGTCACGCAACTGATCGTGGCGGCCGTCATCGGCGTGGGGGCCGTGCTGGTCTGGTACGCGATCCAGCGCAAGCGCCCTCCCGCCCCTCCCACCGAAGCCAACCGCGACGTGAACCTCGACATCGGCGAGACCGTGCAGGTCGACGCCTGGAACCCGGACGGCACGGCGACCGTGCGCTATCGCGGCGCGCAGTGGACGGTGATCCAGCGTGCCGGCCGCACACCCTCCACCGGCGAACACCGCGTGGTCGAGGTGGTCGGCAGCCGGCTGGTGGTCGACAAGGTTTAGTCAGTCAGTCCGTCGTAGACAGAACTCAGAAAAGGAAGCGCACCATGGAATTCTCGGTACCTCTCATCATCCTGGTCATCGCGATCATCTTCATCAGCCAGTCGGTCAAGTTCGTGCCCCAGCAGAACGCCTGGATCCGCGAGCGGCTGGGCAAGTACCACGGCACGATGACGCCCGGCCCCAACTTCCTGATCCCGTTCATCGACCGGGTGGCCTACAAGCACAGCCTGAAGGAAATCCCGCTCGACGTGCCGAGCCAGATCTGCATCACCCGCGACAACACGCAGCTGCAGGTCGACGGCATCCTGTACTTCCAGGTGACCGATCCGATGCGCGCCAGCTATGGCTCGTCGAACTACATCGTGGCCGTGACCCAGCTCGCCCAGACCTCCCTGCGCAGCGTGATCGGCAAGCTGGAACTCGACAAGACCTTCGAGGAGCGCGACGTCATCAACGCCCAGGTGGTGGCGGCGATCGACGAGGCGGCGCTGAACTGGGGCGTGAAGGTGCTGCGCTACGAGATCAAGGACCTGACGCCACCCAAGGAGATCCTGCAGGCGATGCAGCGCCAGATCACCGCCGAGCGCGAGAAGCGCGCGCTGATCGCAGCATCCGAAGGCCGCCGCCAGGAGCAGATCAACATCGCCACCGGCGAGCGCGAGGCCTTCATCGCCCGCTCCGAAGGCGAGAAGCAGGCGCAGATCAACAACGCCCAGGGCGAGGCGGCGGCCATCACCGCGGTGGCCACGGCGACGGCGGATGCCATCGAGCGCGTGGCAGCGGCCATCCGCCAGCCCGGCGGCGAGCAGGCCGTGCAGCTCAAGGTGGCCGAGCGCGCGGTCGACGCCTACGGCAAGGTCGCTGCCGACTCCAAGACCACGCTGATCGTGCCCAGCAACATGACCGAAACCGCCTCGCTCATCGCCTCCGCGATGCGGATGGTGCAGGCCGGCAAGCCGTCGTCGCAAGGTCCGTCGAATCAGGGCTGATCTGACTGCTACAATCGAGGGCTTCGGAGCGGTGGATGAGCGGTTTAAGTCGCACGCCTGGAAAGCGTGTGAGGGTTAATAGCCCTCCGCGGGTTCGAATCCCGCCTGCTCCGCCAGAGAAACAAGAAGCCCAGGTTGCCAAAAGCACCTGGGCTTTTCTGTTTGGCAGCAGGGCTTTTCCATTGCACCCTCTCGTCATCCAGGATCGGGAAGCCGATGCGTTGCTTTCCAACAACCCCCGATGGCCTCGCAGGCGCTCGCGTCTGGCGCTACGATCCAAAGGTTCTACTTCCTCCAAAGCCCAAAGGAATCTCGATGGCCGGAAAACAGAAAAACCCGTCGCGCGGCACGACGACGCTGGATCGCACCCTCGAAAAAAGCGAGCAGGTGGCTGCCGACGTGCAACGGGCATCGGACAACCTCGCCGTGGTCAACACGGTGCTCGAACAGGAACTGCCCGAGGAGGTACAGGTCGGCGAGGTGGCGCAGGCGATCGAGCACACCAGCCAGCTCGAGGAAAAGCTGGCCAAATCCGCAGAGAAGCTTGCCGAGGTGAACGCCGCCCTGAGCGAAGAGATCGAGAAGCGGCTCGAAGTGACGGCCGAACGCGACGAGAGCCAGGCACTGGCCGAGAAGCTCAAGGCCAAGATCCGCGCCGAGGGCGCCGACTGACCGGAGCTGCGGACCTCGTCCGTATCCCTTCTCCTACGCGGAGTCGGCGCCGGGCACGCTACGCTATTGGTTCTCAAGGCGAAACCACGGCATGGCCCTCATCACGTTCCTCGTCGAGGACAACAAGACCATCAGGGACAACCTGGTCCCGGCACTCGAGGATTTGGTCAATGGCCGTGTGGTAGGCTTCGCCGAGACCGAAAGCGACGCCCTCGCCTGGCTCGCCGCCCATCCCGATGAATGGCAGCTTCTGATCGTCGACCTCTTCCTCAAGGAAGGCTCCGGTCTCGGCGTTCTCGGCGGCTGCAAGGAACGCCGTCCCGGCCAGCGGGTGGTGGTGCTCAGCAACTACGTGACGGCGGACATCCGGGCGCGTTGCACGGCCCTCGGGGCGGATGCGGTGTTCGACAAGTCGCGCGACCTCGACGCCTTCATCGAGTACTGCAACGCCAACCGCCCGTCCGGCCTCGCGCCGCTCTGACGCTCTCCCCGCCCCCGCACGCAAATACGGCGGGCATGAAAAAAGGGCCCGAAGGCCCTTTTTTCGTTCCTGGCTGAAGCAGCTCAGCGCACCACGGCGATCTGGGTACGCGCGCCACCCTTGTAGGTGTACAGCGTCAGGGCGCCGTTCTTGATGTCGCCCTTCTCGTCGAAGGCGATCGGGCCGGTCACGCCCTTGTATTGCACCTTGCCGACTTCGGGCAGGTACTTGGCAGGGTCGGACGAACCGGCCTTCACCATGGCTTCGGCCAGCACGTTGACCGCGTCGTACACGTAGGGTGCATAGATCTGCACTTCGACGCCGTTCTTGGTCTTGAACTTGGCCTTGAAGTCTTCCAGCGGCTGCTTGAAGTCGCCGTCCACGCCGCCGGCTTCCGCGCACACCACCATGTCTTCGCCGATGGCATCGCCAGCCAGCTTCGGCAGTTCGCCGGTGCACAGGCCGTCGCCGCCCATGAACTTGACGTTCAGGCCCAGCTGCTTGACCTGCTTGAGCATCGGGCCGCCAACGGCGTCCATGCCGCCGAAGAACAGCACGTCGGGCTTGGCAGCCTTCAGCTTGGTCAGGATGGCGTTGAAGTCGGTCGACTTGTCGGTGGTGAATTCGTGGCCCACGATGGTGGCGCCAGCAGCCTTGGCCGCCTTCTCGAACTCTTCGGCGACGCCCTGGCCGTAGGCCGTGCGGTCGTCGATCACGGCGATGTTCTTGCCCTTGAGCGTTTCGACGGCGTACTTGCCCAGCGTGCCGCCGAGCTGCGTGTCGTCAGCCACGACGCGGAAGGTCGTCTTGAAGCCCTGGCGGGTGTACTTCGGGTTGGTGGCCGAAGGCGAGATCTGCGGAATGCCGGCGTCGCTGTACAGCTTGGAGGCGGGAATGGTGGTGCCCGAGTTCAGGTGGCCGACCACGCCGTTGACCTTTTCGTCCACCAGCTTCTGGGCGACTGCGGTGCCCTGCTTCGGGTCTCCAGCGTCGTCTTCGGGAACCAGTTCGAACTTGGCGACCTTGTCGCCGATCTTGATGCCCTTTGCATTCAGGTCTTCGATGGCCATCTTCGCGCCGAACTCGTTGTCCTTGCCGAGGTGGGCGATGGGGCCGCTGGTAGGTGCCACGTGGCCGATCTTGACGACCAGGGTGTCTCCGGCAGGTGCGGGTGCAGGTGCAGCCGCCGGGGCCGCGGCCGTTGGCGCGGGCGCTGCAGCGGGAGCAGCAGCTTCTTCCTTCTTGCCGCAAGCCACGAGCGTGATTGCAGCCAGTGCGACCGCAGTCCATTTCAATTGCATGGGAACCTCCAGAACTTGGATGAAAAGAGAATAAACAAACCGGTCGTGTGATCCGGGCGCGCAGACCTCGCAAGTTTCGCGCCGCGGACCAGCGGCACCCTCACGCCCTTCCGACCTGCGGCGCAGTTTAGCCCAGTATTCAGGGTCCGGAAGGTGGCGTAGACCCGGTGTTTTCGCTGAGTTCAGCGGCCATCGCCTCGATGACGAGCGCACGCAGAACAGCCTCTATTTCATTGCGCAAACGCGGCACCATTGCGTCGAGTTGATGCTGAACGGCAGCTGACACGGTGTCGCTCAAACGCTCCTCCAGCGACAGGTCGACGCGCTGCAGAACGCGGTGCAGCAATTGCTCTTCGAGGCTGACGATTTCCGCCTGCGAGAACTGCGCAGCCGGCGGCAGCGCCATCGAGTTCGTCGGGTCTGGCTGCGATGCCGGCGCGGCCTGCGGCTCGGGGCTCGCAGGCTCCGCGGGCATGTCGAGCACCGTGGTCAGCGTGGGGACGAACCGGGGCGGGGTGCGCAGCGTGCTGGCCATGTCAGGAACTCTTTGCGAAGTCGTGCGGCAGGATGGTGTAGCCACGATCGGCATAGTGGCGCCAGCGGGCTCGGCCGAGCTGCCGGTCGTTCGCCTCGTCGCTCACGATGTCGATCATGCGTTCATAGCGCTCGAAGCCCGCGGGCACCTCGACACCAAGGTTCACCAGCATCTCGCGGTGCGGCAGCGAGGCCGCGTCGGCGCCTTGCGACGACAGCACCACGGATGAGCGCGCGACCACGTGCGCAGGGGCGTCGTCGCGGCAGTGCGCGACGAAGTCCACGGGCGACAGCTGCCAGAGCGCTCCATCCACCGCTTCGAGCGAGCGTGCATCGCCCACCACCACCACGCGCAGGCCGCGCGTGTTCACAGCCTTGCGAACCAGCCGGCAGGCGTAGTTCAGCTTGTCGCGCGCGTTGTAGTGAAAGCCGATCTCGGTCACTTCTCGGTCCGGGTCTTTCCTGCGGGAGCCGCGGCGGACTTGCCGGCCTTCTTGCCGACCTTGGTCTTGGCGCCGGCCTTGGCGCCTTGGGTGCCATCCTCAGCACCGGTGCTGCCCACGCGGCCCATCAGATAGGACACCAGCAGGCCCACCGGCCGGCCGGTCGAGCCCTTGGCCGCTCCGCTCTTCCATGCGGTGCCGGCGATGTCCAGGTGCGCCCATGCGAAGTCGCTGGCGAAGCGCTGCAGGAACTTGGCCGCGGTGATGGCGCCGCCCGCGCGGCCGGCGATGTTGGCCACGTCGGCGAAGTTGCTCTTCAGGCCCTCGGCGTAGTCATCGTCCAGCGGCATGCGCCAGCAGCGGTCCTGCGAGGCCTCGCCTGCGGCCTCGAGCGCCGCTGCGAGCGTGTCGTCGCTGGAAAACAGGCCGCTGCGCACGCCGCCGAGGGCGATCACGCAGGCACCCGTCAGCGTGGCGATGTCGATCACGGCGGCGGGCTCGAAGCGCTTGGCGTAGGTCAGCGCGTCGCAGAGGATGAGCCGGCCCTCGGCGTCGGTGTTGAGCACCTCGATGGTCTGGCCGCTCATGCTGGTCACCACGTCGCCGGGCTTCACGGCACGGCCGTCGTTCATGTTCTCGCAAGAGGGGATGAGGCCGACGACGTTGATGGCAGGCTGGATGTCGCCCAGGGCGCGGAATGTGCCCAGCACGCTGGCCGCGCCGCACATGTCGAACTTCATCTCGTCCATCTCGGCGGCCGGCTTGAGCGAGACGCCGCCGGTGTCGAAGGTGATGCCCTTGCCGACCAGCACGACCGGCGCCTGGCTCTTGGGCGCGCCGTGGTAGCGCAGCACGATGAAGCGCAGCGGCTGCGCCGAGCCCTGCGCCACGGCGGCGAAGGAGCCCATGCCGAGCTTCTCGACCTCCTTCGGGCCCAGCACCTCGCACTTGATGTTCGGCAGCTTGCCGAGCTCCTTGGCGGCCTCGCCCAGCAGCGTGGGCGTGGCGTGGTTGGCGGGACGGTTGCCCCATTCCTTGGCCAGCTCGATGCCGCGGACAGTGGCGCGAGCTTCGTCGAAGGGCTGGGAAACCGCGCCGGCGTCTGCAACGCCGATAGTCAGCTGGCGGATGCTGCGCGGCTCGGCCTTGGGCTTGGTGGTGGTGTAGACATAGCTCGCTTCAGCCGCCGCAATGACGGCTGCAGCCACCGCCGGGCCGTCGGCCGGCTGGGCGAACACCAGGGTCACGCGCCTGGCAGGCTGCGCCTTGGCCGCATTGACGGCCGCGGCCACCCCGCTGCGCACGGAAGCCGGCTTGCCGTCGCCGATGGCAGCGAGCACCACGCGGCCGGCGACGACGCCTTCGGGACGGTAGAGGCCCAGCAGCTTGCCGGCCTTGTCGGGCAGGTCGCCGGCCTTGCGGGCGCTGGCGGCGAGCACGGAAAGCGGGTCCTTGGAGACGATGGGGGCGCTGCCGGCGAGCACGATCAGGACATCGGATTTCTCGGCTGCAGCCTGGGCGACGGTGAGGGTCTTGAGTTGAAAGTCCATAATCCTTTTTTTCCTCGAACGATGTTATTCCATTCTTCCCTACGCAAGGAGCTGTCGCGCAGCTTCGGAGCGACCCTCGTGGTACTGGTCACCATCGTGATGACCATGATGCTCATCCGCACCCTCGGGCTGGCGTCCAAGGGCAGTGTGAACCCGCAGGAGGTGTTCCTGGTGATGGCCTACACGGTGCTCGGCTACATGCCGACCATCCTCAGCCTGAGCCTGTTCATCGCCATCGTCGGCACCCTGTCGCGCATGTACCGCGACAGCGAGATGGTCATCTGGTTCTCCAGCGGTCGCGGCATGGCCGACTTCGTCAAGCCGCTGTTCCGTTTCGCCTGGCCGGTGCTGATCCTCATCGCCGTGATGGCGCTGGTGGGCTGGCCCTGGGCCAACTCGCAGACCATCGGCATGCGCAAGCAGTACGAGCAGCGCAGCGACATCGAGCGCGTGGCGCCGGGTGAATTCCGAGAATCGGCCGGCCGCGTGCGGGTGTTCTTCATCGACAAGGAGACGCCGGACAACTCCAAGGCCACCAACGTCTTCATCTGGTCGATCGAGCGCAACATGCAGATCACGACCTCGGCGCGCAGCGGCAGCATCGAGAACATCGGCGACTCGCGCTACCTCCTGCTCAACAACGGCCAGCGCCTAGAGCAGCCGATGGCGAACACCGGCCTGAAGATCAGCGAATTCAAGACCTACGGCACGCGCGCCGGCGGCAGCTCCGGCTTCGGCGACGACGCCACCCCCGCACGTGCGCGCACCACGCTGTCGCTGCTGACCGACGCGAGCGACATGAGCCGGGGCGAGCTGGCCTGGCGCATCGGCATGCTGCTGG
This sequence comes from Variovorax sp. 22077, assembly GCF_052044195.1. Classification (NCBI taxonomy): domain Bacteria; kingdom Pseudomonadati; phylum Pseudomonadota; class Betaproteobacteria; order Burkholderiales; family Comamonadaceae; genus Variovorax; species Variovorax sp. 22077. Next base: position 416,899 of record NZ_JBQEQC010000001.1, read on the forward strand.
CCGCCATCAACTTCGTGCTGCTGGCGCTGAACGTGTCCAGCGGCAACCCGCGCGTGGGCCGCAGCGGCAACCTGCTGCTCGCACTGTTCGCCTTCGTCGTCTACTACAACATGCTCAACCTCGGCCAGAGCTGGATCAGCTCGGGCAAGTTCGGCATGGGCGGCTTCATGCTGCTGCTGCACGGCGGCGTGCTGCTGATCAACCTGGCATGGCTGGGCGCCCGCCAGAACAACTGGGGACGCCGCATCCGGAAGAGCCCGTCCGCCTCCGTCGCCGCGCCGCCATCCGCTCCCAGGATCGAACCCACGTGAAAACGATAAGACGCCTGATCTACGTCGAGGTGCTGAAGGCCGTCGCGTTCGTGACGCTCGGCTTCCTGAGCCTCTTCTTCTTCTTCGACTTCGTCGACGAACTGCAGTCCATCGGCAAGCCCGACAGCCTGAACTACGGGCCCGCGCAAGCGTTGCTGTACGTGGCCCTGCTGATCCCGAGCCACCTGTACGAACTGCTGCCGATCACCGTGCTGATCGGCTCGATCTTCGTCATGGCACGGCTGGCGCAGAGCTCCGAATACACCATCCTGCGCACCAGCGGCCTGGGGCCCTGGCGCGCGCTGCGCACCCTGCTGATCATGGGCATCGGCTTCGTGGTGCTGACCTTCGCCGTCGGCGACTACATCGCGCCCATTTCCGAGCGTACGGGCCAGCTGCTCAAGGCCAGGTACCAGGGCACCTATTCGCTGGCCGGCAACACGGGCGCGTGGCTGAAGGAGAAGCGCGACAACGTCTCCTACGCGGTGAACGTGCTGGCCATCGACCGCAAGGGCGCGCTGAAGAGCCCGCGCATCTTCGAGTTCGACGAGAGCGGCTACATCAAGACCCAGATCACCGCGGCCTCGGCCACCATCGGTGACGACGGCCACTGGATGCTCACCGGCGTGGAAGAACAGAAATACGACACGCGCAGCTCGGCCGAACAGGCGCACATCGTCACCACCAAGCTGCCTCAACTGAACTGGCCGACCTCGCTGACCGGCGAGATGGTGTCGGTGGCGCTGCTGCGCCCCGACCGGATGAGCACGATCGACCTGTTCGACTACATCCGCCACCTCGACGCCAACGGCCAGACGGCGCAGCGCTACGAGATCGAGTTCTGGCGGAAGGTCTTCTATCCGCTGTCGTGCCTCGTGATGGTGGTGCTCGCCCTGCCCTTCGCCTACCTGCACTTCCGCCAGTCCGGCATCACGACCTACGTGTTCGGCGGCGTGATGATCGGCATCAGTTTCTTCCTGCTGAACAACGTGTTCGGCTACCTGGGCAATCTCAGCAACTGGTCGCCATGGCTCACGGCGGCAGCGCCGGGGCTGATCTACTCGGTGATGTCGCTCACGGCCTTCAGCTGGCTGGTGCTGCGGCGATGACGGCCACCCAGGGAATCATCCTGCTGGCGCACGGCTCGCGCGACGAGCGCTGGCGCGAGCCCATCGAGGCGGTCGCCCGGCAGGTGCTCGCCGACGATCCCGGCGCCCGCGTGGCCTGCGCGTACATGGAACTGGCGACGCCCGACCTGCCCACGGCCGCCGAAACGCTGATTGGCGGTGGCGCAACCGCCGTCCGGGTGGTTCCGCTCTTCCTCGGCATGGGCAAGCACGCCCGCGAAGACCTGCCGCAGCAGGTCGAGGCGCTGCGCCAGCGCTGGCCCGCCGTAGGTTTCTCGCTGGCCCGGATCGTGGGCGAAGAGCCCGAACTGGTCGATCTCCTGGCCAGGATTGCGGTCAAATCGTGAACATCGGGAAATTTCGATAGATTCCGAAGGCATAATGAATTCCGCAATAAGACGGAATTTGATATGAATCTGCATCAGTTCAAGTTTGTTCAGGAAGCCGTGCGGCGCAACCTGAACCTCACCGAGGCGGCCAAGGCACTGCACACCTCGCAGCCCGGGGTATCCAAGGCCATCATCGAGCTCGAGGAGGAACTGGGCGTCGAGATCTTCGCGCGCCACGGCAAGCGGCTGAAGCGCGTCACCGAGCCGGGCCAGCACGTCATCGCCAGCATCGAGCTGATCATGCGCGAGGTGGGCAACCTCAAGCGCATCGGCGAGCAGTTCAGCGCGCAGGACAGCGGCACCCTCTCCATCGCCACCACCCACACCCAGGCGCGCTACGTGCTGCCGGTGCCCGTGGCCAACCTGCGCGAGGCCTATCCCAAGGTCAACGTGAGCCTCCACCAGGGCTCGCCCGACCAGGTGGCGCGCATGGTGATCGACGAGATCGCCGAGATCGGCATCGCCACCGAGTCGCTCGACGGCTACGCCGAACTGGTGACCCTGCCCTGCTACGAATGGCAGCACGTGCTGGTGCTGCCCAAGGACCATCCGCTGGCCTCCAAGGAGCGCATCACGCTGGAAGACCTGGCGAGCGAGCCGATCATCACGTACCACCCCTCGTTCACCGGCCGCACGCGCATCGACCACGCCTTCGCCCAGAAGAAGCTCACGCCGCGCATCGCGCTCGAAGCCATCGACTCCGACGTGATCAAGACCTACGTGCGCCTCGGGCTGGGCGTGGGCATCGTGGCCGAGATGGCGGTGCGCGACGAGTCGAACGCCGACCTCGTGGTGCGCCCGATGGGCCATGTGTTCGGCCAGAATATCGCGCGGGTCGCGTTCAAGCGCAGCGCCTACCTGCGCAATTTCGTGTTCAAGTTCGCCGAGCTGCTCTCCGACCGCCTCGACCGCAACCTGATCGCGAAGGCTCTCAGCGGCCACCAACAAGACTACGAGCTGTAATAGGACCTCCCCCAGTCTTCGCGCACTTCGTGTCGCTTCGCCAACCCCCTCCGGGGGCGACACCAGCGGCCCGGCAAAGCCGGTTCCGCGGTGTCCCTGGAAGGGAGCGAGGACGGACGACAGGCTGGCGCAAGAACAACTGAAACCACGACATCATGAGCACGTCACCACGCACGCCCGACATCGTCACCAAGCTGCCGGCCGTCGGCACCACCATCTTCACCGTGATGTCGGCGCTGGCCGCGGAGAAGAACGCGGTCAACCTGGGCCAGGGCTTCCCGGACTTCCACTGCGATCCGAAGCTGCTGGAAGACGTGACGGCCGCGATGGCCGCGGGCCACAACCAGTACCCGCCGATGCCCGGCATTCCGGCGCTGCGCGATGCCATCTCGGCCAAGATCGCGGCGCAGTACGGCCATACCTACAGCGCGGCGGCCGAGATCACCGTCACCGCCGGCGCCACGCAGGCGATCATCACGGCCATCCTCGCCGTGGTGCGCCCGGGCGACGAGGTGATCGTGCTGGAGCCCTGCTACGACAGCTACGTGCCCAACATCGAGCTGGCCGGCGGCAGCGTGGTGCGCGTGCCGCTGGTGCCTGGCACCTTCCGGCCCGATTTCGACAAGATCGCCGCCGCGCTCACTCCACGCACGCGCGCCATCATCATCAACACGCCGCACAACCCGAGCGCCACGGTATGGACCGAGGCCGAGATGCGCCAACTCGAGGAACTGCTCGCGCCCACCGACGTGTTCGTGATCAGCGACGAGGTCTACGAGCACATGGTGTTCGACGGTGCCCGCCACGAGAGCGTGGCGCGCTTTCCGGGGCTGGCCGCGCGCAGCTTCATCGTCAGCAGCTTCGGCAAGACCTACCACGTCACCGGCTGGAAGGTCGGCTACGTGGCCGCGCCCGCCCCGCTGATGGCGGAGTTCCGCAAGGTGCACCAGTTCAACGTGTTCACCGTGAACACGCCGATGCAGCATGCGCTGGCTCAGTACATGGCCGAGCCGAAGCCCTATCTCGAGCTGCCGGCCTTCTACCAGCGCAAGCGGGACCTGTTCGCCGCCGGCCTGGCCGAGAAGACCCGCTTCAGGCTGCTGCGCAGCGAAGGCAGCTACTTCCAGTGCGTGGACATCTCGGCGGTGAGCGACCTGTCCGAAGCCGAGTTCTGCCTGTGGCTCACGCGCGAGATCGGCGTGGCCGCCATCCCGCTGTCGGCCTTCTACGGCAACGGCTTCGACCAGCGCGTGGTGCGCTTCTGCTTCGCCAAGAAGGACGAGACACTGCTCGCGGCGCTGGACCGCCTCGCACGCCTCTGACGGCTGCGGCTCGATGACCGCAGCCACCGCCCGATGCCCATCGCGATGAACAGGCCGCGCCGGGTGCTTCTGGCGCTTGCGCTCTCGTTCGTCGCGGCGGGCGTGCTTTCGCCCGTCGTGCCGCAAGTGGCCGGCAAGTCCTACTCGGCCATCGACGTTGCCCACGCCCTGCTCATCGGGGCGCTCAGCTACACGTGGTGCCGCGCCGAGGGGCTGGAGCGCGGCGGCGCACCGCCAGGGCGCTCGGCCTTGCTGGCGGGCCTCTTCCCCATTCTCGGCGTGCCGATCTATTTCTTCCGCACCCGTTCCTTCGCCAAGGCGCTCGTGGCGACGCTGGCGGCCGCCGCCTTCCTCGTCGCCTGCACCGTGCTGTCGGGCCTCTGCGCCATTGCGAGCGCAGCCCTGCTCGGAAGGTCCCTGCCCACATGAAGAACAACCCCGTTGCCATCCTGAGGCTCGTTTTCGGTGCGGTCGCCTTGGTGCTGTGCGCGGTCGCGTGGCTGCTGCACCACAACACGGCGTCCTTCATCGCCTCGGCCAGCCGCACGCAGGGCGAGGTGATGCGGCTGCTCTACGTCGAGAGCTCCGAGCGCCACGAATCGGGAGGCACCTGGAAACCGCTGGTGCGCTTCAGGGCGCCCTCGGGCGAGATCATCGAGTTCGCGCCGTCGAGCAGCAGCAGCCCGCCGGCCTACAAGGTCGGCGAGAAGGTCGATGTGTTCTTCGACCCGAACGACCCGCAGGACGCCATGCTCGACGGCTTCTTCTCGCTGTGGGGTGGTGCGCTCATCACGGGCGGGCTGGGCCTGGTTTTCCTGCTGGTGACGGCGGTGCTGCTGTTCGTGCCTGCAACCGCGCCGGCAAGGCGCCGACGCCCACGGTAGGACGCCGCCTGACCACCGGAGGCGCTGCCTTCCGGCGACACGCGCGACATGGCAGGGCGAGCATGACAGCTCATTGCAACAACGCCCTGGAGACCCTTATGTCGCTCTCGTTCATTCTGCTGATCATCCTCATCCTGCTGCTGATCGGCGCACTGCCGAGCTGGGGCTACAGCCGCTCCTGGGGCTACGGACCCAGCGGCGGCCTCGGCCTGGTGGTGGTGATCGTGGTGATCCTGGTGCTGATGGGACGCATATAGGCCTCTCAGCCATCGCGTCCCGGCCATAGGAAGCCAAGAAAAAGCCCGCGCAAGCGGGCTTTTTCTCGTCCCAGTCGTCCCAGTCGTCCCAGTCGTCCCAGTCGTCTCAGTGGTCTCAGTGGTCTCAGGCCTGCAGCTGGGCCCAGGCCTTGTCCAGCCTCTTCACGCTCACGGGCTGCGGCGTGCGCAGCTCCTGCGCGAAGAAGCTCACGCGCAGTTCCTCCAAAAGCCACCGGAATTCGAGCATGCGCTCGTCCACCACGCCCTTGCGCTCCGCCACGAGGCGCCAGTAGCGCTGGTCCTGGGGCTTCAGCTCGGCGAGCTTGCTCGCGTCGCGCGCGGGGTCGGCACGCAGCTTGTCGAGCCTCAGCACGATGGCCTTGAGATAGCGCGCGAAGTGCTGCAGCTGCGTCCACGGCGCGTCGGCGATGAAGCGCTTGCCGACCAGGCGCTGCAGCTGCTGGGCGGCATCCTGCACGGCTTCGGGCTGGATCTTGGTGTCCTTGATCTTGCGCGCGGCCGCGGCGTACTCGACGAGGACCGCGCCGGCCAGCCGCGCCACCTCGTTGGCGATCAGCGTGAGGCGGCCGCGCCCTTCCTCCAGCCGGCGCTTGAACGCCTGTTCGTCGGTGGGCAGCGGGTCCTGCAGGAACGCACGGTCGATCGCCACGTCGATGATCTGCGTGCGCAGTTCCTCCGACGTGCCCAGTGGCATGTATGCGACCGACATCTTCTGCAGGTCGGGGATGTTCTTCTCGAGGTACTTGAGCGCGTCCTTGAGCTGCAGCGCGAACAAGCGGCGCAGGCCGGCGCGGTGCTTGGCTGCCGCCACGGCGGGCTCGTCGAACACCTCGATGGTCACGGCGTCGCCTTCGTCGCGCAGTGCCGGAAAGCCGATCAGCGACTGCGAACCGCGGCGCACTTCCATCAGTTCGGGAAGTTCGCCGAAGGTCCAGGCGGTGTAGCGCTGTCCGGCCGGCAGCGCGGCAGGCGCGTCCGCGGCCTTGGCGGCGGGCTTCGAACGCGGGTCCGGCGCCGTCGCGGCAGCCTTCTTCTCCGGTGCCGCCTTGATGTTCAGGCCTGCCAACGCCTGGAAGGCTCCTCGCGCCTGCGCACCCAGTTCGGCCTTCAGCGCGCCGAGGTTGCGCCCCATGCCCAGCTGCCGGCCGTGCTCGTCGACCACGCGCAGGTTCATGAACAGGTGCGCAGGCAGCATGTCGAGCTTGAAGTCGGCGCGCTTGACATCGATGCTGGTCATCTCGCGCACGCGCTTGAGCAGCACGTCGGTCAGCGAGCCGGCGCCGAATACCTCGGGGGCCGACAGTTCTTCCGCCAGCTTCGAGGCCGACTCGGGCAGCGGCACCAGCCGCGAACGCGGACGCTGCGGCAGGCTCTTGAGCAGGGCCTGGATCTTGTCCTTGAGCATGCCCGTCACCAGCCATTCGCAGCGCTCTTCGCTGACCTGGTTGAGCACGAAGAGCGGCACGCTGACGGTGAGGCCGTCCTTCGCATCGCCGGGTTCATGCAGGTAGCTCGCGGCGCAGTCGACGCCGCCCAGCCGCAGCGTCGGCGGGAAGGACTGCGTCGTGATGCCCGCCGCCTGGTGGCGCATGAGTTCGTCGCGCGTCAGGTAAAGCAGGCGCGGCTGCTCCTTCGAGGCCTGGCGGTACCAGTTCTCGAACGTGATGCCGCTGGCGACATCGGGCGGAAGCTGGGCGTCATAGAAGGCGAAGATCAGCTCGTCGTCGACCAGCACGTCCTGCCGGCGCGACTTGTGCTCCAGCCCTTCCACCTCGCGCACGAGCTTGCGGTTGGCCTGCAGGAACGGGAATCTGCTTTCCCACTGCCCGCCCACCAGCGCCTCGCGGATGAAGATCTCGCGCGCGGCAACGGGGTCGACCCGCGTGAAGTCCACGCGCCGGCCGCTGTACACCACCAGGCCATAGAGCGTTGCGCGCTCCAGTGCCGACACCTGCGCGCCCTTCTTCTCCCAGTGCGGATCGAGCAGCTGCTTCTTCAGCAGGTGCCCAGCCACCTCTTCGAGCCACTGCGGCTCGATGTTGGCGATGCCGCGTCCGAAGAGGCGCGTGGTCTCGACCAGTTCGGCCGCGACGATCCAGCGCCCGGGCTTCTTCTTCAGGTGCGCGCCGGGGTGCTTGTAGAACTTGATGCCCCGCGCGCCGAGGTAGGCCTCGTCGTCCTCCAGCTTCCAGCCGATGTTGCCCAGCAGGCCCGACAGCATCGACATGTGCAGCGCCTCGTAGCCGGCGGGCTGGGCATTGATGCGCCACTTGTGCTCGGTGACCACCGTGAGCAGCTGCGAATGGATGTCGCGCCACTCGCGCACGCGGCGGATGTTGATGAAGTTCTGGCGCAGCAGCTGCTCGTACTGGCGGTTGCTCAGCTTGTGGGTGTCTCCATGCCCGCCGCGCGCGTCCGCGATCCACTTCCACAACCGGAGGTAGCCGCTGAACTCGCTCTTCTCGTCGTCGAACTTCGCATGCGCCTGGTCGGCCTGCTGCTGTGCGTCCATCGGCCGGTCGCGCACGTCCTGCACGCTGAGGGCCGACGCGATGACGAGCACTTCCTCGAGTGCCCCCCGCGAACGGGCCTCCAGGATCATGCGGCCCACGCGCGGGTCGAGCGGCAGCTTCGACAGCTCGGCGCCGGTGGGCGTGAGCTCGTTGGCGTCGTCGACCGCGCCCAGTTCGTTGAGCAGCTGGTAGCCGTCGGCGATGGCGCGCGGCGACGGCGCCTCCAGGAACGGGAAGCGCGCCACGTCGCCCAGGCGCAGCGACTTCATGCGCAGGATCACGCCTGCGAGCGAGGAGCGCAGGATCTCGGGATCGGTGAAGCGCGGGCGGCTTTCGAAGTCCTTCTCGTCGTAGAGGCGGATGCAGATGCCGTTCGCCACCCGGCCGCAGCGGCCCGCGCGCTGGTTGGCGGCCGCCTGGCTGATCGGCTCGACCAGCAGCTGCTCGACCTTGCTGCGGAAGCTGTAGCGCTTGACGCGGGCGGTACCGGTGTCGATCACGTAGCGGATGCCCGGCACGGTGAGCGAGGTCTCCGCAACGTTGGTGGCCAGCACGATGCGCCGGCCCGTGTGGCCGTCGAAGATGCGGTCCTGCTCGGGGCCAGAGAGCCGCGCGAAGAGCGGCAGCACCTCGGCGCTGCGCAGCAGCGGCTGGTGGCTCAGGTGGCGGCGCAGATGGTCGGCCGCCTCGCGGATCTCGCGCTCGCCGGGCAGGAAGACGAGGATGTCGCCCGCGTTGTGCGGGTCGCGCCAGAGCTCGTCGACCGCGTCTGCGATGGCGTCGTTCAGGTCGTGCTCTCGCGATTCCTCGAAGGGCCGGTAGCGCTGCTCCACCGGATAGGTGCGGCCCGAGACGAAGATCGTGGGCGCCGGCCCCTTCGCCGAGGCGAAGTGCTGCGCGAAGCGGTCGGCGTCGATGGTGGCCGAGGTGACGATCACCTTCAGGTCGGGCCGGCGCGGCAGGATCTCTCGCAGGTAGCCCAGCAGGAAGTCGATGTTCAGCGAGCGCTCGTGGGCCTCGTCGATGATGAGCGTGTCGTAGGCCTTCAGCAGCGGATCGGTCTGCGTCTCGGCCAGCAGGATGCCGTCTGTCATCAGCTTGACGGAGGCGTCGCGCGAGAGGCGGTCCTGGAAGCGCACCTTGAAGCCGACCACGTCGCCCAGTGGCGTCTTCAGCTCCTCTGCGATGCGCTTGGCCACCGAGCTCGCGGCGATGCGGCGCGGCTGCGTGTGGCCGATGAGCCGGCCCTTGCCGGGCTCGGCGTTGAGCTTGCCGCGGCCCAGCGAGAGGGCGATCTTCGGCAGCTGCGTGGTCTTGCCCGAGCCCGTCTCGCCGCAGACGATCACGACCTGGTGCGCCGAGATGGCGTCCATGATCTCCTCGCGCCTGCTCGATACAGGAAGCGATTCGGGGAACTCGATGCGAAGGGGTGTGGTGGTCGTCAAGGCAGGAAGCAGTCGTCGGCGGCACTCGCCGGTTGCGCGCAGGAGCGAAGGAGCCGGCAGGCAGGCAAACCGTCGATTATCGGCGCCCACCACGGTTGTTGCACGGCATCCACAACGTTCGGCCTGATTGCGGCGAGATCGCGACACGATCCGTAAATAGTCTTTACTCGATTGCAAACCGCTACTACGATCGCGTCCATGTCCTACCGCCTTGCCCTCACCACCTTGCGCCGTCGCTGCGCAAGCCGCGCGCCCCGTGCGCTCGGAAGGGTCAAGTTGCCCCGCCCGGCCTGAAGCCCGCGCCCTCGACATCGTCGGCGCGCTTCGCAGACCGAAGCGCCGCGACCGACTCCCACAGCGTCGAGCCTGCCGCCCCCTGCCCGCCTTTCGTGGCGAAGCGGCGGCTGCATTCCTCCGTTCCTGTCAGATACCCAAGAAGAAAAACATGTCCAAAGACATCCGAAACCCACTGCATGCCGAGCTCGCCGAGCGCACTCGCCACCTGCAGACCGTCGCCGAAGCGCTGAAGACCGAGCTCTTCGGCATCGACGACATCATCGATCGCGTGATCGACTCGATCCGCGCCTGGTACGTGCTGCCGCAGCTCATCAGCCGCCCGGTCATCGTCTGCCTCTGGGGCCTCACCGGCACCGGCAAGACTCAGCTGGTGCGCAGGCTCGCACAGCACCTGGGCTTCTACGACCGCTTCATCGAAGTGCAGATGGACGGCTTCAGCCACGGCTCGGGCTATCACAGCCGCGGTTCCATCTCCGCCATGCTGGCCGAGTCGGGCATCGCCGAGGGCACGCCCGGCATCCTGGTGCTGGACGAGTTCCAGCGCTTCCGCACGGTCGACAACGGCGGCCATGACGCCAAGGTCGAGCGCTACCAGGACGTGTGGGCGCTGCTGTCCGACGGCCGCCTGCCGCCCGCGCTCTCGATGCTCGGCGAGATCGAGTCATCGCTGGCCTATGCCGAGTACACGCAGGACCGCGACGGCTCCGACAAGAAGAAGTACGACAAGAAGCGCAAGCTGCACCTGTCGCCCTGGGAGGCGCGCGAGGTGAAGCGCTGCCTGAAGCTGTCGGAGACGCTGCTTCAGATCATGGCCTGGAAGCCCGCCGAGGTGAACGCGCGCCTGCGCGCCTTCCGCGACACGCAGCAGGGCTGGGAGACCGACTACAGCAAGCTGCTGGTGTTCGTCTCGGGCAACCTCGACGAGATGTACGCCGAGACGGCGCAGCGCGTCGAGGACTGCGACACCGACGCCGACATCTTCCACGAGCTGACGAAGAAGCTCTCCGTCATCGACGTGAAGAAGGCCCTGGCCGAGCGCTTCCGCCCCGAGCAGATCGCACGCCTGGGCAACAACCACGTGATCTACCCCTCGTTCGACCGCGCGACCTACGTGCGCCTGATCCTGTCGATCTGCGACCGCTACGTGGCCGAGATCCAGGAGAGCTCCGGCGTGCGCTTCGTGCTCGACGCGAGCGTGTACGAGCAGATCTATGCCAACGCCGTGTTCCCGGCGCAGGGCACGCGTCCGCTGTTCTCGTCGATCCACGCGATCCTGAGCGCCACGCTGGTCAACGCCGCGCTGTGGGCGCTGGAGCAAGGCGCCAACGGCAGCGAGCCGGTGTGGCTCTCGCTGGACGGGGGCGTGTCGGCCATCGCGGCGAAGTACCGCAAGGCGCGCCGCCAGTTTCCGGTGGCGCTGGAGCTGAATCGCCTCAAGCAGCGTTCGAGCGAGGACTTCCGCGCCCTGCTCGCGGTGCACGAGGCCGGCCACGGCGTGGCGTACGGCCTGCTCTTCGGCCGCGCGCCACAGGAGATCAAGATCAACGTGGCCTCGTTCGAGGGCGGCTACAACAGCTACGAGCAGCGCAAGGCCTGGTCGAAGGAGAACCTGCGCGACCGCATCTGCGTGGGCCTGGCCGGACGCGCCGCGGAGCGGCTGGTGTTCGGCGAACAGGCCTGCACCTCGGGCGCCACGCAGGACTTCATGCAGGCGACCGCCTATGCCGCGCAGTACGTGCGCCACTTCGCCTTCGGCACGCGTCTGAGCCGCACCGACGTCGCCAACGACCCGAACGACAACGTCAACACAGACGTGGAAGCCACCAACCCCGAGATCGAGGCCCTGCTGGCGCAGGAGCACGAGCGCGCGCTGGCGCTGCTGGAGGCGCACGTGCCGGCGCTGATGGCGGTGGTCGATGCGCTGCTGCGCGACGGCTCCATCGCGCCGGCCGAACTGGCTGCGATGCTGGGGCTGCCCGCTCCGGGCTCGGACGAGGCCCACGGGGCGACCGACGCCTACGCGGCGCTGCTGGCGGGCTTCCGTGCCCGACACGAAGGGCCGCCGCCACCGTCGGCGCCCGCCGCCGCGGCCCGCGTACTGCGCGCGATCGCCTGATCCGTCCGTCCGGCCCGCCTGGCTCGACCGATCCGCAGGGGTCGGATCGAGTCAGGCAGACCGCCTTTCATGAATGCACAATCACGCCCCATGTCCACCGTCTTCAATTTCACCTTCGTGCCCTGGTTCCGCTCGGTCGCACCCTACATTCACACGCACCGCGGTAAGACTTTCGTGGTCGGGCTCGCGGGCGAAGCGATCGCTGCCGGCAAGCTGCAGAACATCGCGCAAGACCTGGCGCTGATCCAGAGCATGGGCGTCAAGATCGTGCTGGTGCACGGCTTCAGGCCGCAGGTCAACGAACAGCTCGCGGCCAAGGGGCACGAGGCGAAGTATTCGCACGGCATCCGCATCACCGACGAAGTGGCGCTCGACTCCGCTCAGGAAGCCGCCGGCCAGCTGCGCTACGAGATCGAGGCGGCCTTCAGCCAGGGCCTGCCCAACACGCCGATGGCCGGCTCGACCGTGCGGGTGATCTCGGGCAACTTCATCACCGCGCGGCCGGTGGGCGTGGTCGACGGGGTGGACTTCAAGCATTCGGGCCTGGTGCGCAAGGTGGACGCGGCCGGCATCCGCCGCACGCTGGATTTCGGCGCCATGGTGCTGATGTCGCCCTTCGGCTTCTCGCCCACGGGCGAGGCCTTCAACCTGACGATGGAAGAGGTCGCCACCAGCGTGGCCATCTCGCTGCAGGCCGACAAGCTGATCTTCCTGACCGAGATTCCCGGCATCCGCATCGACAGCGAGCTGCCCGAGAGCGAGGACAACCCCATCGACACCGAGCTGCCGCTGGATGCCGCCGAGAAGCTGCTGGCCTCGCTGCCCCCGCCGCAGAAGCCCACCGACACCGCCTTCTACCTGCAGCACTGCGTGAAGGCCTGCAAGGCGGGCGTGGAGCGCAACCACATCCTGCCCTTCGCCCTCGACGGCTCGCTGCTGCTGGAGGTGTACGTGCACGACGGCGTCGGCACGATGGTGATCGACGAGAAGCTCGAGAGCCTGCGCGAGGCCTCGGTGGACGACATCGGCGGCATCCTGCAGCTGATCGAACCCTTCGAGCGCGACGGCACGCTGGTCAAGCGCGACCGCACCGAGATCGAGCGCGACATCCACCAGTACACGGTGGTCGAGCACGACGGCGTGATCTTCGGCTGCGCGGCGCTCTACCCCTACCCCGAGGCGCGCACCGCCGAGATGGCCGCGCTCACGGTGTCGCCGCAATCGCAGTCGCAGGGCGACGGCGAGCGTATCCTCAAGCACATCGAGCACCGCGCCAAGGCCATGGGGCTGGAGAGCATCTTCGTGCTCACCACCCGCACCATGCACTGGTTCCTCAAGCGCGGCTTCCAGCAGGTCAACCCCGACTGGCTGCCCGAGGCCCGCAAGCGCAAGTACAACTGGGACCGCAAGAGCCTGGTGCTGGTCAAGAAGATCTAGCCGCACCCCGCGCGGATACCAAGGAGAAATCCACGATGACGCTCGCCACCGCCCTGCTCTTCGCCATCGTGGCCTTCGCCGCCATCGCCACGCCCGGGCCGACGGTGCTGCTGGCGCTCAGCAACGGCTCGCGCCACGGCGTGCGGCGAGCGCTGCCGGGAATGCTCGGGGCGGTGCTGTCCGATTTCGTGCTGGTCGGCGCCGTGGCGCTCGGACTGGGCGCCCTGCTGGCTGCGTCGGAATTCTGGTTCTCGATGCTGAAATGGGTAGGCGCGATCTATCTGGCCTGGCTGGGCCTGCGCATGCTGCGCTCCAGGGGCGGCCTCCACCTGCCGGCGGCCGATGCGGCACCCTCGGCCGCGGCGGGCGAGAGCCGGCGGATCTTCCTCAAGTCATTCCTGGTGGCGGTGACCAACCCCAAGGGCTACATCTTCTGCTCGGCGCTCCTGCCGCAGTTCATCGACCCTTCGGGGGCCCAGGCGCCGCAGTACATCGTCATCGCCCTGATCTTCGCGGCGCTGGACATGACGGTGATGCTGGCCTACGCCTTCGTCGGCGCCCGGGCGATCCGGCTGCTGACCGTGTCGGCCACCCGCTGGATCGACCGCGCCTGCGGCGGCATGCTGCTGGCGCTGGCCGGCTCGCTGGCCTTCTACCGGCGCAGTGCCGCCTGAGAGCGGCCGCGTCCGCTCCTGCCACCGGCCCGCGCGAGTAGCCGTTTCGCCGGGAGCGGTAACACCTGTCACCGATAATCCCGGCCATGAATCCCCTGCTTTCCCGGTTGCAACCCTACCCCTTCGAGCGGCTGAAGCAGCTGTTCGCGGGCGTCACGCCCAACCCCGAGTTCACGGCCATCAGCCTGGGCATCGGCGAACCCAAGCACGCCACGCCGGGCTTCATCAAGGATGCACTGAGCGCCAGCCTCGGCGCGCTGGCCGCCTACCCCGCCACCGCCGGCGACCTGAAGCTGCGCACCGCCTTCACCGACTGGCTCAAGACCCGATACAGCCTCTCGCTGGACCCGGCCTCACAGGTGCTGCCCGTCAACGGCTCGCGCGAGGCGCTCTTCTCGCTGGCCCAGACCGTGGTCGACCCGACCGCCTCGCCCAAGCCCGTGGTGCTGTCGCCCAATCCGTTCTATCAGATCTACGAAGGCGCGGCCCTGCTCGCCGGCGCGGAGCCGTACTACGTGCCCAGCGTGCCCGCGCGCAACTTCGCGGTCGACTGGGACAGCGTGCCCGAAGACATCTGGGCCCGCACGCAGCTGGTGTTCGTCTGCTCGCCGGGCAATCCCACCGGCGCGGTCATGGCGCTGGACGAATGGAAGAAGCTCTTCGCGCTTTCCGACCGCCACGGCTTCGTGATCGCCGCCGACGAGTGCTACAGCGAGATCTACTTCCGCGACGAGCCCCCGCTCAGCGGCCTGGAGGCCTCGGTGAAGCTCGGGCGGCCCGACTTCCGCAACCTGATCGCGCTCACATCCCTGTCCAAGCGCAGCAACGTGCCCGGCCTGCGCAGCGGCTTCGTGGCGGGCGACGCGGCCATCATCAGGAAATTCCTGCTCTATCGCACCTACCACGGCAGCGCCATGAGCGGCGCCGTGGCCGCGGCCAGCATCGCCGCCTGGGGCGACGAGTCGCACGTGGTCGACAACCGCGCCCAGTACCGCGCCAAGTTCGCGGCGGTCACGCCGCTGCTGGAGCCGGTGCTCGATGTGCGGCTGCCCGATGCCAGCTTCTACCTCTGGGCCGGCGTGCCCGAAGTGTGGGCTGGGGACGACGAAGCCTTCGCCCGCGCCCTGTACGCTCAATACAATGTGACGGTTCTGCCGGGGAGCTATCTGGCGCGCCAGACGACGTACGGCGCGCACAGCGTCAACCCCGGCCGGGGCCGCATCCGCATGGCGCTTGTGGCCGAAACGGCCGAATGCGTGGAGGCCGCACTGCGCATCGTGCGCTTCTGCAAGGACGCCCGCCCCTGATCCGCTTCGCTTGACCCCTGCCCCCATTTTTCACCCGAGACTCTCCATGACCCAGCAACTGCAACAAATCATCGACGCCGCGTGGGAAGACCGCGCCAACATCTCGGTCGCCTCCTCGACGGCCGAAGTGCGCGACGCCGTCGAGCACGTGATCACCGAACTCAACAACGGCAAGCTGCGCGTGGCCACCCGCGAAGGCGTGGGCAAGTGGACCGTGCACCAGTGGATCAAGAAGGCCGTGCTGCTGTCGTTCCGCCTGAAGGACAACGAACAGATCCAGGCCGGCTCGCTCGGCTTCTACGACAAGGTGCCCACCAAGTTCTCGCACCTGTCGGCCAACGAGCTGAAGGAATCGGGCGTGCGCATCGTGCCGCCGGCCGTGGCCCGCCGCGGCAGCTACATCGCCAAGGGCGCGATCCTGATGCCCTCGTACGTGAACATCGGCGCCTACGTGGGCGAAGGCTCCATGGTCGACACCTGGGCCACCGTGGGCTCGTGCGCGCAGGTCGGCGCCAACGTGCACCTCTCCGGCGGCGTGGGCCTGGGCGGCGTGCTGGAGCCGCTGCAGGCCAACCCGACCATCATCGAGGACAACTGCTTCATCGGCGCGCGCTCCGAAGTCGTCGAAGGCGTGATCGTCGAAGAGAACTCGGTGCTTGGCATGGGCGTGTACATCGGCCAGAGCACCCCGATCTTCAACCGCGACACCGGCGAGATCTCCTACGGCCGCGTGCCGGCCGGCAGCGTGGTCATCAGCGGCAACCTGCCCAAGAAGACCAAGTCGGGCCAGGACTACAGCACCTACGCCGCGATCATCGTGAAGACGGTCGACGCGCAGACGCGCTCCAAGACCAGCCTCAACGACCTGCTGCGCGACTGAACCTGGCACACCCCATGCTGCGCGCACTTCGTGTCGCTTCGAACGCCCCCTTGCAGGGGGCGACGCCAGCGGCCCGGCAAAGCCGGTTTTGCGGCGTTCTCCGCGAAGAACACGTTCTGCACGCAGCTCACGAATGATTCCAAGAGCACCCGAGGAGAGAGACCGATGAACATGATGGAACGGCTTCTTCGTCTGATGGCCGAACGCAAGGCATCCGACATCTATCTCTCGGCCCACTCCCCGGTGCTGATCCGCATCAACGGCAACTGCCTGCCCGTCAATGCGCAGGTGCTGCCGCCCACGGCGCCGCTGGCGCTGCTGTCGGAAGTGGTGCCCGCCGCGCGCATCCAGGAGCTGGAGAGCACGGGCGAGCTCAACATGGCCGTCCACCTCGAGGACGCCGGCAACTACCGCATCAGCGCCATGCGCCAGCGCGGCACCTACGCGGTGGTGGTGCGGCACATCGCCCCACGGATTCCGAGCTTCGAAGAGCTGAA
Source organism: Variovorax sp. 22077 (assembly GCF_052044195.1). Classification (NCBI taxonomy): domain Bacteria; kingdom Pseudomonadati; phylum Pseudomonadota; class Betaproteobacteria; order Burkholderiales; family Comamonadaceae; genus Variovorax; species Variovorax sp. 22077. The sequence continues at coordinate 433,339 of NZ_JBQEQC010000001.1, forward strand.
CCTGCCCGACATCCTGAAGACGCTCGTCATGGAGCGGCGCGGGCTGATCCTCATGGTCGGCGCCACCGGTGCCGGCAAGACCACCACGCTGGCCTCGATGCTCGACTACCGCAACGAGCACGCCAGCGGCCACATCCTCACGGTCGAGGAACCGATCGAGTTCACCTACACCAACAAGAAGTCCGTGGTGAACCAGCGCGACGTGGGCAGCGACACCACCTCGCTGCAGACGGCGCTGAAGAACGCGCTGCGCCAGGCGCCCGACGTGATCCAGATCGGCGAAATCCGCGATCGCGACACCATGTCGGCCGCCATCGCCTACGCGCAGTCGGGCCACCTGTGCGTGGCCACGCTGCACGCCAACAACAGCTATCGCGCGCTGAACCGCATCCTGAGCTTCTATCCCGTCGAGGTGCGCCCCACGCTGCTGGGCGACCTGGGCGGTGCGCTGCGCGCCATCGTGTCGCAGCGCCTGCTGCGCACGCCGACCGGCGGGCGCGTGCCTGCGATGGAGGTCATGCTCAACACCGCGCTGGTGGCCGAGCTGATCGAGAAGGGCGACTTCTCCGGCGTGAAGGAGGCCATGGAGAAGTCGATGGCCGAAGGCTCGCAGACCTTCGAGGAAGACATCGCCCGCCTCGTCATCGAAGAGCGCGTCACCCGCGAAGAGGGCCTGTCGCAGGCCGACTCCCCCACCAACCTCATGTGGCGCCTGCAGAACCGCGCGGCGCCCAAGCAGCATGTCGACGACCGCCACCTGACGGATCAGGTCGACGAACCCACCTTCACCGACATCACGCTAGACGTCAAATTCTGACTCTCCCCCAAGGCTTCGCGCACTTCGTGTCGCTTAGCCGCCCCCTCGCCGGGGCAACGCCCGCGGCCCGGCAGCGCCGGTTCCGCGGGGTTCCTGGAAGAGTCCCCCTCCTTTCCTGTGCCATGTCCCGAACTCTCCAGCTAGCCGAACAACTCATCTCGCGCCCTTCCGTCACTCCCGACGACGCGGGCTGCCAGCAGATCCTCGGCGAGCGGCTGGCGCGGCTGGGCTTCACGCTGGAGACGATCGAGAGCGGCCCCGCCGACTTCCGGGTGACCAACCTCTGGGCGGTGCGCCGCCCCAAGGACGCGAAGGCCGCCACCCGGACGCTGGTGTTCGCCGGCCACACCGACGTGGTGCCCACCGGCCCCGTCGAGCAGTGGACCAGCCATCCCTTCACGCCCACGCACCGCGACGGCAAGCTCTACGGCCGAGGCGCCTGCGACATGAAGACGTCGGTCGCGGCCTTCGTGACCTCCATCGAAGACTTCCTGCAGGCAGTGCCAGAGCCACAGCTCACGCTCGCCCTGCTGCTCACGAGCGACGAGGAAGGCCCGGGCGTGGACGGCACGGTGGTCGTCTGCAACGCACTGGCCGCGCGCGGCGAGACCGTCGACTACTGCATCGTCGGCGAACCCACGGCCGTGGAGCGCTGTGGCGACATGATCAAGAACGGCCGTCGCGGCACCATGAGCGGCAAGCTCACGGTCAAGGGCGTGCAGGGTCACATCGCCTATCCGCACCTGGCGAAGAACCCGGTCCACGCGGTCGCACCCGCGCTGGCCGAGCTGGTGGCCATCAACGCTGCCGGCGGCTGGGACGCGGCGAGCAACCCGTACTTCCAGCCGACCAGCTGGCAGATCAGCAATTTCCACGCGGGTACCGGCGCGAGCAACGTGATCCCGGGCAGCGCGGTGATCGACTTCAACTTCCGCTTCTCGACCGAATCGACGCCCGAGTCGCTGCAGCAGCGCGTGCACGCCGTGCTCGACGCGCACCAGGTCGACTACACGCTGGCCTGGACCATCGGAGGCCTGCCCTTCCTGACCACGCCGGGCGAGCTGGTGGAGGCCGTGCAGGGCGCCATCCGCGATGAAACCGGCATCGAGACCGAGCTGTCGACCAGCGGCGGTACGAGCGACGCGCGCTTCATCGCCAAGATCTGCAGGCAGGTGGTCGAGCTCGGCCCGGTGAACGCCAGCATCCACAAGATCGACGAGCACATCGAAGTGGCCGAGATCGAAACGCTGAAGAGCATCTACCTGCGCGTCTTGAAGCGGCTGGACGCCGCGCTCGCCGGATGAGCACCGTCATCGAACTCATCGAGGCGGGCGCGAAGCGGCTGGAAGAAGCCGGCGTGGCCTTCGGCCATGGCACGGCCAACGCCTTCGACGAAGCCGCCTGGCTGGTGCTGTGGCGCCTGAAGCTGCCGCTGGACGACCTCGACGGCGTGGCCGACAAGCCCGTGTCGCCCGCCGACGCAGGCAAGGTGGCGGCGCTCATCGACGAACGCATCTCGACGCGCAAGCCCGCCGCCTATCTCACCAAGGAAGCCTGGCTGCAGGGCGTGCCCTTCTACGTGGACGAGCGCGCCATCGTGCCGCGCAGCTTCATCGCCGAGCTGATCGCCGAGGGAACCATCGACTACTGGCTGGGCGAACACACGCAGCGCGTGCTCGACCTGTGCACCGGCAACGGCAGCCTCGCGGTGCTGGCGGCGCTCACGTACCCGGAAGTGACGGTCGACGCTGCGGACATCTCGCTGCAGGCGCTGGAGGTGGCGGCCATCAACGTCACCCGCCACGAGCTGGACGCGCGGGTGAGGCTGGTCGAGTCGGACGGACTGAAGAACCTGCCCGGTCCCTACGACCTGGTCCTGTGCAACCCGCCCTACGTGAACAGCGCCAGCATGGCCGCCCTGCCCGCCGAATACCGCGCCGAGCCCGAGCTGGCACTGGCCGGCGGTGCCGACGGCATGGATTTCGTGCGCCAGCTGTTCGCCGACGCGCCGTCTCGCATGAGCGAGCGCGCGGTGCTGGTGCTGGAGATCGGCAACGAGCGCGAGTACTTCGAGGCCGCCTTTCCGCAGCTCGAAGTGTTCTGGCTCGAAACCTCGGCCGGCGAAGACCAGGTGCTGCTGGTCACGCGCGACGCCCTCGTGGCCGGCGCCGGCGTGCGTTAGCTGCGCCCGCCCGAGCCCTCCCCTTTCTGCCGCTTTCCCGCAGCCACTGGCTGCGCAACTCCATTCACCGGGCGATCGATGCCGATTTCCCCGCGCCTTTGCCCCTTTTTCCGGGGCGTCCGAGGCCGGGCGGGATAATCGCCCCTACGGTTCCTCTTTCATGATCACTCTCAAGAACGTCATTCTTCGCCGCAGCGCCAAGGTCCTGCTCGACGGCGCCACGGTCACCCTCAACCCCGGCGAGAAGGTCGGGCTGGTGGGCCGCAACGGCGCCGGCAAGTCGACCCTGTTCGCCCTGCTCAACGGCACGCTGCACGAAGACGGCGGCGATTTCTCCATTCCGAAGCAGTGGCGCATGGCCCAGGTGGCGCAGAACATGCCCGAGACCGAGGAGTCGGCCACCGACTTCGTGGTGGGCGGCGACACCCGCCTGACCGAGCTGCGCGAGCAGCTGGCCACCATCGAGGCCGCCTACACCGAGAACCCCGACGACGCCGACATCGGCATGCAGCTGGCCCACGCCTACACCGACCTGGCCGACGCCGGCGAGCACGACGCCGTGCCGCGCGCGCAGGCGCTGATCCTGGGCCTGGGCTTCAAGACGCACGAGCTCGACGCGCCGGTCAACAGCTTCTCGGGCGGCTGGCGCATGCGCCTGCAGCTGGCCCGCGCGCTGATGTGCCCGAGCGACCTTCTGCTGCTCGACGAGCCCACCAACCACCTGGACCTGGACGCGCTGGTGTGGCTCGAAGCCTGGCTGCAGAAGTACCAGGGCACCATGATCGTCATCAGCCACGACCGCGAGTTCCTCGACGCCGTGACCGACGTCACCCTGCACATCGCCAACGCCCAGCTCACGCGCTACGGCGGCAACTACAGCAAGTTCGAGGACATGCGCGCGCTGCAGATGGAGCAGCAGCAGCAGGCCTTCGCCAAGCAGCAGGAAAAGATCGCCCACCTGCAGAAGTTCATCGACCGCTTCAAGGCCAAGGCCAGCAAGGCCAAGCAGGCCCAGAGCCGCGTCAAGGCGCTGGAGCGCATGGAACGCGTGGCGCCGCTGCTGGCCGAAGCCGAATTCAGCTTCGAGTTCAAGGAGCCGGGCAACATCCCCAACCCGATGCTGTCGATCAGCAACGCGAGCTTCGGCTACGTTGTCGAGGACGCCGAGCCCAAGACCATCCTGCGCGGCGTGAACCGCTCGGTGCTGGCGGGCCAGCGCATCGGCATCCTGGGCGCCAACGGCCAGGGCAAGTCGACGCTGGTGAAGACCATCGCGCGCGAGATGGGCGCCTTGGCGGGCCAGGTCACCGAAGGCAAGGGCCTGAACATCGGCTACTTCGCGCAGCAGGAACTCGACGTGCTGCACCCCGAGAGCAACCCGCTGGAGCACATGGTGCGCCTGGCGCGCGAGCTCGGCGGCAATGCCAAGGAGCCTTCCGGCGAGCAGGCGCTGCGCGGCTACCTGGGCAGCTTCAACTTCAGCGGCGACATGGTGAAGCAGCCCGTGGGCACCATGAGCGGCGGCGAGAAGGCCCGCCTCGTGCTCGCCATGATGGTGTGGCAGCGCCCCAACCTGCTGCTGCTCGACGAGCCGACCAACCACCTCGACCTGGCCACCCGCGAGGCGCTGGCCGTGGCGCTCAACGAGTTCGAAGGCACGCTGATGCTGGTGAGCCACGACCGCGCGCTGCTGCGCTCGGTGTGCGACGAGTTCTGGCTGGTGGGCCGCGGGGTTGTCGGCGACTTCGATGGCGACCTCGACGACTACCAGCGCTACCTGCTCGACGAATCGAAGCGCCTGCGCGAGGAAGCCAAGGTGGCGGTGCGCGAGGCCGAGGCCGCCGCGGCCCCAGCGGCGGCCGCCCCGGCAGCGCCCCAGCAGCGCAAGCAGGACGCCCAGGAGCGCCAGCAGCGCAGCGACCAGGCCAAGCCGATCAAGCGCGAGATCGCCCAGATCGACGAACGCCTGGCCAAGGCCGGCTCCGAACGCGCCGAGCTCGAGGCGCGGCTGGCCCAGCCGCTGCCGTCGGCCGAGATCGCCGAGGCCGGCAAGCGGCTGAAGGCGCTCAACGACGAAATCGGCCGCCTCGAGGAGCGCTGGCTGGCCCTGTCGGACCAGCTGGAAGCCCTGGCGGCCTGAACCGCAAAGCCGCTCAGGCAGGAAGAAAGGGAGTCGCCGGATGCCGTCAGCCATCGAACTGGCCCGGGGCGATGAAAAGCTCATCGCCGCCGTCCACCGCAGCCGCCGCCTCATCAGCCGCAAGGCGCTGATGGCGGCAGCAGCCAGCGCGGTTCCCCTGCCCGGCCTCGACTGGATGGCCGACGCCGCGCTGCTATCGCGGCTGGTGCCGCAGATCAGCGCGGAATTCGGCCTCTCGGTCACGCAGGTCGAGAAGCTCGCGCCGCACCAGCGCGAGCGCATCCAGAAGGCCGCGACCACCGTGGGCGCGCTGCTGGTCGGGCGGCTCGTCACGCACGACCTGCTGCTGCGCCTCGCAAAGCACGCGGGCGTGCGCCTCACGGCCAAGCAGGCGACCAAGTACGTGCCCATCGCCGGGCAGATGGTGTCGGCCGCGCTCGGCTATGCGGCGCTGCGCGCCCTTGGCGAGCAGCACATCAAGGACTGCGTGCGCGTCAGCACCACCCTCGCTCTCGCGCCTCCCGAACCGCACGCGAGCGCCTGAGCGCCTCGCCGTCGAAGAGCACCTGTGCCGCCCACGCGGCGCACGCCAGCCCGAAGCAGCTGCCGCCCGCGATGGCCGGATGCGCCGCGATCAGGCCGAAGGCCAGTCCCGCCAGGGAAAGCAGCGCCAGCAGCACGCACAGCGCGCGGTCGAGCCACAGGCCCGACGTCCATCGTCGATGCACCGCCTGCTCATCGCTTCTTTGCCGGGGGGCGGAAGGCCTCGGGCCCCGGCTTCAGGGCCTCCTCCTTCGCACGCTGCTCGTAGGCAGCCAGCAGCGCGACGTAGTGGCGCGACATCACGTCGGCCACCCGGCCCAGGCCGATCTTGCTGATCGTCGGCTGCGGAATGCCTGTTCTCTGTTCGATCTGCTTCTGCGTGAGGCCCATGGCCCTCAGGGCCAGAACCAACTCCCTTGGTTTCATTCTTTCCTCCCTTTTTTAACTATTCTAGAGTTCAGGAAGAATATTCGTTTGGGCTTAAATCCCCAACCGATGGACAGCATTGCCAAACGCGCCCTGGCCGCGCGCAAATTCGCCAAGATGACGCAGAAGCAGGCCGAAGCGGCCTCGGGCGTCAAGCAGTCGAGCATTTCCAAGATCGAGCGCGGGGACGTCACCCGCTCCATGAGCGTGCTGGCGCTGGCGCGCGCCTACCGGGCCGATCCCAACTGGCTCGACACCGGAGACGGCCCCGCCCCCTGGGACGAAGACCAGATGCGCCAGGCCCGCGACCGGGCCAACGAACCGCTCGGGCCGTACCGGGTGACCCACATCCCCCCGACGATTCCGAGCTTCAATCCGCGCACGCCCGGCACCGTGCCGCTCATCTCGTGGACGGACGCAGCCAACTGGGACAGCCACGAGATCTCGCAGCAGCCGCGCGCCGAGCGCTGGATTCCCTGCATCGCCCACCACAGCCTCCAGAGCTATGCGCTGCGCGTTCGCGGCGACAGCATGACCTCGCCCAGTGGCCAGCTCAAGAGCTACCCATCAGGCTCCATCGTCTTCGTCGACACCTCGCTGAGGACGCCCGACGACGGCGAGCGCATCATCGCCAAGCTCGAGGACAGCGACGAGGTCACCTTCAAGGTGTTCAAGCAGGAGGACGGCCGCCGCTGGCTGCTGCCGCTCAATCCCAAGCACGAGCCGGTGCGCTCCACCTTCACCGTGCTGGGCACGGTGGTGGGCAAGTGGGAAGACGAGGACTGAGCCGGGCGCGGGCGGCGCCTCGGCAAAAAATTAGCCAGGCATTAGCTGGAACACGATTTCGTCGAGGTCAGGTTGCGTGCAGGTTCGGAAGCGATATTCATGGCTCTCCCTGTGGCCTGCATCCTCTGATCCTCCCTCCTCCAGCAGGTCACCTTCAAGCCCGCCTCGTGCGGGCTTTTTTTTGAACAATTGCTCGCCCCCAGGCTGCGTGGCACTGCGTGCCGCTTCGCCAACCCCCTACCGGGGGCAACACCCGAGGCCCGGCAGAGCCGGTTCCTCGGTGTTCCTGGAATTGGGCCGTGGGTAATTTTTTGCAGTGCCCTTGGGGTGGTGCATTTGGCGCCTTGCCCGTACATTTCGCGCCGTGCAGGTCCCGTTTCGTCGCAACGGCCTCGCGGGGCAAGGGCGCGGCGGTGAGACTTCAGGAAGTCAGGCAGCCCGGGCGTTCCGGGTGTACAACCGCTGCCCCATGCCAAATCAAGACAACAATGCATTGGAGGATCACCCTGGTTCGTCGTTGCGCGCTGCGTTTGCGCGTCGACGCGCGGGGTGGCCCGTTCAGGGCGCCGTGCTCGGCGCCGTCCTGCTGCTGATGAGCGGCTGTGCGGTCGGGCCGGATTTCAGGATGCCCGACCTGCCGGCCGCCGCCGGCGGCGCGGACTACACACCCGCGCCGATGCCGGCGCGCACCGCGAAGTCCGACGTGCCGGCCGGCCAGGTGCAGGAGCTGCTCCCCGGCCGCGACATTCCCGCCCAGTGGTGGGAGGTGTTCCGCTCGGAGCCGCTCGATCGGCTGATCCGCGCCTCGCTCGCCCAGAGCCCCACGCTGGCTTCCGCGCAGGCCGCGCTGCGGCAGGCCGAGGCCACCTACGACGCTAAGTCGGGCAACCTGCTGTGGCCGCAGGTCAACGCGCAGCTGGGGGTGCAACGCGAGCGAGCCTCGGAGGTCAGCACGCGGGTGGCGGGCGGCCAGTTGCTCACGCTGTACAACGCCTCGGTCAACGTCAGCTACAACCTCGACGTGTTCGGTGCCTCGCGCCGGCAGATCGAGGGCGCGCAGGCCGCCGTGGAAGCGCAGCGCTACCAGGTGGAGGCGACGTACCTCACGCTGACCTCGAACCTCGTCACCACCGCGATCCGCGAGGCCGCGCTGCGCGGCCAGCTGCAGGCCACGCAAGAGGTGCTGCAGGCGCAGCGCGAGCAGCTGGGCGTGATCGAAAAGCAGTTCGACACCGGCGCGATTCCGAAGTCGATCGTGCTGCAGCAGCGCACGCAGGTCGCGCAGACGCAGGCGGCGATACCGCCGCTGGAGAAATCGCTCGCGCAGACGCGCCACCAGCTCGCCGTGTTCGCGGGCCGTCTGCCTTCGGAGCAGGGCCTGCCGGAGTTCGACCTCGCCAGCCTCTCGCTGCCGCAGGAGCTGCCGCTGTCGCTGCCCTCCGAGCTCGCGCGCCAGCGGCCCGACGTGCGTGCCAGCGAGGCGCAGCTGCACCAGGCCAGCGCGGCGGTCGGCGTGGCTACGGCGAACCTCTATCCGCAGATACAGCTCAGCGCGAGCTACGGCAACACCTCGCTGCGTGCCCGCGATCTGTTCACCGGGCCGACGACGCTGTGGAACATCGGCGCCGGGCTCACGCAGCCGATCTTCAACGGCGGTGCGCTGCGCGCGCAGCAACGCGCGGCCGTCGCGGCCTACGACTCGGCAGCCGCGCAGTACCGCAACACCGTGCTCGGCGCCTTCCAGAACGTGGCCGATGCACTGCGCGCGCTCGAACTCGACGCGGCAGCGCTGCAGACCCAGGCCACCGCCGAGTCGCTCGCCAGGCAGTCGCTCGACCTGTCGACCGCGCAGTTCCGCGCCGGCGCGGTGAGCTACGTGACGCTGCTGACCGCGCAGCAGGCCTGGCTGCAGACGCACACCGCGCTGGCGCAGGCGCAGGCCGCGCGCTATGCCGACACGGCCGCGCTCTTCCAGGCACTGGGCGGCGGCTGGTGGAACCGCGGCGAGCTGGCCGACGCGGCGATCGCGCCGGGGCAGCCCGCTGCGCCCTCGCCTCAGGCTTCGGCCCCGCTGAACTGAGCAGACCCGAACACTCCATAACTCCAAGAAAAGCCAATTTATGACCCGGAGAATGATCATCATGATCGGCTGCGTGCTGCTGCTGGTCGCCGTGCTCGCCGTGGGCAAGTTCCTTCAGATCCGCGCGCTGATCGCCGCAGTGCCCAAGCCCGGCCCGCAGACGGTGTCGACGGCCGAGGTGCAGAAGCTGCGGTGGCAGTCGCAGCTCACCGCGGTCGGCACGCTGAACCCGGTGCGCGGCGCCGACCTGGGCACCGAGGTGGCCGGGCTGGTGCGCACGGTGCACTTCAAGTCGGGGCAGGACGTGAAGGCCGGCACGCTGCTGGTCGAGCTCAATGCCGATTCCGACATCGCCCAGCTGCACGCGGCCGAGGCGGCCGCCGCGCAGGCCGCCATCGTACTCAAGCGCGACCAGGCGCAGCTCGCGGTGCAGGCGGTGAGCCAGGCGCAGATCGATGCCGACACCAACGACCTGAAGGCCAAGCGCGCGCAGGTCGAGCAGCAGGCCGCGCTGGTCGCGAAGAAGTCGATCCGCGCGCCCTTCTCCGGCCGCCTGGGCATCACCACGCTGAACCCCGGCCAGTACGTGAATGCGGGCGACAAGCTGGTCACGCTGCAGACGCTGGACCCGATCTACGTCGACTTCGCCCTGCCCCAGCAGCAGCTCGCGGGCCTGGCGGTGGGCCAGGTGGTAAACCTGTCGGTCGACACCTTCCCGGGCCAGAGCTTCAGCGGCAAGATCAATGCGATCAGCCCGAAGGTGGACGCCGCCACGCGCAACGTGCAGGTCGAGGCCACCATCTCCAACCTGAAGCAGCAGCTGCTGCCCGGCATGTTCGCCAACGTGAAGATCGATGTCGGCGGCGAGCAGGAGCAGCTCACGCTGCCGGCCACCGCCGTCACCTACAACCCGTACGGCTCGACCGTGTACGTGGTGAAGGAAGCCGAGCCGCCCAAACCTGGCACCGCTGGCGCGGCAGGCACCGCGGGTGCGCCCGCGCAGCCGGCCAATCCATCGGGCGCCAAGCAGCTCGTCGCGCAGCAGGTCTTCATCGAGACCGGCCCGACGCGCGGCGACCAGATCGCCATCGTCAAGGGCCTCACGGCTGGCCAGGTGGTGGTGAGCAGCGGCCAGAACAAGCTGAAGAACGGCACGCCGGTGGTGGTGGACAACAGCGTCCAGCCCACCAACAACCCGGCGCCGACGCCGCAGGAAAAATGAGGTCGCCCGAATGAACTTCACAGACATCTTCATCCGCCGGCCGGTGCTGGCGATGGTGGTGAGCCTGCTGATCGTGGTCCTGGGCCTTCGCGCGCTGGCCGGCCTGCCGGTCAACCAGTACCCGAAGACCGAGAACGGCGTGGTCACCATCACCACCGCCTACTACGGCGCGGACGCGGCCACGGTCGCGGGCTTCATCACGCAGCCTCTGGAGGCCGCGGTGTCGCAGGCGCAGGGCATCGACTACCTGTCGTCGTCGAGCAGCCTGGGCGTGTCGACCATCACCGCCACGCTGCGGCTGAACTACGACTCCAACCGCGCGCTGACCGAGATCAACACGCAGGTGAACTCGGTGCGCAACCAGCTGCCGCCGCAGGCGCAGCAGCCGGTGCTGACGGTGGCTACCGGCCAGACCACCGACGCGATGTACATCGGCTTCTACAGCGACACGCTGCCCAACAACAACGTCACCGACTTCCTGGTGCGCGTGGTGCAGCCCAAGCTCAACGCCATTCCGGGCGTGCAGACCGCCGAGATCCTCGGCGCGCGCACCTTCGCGCTGCGGGCATGGCTCGATGCGCAGAAGATGGCCGCCTACGGCGTGACCGCCACCGACGTGAGCGCGGCGCTGGCCGCCAACAACTACCTCGCGGCCGTCGGCCAGAGCAAGGGCCAGATGGTCAGCGTGCCGCTCACGGCCGGCACCTCGCTGCACAGCGTGGACGAGTTCAAGCAGCTTTCGGTGAAGAGCGCCAACGGCGCCATCGTGCGGCTGCAGGACGTGGCCAACGTGACGCTGGGTTCCGAGAACTACGACTTCAACGTGGCCTTCAACGGCGTGCGCTCGGTCTTCATCGGCATCAAGGTCGCGCCCGAAGCCAACATCCTCGAGGTGGCCAAGCAGGTGCGCACGGTGTTCCCCGACATCCAGGCGCAGCTGCCCACGGGGCTGACCGGCAAGATCGTCTACGACTCGACCGACTTCATCAACACCTCGATCAGCGAAGTGATCAAGACGCTGGTGGAGGCGCTGGTCATCGTGACGGTGGTGATCTATCTCTTCCTGGGAAGCCTGCGCGCGGTGGTGGTGCCGCTGATCGCGATGCCGCTGTCGCTGATCGGCACCTTCTTCATCATGCTGGCGCTGGGCTACTCGATCAACCTGCTCACGCTGCTGGCGCTGGTGCTCGCCATCGGCCTGGTGGTGGACGACGCGATCATCGTGGTGGAGAACGTCGACCGGCACATGCGCGAGGGCAAGTCGCCCATGCAGGCCTCGCTGCTCGCGGCGCGCGAACTGGGCGGCCCCATCCTGGCGATGACGGTGGTGCTGGTGGCGGTGTACGTGCCCATCGGCTTCCAGGGCGGGCTGACCGGCTCGCTCTTCACCGAGTTCGCCTTCACGCTCGCGGGCTCGGTGGTGGTGTCGGGCATCGTGGCGCTGACGCTGTCGCCCATGATGTGTTCGCGCTTCTTCAAGCCCGAGCAGGACACCGGCAAGTTCGCAATGAAGATCGAGCACGTCTTCGAGCGCGTGCATCACCGCTACCAGCTGATATTGCGCGGCGTGCTCAAGACCTGGCCGGTGATGATCGTCATGGGCGCGATCCTGGTGGCGCTGCTGTTCGTGATGTTCAAGATGTCGAAGTCGGAGCTCGCGCCCGAGGAAGACCAGGGCATCGTGCTGTCGCAGGTGGTGGGCGCGCCCACGGCCACCATCAACCAGATGCAGACGTACGCCGACCAGATCTTCAAGGTCGCGCACGACACGCCCGAGTACGCGCAGCTCTTCCAGCTGACCGGCGTGCCCAGCACCAACGCGGGCATCGCGGGCGTGCTGCTCAAGCCCTGGGACGAGCGCACGCGCAGCGCGCACGACATCCAGACCGATCTGCAGAAGCGCTGGAACGGCATTGCCGGCGCGAAGGTGGTGGCCTTCCAGTTCCCGGCACTGCCGGGTGCATCGGGCCTGCCGGTGCAGTTCGTCATCAAGACCACCGAGCCCTTCGAGAATCTGAACGCCCTCGCCCAGCAGATCATGGACAAGGCGCGCGCCGACGGAAAGTTCTACTACATCGACGCTGACCTGAAGATCGACCTGCCGCAGGCCTCCGTGGTGGTCGACCGCGACAAGATCGCCTCGCTGGGCATCACGCAACAGGACGTCGGCAACGCCATGGGCGCTGCGCTGGGCGGTGCGTACGTCAACTACTTCTCGATCTCGGGCCGCTCGTACAAGGTGATCCCGCAGGTGCAACAGGTCGACCGGCTGAATCCCTCGGACGTGCTGAACTTCTACATCAAGACGCCCAACGGCGTGGTGCCGGCCAGCACGGTGGCGAGCCTGAAGTACAGCGTGCAGCCCGAGACGGTGAACCACTTCCAGCAACTCAATTCCGTGACCATCCAGGGCGTGCCCAGCGGCACGCAGGGCGAGACGCTGGAGTACCTGCGCGGCCTGGTCCAGCAGATGGCGCCCAGCGGCTACACGGTGGACTACTCGGGCCAGTCGCGCCAGTTCGTGCAGGAGTCGGGCAACTTCGCCATCACCTTCGTCTTCGCGCTGATCATCGTGTTCCTGGCGCTGGCGGCGCAGTTCGAGAGCTTCCGCGATCCGGTGGTGATCCTGGTTTCGGTGCCGCTCGCCCTCTTCGGCGCGATGATCTTCATCTTCTGGGGCTTCGCCTCGATGAACATCTACACCCAGGTGGGCCTGGTGACGCTGATGGGCCTCATCAGCAAGCACGGCATCCTGATCGTCGAAGTGGCCAACCGCCTGCAGAAGCAGGGCCTGAGCAAGCTCGACGCCATCGTGGAAGCCGCCGGCACCCGCCTGCGCCCCATCCTGATGACGACCGCCGCCATGGTCTTCGGCGTGCTGCCGCTGGTCATCGCCTCAGGCGCCGGCGCCGCGGGCCGCAAGGCGATGGGCATCGTGATCTTCAGCGGGCTGTCCATCGGCACGCTGTTCACGCTCTTCGTGGTGCCGGCGATGTACCTGTTCATCGCGGCGCGGCATGAGAAAGACGCGGAAGACGAAAAGGAAAGCACCGCCGGCACGAACGCGCCGACGCTGCCGGGCAGCGTGGCACCGGAAGCCTGAGCGCAGCGCCGATCCGATCGGCAGTAAGAGCCCACGGTACTGAGGACCGTGGGCTTTTCTATGTCAATCGCAGCGGTAGAAGACCTCGCCTCCGGAAACCCGCTTGACCGCGTCTTCCGCGCCCGGGTTGGCCAGGAAGCGCATCGGTGCGCCGAAATTGCGACAGTAGTTCTCGGCATCCTGCGCGGTCGGCGACTTGAAGACGCCGTTGCCCAGCGGCGTGTAGCGCGGAGCCTCGCGGGTGACACAGCCGGCTGCCAATGCCGCAGAAAGAACGATGGCGGAGAAAGAAATGAAGGTACGCATCGGAAAAGGTCGGAGGCGCCAGCCAGAGCCGCCGGGTGAGGAAAGACGGGCGACTGTAGCCGCTTCGAGAACGCTCCCCCGCCAGAGGACGGCCGGAACAGCCTGCTCGCTGCGTCACCAACGCGTTGCCCTTCGACAAGCCTTGTCGGTGCGGGACCACACGGCTGTGCGCCGTGTGTCCTCATGGCGCGCTACACGCCCGCGCTTACCTTAAGGACTTCTTTTCACCGATCTGGAGTTCAACGACATGACGACGACGACCGACCTGGGCAAGCTCTGGGACCTCATCAAGGACACCCGCTTCGGCATGCTGACCCACCGCCATGGCGACGGCCAACTGCACAGCCATCCGCTGACCACGCAGAACAGGGACGGCGACGACGTGCGCACGCTTTACTTCTTCGTGCCGAAGAACGGGGACATCGCGCGTCACGTCGCCAGCGACCCGGTGGTGAACATCGCCTATGCCAACACCGACGACGACAGCTACGTGTCGGTGTCGGGCCACGCCGCGCTGCTTGAGGACCAGGCAAAGAAGGAAGCACTCTTCAACAAGATGGCGCAGGCCTGGTTCCCCAATGGCCCGACCGATCCCAACCTCGGCCTGCTCGCAGTGGCGGTGGTCGATGCCGAGTACTGGGACGTGGACGACAGCAAGATGGTGCAGCTCTACAAGATGGCGAAGGCCGCCATCACGGGCGAGCCGCCGCAGGACCTTGGCGAGCACAAGAAGGTTGCGATCTGAGCGCAGGGCCATTGGTGGTCGCGCAGGCGGCAGCATCAGCGATCACAATGGCCGACGCACTCGGCAAAAAAAAGAGCGCTCGACCAGTATGGTGAGCGCTCCAGGGTGTTGGTAGGACGTACTGGATTCGAACCAGTGACCAACGGATTAAAAGTCCGCTGCTCTACCAACTGAGCTAACGTCCCGAACCATTTTTCTGTTCTTCGCCGAAGTGCTATCCGGCAAAGCCAAAGATTATAGCGTGTGCTTTGACGCTATTTTGTCCAGAACCCAACCTGCTGCGCACTGGCCGAAAGTCGCGGTCACGCTGACCACCGATCCGTACCCATGGCAGTTGAGCGTGCCGTCACCGCTCTCGATGGCGCACGAGGCATCGGGAGGCGCCACGCTCTCGCGGCTGAACACGCAGGCGACACCGATCTTGCGGCCTTCGCGCGGAGCGCCATGCTCCTTGCGCAGGCGCTGGCGCAGCTGGGCCAGCAGCGGGTCGTGCGTGACGAGCGACAGGTCTTCGATGTCGACCTTGTGCGCCTGCCGCTTGCCGCCAGCGGCGCCCACCGTGACGAACGTGGCGCGCGACGCTCGAGCCCATGCGGCCATCGCCACCTTGGCCTTCACCTGGTCGCAGGCATCGATGACGGCCGTTGCCGGCCCGTTCGCAGCCTGGGCCGCGTCGAGCAGCGAGAGCCAGTTGCCGGGCTCGACGAAATCGTCGATGGCCTGGACCTTGCACTCGGAGTTGATCTGCGCGATGCGCTCGCGCATGGCCTCGACCTTGGCCTGCCCCACCGTTGCATCGAGCGCATGGATCTGGCGGTTGATGTTCGACTCCGACACGTGGTCGAGGTCGATCATGGTCAGCCGCCCCACCCCGCTGCGCGCCAGCGCCTCGACGGCCCAGGAGCCGACACCGCCGATGCCGACCACCAGCACGTGGGCATCGCGGATTTGTGCGGCACCGGCCACGCCGTACAGCCGCTCGAGGCCGCCGAAGCGGCGCGCAAAGTCAGGCGCCGCGGTGTCGGTGACGACATCCGCGGCGGCTGTGGGAGGAGTGAGAGACGCAGTGGCGATGATGGCGCTCAAGCGGAGTGCTCCGCCCTCGTCAGCGCAGGCGCGAGAGACGTTCGCGACCGGCCTGCGCGGCTTCGGACTGCGGGTAGGCCTTGGTCAGGTCTTCCAGCGTGCGGCGCGCAGCGCGCGTGTCCTTCAGCTCGATCTGGCAGTTCGCGATCGACAGCACGGCCTCAGGAGCCTTGGCGTGGTCGGGCGCGAGCGAGAGCATGGAGCGGAAGTTCGCGATGGCCTCGTTGTAGTTGCGCGTGGCGTACTGCGCATTGCCCAGCCAGAACAGCGCAGAGGCGTTGTAGCCGCTTTGCGGGTAGCGCTTGACGAATTCGGCGAACGCGGTCTGCGCCTGCGCGAACTGGCCCGAGCGGAACACGCCGAGGGCAGCCTCGAAGTCGGCCTTTTCCTTGGGGTCGGCGGTGAACTCGCGGCCGTCCACCGACACCTTCGAAGGCTCGCTCTGGCGGAGCTTGTCGTCGATGGTGGTCTGGCGCGACTGCATTTCGCTCAACGTGCGCGTGAGCTGCTCGTTCTGCCCCGTCATGCGAGCCAGGTCGCCGCGCATCTGCTCGATCTGGTTCTGCAGGTCGAGCAGGCTGCGACGCAACTGGCCGTTTTCGTCGGTCAGCCGCTGATCGGTCTGCTGGCGCATGGCCTCGACGCGCTGGCGCAGGTCGAGGATGGCGCGGCGAGCCTCGTCATCCTCGAACAGCGCAGCCTGCGAGGCCGCCGAGACGCAGAGCAAGGCCGCGGCCAGAGCCGAGCCTCGCAGTAGGGCGCGTGGCATCACCGGGTGTAGCGGATTTCGGCGCGGCGGTTCTGCGCCCAGACTTCCTCACCCGAGCCGGTGACCGCAGGCTTTTCCTTGCCGAAGCTCACGGCTTCGATCTGGTTGTCGTTCACGCCCAGCAGGGTCAGCGCGCGACGCACGGCTTCGGAACGCTTCTGGCCCAGCGCCAGGTTGTACTCGCGGCCGCCGCGCTCATCGGTGTGGCCTTCGATGGAGATGCGGCGCTGCGGGTTGGCCTTCAGGAAGCGGGCATGGCCGTCGATCAGCGACTGGAACTCGGGCTTGACCGTGTAGCTGTCGTAGTCGAAGTAGACGATGCGCTCGACGCCCACCGGACCTTGAGCGGTGCCCGCAGTCGGGTCGATGGTGACAGGTGCCACGGTGCTGGCGCCTTGCTGGCCGCCAGCCGTGCCGGACCGGTCGGTCACCGGCGTTTCGTTGAGCTTGGTGCCCGACGAGCAACCGGCGATGAGAGCCACGATGGCCAGCGAATAGAGCGAACGTTTCAACATTTTTTCAAACTCCTCAAAGAAACCTTGGTCATTGCTTTTGGAACGGACCCCAGTCCGGTTCACGGATGTCTCCCGCCTGCCCCGCCAGTCGTGCCTTTATTTTTCCATCGAGCGTGGTCGTCATGAGGGCCTCGCGGCCCTGCAACTGGGTTGCATAGACGATCAGCTTGCTGTTCGGAGCAAAACTCGGACTTTCGTCCGCGGAGGTGTCGGTGATCGCGCTGACGTTGCCGGTTGCCAACTCCATCACATGGAGTTTGAAGGCGCCGCCCACTCGCGAGATGTAGGCCAACCACCGGCCGTCGCCGCTGACGGACGGAGAGATGTTGTAGGTCCCGCTGAAGGTCACGCGCGTCGGGCTGCCGCCGCCGGCGCTCATCTTGTAGATCTGCGGGGCGCCGCCGCGGTCGCTCACGAAATAGATCGTGCTGCCGTCGGCCGAGTACACCGGCTCGGTGTCGATGCTGGAGCTTTGAGTGAGCCGGCGCGGCTCGCCGCCGTTGGCCGGAATGGAGAAGAGCTGCGAGCCGCCATCGCGGCTGAGCGTGACCGCCAGCGAGTTGCCGTCGGGCGCCCAGGCCGGGGCGCTGTTCGAGCCCTTGAAGTTGGCGAGCAGGCGGCGCTGGCCGGATGCCACGTTGTGCACGTACACGACCGGCTTGCGCGACTCGAAGGAAACGTACGCGAGCTGCTGACCATTGGAAGACCAGCAGGGCGAGATGATCGGCTCGGGGCTGGCGAGCGCAGCCTGCGCGTTCTCGCCGTCGGCATCGGCCACCCACAGCGAGTAGCGGCTGCCTGCCTTGGTGACGTAGGCGATGCGCGTCGAGAAGATGCCCTTTTCGCCGGTCAGCTTCTCGTAGACGTAGTCGGCAATGCGGTGCGATGCGAGGCGCAGGTCGCCCTGGGGAACGGTGTAGCTCTGCCCGCCCAGGTCCTGTCCCTTGACCACGTCCCAGAGGCGGAAACGCACGTCGAAGCGGCCATCGGCCAGGCGAGTGACGCTGCCGGCGACCAGCGAATCGGCAGTGCGCTGGCGCCAGAGGGAAAGGTCGGGACGCGAGGCTTCGTCGAGGGTCTGGCCCGAGGCATCGACGCCCCGGAACTGGCCGCTTCGTTCCAGGTCGGCCTGAATGATGTCGGAGATCTTCTGTGGGGAGGCCTCTTGCCCCTTGAATGGAACGAGCGCGATCGGCAGCTGCGTGAGCCCCACGCCCGAAACCTCGACCCGGAACTGGGCGAGTGCAGGAATCATGGGGGAGGCCGCGAGAGCCGCAATGAGGGTGCGGCGTGCAAATAGCGATGAAGAAGGAGTTGGAATTTGGGCTGACAACGGCTTGTTCATGCGGTTCGGAGAGGTTTCCGGGTGAAAAAGTTCTCCCCGGCTTTAACAGGCGAGATGTTACACACTGCCCAGAGGCTGCCGTCACAAAACGTTTATCCGTCGATCCGGTCCTACACAGGGGGCGGCTGCGCGCCTGCAAAGGCCCGACCCGTAGAATCCGCCGCCATGCAAGCATCCCCCGGCGCCGAGATCGCGCGCCCTCCCCTGATGCGCCGCCTGGCGCGACTCATGACATGGTTTGGCGGCTCCCGTCAATGGTGGGCACTCGGACTGATCGGGGCGCTGCTGGCTGCAGTCACCGAGCCGCTGATGGCGGCCCTGCTGAAGCCGCTGCTCGACCGCGGCTTCACGCGCGGCCAGATGCCGCTTTGGTTCGTGCCTGCCGCGGTGCTGCTGCTCTTTGCGGTGCGGGGCATCGCCCAGTTCATCTCGCAGTACGCGCTCTCGCGCATCGCCAACGAAGGCATGCAGAAGCTGCGGCGGGTGCTGTTCGAGCGGCTGCTCGGCGCCGAGCTCGCGCTGTTCGCCCGCCAGTCGGCCAGTGCCCTTTCGAACACGGTCGTCTATGAAGTGCAGACCGGCGCGATGCTGCTGGTGCAGGCGCTGCTCGGCCTCACGCGCGACGGCTTCACGCTGGTCGCGCTGCTGGGCTACCTGATCTACCTGAACTGGAAGCTCACGCTCATCGTTGCTTTCCTGGTGCCGAGCATCTCGTGGATCATGAAGGTGTTCTCCAAGCGGCTCTACCGCCTGACCCAGCAGGGCCAGCAGGCCACCGACGAGCTGGCCTACGTGGTCGAAGAGAACGTGCTGGCCCATCGCGTGGTGCGCCTGCACGGTGCCGAAGACGCCCAAGGCCGCCGCTTCGAGCAGCTGAGCCAGCGCCTGAACCGCCTGGCCGTGAAATCGACCATCGCGCAGGCCGCCACCACGCCGCTCACGCAGATGATGGCCTCGCTGGCGCTCTCGGTGGTGGTGATGATCGCGCTCTGGCAAAGCGGCAAGCAGGGCTTCACGGTGGGCGGCTTCGTGGCTTACATCACGGCCATGCTGATGCTGATCGCGCCGATCCGTCGCCTGGCCGAAGTGGCGGGCCCCATCACGCGCGGCCTCGCCGCGCTGGAGCGCGGGCTGATCCTCATCGACGAAGTGGCTCCCGAATCGCAGGGCAGCTTTACCCTAGAACATGCGCAGGGTCGCATCGAGCTGCGCAACGTGAAGGTCAGCTATCGGGGCGACGACGAGCTTCGCGCACTCGACGGTGTGAGCCTGACCATCGAGCCCGGCCAGGTGGTCGCATTCGTCGGGCCCTCGGGCTCGGGCAAGACCACGCTGGTCAACCTGCTGCCACGCTTCGTTCAGCCCAGCAGCGGCCAGGTGCTGCTCGACGGCCACGACACGAGCGAGTGGCAGCTCAAGAGCCTGCGCGCCCAGTTCGCGATGGTCAGCCAGGACGTGGTGATGCTCAACGACTCGCTGGCCGCCAACGTGGCGCTGGGTTCCGAGATCGATCGCGAGCGCGTGCAGCAATGCGTGGACGCGGCCAACCTGAGCTCGCACGTCGAGAACCTGCCCCAGGGCATCGACACCGTGCTGGGCCACAACGCGACGCAGCTCTCGGGCGGCCAGCGACAGCGCCTCGCCATTGCCCGCGCGCTCTACAAGAACGCGCCGATCCTCCTGCTGGACGAGGCCACCTCCGCGCTCGACACCGAATCCGAACGGCTGGTGCAGGACGCCCTCCAGCGCCTGATGCAGAACCGCACCACGCTGATCGTGGCCCACCGCCTCTCGACCATCCAGCACGCCGACCGGATCATCGTGATGGAACAGGGCCGCATCGCCGAGCAGGGCAGCCACGAGCAGCTCATGGCGCTCGATGGCCTCTACGCGCGGCTGCAGACGCTGGCCGTACGCACCGCCCCGCCGGGACAGGACCCGACGCTTTGACCGACCGGTGCTGCCTCAGAGCAGCACGATGTCGTACTGCCCCTGCCCGATCGCCGGCTCCGACTGCAGCGATATCGGCTTGCCGATGAAGTCGCTCAGGCCCGCAAGGTGCTGGCTCTCCTCGTCGAGGAAGAGTTCGATCACCTGCGGCGACGAGACGATGCGGAACTCGCGCGGCGTGAACTGGCGCGCCTCACGCAGGATCTCGCGCATCACGTCGTAGGCCACGCTGCGTGCGGTCTTCACGATGCCCTGCCCGCCGCAGGCGATGCAGGGCTCGCACAGCATGTGCGCCAGCGATTCGCGCGTGCGCTTGCGCGTCATCTCCACCAGTCCGAGCTGCGAGAAGCCGCCGGCGGTGGTCTTCACGCGGTCGCGCGCAAGCTGCTTGCGGAACTCGGCCAACACCTGCTCGCGGTGGTCGTCACGGCCCATGTCGATGAAGTCGACGATGATGATCCCGCCCAGGTTGCGCAGCCGCAGCTGCCGCGCGATGGCCTGCGCCGCTTCGAGGTTCGTCTTGAAGATGGTGTCGTCGAAGTTGCGCGCGCCGACGAAGCCGCCGGTGTTCACGTCCACCGTGGTCAGCGCCTCGGTCTGGTCGACGACGAGGTAGCCGCCCGACTTCAGGTCGACCCGCCGGCCCAGTGCCTTCGCGATTTCCTCGTCGACCGAATACAGGTCGAAGATCGGCCGCTCGCCCTTGTAGTGCTGCAGCTTGCCCGCGGCCTTGGGCATGTATTCGAGGCCGAACTTCAGCAGCAGCTCGAACTGCTCGCGCGAGTCGATGCGGATGGTCTGCGTTTCCTCGCCGGTCATGTCGCGCAGCACGCGCTGCAGCAGGCTCAGGTCCTGGTGCAGCAGCGACATCGGCGGCATGCGCATCGAGGCGTCGCGGATGCGCGACCAGGTCTTGCGCAGGTAGGCGATGTCTTCCGCGAGCTCCGCGTCGCTGGAGTCTTCGCCGTTGGTGCGCAGGATGAAGCCGCCCGTGTTGGCCGGCACCACGCCGCCGCTGTCGGCCGCCGCGGCGGCCTCGATGAGCGCGAGCATCCGGTTGCGCAGCGATTCGCGCTGGTCAGAGGGGATCTTCTGCGACACGCCGATGTGGTTGTCCTGCGGCAGGAACACCAGCAGCCGACCGGCGATGCTGATCTGCGTGGAAAGCCGCGCACCCTTGGTGCCGATCGGGTCCTTGATGACCTGCACCAGCAGCGACTGTCCCTCGAACACCTGCTTCTCGATGGGCACCATCGGCCCGCCGTTGCGGTGGTCGCGCTCGGGTGCCGGCGCGCTGGGGCGCGAACCCGGCGTGAACGGCGCCACGATGTCGGCCACGTGCAGGAAGGCGGTGCGCTCCAGCCCGATGTCGATGAAGGCCGACTGCATGCCCGGCAGCACGCGCGACACCTTGCCCAGGTAGATGTTGCCGACCAGCCCGCGTTCCAGCGTGCGTTCGACGTGCAGCTCCTGCACCGCGCCGTGCTCGATCAGCGCCACGCGGGTCTCCTGCGGAGACCAGTTGATGAGGATGTCCTGGCTCATAGGCTCGCCCCCCAGGCTGCGCACACTTCGTGTCGCTTCGCCCACCCTCCTGCCGGGGCGCGCCGCCGGCGGCCCGGCCAAGCCGGTTCAGCGGCGGCCCTGAAAAAGAATGCGGTCTTGAGTGTCATGGCGTGTTCACTTGAGCATCCCCGCCTGCCGCAGGAGTTGTGCGGTCTCGAACATGGGGAGGCCCATGATGCCCGAATAGGAGCCGCTGATGTGCTCGACGAACGCCGCCGCCGCCCCCTGGATGGCGTACGCGCCGGCCTTGCCCAGCGGCTCGCCGCTTTCCGCATAGCGGGCGATCTGCTGCTTCGTGATCTCGGCGAAGCGCACCCGCGACACGCTGAGTGCGGCGTGGCTCTTCTTGCCGTGGTGCAGCGCCACCGCGGTCAGCACGCGGTGGGTGGTGCCCGAGAGCATCCGCAGCATGCGCGCGGCGTCCTTTTCGTCTTCCGGCTTGCCGAGGATGGTCCGGCCGAGGGCTACCGTGGTGTCGGCGCAGAGCACCGGCGCCTCGGGCAGGCCGCGCCTGCGCATGCGGGCGACGGCGGCGTCGAGCTTCAGGCCGGTCACGCGCTGCACATAGGTGGCCGGAGCCTCGTTGGGCAGCAGGGCTTCGAGCGATTCGGCATCCTCGTCGGCATCGGCCAGCAGCAATTCATGGCGAACGCCGAGCTGGCCGAGCAACTGGGCCCGACGCGGGCTCTGCGAGGCAAGGTAGATGAAATCCGGCAAGGTTCAGGTCTCCCGTGGACTCGGCGGATCGCCGGCCACCATGTGGTTCCAGGCCAGCCCATGCGGCAGGCCCGGAGGTCCGAAAAGAAAGTGAAGGACGCGGCGGCGTGCCGGCGACTTCGCCCGCGACGAGGCATGCAGCAGCAAGGGACGCATCAGCAGCGCGTCACCCCGCGCCGCCGTGCAGACGGTATCGCCATGGGCGGCGCGCAGGGCCTGCGCTTCATCGGGGTCGAGCCGGCCCGCACGGTGGCTGCCCGGCACGACGCGCAGCGGGCCGGCGTCGGCACCGCAGTCGTCCAGGTGCACGCGTACGGCGAGAAGCGACTGCAGCAGGTCGATCGGCGGCTGCACATAGGGCTCGCCCTCCTTGATGACGGCGGGCATGCCGTCGGCCGAAGCCGGGATGGACGTGTCCTGGTGCAGCGCGACCAGCCAGTTCCTTTCGGGCGTCTTGTCGAAGAGCGTGCATTGGACGGCCACCGACGACGCATCGAGCAGGCCCTTGCGGCATAGCCGCGCCTTCAGCTGGATGGCCATTTCGCGGCATGGCGGATGAGCCAGCAGATTGCGACTGCCCGCCGCCTGCCCCAGCCATTGATCGAGCGACTTCGCCGCAGCATCGAGCATCGCGGGCGGCAACGGCGCCGGCACCAGCAGGTGGCCTCGTTCCTCGAGCAATGCGACCTGCCCGTCGGCGTTCGTCATTCGCGGTGGTAAGGATGGCCCGCGTTGACCGACCACGCCCGATACAGCTGCTCGACCAGCAACACGCGCGCCATCGCGTGCGGCAGTGTCAGGTCGGACAGCCGGATGCGCTCGTGGGCCGCTGCCTTGAAGGCCGGGTCCAGCCCGTCGGGCCCGCCGATGACCAGGGCGACGTCGTCACCCTCGCCCTGCCAGGCCTGCAGCCGCGCCGCGAGCGCCTTGGTGGTCAGCGCCGTGCCGCGCTCGTCGAGCACCACGATGCGCATGCCGCGTGCAATGGCGCCCTCGATGCGCTCGCGTTCGGCGGCATAGAGGGTTTCGAGCGTCTTGGAGCCGCGCGGCTCGGTCTTGACCGCGCGCAGCTCGAGCTTGAGTTCGGGCGGAAAGCGCTTGGCGTAGTCGTCCCAGGCAGTCTGAGCCCAATCGGGCATGCGCTGCCCGACGGCGACCACCAGCAGCTTCATGCGCGGCGGGCTGGCGCCTTCCTGGCAGCCGTCGTCTTCTTGGCCGCAGGCTTCTTGGCCGCAGGCTTCTTGGCAGCGGGCTTGCCCACGACCTGGACCGGCACGCGCGCGGTGGTGGTCTTCCTGGCGGGTGCCTTCTTGGCAGCGGTCTTCTTGGCCGGCGCCTTCGCAGCCTTGGCTTCCTGCTCGGCCGCGCGGATCGCGGTCTTGGCGGCACTGGAGCGGCGCAGCGTCGGTTCCTTGGCGGGCTTCTTCTCCTCGGCACCGGCCTTGGCGCCCGTGGCTGCCGCCGGCTTGGTGCCGCCGAGCTTGGCACGCACAGGCTTGTCGCCCCAGATCTCTTCGAGGTGGTAGTACTGGCGGATGGCGGGCTGCATGATGTGCGCGACGGCCGAACCGCAGTCCACGATGATCCACTCGCCGTTGTCCTCACCCTCCACGCGCGGCTTGGCGAAACCGGCTTCGCGCACTGCATCGCGCACGCTCGCGGCCAGCGCCTTGGTCTGGCGGTTGGAAGTGCCCGATGCGACGATCACGCGCTCGAACAGTGGCGAGAGATGCTCGGTGTCGAATACCTGGATGTCCTGCGCCTTGACGTCTTCGAGGCCATCGATGATGGCTCGCTGGAGTTTCTGGATATTTTTCTTTGCGGCGGCTTCAGTGGTCATCAGGCAGAGCGGTAGAGGTGGTGTTGGTCAATATAGCGTGCAACCGTGGGCGGAACCAGCGAGGAAATGTCCACGCCGAGCGCCGAGCGCCGCCGGATCTCGGTGGCGCTGATATCCATGGGAGGCAATTCGAGCGCTTCGAAACGCGCGCCAGCCGGAAGGCCGGGCAATGTTTTCGGATCAAAACGGGCAGGGTTACCCGTCGATAGTGCGCGATACGCTACAGAAACAGTAGCAATGCCGAGTATATCCTGCCAGCCGTGCCAGGTCGGAAGCGCGGCCGCCTGGTCCGCGCCCATGATGAGCACCAGTTGCGCAGCGGGCTGCTCGCGCTGCAGTTCATGCAGGGTGTCGAGCGTGTAGGTGGGGCCGTCGCGCAGCACCTCGCGGCTGTCGACCACGACCGTGCCCTGCAGTTCGCCGAAGGCCAGCCGGGTCATGGCGAGCCGGTCTTCCTTGGGCGTCAGCTCGCGGCTCTTGTGCCAGGCCTGGCCGGTGGGAATCACGTGCAGTTCATTGAGATGGAGCTGCGCCAGCGCGGCCTCTGCCAGCGCCACGTGGGCGTTGTGCGGCGGATCGAATGCGCCGCCGAAGACGCCGATACGCCGTGCCTTCATTGCTCGCACGCGAGAAATCGGCAGCAGCTTCGCGAAACCGGGAGCACCGGTATCGCGCGCTGCAAGGCGGGCCTTTGGGTCATATCCAGTCTCGTCGGACGATGAAGTCGCTGTAGAGCGCGGCTTCGGGACTGCCCGGCTCGGGCTGCTGCTGGTAGGACCAACTCGCCAGCGGCGGCATCGACAGAAGGATCGATTCCGTGCGCCCGCCCGACTGGAGGCCGAAGTGCGTGCCGCGGTCCCAAACGAGGTTGAATTCCACATACCGCCCGCGCCGGTAGAGCTGGAAGTTGCGCTCGCGCTCGGTGTACGGCGTGCCGCGGCGGCGCTCGACGATCGGCAGGTAGGCCTGCAGGAAGCCGTCGCCCACCGAGCGGATCATCGCGAAGCCGTTCTCGAAGCCGCCTTCGGAGAAATCGTCGAAGAAGATGCCGCCGACGCCGCGCTGCTCGCCGCGGTGCTTGAGGAAGAAATACTCGTCGCACCAGGTTTTGAAGCGTGGGTACTTGTCGTCGCCGAATGCGGCGAGCGAATCGCGGCACACGGTGTGGAAGTGCACCGCGTCTTCCTCGAAGCCGTAGCAGGGCGTGAGGTCCATGCCGCCGCCAAACCAGCAGACCGGCTCCCGGCCTTCGGGAAGAGCGGCGAGCATGCGCACGTTCATGTGGACGATCGGCACGTACGGATTGCGCGGATGGAACACCAGCGACACACCCATCGCCTCGAAAGGCGCACCCGCCAGCTCAGGACGGTTCTGCGTGGCCGAAGGCGGCAGCTTCGGGCCGCGCACCTGCGAGAAGCCGCAACCCGCACGCTCGAAGAGCTCGCCGCCTTCGAGGATGCAGGTCAGGCCGCTGCCCTGCAGCGGCTCGTCGGGCGCCTTCTGCCAGGCATCGCGCACGCAGGTGCCGCCGTCGGCCCTTTCGACCGCAGCGACGATCGACTGCTGCAGCCCGCGCAGGTACTCGCCGACTGCCGCCGGGTTGGTTTGCTGCATCAGGAGCCGTGGGGGTTGCGCGCATGAACCGCGCGGAACCCGATGTCCTTGCGGTATTGCGCCCCATCGAACTTGACGCGCGCGGCGACCTCGTAGGCCCGCTGCTGCGCCTGCTTCACGCTGTCGGCGAGGACCGTCACGCACAGCACGCGGCCGCCGCTGGTCTTGAGCTCACCGTTGTCGAGCGTGGTGCCGGCGTGGAACACCACGGCGTCGGGCGCTTCGGCCGGAATGCCGGTGATGCGGTCTCCCTTGCGCGGCGAAAGCGGGTAGCCGTGCGCAGCCATGACCACGCCCAGCGCCACGCGGCGGTCCCACTGCAGCTCGACCTGGTCGAGCGTGCCGTCGGTGGCGTGCCAGAAGACCTCGAACAGGTCGGACTTGAGCCGCATCATGATCGGCTGCGTCTCGGGGTCGCCCATGCGGCAGTTGAACTCGAGCGTCTTCGGGTGGCCGGCAGCGTCGATCATGAGGCCGGCGTACAGGAAGCCGGTGTACGGGATGCCGTCCTTCTCCATGCCGCGGATGGTCGGCAGGATGATCTCGCGCATGGCGCGCGCATGCACCTCGGCCGTGACCACCGGCGCGGGCGAATACGCACCCATGCCGCCGGTGTTGGGGCCTTCGTCGTTGTCGAGCAGGCGCTTGTGGTCCTGGCTGGTGGCCAGCGCGGTCACGTTCTTGCCGTCGCACAGCACGATGAAGCTGGCTTCCTCGCCCTGCAGGAACTCCTCGATGACGACGCGCGCGCCGCCTTCGTTGTGCGAGACGCCGAACTTGTTGTCGACCAGCATGAAGTCGACCGCCTCGTGCGCTTCCTGCGCCGTCATGGCGACCACCACGCCCTTGCCGGCTGCCAGGCCGTCGGCCTTGACGACGATGGGAGCGCCCTTGGCGTCGATGTAGGCATGCGCGGCTGCGGCGTCGGTGAAGGCCTCGTACTCCGCCGTGGGGATCTTGTGGCGCTTCATGAAGGCCTTCGAGAAGGCCTTCGAGCTTTCGAGCTGCGCGGCAGCCTGCGTGGGGCCGAAGATGCGAAGCCCGTGCGCGCGGAACTCGTCGACGACGCCCGCTGCCAGCGGGGCCTCGGGGCCGACCACGGTCAGCGCGATCTTTTCCTTCAGGGCCCACTCGCGCAGCGCGGCGGGCTCGGTGATGTCGATGCAGTCGTAGCGCTCGTCGCTCGCGGTGCCGCCGTTGCCCGGCGCCACGTACACGCGGCTCACCCGGGAGGCCTGCGCCAGGCGCCATGCGAGAGCGTGTTCGCGGCCCCCTCCCCCAATTACCAGTACCTTCATTCGCGGGCCTTCATTTCTCGCTGTGATTCAACAAACATGCATCGGGCGCTCGTGTTCACTCGGACAGCGAGGCGTTGTGATAGAGGTCCTGCACGTCGTCCAGGTCTTCGAGTACGTCGAGCAGCTTCTGCATTCTTGCGGCGTCTTCGCCGGTGACCTCGACCATGTTCTCGGCGCGCATGGTGACTTCGGCAGCGTCGGGCTTCAGGCCGGCGGCTTCGAGCGCGTTCTTCACGGCCTCGAAGTCGGCCACGGAGGTGATCACCTCGATGGCGCCGTCGTCGTCGGTGACGACGTCTTCCGCGCCTGCCTCGAGCGCCACTTCCATCACCTTGTCCTCGCTCGTGCCCGGGGCGAAGATGATCTGGCCGCAGTGCTTGAACTGGAAGGCCACCGAGCCTTCGGTGCCCATGTTGCCGCCGTGCTTGGAGAACGCGTGACGAACTTCGGCCACGGTGCGCACCCGGTTGTCGGTCATGGTGTCGACGATGATCGCCGCGCCGCCGATGCCGTACCCTTCGTAACGAATCTCTTCGTAATTGACGCCTTCGAGGTTGCCGGTGGCCTTGTCGATGTTGCGCTTGATGGTGTCAATGGGCAGGTTGACCGCCTTGGCCTTTTCAACCGCCAGCCGCAGCCGGGGATTGCCGCTCAGGTCGGCGCCGCCGGCGCGGGCGGCCACCGTGATTTCTCTGATGGCGCGGGTCCAGAGCTTGCCCCGCTTCTCGTCCTGGCGGCCCTTGCGGTGCTGAATGTTCGCCCATTTGCTGTGTCCGGCCATGGCTTTCTATCTCGCTGTCCTGTGTTTCTGTGTCAATCCGAGCAGCCCCGAGTTTACTGTCCGGCGCACACAACGCCGGCTCCGCCCCCCGGAATTCGGGCCGGGGCTTTTGGTGATAATTGTTTAATGACGCCATCGCCTTCCGTCGGGCCCGGGAATCCCGACAACCCGTCGCAGCACGCCCCCTTACCGCAGCGCCACGAGCCTCATCTGCGCGTCGAGCGCATGTCGCTGGCAGCCAGCCTGGCGCTCGCGGACGACGGCGAGGCCCCTTTCGCAGCCCTCGGCTACGGCACGCCCCACGGCGTGGCCTGGATGCCCACGGTCAATGCGCGCGTGCTCTCGGACGGCGGCGCGATGGCCGACGTGTGGCACGCCAGCGGCGCGCAGATCGAGTCGGGCACCACCGGCATCGCTCGCTGGCGCACCGACGGGCACTGGCTGCTCGGCGCCATCGATCTCGACGAGTCCGCCGAGAAGCAGGGCCTGGCCGAACTCGCGCACCGCGCCTACCGCGACCTGTTCAAGACGCTCGACCAGGCCGGCACGCCGCACCTGCAGCGCATCTGGAACTACCTGCCGCAGATCAACGCCGACGGCGGTGGCCTGGAGCGCTACCGCCAGTTCAACCTGGGCCGGCAGGAAGCCTTCCTCGAAGCCGGACGCGCCGCCTTCGAGGGCGCACCGGCCGCCTGCGCACTGGGCATCCACCAGGGCGCGCTCTCGATCCGATTCCTGGCCGGCCAGTGCGCGCCGCTGCCGGTCGAGAACCCGCGGCAGGTCTCGGCCTACCGCTATCCCGAAACCTACGGTCCGCGTTCGCCGACCTTCTCGCGCGCCGCGCTGGCCGACATCGGTGGCGGCAGCATCGCCCTCTTCATTTCGGGCACCGCCAGCATCGTGGGACACGAGACCGTGCACCACGGCGACGTGCAGGAGCAGACGCGGGAAACGCTGCGCAACCTGCAGGCAGTGGTCGAGGCGGCCAACGCGCGCTGCAGCGCGAAGTTCTCTCTCTCCGCGCTCGATTCGGTGGTCTACGTGCGGCATCCGTCGGACACCGCCAGGGTGCGCGCCATCATCGAGGAAACGCTGGGTTCCGACGCGCCGATGGCCCGTCACGCCGTGTACCTCGAGGCGGACATCTGCCGCAGCGACCTGCTGGTCGAGATCGAGGCCCATGCCGTCGCCGCGGGGCAGTTGCGGGCCTGACCGGCTTTCGCCCGGCCGTTCCGCTCGATTGACCGATCAATGACCCGCGTGCTGAGATTTCTCGCATCGATCCCGCTCGCGCTGATGCTCTATGCGCTGCTGCTGTTCCTCGGCGTGATCTCGCTGGTCTGGAACATCTTCGCGATGCTCATCCATCCGGTGATGCCGGCGGCGCCCGCGCGCGCCCTGGGCCGCATGACCATCGCCTTCGCCTACCGCATGTTCTGGTGGCTGGCCTCGGTGACCGGCATGATGCGCATCGATGCCACCTGCCTCGACCCGATGAGCAAGGAGCCCGGCGTGATCTTCGTGGCCAACCACCCGACCATGCTCGACGCCCTGCTGCTGGTGGCGCGGCTGCCGCGCAGCGCCTGCATCATGAAGGCCGACCTGATGGGCAACATCTTCCTGGGCGCCGGCGCCCGGCTGGCGCGCTACATCAGCAACAAGTCGGCGCGCACGATGGTGCGCCTGGCGGTGAACGATCTGCGCAACGGCGGGCAGCTGGTGATCTTCCCCGAGGGCACGCGCACGGTGACGCCGCCGCTCAACCCCTTCCGCCCCGGCACCACGCTGATCGCCAAGCTGGCGCAGGCGCCCATTCAAACGGTGTTCATCGACACCGACTCGCCCTACCTCGCCAAGGGCTGGCCGCTGTGGCGCGTGCCGCCGCTGCCCATCGTCTTCACGCTGCGCCTGGGCAAGCGCTTCGCGCCCACGCAGGACAGCGACGTACTGCAGGCCGAACTCGAACAATACTTCCGACAAAACATGGAGCAGCGCGCCACCGACGCGTCCCCCGAATGCCAGACGCCTCGCGCACACACCTTGTCCTGATCCCCAGCTACAACACCGGCGAGCGGCTGTTCTCCACGGTCGCCGCCGCACGCGCGCAGTGGAACCCGGTGTGGGTGGTGATCGACGGCAGCGACGACGGCACCGGTGAGCGCCTGCAGCAGATGGCCGAGAGCGACCCGGGCCTGCGCGTGTGGGTTCTGCCGCAGAACCAGGGCAAGGGCTCCGCCGTGCTGCACGGCCTGCGCGCCGCCAAGGAGGCGGGCTTCACCCACGCGCTCACGATGGACTCCGACGGCCAGCACCCGGCCGACCTGATTCCCGCCTTCATGCAGGCCTCGCTGCGGCGCCCCGAGACCATGGTGCTCGGCCGCCCGGTGTTCGACGCCAGCGCACCGCTGCTGCGCGTGCGCGGGCGGCGCGTGTCGAACGGCTGGACGCAGCTCGAGACCCTGTTCGCGGGCGTCGGCGATTCGCTCTACGGCTTTCGCGTGTACCCGGTGGCCGACCTGATCGCGGTGATGGAGCGCCAGCCCTGGATGCGACGCTTCGACTTCGACACCGAGGCTGTCGTGCGGCTGGCATGGCGCGGCGTGAAGCCCGTCAACATCGACGCGCCGGTGAAGTACCTGACGGCCGAGGAAGGCGGCGTCTCGCATTTCCGCTACGGCCGCGACAACGTGCTGCTGACCTGGATGCACGCGCGGCTGATGGTCGAGTTCGTGCTGCGCCTGCCTTTGCTTCTGTTCCGCAAGCTGGCGAAGAAGCCGCCGTTCCAGGACTGATCGATGTCCTGTTCCCTCGCCCTCAGGGAGAGGGGGTCCGGTCTCGTCACGACCCCGTCGCTGCCCCGCCCAGCGCCTTGTAGAGCGTCATCGTCGCGTTGAGCTGGTTCAGCCGGTTCTGCGCCAGCGACACCTCCGCGGCACGGCGCCTGTCCTTGGCATCGAGCACCGGCTGCAGCGCGGTCGCGCCGGCGCGATAGCGCACCTCCGACAGTCGCTCGGCGCGTTGCGCCTCCTGCAGCGCAAGCGCCAGGCTTTCGCTTTCTGCGCGAAGTTGGGTGCGTGACGACAGCGCGTTCTCGACCTCGGAAAGCGCCGTGTAGAGCGACTGCCTGAAGCCCGCCACTGCTTCTTCGTACTGCGTCTGCGACACCGCTACCGTCAGCCGAGCCGTGTTCCATTGCAGGAAAGGCAGCGTCAGCCCCGCACCCAGCGTGGCCACCGGGTTCTTCAGCAGTTCGCCGAGCGCGGTGCTCGAGGTGCCCAGTACGCCCGTCAGGCTCAGCGCGGGATAGAAACCGGTGCGCGTGGCATCGACGTTCGCGAGCGCGCCGCGCAGGCGCTGCTCGGCGGCGCGAAGGTCGGGGCGACGGCCCAGCAGGCTCGCGGGCACGCCGGCATCGATGGCGGGCAACGCGATGTCGGGCAGCCGCGCAGGCTCCGGGGCCATCGGCTCGGGCAGCGGGTCGAACAGGATCGCCAGCGCGTTGCGCGCCTCCACCCGCTGCTGCAGCAGCTGGGTGTGGGCCGCTTCCTGGGTCGCGAGGTTCTGGCCGGCCTGCGCAACGTCCAGTCCCGACACCGCGCCGGCCGCGTACTTCACGCGTGCCAGCGCGAGGATGCGGCGGCCGTCTTCCATGCCCGCCTCGCTCAGTTCGATGCGCTGGTTCAGGTAGCCGATCTGCCAATAGAGGCCCGCCGTGGTGCCGACCAGTGACAGCGCCGCGGCCTCGCGGTCGGACTCGGTCGCCTTGAGTTCCCAGTCGGCAGCGCTGCGCAGTGCCGAGAGACGGCCCCACAGGTCGAGTTCGTAGCTCAGCGTCACCGCTGAACTCGAGGCCGAGCCGGCCACGCCGCCGCGCTTCAGGTCGTAGCTTCGGCTGGTGCTGGCCTGGCCCAGCACGTCGGGCGTGAGGTTCGTGTTCGCCAAACCCGCCTGAAGCTGCGCGCGCCGGACGCGGATGCCAGCCGCCGCCAGGTTGTTGTTGGTGCGAAGCGCGTCGTCGATGAGCCGGTCGAGCTGACGATCGCCGAAAGCCGTCCACCA
Source organism: Variovorax sp. 22077 (assembly GCF_052044195.1). Lineage (NCBI taxonomy): Bacteria > Pseudomonadati > Pseudomonadota > Betaproteobacteria > Burkholderiales > Comamonadaceae > Variovorax > Variovorax sp. 22077. The sequence goes on from NZ_JBQEQC010000001.1 coordinate 465,229, forward strand.
GTCGGCAGACTGCACAACCATGGCACCGGTGGCCGCTGGCGAAATCGGCTGCTGCCAACGCTGCGGAACTTCGAGCGGCCGCTGCGCGCGCGGCTCGGGCTGGAACAGCGTGCAGCCGCCCAGGGCGAGCACCGCGACACCCATCAAGGCAGAGGAAAGACGAGCACTACTCACGAGCCAGCGCCTCGATGGGGTCCAGCCGCGCCGCGTTGCGCGCCGGCAGATAGCCGAACAGCACGCCGATCAGCGACGCGCACAGGAATGCCGAGACCACGGCGCCCATTGAAAAGATCATTTGCCACTGCTTGACGAAGAGCGAGAACAGAAAGCTGATGCCGTAAGAGAGCGTCACGCCGACCAGGCCGCCCACCAGGCACACGAGCACCGCCTCGGTCAGGAACTGCTGCAGCACGTCGCTCTGGCGCGCGCCCACCGCCATGCGGATGCCGATCTCACGCGTGCGCTCGGTCACCGACACCAGCATGATGTTCATCACGCCGATGCCGCCCACCACCAGCGAGATCACCGCGATGAGCGACAGCAGCAGCGTGAGCGACTGGCTGGTGCGCTCCGCCGTCTTGACGATGCTGTCCATGTTGAAGGTGAAGAAGTCCTTGGTGCCGTGGCGCATCGTGAGCAGCTTGACGATGCTGTCTTCCGCCGCCTTGGTCGGCTGGTCATCGCGGATGCGCACCGTGATGTTGTCGAAGTGCTGCTGCCCGAAGAGCCGGCTCGCGCCCGTGCTGTAGGGCAGCCAGATGTTGAGCGACTTGTTGCCGTCGCCGAACACCGTCTTCTTCTCCTGGGCCACGCCGATCACCGTGCATGGCAGGCTGCCCACCAGGATGATCTTGCCCACCGGCTCGGTGCCGTCGGCAAACAGCTTGCGCCGGGTGTTCTGGTCGATCACCACCACCTGCGACTGGTGGCGTACGTCGGAGGCTGTGAAGGCCGCGCCGCTGGCCATCTGCATGTCGCGCACGCGGAAGAAGCTGTCGCTCACGCCGTTCACCGTGCCGTTGATGTCGACGCTGCGGTAGCGCAGCCGCAGGCTGCGCGAAGTCACGGGCGTGACGCTGTGCACGTAGGGCTGGGCCGCGATGGCGTCGAGGTCGGAAGGTATGAGCGTGCGGATGCTCGTGGCCTTGTCGTCGCCGAAGTCGCGGCCCGGGTACACGTCGAGCGTATTGGTGCCTATGGCGCGGATGTCCGACAGCACGTAGCGCTTGGCGCCCTCCCCGATAGCCACGATCGACACCACCGAGGTGATGCCGATGACGATGCCCAGCATGGTGAGCGCCGTGCGCATGCGGTGCGCCATCATCGAACGCCAGGCCATGCGGAATGCTTCGGCGAAGCGGGCCCAGCCGGTGCTGAAGCGGGCGATGCCCAACCGGGGCTTCGCCATCGCCTTGGGGGCCGCGACGTCTGCTTGCGCAGCCGCTTGAGCTGGCGCCGCCACCGTCGGCACATTGGGCCGATCGCCCACGATCACGCCGTCGGCGATCTCGATGATGCGCTCGGTGCAGCTCGCCACCTGCATGTCGTGCGTCACGATGATGATCGTGTGGCCCTGCGCATGCAGCTCGCGCAGGATGCCGATCACCTCCTGTCCGCTGCGGCTGTCGAGCGCACCGGTCGGCTCGTCCGCCAGGATCACCTGTCCGCCGTTCATGAGCGCGCGCGCGATGCTCACGCGCTGCTGCTGGCCGCCCGAGAGCTGGCTTGGCCGGTGTTCGGTGCGGTCGCCCAGGCCCAGCCGCGCGAGCAACTGGCGCGCGCGCGAGTCGCGCGCCTGGCCGTCGGTGCCGGCGTAGACGGCGGGCACCTCGACGTTGCCGGTGGCCGTCAGGTGCTGCATCAGGTGGTAGCGCTGGAAGATGAAACCGAAGTGCTCTCGGCGCAGTTCGGCCAGCGCGTCGCTGTCGAGCGTGCCCACGTCCTGGCCCGAGACGGTGTAGGTGCCTGTGCTCGGCCGATCGAGGCAGCCGAGGATGTTCATCAGCGTCGACTTGCCGGAGCCCGAGGCGCCGACGATGGCCAGCATCTCGCCGCTTCCGATGTCGAGGTTCACGTCCTTCAGCACCTGCACCTCCTGCTCACCCGAGGGAAAGCTGCGGCCGATGCCGCGCAGGCTGAGCAGCGGCTGCGTCATTGAGGCTTGCCCCGGCCGCCGCCGTCACCGCCCCCGCCGCCCTCGCCGCGCTCCAGCACGGCAGAGGCGTCGCCGGTGATGACGTTGTCGCCCTCCTTCAGCCCTTCGAGCACCTGCGCCTGGAAGTTGTTGGAGATGCCGACGCGCACCTTGCGCGTTTCCACGGTCTGGTCGGCCTTGAGCACGCGCACCTCCTGGCGGCCGTCCTTGTCGCGCGCACCCAGCGCCGTGAGCGGCACCGTCAGCGCCTGCTTGGCCTCGCCCAGAAGGATGGCCACCTGCGCCGTCATGTCCACGCGCAGCGTGCGGTCGGGGTTGGGCACGTCGAACAGCGCATTGAAGAAGACGGCGTTGTTGATCTTCTCGGGCGAAGGCTGCACCGCGCGCAGCGTGCCGTGGTAGCGCTTGTCCGGGTCGCCGAGGATGGTGAAGTACACCGGCTGGCCAGGCTTCACGCGCACCACGTCGGCCTCGGACACCTGCGCCTTCACGGTCATGGTCGAGAGGTCGGCCAGCTTCATCAGCGTGGGCACCTGGAAGGCGGCGACCACGGTCTGGCCTTCGAGCGTGTTGATGGAGACGACGTCGCCGTCGATGGGCGCGACGATGCGCGTGTACGAGAGGTTCTGCTGCGCCGAGGCCACGGCCAGCTTCTGCTGGCGGATCTGCGCCTCGAGCGACACCGCGTCGGCACGCAATGCGCGCAATTCGGCGTCGGCGCTTTCCATGTCCTGCTTCGCGGCCGCGTCCTGCGCGAGCATTTCCTGCTGGCGCGTCCAGGTGAGCTGGGCCTGCTTGACGCGCACCTCCTTGGCCAGCTTCTGCGCCAGCAGGTTGTCGAGCCTGGCCTGCTCCTGCGCCAGGGTGTTCTGCGAGATGACGGGGTCGATCTCGGCGAGCCAGTCGCCCTTCTTCACCGTTTGCCCGAGCACCACCTTGAGCGACTTGAGCTGGCCGCTCACCTGCGCACCCACCTCGACCTGCTTGAGCGCCTGCAGCACGCCCGTGGCGAGCACCGCGTTCTCGAGGTCGGAGCGCTGCACCGTCGCAGTGAGGTATTCGTTCTTCTTCGCCGGTCGAAGCCATGAAGAGGCAATGACGAGCAGCACGATCAAAACGGCGATGCCGATGAGGTATTTGCGCGATCGCCGGGGCGGATTATTGGGCATGCAAAAGAAAAGGAATGGGAAGGCGCCGGGAGCCGATTGTTTTACTGGAAGAATTCAGCACCGATAAAGAAGTTCCAGGAAAGCTCCGCGGTTTTCGCATGATCCTAGCCGCCTTTGCTGAAGAACTTTTAAAGCCCCGCGCGGTGCATTGACACCATCCTCTTACAAGCGAGCGCACAGTGGTGCGGGCCTCCAGCGCGCTCGTGACTTTATGCACTGTGTGCCCGCGAATTGGACTCCTACATTCGCAATCGGGTGGTGCATTGCACGCCGCCCGACACAGCAGATGCCATGGTCCGCGAATATCCTTTTTTTCGCGGCCGGGGCATCTTTTTTCCGACACATTCAATTAAGGGAAACGACCATGAAATTCAAACAGTCGAAAACGCTGCTGCGCAATGCAGCTCTGGGTGGTGCAATTGCAACGCTGCTGGCTTTCAGCGGCGCAGCGAGCGCGGCACACATGCCGCAGGACAGCGACGCGCTGCAGACGGCGGGCGTCATCGCCAGCGTCGGAGCGCCTGCGTCGAAGCTCAAGGCGGAAGAAGTGTCGGCCCGGGAAGACCTGCTGAGCCTTGTCGCCCCCGCCGCCAAGCCCGAAAGGGCTCAGCCCGTGAATACCGCTTTGGTCGAGAGCTGCGCGAGCCGCTGGTACTGGCGCAGCCTGCTGGAAGAAATGGCCTGCGGCTTCTCAGGCCAAGGCTGGTTCAACTGAGCCTCGCGGCGTGAAAAAGCCGCCCTCCAAGGGGCGGCTTCCGGAGGCCTGAAGAAGACGCTCAGCGTGCGCGACGCGAACGCACCAGCAGCGTGATCAGCAGCAGCGACAGAACCACGAACGCGATGAACGACCAGTTCGCCAGCGTCAGTCCGAACAGCGACCAGTCGACCTTCGAACAGTCGCCACCGCCGCGGAAGATCATCGGCAGCGCGCGCTTCAGCGGAAAGGTCTCGATCATCCCGTAGAGATCGCGGCCGCAGCTCACGACTTCGGGCGGATACCACTGCAGCCAGCTCTGCGAGGCCGCCGTATAGGCACCGCCCAGCGCGGCCAGCAGCGCCAGCACACCGCCCACGACCCGCAGCCCCACGTTGCGGAACACCCCGGCCAGCCCGGTGAACAGCGCCACCAGCACCAGCGCGTAACGCTGCACGATGCACATCGGACAAGGTTCGAGCCCGACCACGTGCTGCAGGTAGAGCCCGAAGGCCAGCATCAGGACACAGGCAAGGCAGATCAAGCCGAACGCGCGGCGCGGCGCGCCGAAGTACCAATCGATCAAGGAGATACCCAATCTTCTTCTACGAACACTCTGGCCTTGCGCGGATTGGCGACGACGGTGTCGCCCTCCTTCAAGCCCAGATCGCGGAACTGTTGCGCAGGGAGTTGCGCTTCGATGATGGTTCCGGAGCCCGGATTATCTGGATTCGATTCCGTGGGCTCAAGTTCCAGCCGCGCGATGGGTCCGACGACGATCGCGCGCGACAGCGTGGCGACGATGCCCGAGGCGCCGCTCGCGTAGGGTGTCACGTCGATGTCATGCGGACGCACGTATGCACGCGCCTTGGCGTCGCGCGCGCCGCTGTGTTCCGGAGATTCGAGGCGCATGCCCTGGAGCTGCACCGCGCCGTTGTCGGCGCGGCCGTGGAACAGGTTCACGTCGCCCAGGAAGCCGTAGACGAACGGGCTCGCGGGCTGGTCCCACACCTCCTGCGGCGAGCCCACCTGTTCGATCTGCCCCTTGTTGATGACCACCACGCGGTCGGCCACCTCGAGCGCCTCTTCCTGGTCGTGCGTGACGAAGATGGAGGTGACGTGCAGCTCGTCGTGCAGCCGGCGCAGCCAGCGCCGCAGTTCCTTGCGCACCTTGGCGTCGAGCGCGCCGAAGGGTTCGTCCAGCAGCAGCACCTTCGGCTCCACCGCCAGCGCACGGGCCAGCGCGATGCGCTGGCGCTGGCCGCCGGAGAGCTGCGAGGGATAGCGGTCGGCCAGCCAGTCGAGCTGCACCAGCTTGAGCAGGTCGGTCACCTTGGCCTTGATCTGCGCGTCGCTCGGGCGCTCCTTGCGCGGCTTCACGCGCAGGCCGAAGGCCACGTTCTCGAACACGGTCATATGGCGGAACAGCGCGTAGTGCTGGAACACGAAGCCCACCTGCCGCTCGCGCACGTGCACGTCGGTGGTGTCCTCGCCCGAGAACAGGATGCTGCCCGTGTCGGCCGTCTCCAGCCCCGCGATGATGCGCAGCAGCGTGGTCTTGCCGCAGCCCGAAGGGCCGAGCAGAGCGACCAGCTCGCCCGAATCGACGTCGAGGCTCACGTCGCGCAGCGCGCGGAAGTCGCCGAACTGCTTGCTGATGTTGCGGATTTCGATGCTCATGATTTCTTCTCTCTCAGGGCTCAGGCCGCCGTGGCTTCAGGGGGCCGTTCCGGGGGCAGCTCGGCAATGGCCTTCATCTCGCGCTCGTGGCGCCATTCGATCACCGACTTGATCACCAGCGTGACCAGCGCCAGGATCGCCAGCAGCGAAGCCACAGCGAAGGCGGCCACCGACTGGTATTCGTTGTAGAGCACTTCCACGTGCAGCGGCATGGTGTTGGTCTGGCCGCGGATGTGGCCCGACACCACCGACACCGCGCCGAACTCGCCCATGGCGCGCGCGTTGCACAGGATCACGCCGTACAGCAGGCCCCACTTGATGTTGGGCAGCGTCACGCGCCAGAAGGTCTGCCAGCCGGTCGCGCCCAGCACGATGGCGGCCTGCTCCTCGTCGGTACCCTGCGCCTGCATCAGCGGCACGAGTTCGCGCGCGATGAACGGGAAGGTCACGAACACGGTCGCCAGCACGATGCCGGGCACGGCGAAGATGATCTTGATGTCGTGCTCGGCAAGCCATGGGCCCAGCCAGCCCTGCGCACCGAAAACCAGCACGTAGATCAGGCCCGCCACCACCGGCGACACCGCGAACGGCAGGTCGACCAGCGTGGTCAGCAGCGCCTTGCCGCGGAACTCGAACTTGGCGATGGCCCAGGCGCCGGCCACGCCGAACACCAGGTTCATCGGCACCGCGATGGCGGCCGTGATCAGCGTCAGGCGGATGGCGCTCCAGGCGTCGGGTTCCTTCAGCGCATCGATGTACGCGGTGACGCCCTTGCGCAGGGCCTCGGTCGCCACGGCGGCCAGCGGCAGCACCAGGAACAGGAACATGAAGCCGAGCGCGATGCCGATCAGCAGCCAGCGCACCCAGGCGGCTTCGGTGGTGCCGGCCTGCGCGCGGCGAACGACTTTGGAAGGGGCACTCATGTCAGCTCCCCGAACGGCGACGCTGCCAGGCCTGCAGGCCGTTGATGACCAGCAGCAGCAGGAAGGAAATGACCAGCATCACCAGCGCGACGGCGGTGGCACCCGCGTAGTCGTACTGCTCCAGCTTGCCGATGATGATGAGCGGCGTGATCTCCGAGATCATCGGCATGTTGCCGGCGATGAAGATCACCGAGCCGTACTCGCCGATGGCCCGCGCGAAGGCCATGGCAAAGCCCGTCAGCAGCGCCGGCGCGATGGACGGGAAGATCACCTTGGTGAAGGTCTGCAGCCGTGTCGCGCCCAGCGAGGTGGCTGCTTCCTCCAGCTCCTTCTCGGCGTCTTCCAGCACCGGCTGCACCGTGCGAACCACGAAGGGCAGCCCGATGAAGATCAGCGCGATCACCACGCCCGCCGGCGTGAAGGCCAGCTTGATGCCGTGCGGCTCGAGCAGCTGGCCGATCCAGCCGTTGCCGGCCAGCAGCGCCGTCAGCGAGATGCCGGCCACGGCCGTGGGCAGCGCAAACGGCAGGTCGACCAGCGCATCGACGATGCGCTTGCCCGGAAACTTGTAGCGCACCAGCACCCAGGCCACCAGCAGGCCGAACACCGCGTTCACCATGGCGGCGAGCAGCGAGGCGCCGAAGGTCAGCCGGTACGAGGCCATCACGCGCGGCGCGGTCACTGCCGTCCAGAACTGCTCCCAGCTCAGCGTGAAGGTCTTGAAGACCAGCGCCGACAGCGGGATCAGCACGATCAGGCTCAGGTAGAGGATCGAGAAGCCCAGCGTGATGTGGAAACCGGGCAGCACGCGCTTGGCGCCCCCTGCCCGGTTGGCACGCGAAAAAGGCGCTCCCGCGGTCGGGAGCGCCGAAGAAGTCACACCACTCATGATGAGAACGGTCCGTTGTTGAAGCGCTGGTCACTTCGTGGAACACCGCGGAACCGGCTTTGCCGGGCCGCTGGTGCTGCCCCCTGCAAGGGGGTTGGCGAAGCGACACGTAGTGCGCGAAGACTGGGGGTGTGCTTCACTTTCCGCCGGGCGTGTACAGCTTGTCGAACTGGCCGCCGTCGTTGAAGTGCACCTTCTGCGCTTCGCCGAGGCTGCCGAACAGTTCCTGCACCGTGAAGAGCTGCAGCGGCTTGAAGGTCGATGCGTACTTCTTTAGCACCGCCTGCGAGCGCGGACGCAGCGCGTGCTTGGCGGCGATTTCCTGCGCTTCCTCGGAATACAGCCAGTCGAGGTACGCCTTGGCGAGCTCGCCGGTGCCCTTCTTGGCGACGGTGCGCTCGACCACGGCCACCGGGTTCTCGGCCACGATGCTGATCGAGGGGTAGACCGAATCGACCTTGCCGGTGCCGAATTCGCGGTCGATGGAGACCACTTCCGATTCGAAGGTGATCAGCGCGTCGCCGATGTTGCGCTGCAGGAAGGCGGTGGTGGCATCACGGCCGCCGCGTGCCAGCACCGGCACGTTCTTGAACAGCTTGCCGACGAACTCGGCGGCCTGGGCGTCGGTGCCGCCCTTCTTCTTGACGTAGCCCCAGGCGGCCAGGTAGGCGTAGCGGCCGTTGCCGCCGGTCTTGGGGTTGACGATCACGACCTGCACGCCGGGCTTGACCAGGTCGTCCCAGTCCTTGATGCCCTTCGGGTTGCCGTTGCGCACGAGGAACAGCATGGTCGACGTGGTCGGCGCTGCGTTCTCGGGGAATTTCTTGTTCCAGTCCTTCGCGACCACGCCGGCATTGGCCAGGAAGTCGATGTCGGTGGAGGTGTTCATCGTCACCACGTCGGCGTCGAGGCCGTCTGCCACCGCGCGGGCCTGCGCGCTGGAGCCGCCGTGCGACTGGTCGATCTTCACGTCCTTGCCGGTCGCCTTCTTGTAGTGCGCCACGAAGGCCGCGTTGTAGTCCTTGTAGAACTCGCGCGCCACGTCGTAGGAAGCATTCAGCAGCCCCGTGCCCTGGGCGAAGGCGGTGCTGCCGGCGAGTGCGGAGGACGCCAGCGCGAGCACGGCGACGAAGGTCTTGATTCTGGAAGTCATGTAGTTGCCAGGTTTTCTGAAAATTCACGCCCCGCCGACCATGCGGCGGGCTCGTCGGTCAGCGACTGGAGCAAGGCAAGGCCCAGCGGCCACTCCCCGTGCCCCGAATCGATGTTGATGTGGCCCGCATTCTGCATCCGGACGAACTCGCTGCCCCAGGCGCGCGAATAAGCGCCCGCCAGGCGGATCGGACAGTACGGATCGTTGCTGCTGGCCACCACGATGCTGCGGTACGGCAGCGCGGCATATGGCACGGGTGCGAAATCGGAGAGCACGGCGCGGCGCTCGGGGTCGGCGGGTGCCACCAGCAGCGCCCCCTGGATGCGGGCCGCGGCCTCTGCCGGCAGGTGAGCCGTGGCGATGCAGCCGAGGCTGTGCGCGGCGATCACCACCGGGCCATCGCTCTCCAGCACCAGCCTGGCCAGCGTGCTCACCCACGCCTCGCGCTTGGGCGAAGCCCAGTCGTCCTGCACCACGCGCGCAGCGCCCGGGATGCGCTCCTCCCACAGGCTCTGCCAGTGGCCGGGCCCGGAGTCGCGCCAACCAGGCACGATCACGACGCGGGTCTGCATGACGGCGTTGCCTTTCTCGCCCGCTTTACTTGTTCGGCTGCGGCGTGATGCGCAGGTACGGGCGCACGGCCTTGAAGCCCTTGGGGAAGCGCTCGGCCAGCTCGGCCGGGTCCTGGATGGCCGGGATGATGACCACGTCGTCGCCGTCCTTCCAGTTCACGGGCGTGGCGACCTTGTGGCTGTCGGTGAGCTGCAGCGAGTCGATGACGCGCAGGATCTCGTCGAAGTTGCGGCCGGTGGACGCCGGGTAGGTGATGGTGGTGCGGATCACCTTCTTCGGGTCGATGATGAACACGCTGCGCACGGTGGCCGTGGCCGAGGCGTTCGGGTGGATCAGGTCGTACAGGTCGGCCACCTTGCGGTCGGCGTCCGCGATGATGGGGAAGTTGACCGTGGTGTTCTGCGTGTCGTTGATGTCGCCGATCCACTCCTTGTGCTTGGTGGCCGGGTCCACGCTCAGCGCGATGGGCTTCACGCCGCGCTTGGCGAATTCGCCCGACAGCGCCGCGGTCTTGCCGAGCTCGGTGGTGCACACGGGGGTGAAGTCGGCGGGGTGCGAGAAGAACACGACCCACGAGTCACCGGCCCATTGGTAGAAGTCGATGGGGCCTTCGCTCGAATCCTGGGTGAAATTGGGGGCGGTGTCGCCTAGACGCAGAGTAGCCATGGTCGCTCCTGGATTGGATGGGAGTCCCGGATTGTGCGAACCCTTGCTTCAATGCCAAACGAATATCTGCTTGTTTGGATATGACGTTTTCCGCATAACGCGCTGCTCCCGCCCCGCGCTAGAACATCCGCATGTCAGCGCTCTGCAGGTGCTCCATCAGGAAATCGATCAGCTTCCGCACCGCCGGCACCAGCGCCCGCCGCGCCGGAAACACCATGTGCGCGATCACCGGCGGCGGGCCCCAACCCGGCAGAAGCCTCACCAGCCGGCCGGCCTCCACGTCGGCGCGGCACATGTAGTCAGGAAGCATGGTCGCGCCGACACCGCCCAGCGCGCCGTATTGCAGCGTGGCCAGGTCGTCCGCCACGTACAGCGGCATGTGCGAATGGACGACGCTCTCGCCGTTCGGGCCCTCCAGCCGCCAGTCGGCGCGCCCTTCCCCGTTGACCGACATGGCCGCCGTGGGCAGCTTGGCCAGGTCGGCCACCGTCTGCACCGGCCCATATCGCTTCAGCAGCCCCGGGCTCGCCACCAGCACGCCGCGGCTGTAGCCGAAGGTCTTGGCGACCAGCACGGTGCTGTCTTCGATGACGGGGCGCACGCGCAAGGCGATGTCGATGCCCTCCTCGATCAGGTCGACCGGCCGGTTGATCACCTTCATGTCGATGCGTACGGCCGGATAGCGCTCCATGAACACAGGCATGAGCTGCGCCAGGCCGCTGTGGGCGATCGTGACCGGGCAGCTCAGCCGCACCAGCCCGCTGGGTTCGGTCTGCACCTGGGCCACCGCCTCGGCCGCCGCCTGGGCCGCGTCGCGCATGGCGGAAGCATGCCGCAGGTAGATCTCGCCGGCCGGCGTGAGCGACAGCCGCCGCGTGCTGCGCTGCATCAGCTGCACGCCAAGGCGCTCCTCCAGCTCCGCCACCCGGCGCGAGAGGCGCGACTTGGGGATACCCAGCGCCCGGCTGGCGGCCGCAAAGCCGCCGCGCTCGGCCACTTCGGCGAAGAAAACCATGTCGTTGAGGTCTTGCATGTCCGCCATTGTCCTGCAGATGGAACGATGTAGCCATATTTTGGCTACTTATCGATTACTCGATCGAAAAATAGAATTCTTCCATCCGCCGGCCATCTTGAGCGCCGACAGCCATACAGAAAGTGATCGATTGAAATGAAGCTGCTCCACATCGACTCCAGCATCCTCGGCACCAACTCGACCTCGCGCCTGCTCTCGGCCGAAATCGTGACCGCATGGCGTGCCTCCCATCCCGACACCGCCGTCGAGTACCTCGACCTGGCCGTGGACACCCCCTCGCACTTCGGCGCCGACGCGCTGGGCATCAAGACGGGCGTGCAGGCCCAGCCCACCCCGGCCCAGCAGCGCGAGAACGACCTGTCCGAAAAGCTGGTGAGCCAGTTCCTCGCGGCCGACGTGGTCGTGATCGGCGCGCCCTTCTACAACTTCTCGATCCCGACCCAGCTCAAGGCCTGGATCGACCGCCTCGCGCAGGCCGGCCGCACCTTCAAGTACACCGAGAAGGGTCCCGTGGGCCTGGCCGGCGGCAAGACCGTCATCGTGGCCCTGAGCCGCGGCGGCGTGTACTCGGCCAGCGAAGGCGGCCAGGCGATGGAACACCAGGAGAGCTACCTGAAGGTGATCTTCGGCTTCTTCGGCATCACCGACGTGCGCTTCGTGCGCGCCGAAGGCCTGGCGATGGGCGACGAGGCCCGCAACAAGGCCCTGGCCGCCGCCCGCGCCGACATCCTGGCGACCACGGCCGAAGCGGCCAACCAGCGCAGCGCAGCGATCGCCGCCTGACCGGCGCCGCCGCCCGCAACGAAAAAAGCCGCCCCTGCCGGGCGGCTTTTTCGCTTTCGCAGGGTACAGGCGCCGATCAGGCCGAGTGGCTCTTGATCCAGGCCACGTACTTGTCCATCCAGCCCTGCAGGAACTTCTTCGAGCCTTCGTTGCCGATGTGGCCCTTGTCGTCGAACAGGTCGTCCTTGGCCTGCAGGAACACTTCGGGCGCGCCCAGCGTGGGAACGTCGAGGTAGGCGAGGATGTTGCGCAGGTGCTGCTGCGCGAGCGCGGTGCCGATGGCGCCGACCGAGATGCCGACCACGCCGGCCGGCTTGCCGGCCCAGGCGCTCTGGCCGTAGGGGCGCGAGGCATGGTCGATGGCGTTCTTCAGCACGCCGGGAATGGAGCGGTTGTATTCGGGCGTGACGAACAGCAGGCCGTCGGCGGCCGCGATCTCGGTCTTCAGGCGCTTCACCGACGCGGCCTGGTTGCCGTCGTCGTCCTGGTTGTACAGGGGCAGGTCGTCGATGCGCAGGCTCTCGAAGGTGAAGTCCGAGGGCGCGAGGTGCGCCAGGGCGAGGGCCAGCTTGTGGTTGTAGGAATCCTTGCGCAGGCTGCCGACGATGACGGCGATGCGGGTCTGGGCCATGAATGTGCTCCTTGGTTGAGAGGGTCGGAATGACGAGCCCGATTATGCGAAGCGCCCATGACCTTTTCTGGAAAAGTTCATCCGCTTGCGGCCGAACGACGTCAAGATGACACGTTCCGTTTCGCTACGTTTCCATCCGGGCTTCCATCCAGGCGCAGGACGCATCAGTGACCCATTCATCTTCCCACCACGACGTCATCGTCGTCGGCCTCGGCGCACTCGGCGCCGCCACCCTCTGCCAGCTCGCCCAACGCGGCGCGCGCGTGCTCGGCATCGACCAGTTCTCCCCGCCGCACGACCAGGGCTCCTCGCACGGCGACTCGCGCATCACGCGGCTGGCCGTGGGCGAAGGCGACGAATACGTGCCCTTCGTGCAGCGCTCGCATGCCATCTGGCGCGAGCTCGAGGCGCGCACCGGCAAGTCGCTCATGACCACGACCGGCGGCCTGATCCTCGCGCCGCGCGACCGCGTGGCCGAGCACCACGGCAAGTCCGACTTCGTGCGCCGCACCATCGCCTGCGCCGAGCGATTCGGCATCGCGCACGAGGTGCTCGACGCCGCCGCCATCCGTGCGCGCTTTCCGCAGTTCAGGCTGCAGGGCGACGAGATCGGCTACTTCGAGCACGAGGCCGGCTTCGTGCGGCCAGAGGAGGCCATCGGCGCGCAGCTCGACGTTGCGCGCGCATCGGGCGCACGGACGATCACCGGCGAGCGAGTCGAAGTCGTCGAGCCGACAGGCAGCGGCGACGTGCTGCGCGTGCGCACCGCCACCGCGAGCTTCACGGCCGACCGCGTCGTGGTCGCGGCCGGCGCCTGGCTGCCCGCCTTCCTCGGCGCACAGGCGCGCACCGACTGGCAGGCCGACTTCTCCGTGCACCGGCAGGTGATGCACTGGTTCGACACCGGCAGCGCCGCCGCCGACTTCGCGCCGGGGCGCTTTCCCATCTTCATCTGGATGTTCGGCGACGGGCCGGAAGACTACATGTACGGCTTTCCGGCCTCCGACCCGGCGCAGCCCGCGCTCAAGGTCGCGACCGAGCAGTATGTCGACGCCACCACGCCCGCCACCATCGACCGCAGCGTGAGCGCGGAAGAAAGCGCCGCCATGTACCGCGAGCGCGTGGCCGGCCGCTTTCCGCAGATCGGAGGCCGGGCCGTGAAGGCACGCGCCTGCATGTACACCGTGACGCCAGACCGCCGTTTCGTGATCGACGCACTCGACGGCATACCCAGCCTGCTCGTGGTCTCGGCCTGCTCGGGCCACGGCTTCAAGCACTCGGCCGGGCTGGGCGACGCGATCGCGGATCATGTGCTGGGCCGCGCCAGCGCGCTCGGCCTCTCGCCCTTTGCCCGCGGCCGTCTGCTGGAGAAGGCTGCGGCCTGAAGCACGCACGGGCGATCCCGGGCATCATCGCGGCCGATCTTTTCACTGTCGGATACAGGAGCGAAGCGCGATGAGATTTCTCGTGGTGGGTGCCGGCGCACTCGGTGGTTATTTCGGCGGCCGTCTGCTGGAGGCGGGACGCGACGTCACCTTCCTGCTGCGCCCGCGCCGCGCGGCGCAGCTCGCGAAGACCGGGCTGGTGATACAGAGCCCCTTCGGCAACCTGCAGCTGCCCTCGCCGAAGCACATGCTGGCCGACGGCATCGACGGGCCCTACGACGTGATCGTGGTCGGCAGCAAGGCCTACGACCTCGACTCGACGATGGACTCGTTCGCACCGGCCGTCGGCCCCGACACCGTGATCCTCCCCCTGCTCAACGGCATGAGCCACATCGACCGGCTCGCCGAGCGCTTCGGCAGCGAGCGCGTGCTGGGCGGCCTGTGCATGATCTCCGCCACCCTCGACGACGAGGGCCGCGTGCTCCATCTCAACGACATGCACGGCCTGAGCTTCGGCGAGCGCGCGGGCGGCCGGTCGGCGCGGGTCGATGCCATCGCCGCGCAGTTCGCCGGGGCGAAGTTCGACGCCACGGCCAGCGAGAGCATCGCGCAGGACATGTGGGAGAAGTGGGTCTTCATCGCCTCGGCAGCCGGCCTCACGAGCCTCATGCACGCCTCCATCGGCGACATCGTGGCCGCCGGCGGCCAGGACGTGGCGCTGTCGATCTTCGACGAGTGCTGCGCCATCGCCGCCCACAACGGCTTCGCGCCGCGCGCTCCCGCCGTACAGCGCGGGCGCGCCATCATCACGGCCGCCGGCTCGCCGATGACGGCATCGATGTACAAGGACATGGCTCGCGGCGCCGCCGTGGAAGCCGATCACATCGTCGGCGACCTCCTGAGCCGCGCGGCGCCCGGCAATGCCACGGTGCCCACCGTGCTGCGCACCGCCTACGTGCACCTCAAGGCCTACGAGGCTCGACGCGCCCGCGAGGCTGCCGCGGCTGCAGCCTGAGGAGCCAATGAAGGACGCACTGGCCTTCCTGCACACGGCACAGGTCCATGTGCCGACCTTCGAGCGGCTGGTGCGACGGATCGAGCCTGGCTTGCGCGTGCGCCACGTGGTCCGCGAAGAGTTGCTGGCCGATGCGCGCGTCGTGGGCGTCGACGACGCCGGGCTCGTCTACCGCGTTCACGAGGCCATGCACGAAGCCGCATCGAAAGGCGCGAAGGTCGTGGTGTGCACCTGCTCGACCATCGGCGCCATCGCCGAACGCACGCCCACCGGCGATGCCTTCAGGGCCCTTCGCATCGATCGGGCCATGGCCGACAGGGCCGTTCGCACCGGGCCGCGCGTGCTGATCGCCGCGGCACTCGAAAGCACGCTGGCGCCGACCGAGGCGCTTGTTCTTTCGGCGGCGCAAGACGCCGGGATCGCCGTCCAGCCGGCCCTGCTGTTCGTCGAGGACGCATGGCCGCATTTCGAGGCCGGAGACAGCGCGCGCTACATCGAGACGCTTGCCAGCGCCATCCGCGCGGCATCGGCGGAGGCCGACGTCGTCGTGCTCGCCCAGGCCTCGATGGCGCCGGTGGCCGACGCGCTCGCCGACCTGGGCATCGACGTGCTCAGCAGCCCCGCACCGGGCACTGCGCACGCGGTGGCGCTGGCCGCGGCGGCCCTGGCGCTCAGTCCGCCTTGAGGATCGTCTCGCCCTTCAGCATCCCCATGTCGCGGACGTTGAAGCGGTGGCGCTTCCAGCCTTCCCAGGTGCGCCGCATGTTGCCGATGGAGATGAGGTAGTACAGCACCTTGAACATGCCGACGGGGCCGCGCATCGGCGTGCCGCGGTAGATGTCGCCGGCCAGCAGCGTCATCAGGCCTTCCTTCACCCTGAAGGGGTTGCCCGGGTGCATGAACATGTCGCGGATGGTCGGGTTGGTCACGCGGTAGATGAACCACGAGTATTCGCGCGGGCCCTTGCGCATCATCGCCTCGAAGCCCTTGCGCGCCGCGGCCAGGCGCTGCGGCTGGTCGAGCGCGGTCGCCACCAGCTCCGCACCGTCGAAGGCGCTGTGCATCGCGAGGTACACGCCCGAGGAGAACATCGGATCGATGAAGGTGAAGGCATCGCCCAGCATCAGGTAGCGGTCGCCCGTGGCGTGCGTGCTGGAGTACGAGAAGTTGCCGGTGGCGTGCACCGCGTCGTCGACCAGCGTGGCGTTCTTCAGGCGATCGACCAGCACCGGGCAGGTGGCGATGGTGTCGTAGAAGAACTCCTTGAGCGGCTTGTCGCGCGACTTCAGGTAGTACGGCCAGCAGACCGCGCCCACGCTGGTGGTGCCGTCGGCCAGCGGAATGAACCAGAACCAGCCGTGCGGAAACCAGCAGATGCTGATGTTGCCTTCCTTCTTGCCCTCCAGCCGCTCTGCGTTGGTGAAGTGGCCGAACAGCGCGGTGCTGTTGTGGTCGGGGTTCTTCTGCTTGCAGCGGAATTTGTTGGCCAGCAGCGTGTCGCGGCCGGTGGCATCGACCACGAAGCGGGCGCGCCAGTTGCGGCGCGCACCGTCGTCCATCTCGGCCTGGACCGTGGCGCCGTCGGCATCGAAGGCCACGTCGCGCACCTTGCAGCCTTCGATGGCCTGCGCCCCGCAGGCGGCCGCGTTGCGGAACAGGAGCTCGTCGAGCTCGGAGCGGCGCACCTGCCAGGCGGAGTCGAGCGACTTGTCCAGGCCTTCGCCGAACTCGACGTAGCTGCGGTGCTCATGCTCGGGCGAGACGAATTCGATGCCGAACTTGGGCATGCCGATCTTCTCGACCTGGTCACGCACGCCCAGCTTGTCGAACAGCTCCACGTTCGCCGGCAGCAGCGATTCGCCGATGTGAAAGCGCGGATGGTGCGCCTTCTCCAGCAGCACCACCTTGCGGCCCTGGCGGGCCAGCAGCGTGGCGATGGTCGAACCTGCGGGACCGCCGCCGACGACCAGCACGTCGCAGGATTCGTCGGCCGCCTGGGACACGGAAGAACTAGCTTGAGGCAAGGACATGCGATGGCAAGCAACAATGTTAACAATCGCAAGCATAGCGCGGCGGCCTGCAAGGACCGCAAAGTCTGCTAAGCAGCCCGCGCCGGGGCGCCGCACACTGCCGGCATGCGCCTTCTACAGCTTTTCCGCCCCCTCTGCCTCGCCGCCGCATGCCTGTCTGCGGCGCTCGCCCAGGCCGCCGGCTTCGCGACGATCGAAATCCCGGCCGACCAGGAAGGCCCGGCGATCCGCGGCGGCGTATGGACGCCCTGCGCCGCCCCCGCGGGCGAGATCAGGCTGGGCCCCTCCACGATCCAGGCCGTGCGGGACTGCCCGTTCCCGCCGGGCAACGCGCCGCTGCCGCTCATCGTGATCTCGCACGGCTACGGCGGCTCCTTCCTGGGCCACCACGACACGGCGCAGGCGCTGGCCGACGCCGGCTTCATCGTCGCGGCCATCAGTCATTCCGACGACAACTTCCGGATCCGCGGCGGCCAGGACGACAAGATATCGGCACTCGCGACGCGCACCACGGACATCAAGCGCCTGATCGACCACATGCTCCAGCGCTGGCCTTCCCACGACAGGATCGCGGCCGACAGGATCGGCTTCTACGGCTTCTCGCGCGGCGGCTACACCGGGCTGGTGCTCGCGGGCGCGAAGCCGGACTTCGAAAGGCTGCCGCCCCTGCCCTCGTCCCCCTGTGCAAAGGCGCCGGAAAGCGAGGAATGCGGATCGATGAGGCAGAGGTTCCGGCAACTGCTGGCCACGCCGCTGGCACACGACGCCCGCATCAAGGCCGCAGTGATCGCCGACCCGCTCAGCACGCTGTTCGACGCCGAGGGCCTGAGGAATGTGAGGATTCCGATCGCGCTCTGGGCGTCGGCCTACGGCGGCGATGGGGTCACGCCCGAGAGCGTGGACGCCGTCCGCCGCAACCTGCCCGTGGCCCCCGAATGGCATGTGGCCGGGAAAGCCGGGCATTTCGGCTTTCTCGCACCGTGCTCATCCGAGCAGATCCAGGCGAAATCGGAAATCTGCCGCGATGCGTCCGGCTTCGACCGCATCGCCTTCCACGAGGCATTCAACGCCGTGATGACGGCCTTCTTCGACCGCCACCTCGCCGCGCAGCACTGACCCGGGTTCAGCCCGCGCGCCGCTGCGATGTCAGCCGCCGCACCACCGCCACCAGCCGGTCGATCTCGTCGAAGGTGTTGTAGAAGGCCAGCGAAGGCCGCACCGTCGTCTCCACGCCGAAGCGGCGCAGGATCGGCTGCGCGCAATGGTGGCCCGTGCGCACCGCGATGCCCTCCTCGTTCAGCGCCTGCCCCACCTCCTCGGTGGTGTAGCCGTCGAGCACGAAGGACATCACGCTCGCCTTGTCGGCCGCCGTGCCGATCAGGCGCACACCCGGAATCGCGCCGAGCTGCGCCATGCCGTACACCAGAAGGTCGTGCTCGTAGCGCGCGATGTTCTCGATGCCGATCTTGTTGACGTAGTCGATGGCGGCGCCCAGGCCCACCGCGTCGGCGATGTTGCCGGTGCCGGCCTCGAACTTGTTCGGGATCGGCTGGAACACCGTCTTCTCGAAGGTCACGTCGGCGATCATGTTGCCGCCGCCCTGCCACGGAGGCATGTCTTCGAGCACCTCGCGCTTGCCCCACACCACGCCGATGCCGGTCGGGCCGAACACCTTGTGGCCGGAGAAGACGAAGAAGTCGGCGCCGATGTCCTGCACGTCGACGCGCATGTGCGAGACCGACTGCGCGCCGTCCACCAGCGCCTTCGCGCCCGCACGATGCGCCAGCTCGACGATCTCCTTCACCGGCACCACCGTGCCCAGTGCGTTCGAGACTTGCGTGACGGCGACGATCTTCGTGCGGTCGTTCAGCAGCTTGCGGTATTCGTCGAGCAGCACCTGACCCGAGTCGTCCACCGGAATCACGCGCAGCTTCGCCCCCTTGGCGGCCGCGAGCTGCTGCCACGGCACGATGTTGGCGTGGTGCTCGAGGTTCGACACGACGATCTCGTCGCCCTCGCCCACGTGCTGGCCGCCCCAGCTCTTGGCGACAAGGTTGATGGCCTCGGTGGTGCCGCGCACGAAGATCACCTCCTCCACCTCGGGCGCATTGATGAACCTGCGCACGCGCTCGCGGGCGCCTTCGTAGGCGTCGGTTGCCCGCGCAGCCAGTTCGTGCGCCGCGCGGTGGATGTTGGAGTTCTCGTGCTCGTAGAAGTACGAGATGCGGTCGATGACCGACTGCGGCTTGTGCGTGGTGGCCGCGTTGTCGAACCAGACGAGCTGCTTGCCGTTCACGCGCTCCTGCAGGATCGGGAAGTCGCGCCGCACGGCGTGGATGTCGAAAGGCGGATGCTGCCCGCTGCCGGCCAGCGGCACGGCGTTGGGGCCTCGAGGGTCGGGCTTCGCCGGGGTGACGAAGCCGCTGGGCAGGCGCACCGCGTCGACGAAGTAGAACCGGGGCTCACTCCCTCTCCCTTCTGGGGAGAGGGTTGGGGTGAGGGGCAGCCCCGCACCTTGCGTCGTCCGCTGGCCCTCACCCCAGCCATCTCCCGCAAGCGGGAGGGGGGGCGAGACCACGGGGGTCGCGCCGGCCGACGGATGCCCGTAGCCGTTGTCCAGGAAGTAGAACGACGAGGCCGCGGCTTGCGGTGCCGCCGCCCCGTTCAGCTGCGGCACACCCTGCACCGTGCCACCCGAGCGCGGCTCGAAGGCCGGCGCCACAGAGAGCACGCTGTCGGGCACACCGTTGCCGGCCACCGCGTGCGGCACCAGGGCCGGCGCACGGTTCGCGAGCGAAGGCACCTGCGTGGGCGATGCCGGCACGAGGTTCGCGCCCGGAACCTGCCCTTGCGGGAAGGGCGTGCCCGGCACGCTGGGCCCGAAACCCGCCGGGCTCGCCAGCGGCGAACCTGCGGGCGCGACGTTGGCCGGGAACTGCGCGCCCGGCACCAGCCCGCTCGCCACGCCGGGCACCGATTCGGGCGGCGTGCCCGGCAGTGCGGAGAACATGGCGCTGGCCATGCGCGCGAGGATCGCCGGGTCGAACGGCGCCTCGCCCGGGATCGATGGAGTGCTGCTCACAGCGGCTTACTTGTAGGTGTCGGCGTAGTCGTGGTACTTGCCGATCTCGACATCGTCGAGCACCGCCAGCGCGTCGGTGGTCAGCACTGCGAGCGAGCAGTAAAGCGAGATCAGGTACGACGCGATCGCGTGGTTGTTGATGCCCATGAAGCGCACCGACAGGCCCGGGCCCTGCTCGCCCGAAAGCCCCGGCTGGAACAGCCCCACCACGCCCTGGCGCTTGTCGCCCACGCGCAGCAGCAGGATCTTGCTCTTGCCGTCGGCCACCGGCACCTTGTTCGACGGGATCAGCGGGATGCCGCGCCAGGTGATGAACTGCGAGCCGAAGAGGCTCACCGTCGGCGGCGGCGTGCCGCGGCGCGTGGCCTCGCGGCCGAATGCGGCGATGGCCAGCGGATGCGTGAGGAAGAAGGCCGGCTCCTTCCAGACCTTGGTCAGCAGCTCGTCGAGGTCGTCGGGCGTGGGCGCGCCGGTCAGCGGGAAGATGCGCTGCTCCTCGCTCACCTGCGCAAGCAGGCCGTAGTCGGGGTTGTTGATGAGCTCGCTCTCCTGGTTCTCCTTGATCGTCTCGATCGTCAGGCGCAGCTGCTCCTTGATCTGGTCGTGCGGGCTGCTGTAGAGGTCGGAGATGCGGGTGTGCACGTCGAGCACCGTGCTCACGGCATTGAGGTAGTGCTCGCGCGGGTTCTCCTCGTAGTCGACGAAGGTGCGCGGCAGCTGGTTCTCTTCTTCGCGCGAGGTGCAGGTGACCTTGATCGCTTCCGGGTTCTTGACCTTGTTGACGCGGTAGATGCCCGCTTCCACCGGCACCCACTGCAGCAGGTGCGTCAGCCAGCGCGGGCTGATGGTCTCGAGTTGGGGGACTGTCTTGGTGGCATTGGCCAGCTGTCTTGCGGCGATGTCGCCAAGGGCGGTGGTACCACCAACTGTTGCGCTCATGAATCAGGGCTCCGTGAGTTGAGAAGAAAGTGGCCGCCAGTGTCGGGCGGCCGCGGGTTTTCCCTCAACAGGCTATAGCCGCCAAGTTGATTCTTCGCGCGAGGCGCGATTGTTCGAGCTGCTCGCAGCGCATGAGCAGGCCGACCATGTTGATGCCCAGCGCCGTGGCCAGCTTCTGCGCGGTGACGATCGACGGGATGACGCGGCCGCGCTCGACCTCGCCTACGTAGGAGCGGTTGAGATCGGAGCGCTCGGCCAGCTGCTCCTGCGACCAGCCCTTGTCCTCGCGCAGCTGGCGGATGGTCACGCCGAAGTCTTCGACGAACGCCTTCATACGCCACCTGCCTTCGGCGCGTTCTGCAGGCTGGCCTGCGTTACGCTCGCGCCCGGCGGCACGTCGTCGGTGATCCACACGTTGCCGCCGATGACGGCGCCCTTGCCGAGCGTGACGCGCCCGAGGATGGTCGCGCCGGCGTAGATGACCACGTCGTCCTCCACCACAGGGTGCCGCGGAAGGCCCTTCTGCAGGTTGCCGTCGGTGTCGGTCGGGAAGCGCTTGGCGCCCAGCGTGACGGCCTGGTAGAGCCGCACCCGCTTGCCGATGACGGCCGTCTCGCCGATCACGACGCCCGTGCCGTGGTCGATGAAGAAGCCCGCGTCGATCTTCGCGCCCGGGTGGATGTCGATGCCGGTCTGCGCATGCGCCTGCTCGGCCACGATGCGCGCCAGCAGCGGCAGCCCGAGCCCGTAGAGCTCGTGCGCGAGGCGGTGGTGGATCATCGCGAGCACGCCCGGATAGCACAGCAGCACCTCGTCGACGCTCCGCGCGGCCGGGTCCCCCTGGTAGGCGGCGAGCACGTCGCTGTCGAGCAGGCTGCGCAGGCCCGGCAGCGCATTCGCGAAGCGGCGCACGGCCTCGGTGGCGATATCGTCGATCTCGTTGGCAGGACGCGGCTCGTGGCGCGCGTTGAAGTTCAGCTCCAGCCGCGCCTGCACCAGCAGCGCCTGCAGGGCCGAATCGAGCGTGTGGCCGACATAGAAGTCCTCGCTCTCGTGGCGCAGGTCCGGCGGCCCGAGCCGCATCGGAAAGAGCGCGCCCTTGAGCGACTCGACGATCTGCGCGAGCGCGTCGCGCGAGGGAAACTCGCGCGCCCCCGGCTCGCGCGAGCGCCGCTGCGAATCGCGCCATTCGTTGCGCACGCCATGCAGTGCGCGAACGATGTCGCTCACCTCGAAATGGGCCATCTGTGGTTCCTCCCGGAAAAGTGTCTTGCGGGCCGCAGGATCAGTCCTGCACCCAGGGCAGCCTGTGGAAGCGCCAGCCGTCGGAGCCGCCGCGATGCTGCTGCGCATCGATCTCGCCCTCGAAGCCTTCGAGCACGTTGAAGACGTTCGTGAAGCCGGCCTTCGCTGCTGCCTCTGCCGCCAGCGCGGAACGCTTGCCGCTGCGGCACAGCAGCAGCACGACGGCGTCCTTGCCGCCGTCCTTCGCCACCTTGGCCTCGAGTTCGCGCACGAAGCGCGGATTGCGCGTGAGCGCCGTGCCGGTCGCCCAGGCCACATGCTGGCTGCCGGGCACGTGGCCGACGAACTTGCGCTCTTCGCCGGAACGCACGTCGACCAGCACGGCCTGGCCCTTCTGCACCAGGTCCCAGGCCACCGGCGGCCTGACGCCACCGGCATAAGGCAGATTGCTCTCGGCGGCCGAGGCGCGCGCCTGTTCGAGTGCTTCGGGCAAGGCGATGACTTCTTCTTCAACTTCCACTGACATGCTGTGAGGCTCCTGTTGTGCGTTGGATACGCCTTGGTGGCGATAACCACCACTTTAGGAGCCGGGCGCCGAAGCTCAAACAACTGAAAAGTCGATTTCTAACAACCAGCCGTTGTAAAGGTTCAATTCGGGGTCAAGTCAGGATCGGCTCAGGAGCGATCAGGCTGCAGCCCGTGCAGCTTCGGCCGCACGCACGGCCGGCGCCGTCAGGTCCACGCTCTTCCTGCCGTCCACGCCATACGGCACATCGCCCGCGATCGTCACGCGACGCACCACGCGGTGCTGGTCGCCGTAGTCGTTGATCGCGTAGTGCTGCGTCGCCCGGTTGTCCCAGATGGCGACGTCGCCCTGGGCCCAGCGCCAGCGCACCGTGTTCTCCAGGCGGTGCACGTGGCTCTGGAGCACGCTCAGCAGGTGGGCGGAATCATGCGTGGAGTGCCCGGCCAGCCGCTTCACGAAATGGCCAAGCACGAGGCTGAGTTCGCCGGTCTCGGGGTGCACGCGCACCACGGGATGCTCGGCTTCGAGCAGGCGGCGGGTGAACACATCGCGATATCGCTTCGTGCCCTCCTCGTCCAGATCGGCCGGCGCGCGCGCGGCGGCGTAGTCGTAGTCGTTGCCGTGAATGGCGCGCAGCCGATCAGCCAGGGCCTTCAGGTCGTCGGGCAGGCTCTCGTAGGCCGCCACCGTGTTGGCCCAGACCGTATCGCCGCCATAGGCCGGGATCACCACCGCCCGCAGGATCGACACCTGCGGATAGGCGACCTCGAAGGTCACATCGGTATGCCACGAATTGGCGCGGCCGCCGTGGCGGGAATCGAGCTCCAGCAACTGGGTGCCGTCCTTGGAAGGCACGGTCGGGTGCGGCACCAGCTCGCCCCACAGACGACCGAAGGCCTCCTGCTGGGCATCGTCGAGATGCTGCTGGCCACGGAAGAAGAGCACCTTGTGCTTCAGCAGCGCTGCCTTGATGGCACCGAACACCTCGGGCTGCAGCGCGCCCGAGAGACGCACGCCGCGCACCTCGGCGCCGATGTGGCCGGCCTGTCGGACGATGTCGAGTTCGTGCGGATGCGCGGCTTGCGCGGGAGTTGCGGAAGAAAGAATGGCGCTCATCGGAGGTCCTTTTTCGGGGGATCCGGAAGATTCTGCGAGGCGCCTGGCGGGGGTGGAAGGAAGGTGTTTGCAGTTTCAAATGCGTGGGCCGACTAAGCGCCCCCATGGAGAACTGACAAAAGAAAACCCGCCGTAGCGCGTTCTCGGGTCAGGTTGGCCTGTCAGGGCTTGTCGCGCTCGTCTCGCACTCTCTTCAGCCGAAACTCCGCCTCGCTGGCGGAGAGTCGGCCTTCTGCGACCAGCTTCTTTAGCCTTCGCTCATCCGCGCGGTTCAGCGCGTCTTTCAGAAGGGCCATCTTGCGGTCTCGGCAAGGACGGCATTCGTAGAAGCTCGATGAACCCGAAACGACCTTCATCTTGGCGTCGTACTCCGCCGTGGCGATTCGTCCCGTGGGTTCAATACCCATGGCAAGTATCCGCCCGTTCTTGAACGTAACGAACGCCTCCCCCTCACATCCGGTGGTATCCACTTTCTCGGGGTCGTACCCCCTCCACAAGACTCTCCGCATACGGCGCAAGGCATAGCGGACATCCTCCTCTGTCAGCAAGACGTCGTTGCAGTCCAGAAAATCTTTGTTCTCCCATGCACTTCGGTGCGAAGGAAGTGTGATCTTCACCGCCTGCACGTAGGCGATGGGGTAACGCGGATCAGCAGCCTGCGTTGAAGATATTCCAGCCGTCACGATCAAGGCACCGGCCCTGAGACAGTTGACTTTGCGCATCAAGGCACCTTGCGCGCTGAGCGCGCCTTCTGCAGCAGGAGTTCCGCTTCGGCAGAAGAGACTCGTCCCTGCGCCACCAGTTTCTTCAGCCTGCGCTCATCGGCGCGATCGAACGCGTCCTGCAGAAGGATCATCTTGCGCGTCCGGCATGGACCGCACTCGTAGTAGCTTTCAGGAGCACCGGTAGGCTCGAGTTTCGCGTCCGCTTCAAAGATGTTGATCCTCCCCGTGGGCTCGACCCCGATAACGATGATCTTTCCATTGCTGAATGTGACGGAAGCACCGCCTGAACACCCAGTCCTCTCCGTCTTCTCGCTGAAAAACGCCTTCTCCGTGACCCTGCGTATGTGCCGCAGCGCATATCGCACATCATCTTCGGTCAGGACAACATCGGAGCAATCCAGGAAATCCTTGTTCTCCCACACAGACCCATTGGAGGGCTCTACGACCTCGATCTTCTTTACTGAATCAAGCGGGTATCGCTTGTCAGCCGCGTGAGTCAAGGCGCCTGCTGCAGTCGCAACCAACGCCGCCAGAAGCATGCCGATTCTTGTCATGGTGTGGGTATGGGGAGTGTCCAGTTCGCGCCTTGCGCCTCGGTAATGTTCTTTCTGCTGACATCCGGGTGACGAAACACTTCGCTCGCTGCGAGGTGCATCGACCCCTGGAGTACGTGAACAAGCCATGAAAGCGCTTGGTTCTGAGCAGCTGTCGGAGTTGGAAAGACCCCAGCGTCTCCCCGCAGCCGCTCCAACGACATTCTCTTCTGCCTGGAATCGGGCTTGAACCCCTCCGGCAATCTCGCCCGCCCCACCATTTCGATACCTATGGCTTCCATGTTGCTCGGATAGCGGTTCGCTGGCGCCTTGCGCATCTCGATCCTATGCATTGCCGTTGCCCCAACCCTTTCTGGAAAGTCACTTAGCGTGCACGTCGGTATGACCAGACATCTTGCCTGCAACGGCCCCACGTGATTCGTCCTCTGATAAATCGCAGCCGTCTGGTAGATCGTCCCGTCCTTGTCGATGAGAAAGTGCGCCCCGTTTGCCTTCGGCCGCTTGTAGCTGTTCAGTGAAGACGCCGAAGTATCGGCGTCCGTCTGGTGCACCACGATGCCGGTAATCGCTCCAGCCCTCTTCCCTCGCTCGATCTGCAGACTGCGGGCATGTCTCACCCGCGCGTGGCTGATCATTCCATGTTCGTCAATTTCAACGAGCATGCGGTTCCTCCCTGAAGTGTTTGATTGAATGTATTCACGAATTCGTGAGCCGCATCGATTTGCGGAACACGACTTCGCGGCGCATGCTATGGCGACGACTTCAAAGGAGATTCAGGTCTTTAAAAGATTTGGATGATTTCCAAAATTCAGCACAGTCGATGAATTCGCGCCCTGTAAACCGCTGAAAACACCGGCGCCAGAAAAGAAAAAACCCGGCGCTATTACAGCGCCGGGTCGTCGCGGATGCCCGAGCGTCGGTCAGAGCTTCGCGATCGAGACCTCGGTCGACTTCACGAGAGCGACCACGTCGGAGCCCACCTTCAGCTGCAGCTCGTCGACCGAACGCGTGGTGATGACCGAGGTGACGATGCCCCAGGCGGTTTCGACGTCGACTTCGGAGACGACGTCGCCGCGGATGATCTCGCGGACCTTGCCCTTGAACTGGTTGCGGACGTTGATGGCTTGGATGGACATGATGGGTTCTCTTTCAGGTTGATTGGGGAATTCGTTGAGGAAAAGCACGGCGAACGGCGCTCAGACGATCTCGGCCACGTCGTCGAACGCAAGCCGGGGGCCGCGCTCGAAGGTGCCTGCGTGGTCGGCCACGCCCAGGTTGACGAGGAAGTTCGCGCGGTAGCGGCCGTCCGGGAAGAAGGCCTTGTCGACCAGGTCGGCGTTGAAGCCCGACTGGGGGCCCGCGTCGAGCCCGAGCGCACGTGCGGCCAGGATCAGGTAGGCGCCCTGCAGGCTGCTGTTGCGGAACGCCGTGGCCTGCGCAGCCTCGGCGCTCTTCTCGAAGAGCGGCTTGGCGTCATAGGCCGGAAACTGGCTGGGCAGGTGCTCGTAGAAGCGCGTGTCCTGCGCCACGATCACCGTGACGCCTGCGGCCAGCGTCTGCGCGGTGTTGCCCGCCGACACGGCCGGCTTCAGTTTCGCCTTGGCCTCCTCGCTGCGCACGAACACGTAGCGCGCCGGCTGGGCGTTGAAGGCGGTCGGGCCCCACTTGAGCAGGTCGTAGAGCTTGTGGATGATTTCGTCGGTCACGGGCACGGGCTTGAACGCGTGCACGGTGCGGGCCTTGCGGAACAGCTGGTCCAGCGCGGCTTCGGGGATTGATTGCAGTGTGGTCATGGCTTCAAGAGAAGGCTTTGATTCAGTTCGATGCCGCCGCCAGCGCCTGGTCGAGGTCGGCCAGCAGGTCGTCGATGTGCTCGATGCCGACCGAAAGGCGCACCGTGTCCTCGGTCACGCCGGCGCGGGCCAGCTCCTCGGGCGAAAGCTGCCTGTGCGTGGTCGATGCCGGATGCGTTGCCAGCGAGCGCACGTCGCCGATGTTCACGAGGCGCGTGAAGAGCTTCAGCGCATCCAGGAACCTGGCGCCGCCCTCGCGACCCGAGCCGATGCCGAAGGTCAGCACGCCGCTGGCCTTGCCGCCCAGGTATTTCTTCGCGAGCGCGTGGTCGGGGTGGTCTTCGAGTGCTGCGTAGTTGACCCACTTCACCGCCTTGTGCGTCTTCAGGTGCTGCGCAACGCGCAGTGCGTTGTCGCTGATGCGGTCGACGCGCAGCGCGAGCGTCTCGATGCCCTGCAGGATCTGGAAGGCATTGAACGGCGAGATGGCCGCACCCGTGTTGCGCAGCGGCACCACGCGTGCGCGGCCGATGTAGGCGGCCGGGCCCAGCGCCTCGGTGTAGACCACGCCGTGGTAGCTCACGTCGGGCTCGTTCAGGCGCTTGAAGCGCTGCTTGTGCTCGGCCCACGGGAACTTGCCCGAGTCGACGATCGCGCCGCCGATGCTGGTGCCGTGGCCGCCCAGGTACTTGGTGAGCGAGTGCACCACGATGTCGGCGCCGTGCTCGATGGGCCGGCTCAGGTACGGCGAAGGCACCGTGTTGTCGACGATCAGCGGCACGCCGTTGCGGTGCGCGATCTCGGCGATGGCCGCAATGTCGGTCACGTTGCCCGCGGGGTTGCCCAGCGACTCGACGAACACCGCCTTGGTCCGCTCGTCGAACAGCTTTTCGAAGCTGGACGGGTCGCGATGGTCCGCGAAGCGCGTGGTGATGCCGAACTGCGGCAGCGTGTGGGCGAACAGGTTGTAGGTGCCGCCGTAGAGCGCTGTGCTGCTGATGATGTTGTCGCCGGCCTCGGCAATGGTCTGGATCGCGTAGGTCACCGCCGCCTGCCCCGAGGCCAGCGCGAGCGCGGCGATGCCGCCTTCGAGCGCCGCCACACGCTGCTCCAGCACGTCCTGCGTCGGGTTGTTGATGCGGGTGTAGATGTTGCCCGGCACCTTCAGGTCAAACAGGTCGGCACCGTGCTGGGCGCTGTCGAAGGCGTAGGCCACCGTCTGGTAGATGGGCGGTGCCACGGCGCGGGTGGTCGGGTCGGGCGAATAGCCGGCGTGGACCGACAGGGTTTCGAATTTCCAGTTCTGCGACATGCGACTGCCTTTCAAATGGGCTGATGGATGAAGAGGCTCGTCAGATCGCCCAGCGCAACGCGTGCGCGGGAGTTGCGAGCCAGCTGGCGTCGGTGCTCTCGGCTTCGGTCTCTTCGGACTTCTGCAGCACCCTGTCGAGGATTCGTTTTTCGATCGCGGCGAATGCCGGGTCGCCCTGCGAGCGCGGACGGGCCAGCGCGATGTTCTCGTCGAGCGCGATGCGGCCGTCCTCGATCAGGATCACCCGGTCGGCCAGCGCGACGGCTTCCTGCACGTCGTGCGTCACCAGCAGTGCGGTGAAGCGGTGGCGCTGCCAGAGGTTCTCGATCAGGCGATGCATCTCAATGCGCGTGAGCGCATCGAGCGCGCCCAGCGGCTCGTCGAGCAACAGCAGGCGCGGGTGGTGCACCAGCGCGCGCGCCAGGGCCACGCGCTGGCGCTGTCCGCCCGACAGGCGAGCCGGCCATTCGTTCTCGCGATCGGCCAGGCCGACCTGCGCCAGCACTTCCTTGCCGCGCGCCTTGGCGTCGTTGGGCAGGCCCAGCGTCACGTTGTCGAGCACGCGCCGCCACGGCAGGAGGCGCGCCTCCTGGAACATGATCCGCGTGTCGTCGTGCAGGCCGTTCACGGCCTTGCCGTCGGTGTAGAGCCCGCCGGAGCTCGGCTCCTCCAGGCCCGCGATGAGCCGCAGCAGCGTGCTCTTGCCGCAGCCGCTGCGCCCGACGATGGCGATGAACTGGCCCGGCTCGATGGTCAGGCGGGTGTTGCGCAGCACCTCGCGCGCGCCGTAGCGCTTGTGCAGGTTGCGCGCCTCCAGGCGCACGCCGCCGGCGATGGCTTGCGGCTGGGGCCGGGTCTGGATGTCTTTCAGGACGGCACTCATGATGTCTTCAGGCTCCTGGCTTGAACAGCGCCACGTTGAGCGCATCGATCTTTCTGGGAAGCAGCTTCTCGGCAAGGAAGGCATCGGCGATGCGCTGCTGCTCGCCCAGCCCCTCGGGCACCACCGGCCGCACCGCGTAGCTGCGACGGGCGTTGGCCTGCTCGATGGTCGCGGCGTCCAGGCCCCACACGGGAGACAGCAGCGCGGCCGCCTCCTTCGGGTTCTGCTTGACCCACTTGCCGGTCTTCTCGAGCTCGGCGTAGACCACGCGCAGCACGTCCGGCCGCGCCTTCGCGAACTTGCTGCTCGCGAGGTAGTAACGCTGGTACGAGGCGATGCCCGCGCCGTCGGCCAGCACGCGCACCTTCGACTGGCGCTGGGCAGCGGCGAGGAACGGGTCCCACACCACCCAGGCGTCGATCGCGCCCTTCTCGAAGGCTGCACGGCCGTCGGCGGGCGTGAGGTAGGCAGGCTCGATGTCCCTGAACGAGAGGCCGGCCTTGTCGAGCGCGGCGATCAGCAGGTAGTGCGCGCCGGCCGCCTTCGCGAAGCCGACCTTCTTTCCTTTCAGGTCGGCCACGGTCCTGATTGGCGAATCCTCGCGCACGACAATGGCCTGCGCCGAGGGCGACGGCGCCTCCTGCGCGAGGAAGGTCAGGTCGGCGCCGGCCGCCTGGGCGAACACGGGCACGGTGTCGGCCACGTCGGCGCTGATGTCGAGGTTGTCGAGGTTCAGCGCCTCCAGCAGCGGCAGGCCGCTGGTGAACTCGTGCCAGCTGAGCGTGACGTTCAGCGGTGCGAGCTGCTTCTCGAGCACACCCTGCGCCTTCAGCACAGCGATGAGCGTCGACGACTTCTGGTAGCCCAGGCGCACCGTGGCGGGCCGGCTGGCCACACCCTGGGCGAACACTGCGCCCGAGCCGAGTGCGGCGAGCGTGGCGATGGCCGTGCGGCGGGAGATCGATGGATGCCGTGTCATGTCCCTGCCCTCACTTCGCCTTCTTCTGGTAGCCGGGGTGCCAGCGCAGCCACCATTGCTCCAGGCCGCGCGCGAACAGGTCGGCCAGCTTGCCCAGCAGTGCGTACAGCAGGATGCCCACCAGCACGATGTCGGTCTGCAGGAACTCGCGGGCGTTCATCGTGAGGTAGCCGATGCCGGCCTGCGCCGAGATGGTCTCGGCCACGATCAGGATCACCCACATCAGCCCCAGCGAGAAACGCAGCCCCACCAGGATCGACGACAGCGCGCCCGGCAGGATCACCTCGCGGTAGAGCTGCCAGCGCGAGAGCCCGTAGGTGCGGCCCATCTCGATGAGCTGCGGATCGACGTTGCGGATGCCGTGGAAAGTGTTCAGGTAGATCGGGAAGAACACCGACACCGAGATCAGGAACAGCTTGGCCGACTCGTCGATGCCGAACCACAGGATCACCAACGGGATCAGCGCCAGCGCCGGGATGTTGCGCACCATCTGGATGGTGGAGTCGAGCAGCGTCTCGAAGAACTTCACCGACCCGGTGAGCAGGCCCAGAGCCAGCCCTGCACCGCCGCCGATGGCCAACCCCAGCAGAGCGCGGCCCGCGCTGACCTTCACGTGCGTCCACAGCTCGCCGGACACCGTGAGGTTCCACGCAGCCTTCACCACGTCGATGGGCGCCGGCAGCACGCGCGTGCTGAGCCAGCCCAGCGACGAGGCGATCTGCCAGAAGACGATGAGCCCCACCGGCACCAGCCACGGCACCAGCCGCTTCGCGACGTTGACCGCGAAGGACTTGAACGCGCTGCCGCCCGCCTCCTCGGCCGGCACGACCGCCGGCAGTTCCTGAACCTGTTCAGTCATGGCGATCCTTCAACTTTGCGAGACAAGGCGCGACGGCGCGTCCAGATTGGCGACGACCTCGCCGAAGGGCCCGCTCAGCGAGCCGCCGGCCAGCTGCGTCTTCGCCTTGCGCGACAGCAGCGGGAACACCAGCTCGGCGAAGCGGTAGGCCTCTTCGAGATGCGGGTAGCCCGACAGGATGAACTTGTCGAGGCCCAGGGCCGCGTATTCCTCGATGCGCGCAGCGACCGTCTTCGGGTCGCCCACCAGCGCAGTGCCGGCACCGCCACG
This sequence comes from Variovorax sp. 22077, assembly GCF_052044195.1. Lineage (NCBI taxonomy): Bacteria > Pseudomonadati > Pseudomonadota > Betaproteobacteria > Burkholderiales > Comamonadaceae > Variovorax > Variovorax sp. 22077. The sequence goes on from NZ_JBQEQC010000001.1 coordinate 496,291, forward strand.
CACCAGGCCCACGCCGGCCCACAGGTTCGGCGCGATTTCCAGATCGGCGCGGGTGCGCTTGGCACCGCCCGCATGCAGCGCGGCCATGCGGCGCTGCCCTTCGGAATCCATGCGCGCGAAGGCGGTCTGGGCGCGGATCACGGTCTCGTCGTCCACGCGGCTGATGAGTTCCTCGGCGGCCTTCCAGGCGGCATCTTCCGTCTCGCGCACGATCACGTGCAGCCGGATGCCGAACTCGACCTTCCGCCCGTTGCGCTCGGCGCGCGCCCGGACGTCGGCGATCTTCTTCGCCACCTCGGCGGGCGGCTCGCCCCAGGTGAGGTAGGCGTCGACCTGCTCCGCCGCCAGCTCATGCGCAGGTGCCGAAGAGCCGCCGAACCACACCGGCGGATACGGCTTCTGCACCGGCGGGTAGAGCAGCTTCGCGCCCTTCACGCTCAGGTGCTTGCCGTCGTAGTCGAAAGACTGCCCGTCATGGCTGCGCGCGATGATCTCGCGCCAGATGCGGATGAACTCGGCCGACTGCTCGTAGCGCGAGGCATGGTCCAGATACACGCCGTCGCCTTCGAGCTCCGCCTGGTCGCCGCCCGTCACCAGGTTCACCAGCAGCCGCCCGCCCGAGAGCCGGTCGAAGGTCGCGGCCATGCGCGCCGCGAGGCTGGGCTGGTGCAGCCCGGGGCGCACCGCCACCAGGAACTTGAGCTTCCTGGTCGCGCCGATCAGGCTGGAGGCGATGACCCACGGGTCTTCGCAGGAGCGGCCCGTCGGGATCAGCACGCCCTCGTAGCCGAGGTTGTCGGCCGCGCCGGCAATCTGCTGCAGGTAGGCCAGGTCGATGGGGCGGGCGCCCTCGCTGGTGCCGAGATAGCGGCTGTCGCCGTGCGTGGGGAGGAACCAGAAGATCTGCATCATGCGACTCCCGCGCCCGCCGCTTCGAGCACGTTGATCTTTTTCGGGATCAGCTTCAGTTCGAAGAAGGTGTCGGCGATCTTCTGCTGCTCGCCCAGGATGGCCTTGGTGATCGGCGCGGTGCCGTAGGCCGAGCGGTTCACCGACAGTTCGGCCACCGGCTTCGGAAGGCCCCAGAGCGTGGCCAGCTCGCCGGCCAGTTCGCCCTTGTTTGCGGTACCCCAGACGTCGACCTTGTTGAGCTCCTCGATCGCGATGGCCAGCACGTCGGCGTTCTTCGCCACGTAGTCCAGCGAGGAGAAGTAGTAGGCGCGGTTGCCGACCACGCCGGTGGCGTCGGCCAGCACGCGCGCGTCGAGAGACTTCTCGGCCGCGGCCAGGAACGGGTCCCAGATCACCCACGCGTCGACCGAGCCCTTCTCGAAGGCGGCGCGCGCATCGGCGGGCGGCAGGTAGACCATGTTCAGGTCGGCGAACGCGAGGCCGTGCTTCTCGAACAGCTTGACGATGAAGTAGTGGACGTTCGAGCCCTTGTTGAGCGCGATCTTCCTGCCCTTGAGATCGGCCACGGTCTTGATCGTGGAGCCCTTGGGGACCAGCACCGCCTCCGACTGCGGACGCGGCACGGTCGCACCCACGTAGGCCAGCGGTGCGCCGGCAGCCTGCGCGAAGATGGGCGGAGCCTCGCCCACGTCGCCGAAGTCGATGGAGCCGACGTTCAGCGCCTCGAGCTGCACGGGGCCGGCGGTGAACTCGGTCCACTTCACGCTCACGCCCAGGGGCGCGAGGCGTTTTTCGAGCGTGCCGCGGCCCTTGAGCAGTGTGAGATAGCCCTTCTGGTTTCCGATGCGGAACTGGCGCGCGGGCGACTGTTGCGCCAGCGCGGCGAAGGAGGAAGGCAGCGCGATGGCCGCGGCCGCGCCCTGGATCAGGCGTCGGCGGGGAATGGAGGTGCGTGTCATGGTTGTGCGGGAACGATCGATGCGTCGAAGGCCTCAGGGCTGCGCCGTGACCACGGCTTCGCTGACCTTGATGGGCTTGGGAATGAGCTTCAGCGCGAAGAAGGTGTCGGCGATCCTTTGCTGGTCGGCCGCGACGGCCGGCGTGATCGGCTTCACGTTGAACTCGTAGCGGCGCAGCGCGAGCTCGACCACGTCGACCGGCAGGCCCTGCAGCGGAGCGATCAGCTCGGCCGCCTGGCGCAGGTTCTTCTTGAGCCAGATGCCCTGCTCCACCGAGTCGGCGAACAGCGCGTCGATGACCTTCGGGTTGTTCTTCACGAAGCCGCGCTCGCCCAGGTAGTACTGGTAGTTGTTGACCACCTCGGGTGTGCCGTCGGCCAGCACGCGCGCGCCGGTGGCTTTCTCGGCGGCGGCCTGGAACGGGTCCCAGATCACCCAGGCATCGACGTTCCTGCTCTCGAAGGCGGCGCGGCCGTCGGCGGGCGCGAGGTAGACGGGCTGGATGTCGGAGAGCTTCAGGCCGTTCTTCTCGAGCTGCTTCACGAGCAGGTAGTGCACGTTGCTGCCCTTGTTGAGCGCAACCTTCCTGCCCTTCAGGTCGGCGACCGACTTGATGGGCGAATCCTTCGTGACCAGGATGGCCTCGGCGCGCGGCGCGGCCGGGTCGTAGCCGAAGTAGACGAACTTGGCGCCCGCGGCCTGCGCGAAGATGGGCGGCGCCTCGCCGACGTAGCCCACGTCGACCGCGCCCACATTCAGGCCTTCGAGCAGCTGCGGGCCGGCCGGGAACTCGACCCACTTCACGCCGAAGCCCAGCGGCGCGAGCTTCTTCTCGAGCGTGCCCTGCGCCTTCTGCAGCACGAACAGGCTGGCCGACTTCTGGTAGCCGATGCGCAGCTCGCCCTTGCCTTGGGCATGCGCCGAGGCGGCGGAGATGAAGCTGACGATCAGCGCGATGGCGCTGACCACGATGGCGCTGATCAGTAGATCGCGCAGCCCGCGCCAGAAGGAGCGGGGCTGCACGTCGAGCACGGAGTCTTCGGTTGCGACGGGGTTCATGCGTGGATTCCTTGGTGCAAAACGTCGGGCAAAGGCTGGCCCACGACACGCGATGTGCCGGAAGCCTTTTCGTGGAACACCGCGGAACCGGCTTTGCCGGGCCGCAGGTGTTGCCCCCGGTAGGGGGTTGGCGAAGCGGCACGAAGTGCCGCGCAGCCTGGGGGCGAGCCCCGCTAAACGCTACATCGCACGCGGGAAAACGGCACCGGCTCGAAGCCGTGCGTGGCAGGGAGCTTGAGACCTTCGGTGGCAAGCACCTCGACGGCCTCGTTGAGTCGCTCGGCCAGGTCGTTGTGCACCTGGTAGGCGTTCTCGGGCGTCAGCGCGATCTGCGATTCGCTGGCGTACACGCCCGGCAGGATGTGGCGCGCCGACAGCGACTGCAGCACGGGCCGCAGCGCGTAGTCGAGCGCGAGCATGTGGTGCGGGCTGCCGCCGGTGGCCAGCGGCAGCACCGTCTTGCCCTTCAGCGCGTTCTGCGAGAGCAGATCGAGGAAGACCTTGAGCAGGCCGCTGTAGGCCGCCTTGTAGACCGGCGTGGCCACCACGATCACGCGGGCGGCCGCCACCTGGGCGATCGCCCGTTCGATGGCCGGGTGGTTCCACTCGGCCAGGAGCAGCGCCTGCGCCGGCAGTTCGCGAACGGCGAGCCGCTCGATCCGCGCGTGACGCTGGGCCAGCCGCTCACCCACCGCGTCGAGCAAGGCGGTTGAGCGGGATGGGGCCGTGGGGCTGCCGGCAATCAGGAGAACGGACACGGAAAACCTTAGTTCGATGAAAACAAGCGCGAATTCGTGGGGGCCGCCGCGCACGGCCGCCCGAAGCGGCCTGCCCACCCCCGGTAGGGGTTGGCGAAGCGACGCGCGGTGCGCGCAGCCTGCGGGCGAGCCAGTTACTTCTGTTTTGTGGTGTAGATCTGGTCGAAGGAGCCGCCGTCGGCGAAGTGCTCCTTGTCGGCCTTCGCCCAGCCGCCGAAGGCCTGGTCGATGGTCACCAGCGTGAGCTTGGGGAACTGCTTGTCGTACTTGGCCTTGGCCTTCTCGGAGGTCGGGCGGTAGAAGTTGCGCCCTGCGATGTCCTGGCCTTCGTCGGAGTACAGGTACTTCAGGTACTCCTCGGCCACCTCGCGCGTGCCCTTCTTGTCAACGACCTTGTCGACCACCGACACGCTGGGCTCGGCCAGGATGGAGATCGACGGCACCACGATCTCGAACTTCTCGGGGCCGAATTCCTTCAGCGCCAGGAAGGCTTCGTTCTCCCAGGCCAGCAGCACGTCGCCCACGCCGCGCTGCACGAAGGTGATGGTCGCGCCGCGCGCGCCGGTGTCGAGCACGGGCACGTTCTTGAACAGGTTGCCGATGTATTCCTTGGCCTTCGCGTCGCCGCCGTACTTGCGCTTGGCGAATTCCCAGGCGGCCAGGTAGTTCCAGCGGGCGCCGCCCGAGGTCTTGGGGTTGGGGGTGATCACCTGCACGCCGGGCTTGACCAGGTCGTCCCAGTCCTTCAGGCCCTTGGGGTTGCCCTTCTTCACCAGGAACACGATGGTCGAGGTGTAGGGAGCGGAGTTGTGCGGCAGGCGCTTCTGCCAGTCGGCCTTGACCAGGCCGCCGTGCGAGACCAGCGCGTCGATGTCGCCGCCCAGCGCCAGCGTGGCCACGTCGGCGTCGATGCCGTCGATGATGGAGCGGGCCTGCTTGCCCGAGCCGCCATGCGACTGCTTGACCGTCACGTCCTGGCCGGTCTTGGCCTTCCAGTACTTGGCGAAGGCCTGGTTGTAGTCCACGTAGAGCTCGCGGGTCGGGTCGTACGACACGTTCAGCAGCGTCACGGGGCCCTTGGCAGCCGCCGCGCCTTGGGCGAGCGCCGGCAATGCCGACAGGGCCATGGCACCGGCCACGCCGGCACCCAGGGAAAGCTTGATAAAGTCGCGGCGAAGGCTCATGGTGTCTTGCTCTTAAAAGGCATATCGATGAAGCTGCGTATTCTCAATACGACATATAGAAACTGGAACGACCAAGTTTTCAGTTCTAAATAGCCAAATCAACTAAGCAGCCCGCCGCCGGCTCCCCCCGGTTTTTCCCGTATCCCCACTTTTTCCCGTTCAGAAGGCAACAGAAATGGCACGCATGGTTCAGTGCATCAAGCTCGGCAAAGAGGCCGAAGGTCTCGACTTCCCGCCCTACCCCGGCGAACTGGGCAAGCGGATCTGGGAAAGCGTCAGCAAGGAAGCCTGGGCCGCCTGGCTCAAGCAGCAGACCATGCTGGTCAACGAGAACCGGCTGAACCTGGCCGATCTGCGCGCCCGCCAGTACCTGGCTCGGCAGATGGAAAAGCACTTCTTCGGCGAAGGCGCCGACGTGGCGCAAGGCTACGTCCCCCCCACGGCCCCCTGACAGTCACCCCGCGATTGCCGCCCACCTCTTCCTCGGGAAACACCGCAGAACCGGCTTCGCCGGGCTGCAGGTGTTGCCCCCTCGAAGGGGGTGGGCGAAGCGACACGAAGTGCGCGAAGCCTGGGGGTGAGCCTGTTACCTGGCGCGCAGACGGCGTTCCCCGCAGCGAGCGCTTCGACGACATCTATCACACAGAAACCGGCGCACTGGCTCAGTCGCGCCACGTCTTCCTCGGCGGCTGTGGCCTGCCGCAGGCCTGGGGCGGACAGCCCCAGTGGCGGATTCTCGAAACCGGCTTCGGCCTGGGCCTCAATTTCCTGACGACCTGGCAGGCGTGGCGCGCCGACCCGGCACGCCCGCGGCTGCTGCACTTCGTTTCGGTGGAGGCCCATCCGGTCTCGGCCGCCGATCTGCTGCGCGCGGCGGGCGCCTATCCTGAGCTGGCTCCGCTGGCCGCCGAACTGGCTGCGCAGTGGAACGGCCTGCTGCCCGGCTTCCATCGGCTGGCCTTCGACGATGGCCGCGTGCTGCTCACGCTGTGCGTAGGCGACGTGCAGCCGATGCTGCGTGCCCAGCGCTTCGAGGCCGACAGCATCTTTCTAGACGGCTTCAGTCCCCGGCAGAACCCTGAAATGTGGTCGCCGGACACGCTCAAGGCGGTGTCGCGCTTCGCCCGCCAGGGCACGCGCATCGCCACCTGGACCATCGCGCGGGCGATTCGCGACGCGCTGGCGCAGCAGGGCTTCGTCATCGAGAAGCGCCCTGGCCTGCCGCCCAAGCGCGACTGCCTGTGCGGCACCTTCGCCCCCGCCTGGACCGTGCGCCGCCGCGAGCCCGTGCCCGAGCGCGTCGATGCGCCGGGCCGCTGCGCCGTCGTCGGCGCGGGCCTGGCAGGCGCCGCCGTGGCTGCCAGCCTTGCGCGTCGCGGCTGGCAGGTGACGGTGCTCGATGCGGCCGACTGGCCCGCGTCCGGTGCGTCGTCGTTGCCTGTCGGCATGCTGGCACCGCATGTGTCGCCCGACGACGCGCTGCTCTCGCGGCTCACGCGGGCAGGCATCCGCGCGACGTGGATCGAACTCGAGCGCCTGCTCGAGGAAGGCCGCGACTGGTGCGCCACCGGCGTGCTGGAACGCCGGCCCGATGGCGATGTGCGCGTGCCCGCCGGCTGGAGCAGCCATGGGCCGAACGAATCCTGGCCCGCCGATGCCGATCGTCTGGCCGCAGCCGGCCTGACCACCGACACGCCCGCGATCTGGCACGCGCGCGCGGCCTGGGTGAAGCCTTGGCGGCTGATCGCAGCCTGGCTGCGCCAGCCCGGCGTCGAGTTCCGCGGCGGCTGCCGGGTGGAACGGCTGGAGCGGCATCCGGACGGCTGGCGGCTGTTCGATGCTTCGGGCGGGTTGCTGGCCGAAGCGGACCGCGTGGTCATCTGCGCCGGCTTCGAATCGGGCCGCTTCGCACCCGCCCTGCCATTGCAGCCGGTGCGCGGACAGGTCGCCTTCGGCCCGATGCCCGACGACAGCACGCCGCTGCCCCACACGCCGATCAACGGCGACGGCCATCTGGTCGCCCACGTCCCCGGCGAGCGCGACGAAGCCCCGATGTGGCTGGCCGGTGCGACCTTCGACCGTGACAGCACCAGCCTCGAACCCACCGCGGCAGACAGCGCCGCGAACCGAGAGCGCCTCGCACGCCTGCACCCGTCTGCCGCCCAGGCGTTGGCCGACGCCGAGAGTCACGCATGGGTCGGCGTCCGATGCGCCTCGGGCGACCGGCGCCCGCTCGCAGGCCCGGTCGACGCCGGCCTCTGGGCGTGCACGGCGCTGGGCTCGCGCGGCCTGAGCTTCGCGGCCCTGTGTGCCGAGCTGCTCGCCGCGCAGTGGCATGCCGAGCCGCTGCCCCTGCCCGCCACGCTGGCCAAGGCGCTCGGCACCCAAAGGCTCTGAATCGCGTCCTAGCTGGCGCCCTTCACCGCCGGCGCCAGCATGTGGTCGATGCGGCTGTCGCCATACGTGCGCAGCACTTCGGAGATCACGACCTTGTAGCCGTCGAGCCAGTTCGCCTGCGCGGCCTTGGCCTGCTGGTGCGCGGGATGCCGGATCAGCGCCTGCAGGCTTTCGAGCGAGTCCCAGTAGTAGACGTTCGACACCAGGCCGTTTCCTGGGTTTTCCCAGGTTTCCTCGCCCAGGTAGCCGGGCAGCGACTTCGCGGCGGCGGCGATGGTCTGGTCGAGGCGGTGGAACTCGTCGTCGAATTGCTTGCTGGCGAAGATGAAGGTGGCGGAGTACATGGCGGCGCGGTATCTCCTCGATGTCTCGATGGAACGGAGTGGGCGGGCGAGAGGGTGCCGATTCTGCGGCATGGCGCGTCCGGCGCCGCGCTTTTGCAGGGCGAAGGCACGAGAATGCGGCGCATGGCCATCCAGTACGACATCAGGCACACCACCGTCTACCGCTACAGCAAGCCGGTCAGCTTCGGGCTGCACCGCGTGATGTTCCGCCCGCGCGACAGCCACGACCTGCGCGTGCTGGCCACCGACCTGCAGGTGAGCCCCGAGGCGAACACGCGGCTCATCCAGGACCCCAACTCCAACTCCGTCGCGCTGGTGCAGCCGCTGGGCGAAGCCACCGAGCTGCGCATCGTGTGCTCCTTCACGATCGAGCACGTGCCGCCCTCGCAGCGCGACCTGTTGACGCTCGACCCGTCGGCCGAGTTCCTGCCTTTTGCCTACTCGGTGCAGGAGCGCCTCGACCTCGAGCACTACCTGCGCCCGCACCACGACGACGACGGGCAAGGCACCCTGATCCGCTGGGCCCACCAGTTCCTGCGCAGCGACAAGCCCAACAGCACGCGCGAGGTGCTCACGCGCATGAACGCGCACATCGGCCAGAGCTTCGAGTACAAGGCGCGCGACGAGGAAGGCACCCAGACGCCGCTGGAGACGCTGGCGCTGGGCAGCGGCAGCTGCCGCGACTACGCGCTGCTGATGATGGAAGCCACGCGCCGCCTGGGCATTGCGACGCGCTTCGTCTCCGGCTATCTCTACGACGCGGCACTCGACACCGCCGCGCGCACGCAGGGAGAGTCCGACTCGATGACCGGCGCCGGCACCACGCACGCCTGGCTGCAGGCCTACCTGCCGGGCGTGGGCTGGCTGGCCTTCGACCCCACCAACAACCTCATGGGCAGCGGCCAGCTTATCCGCGTGGGCGTGGCGCGCGACCCTGCGCTGGCGGCGCCCATCTCGGGCAGCTGGTTCGGCGACCCGGAGGCCTACGAGGGCCTGGAAGCCACGGTGCTCGTCACGCGTCGCGAGGGCTGACGGCGACACGACCTGCACGGCTGTCGCGCAAGTGATAGCCGCTGCGGGAAATCCCCCACGGGCGGCTTCGGCATCGCCTCTACGCTGCGCCGCCGGCCAGCGAAATAGCACGGTCGTTCTACGCGATCGCGGGTGCAGCGCCGCGCCGGTCCTATTCCAAGAACCTGAAAAAAACGGAGAGAGACACCCCATGCATTCAGCGCGCCTGACACTCATCGCCCTGGCAGCCAGCCTCGCCGTCGCCTCGTGCGGCGGCGGAGGCGGCGGCTCGAACGGATTCACCTTCCTGCCCTCGGCCCCCGCCCCGGCTCCCGCTCCGGCCCCCAACCCGCCGGCGCCTCCGCCCCCCGCACCGGCCCCCGCGCCGGAAGAGACCCGCCTGCAGGACAGCCGCAACTCCTTCGCGCCGGCAGACCCCTCGGCCACCACATTCGCCGCGCTCGCGGCCGCCCCGAGCGACACCGTCGACAACAGCACCACCAGCCGCTGGGCCGGCATGCTGGATGGCGCCCAGTACAACGTCGAGGTGCCCGCCAACTGGAACGGCAAGCTCGTGATGTACGCGCACGGCTATGCCGGCGAAGGCAACCTGCTGAAGGCCGGCACGCCGACGATCCGCCGCTACCTGATCCAGAACGGCTACGCCTGGGCGGCCTCCAGCTACAGCAAGAACTACTACGACGTGCGCGCTGGCGTGGAGGACACCAACGCCCTCGCCCTGCAGTTCAACGCCATCGCCAAGGCCAACGGCCGCGAGCTCGCAGCGCCTTCGAAGATCTTCATCACCGGCCACTCGATGGGCGGCCACATCACGGCGGCCGCCATCGAGGACGAGGCCTACGCCACGGCCAACCACAAGGTGAAGTACAACGGCGCGGTGCCGATGTGCGGCGTGGTGGGCGACACCGAGCTGTTCGACTATTTCGCCGCCGCGCAAGTGACTGCGCAGGCACTGGCCGGCAACGCCAGCTATCCGACGCCGAAGTGGGCCGACATCGGCGCGCAGGTCACCGCCACGCTCTTCTCGACCTTCACGAACTCGGACGTCGTGCCCAACGGCGCCACCGGCCTGGCCTACGCCTCGGTGCTGCAGAACCTGACCGGTGGCCCGCGTCCGCTCTTCCAGTTCGCGCTGGGCAAAGGCCGCTCCTTCCAGGCGGTCTGGGGCGTGTTCGGCAGCGACGGCACGGTCAACGGCATCCTCAACAAGAGCACGCTGGACACCAACCGCTTCACCTACAAGATCGACGGCGACACCGCCGCCACCGACCAGCTCAATGCGAGCGCGCAGAAGCTCACCGCCGCGCCCGACGCCAATCGCCTGCGCACCGACGGGCTGCGCTGGATTCCCAAGGTCAACGGCGAGTTCAAGATCCCTGTGGTCACGCTGCACACGCTCGGCGACCTGTACGTGCCCTTCAGCATGGAGCAGATCTACAACCAGCGCGTGGCGGCCAAGGGCAACAGCCAGTGGCTGGTGCAGCGCGCCATCCGCGGCATCACGCACTGCGACTTCACGATCAAGGAACAGGAAGAAGCCTTCGCGGCCATGCTCGCCTGGGAGCAGGACAACACCGCCAAGCCCGCGGGCGACGACGTGGTCACGCCCTCCGCGGTTGCAAGCTCGCTGTACGGCTGCAAGTTCACCCGCAATGCACAGAGCCCGGACGACAGCACGGACCTGATGGCCGTGCGCTCGCAGCTGGCGGCAGGCGCCCCCTGCGCCCCTTGAGGCTTCGGGGCGAGGACCGGCGGGCTCGTCGGCCTGCCGTCAGCATCAGCCCGCGGGCGGCACCGCCGCCCGCGCGGCAGCGAGCTTCGCTTCGAGCTCGGCGATGCGCGCCCTCGCCTCGTCGCCTTCCGGAATCGGCCGGCCGCTGTCGCGCCACTGCACAGCGCTCTTGAAGCCCTCGGCCTCCGCCTGCCGCCTGAACCACATGCCCTCGGGGTTGTGGCGGGTGATACCGTCGAACACGGTTGCGAACATCTGGCTTTGCTCCAGCCCCATCGAATGCCAGACCTGGTTGACGACCAGCTTGTGCATCATGAGGTGCGAGCCCGGCACGCCGGCGATGCGCTGTGCGAGCTGCATCGTGGCCTCCTCGAGCCGCTCGGCGGGCACCGAGAAATTGGCCAGCCCCCATTCGGCCGCCTGGACGCCGGTGATGGTGTCGCCGGTGAACATGAGCTGCTTGGCACGCATGGCGCCGAGGCGGTAGGTCCACATCGCGGTGGTCGGGCAGCCCCACACGCGCGTGGGCATGTAGCCGATCCGCGCGTCGTCGGCCATGGTCAGCAGGTCGCAGCACAGCGCGATGTCGCTGCCGCCGGCCACCGCGTAGCCGTGCACCTTGGCGATGGTGGGCTTTCGGCTGCGCCATAGCGCCATGAAGTCGTCGGTGTTGCGCTTCATGGCGGCGTAGTCGAGCATCGGGTCCCACGGCGTCTTCTCCTGTCGGCAGGGGTGGTCGCCGTGCCCTGCGCCGCCTTCGCGGCCGTGGCCCTCGGCGTAGTCGCCGAGGTCGTAGCCGGCGCAGAAGGCGCGGCCCGCACCCTCGACCACGATCACGTGCACCTCGTCGTCGGCCTCGGCCCACTCGACCGCGCGGCGTATCTCGGCGGGCGTGGTCTCACCGATGGCATTGAGCTTCTCGGGCCGGTTCAGCAGGAGGCGCGCGATGCGCGGGTGCTGCGGGTCCTTGTCGATCAGGACGGTGTCGAAGGCTGGCATGGTGGGCTGTCTCCTTGTATCGAGGGTCGGTCGCACCGCTCTTTTAGCATCGACCTCCTCGCGCGCCCAGACCCGGGAAGAGCCTTCAGCCCGCTGCCGCGCCACCGAGCTGGAAGCGGAACACCGCGCCCTTGTCGGGCTGCTCCACCAGCCGTATGTCGCTGCCGTGCAGCTGCAGGATGCGCTTGACGATCACGAGGCCCAGCCCGCCGCTGCTGGCCGTGCCTTCGGATCGCGAGCCGCTCATGAACACCGGGCGCGTGAAGATCGCCTTCTGAAGCTCGCCAGGAATGCCGGGGCCGGTGTCGCTCACCTGCACGGTCACGCCGCCGTTCTCGGCGCGCAGCTGCACCACGATCTCGCCGCCCTCGGGGGTGTGGCGGATGGCGTTGTCCAGCAGGTTGGTCAGCACGCGCTCGATCATGCCGAGATCGGCCGACACCACCGGCAGGCCCGGCGCGATGTCGGGCTTCAGGCGCTGGTGCCTGGCCTCCGCCGCCAGCTCGAACTTCTGGAACACGTCCTGCACCAGGTCGGCGAGCGCGAAGCTTTCCTTCTCGGGCTTGACCACGCCGTATTCGAGCCGCGCCAGCTCGAAGGCCTCCTGCGCCAGCCGGCCCACCTTGCGGCTCTGGCCGAGCGCGATCTCGAGGTAGCGGCGCCGCTCCGCCTCGTCGAGCGTGCCGGCCTTGAGCAGCAGCGTCTCGAGGTAACCGTGCAGCGACGTGAGCGGCGTGCGCAGGTCGTGCGAGATGTTGGCGAAGAGTTCGCGGCGCTGCTGGTCCTGCAGGGTCAGCTCGCGCCATTGCTCGGCGATGCGGCGCGTCATCTGCGCGAAGGCCTGGCCGAGCTGGGCGATCTCGTCGCTGCCATGCGAAAGCCGCTCCAGCGTGGGCGCCTCGCCTTCGAGCGATGCGATGCCCTCGCTCTCGAAGCGCTTCACCGCCGCGGTGAGCTCGCGCAGCGGCCGCGTGATGAGGCGGAACGCCGCCAGCCCCGCCAGCAGACCGAGCAGAGACACCAGACCCATCGTCCACAGCGTGGTGCGCAGCACGTTGTCGGCCGCCACGTTGGCGACCAGCGCGTCGTGGTCCTCGCCCTGCAGCACCACGTAGACGTAGCCGGCGTCGCGACCGCCCATCTGCAGCGGCGCGGCGCTGAACACCTTCGCGCCGTTCGGGCTGCGAGGGTCGTCCCCCGCGATCGGCAGCGGCGCGCCCGACAGCAGCTTGCGGATGGGCCCCAGGTCGACCCTGTCGCGCTTCAGGTGCCCGGGCGGCGCGGCCTGCGCCTCGATGCGGCCGTCCAGTCCGAGCAGGTAGACCTCCACGCTGGGGTTGACGGCCATCAGCTTGTCGAACAGGTCCTTCACCGCCGCCTGGTCGAGCCCGCCGGGCTTCATGAGTTCGGAGTTCTCGGCGATGTGCGCCGCCAGCCCGAGCGACAGGCGCTGGACGACTTCCTGCTCATGCATGCCGTTGGAGCGCACCTGCAGCCACACCGATGCGCCGCAGCACACCAGCAGCAGCACCGCGAACACGGCCGACAGCCGCCGCGAGAGCGTGGCCCAGGCCATCATCATGCGGCCTCCTCCGCGCTGCCGGTGCCCGAGAGCTTGTAGCCGCGCCCCCACACGGTGAGGATGCGCTTCGGCTGCGCCGGATCGGCCTCCACCTTGGTGCGCAGCCGGTTGATGTGGGTGTTGACGGTGTGCTCGTAGCCGTCGTGCTGGTAGCCCCAGACCTGGTTGAGCAGATCGAGCCGAGAGAACACCTTGCCGGGGTTGCGCGCGAAGAAGTACAGCAGGTCGAACTCGCGCGGCGTGAGTTCGACCGGCTTGCCGTCCACCCGAACCTCGCGCGACAGCGGCTCGATGTCGAGGTTGCCCAGCGTGAGGCTGCCCGAGTCCATGCGCGCGTTGCGCGCCATCGCGTCGGTACGCCGCAGCAGCGCCTTCACCCGCGCCACCAGCTCCAGCACCGAGAAAGGCTTGGCAAGGTAGTCGTCGGCCCCCAGCTCCAGCCCGAGGATGCGGTGCACCTCGCTGGACCGGGCGCTGATGATGATGATCGGCGTGTATCGCGTCATCGCGCGGGCTCGGCGGCAGATCTCCAGGCCGTCTATGCCGGGCAGCATCAGGTCGAGCACCAGCGCGTCCCAGTTGCCGCGCTCCAGCTCGCGAAGGCCGGCATGGCCGTCGGCGGCATGCTCGATGGCGTAGCCCTCGTCGCGCAGGTGCATGCGCAGCAGCTCGGCAATGTGGGCGTCGTCCTCGACGATCAGCACGCGCTTGGGAGTGTCCATGGTGGCGCCATTGTCCCGCCAACCGGCCGGCGGAGTTATCACGATTAATTGAACTTTGCGTGATGAATCGGCCATGGGGTGCGCCCAAGAATCCGCTCCATGAACAGCACGACAGCCACCGCCCCCATCACCGCAACGGCCGAAGCCGGGCCGGTCCACCCGCTGTGGATGCGCATCTCGCACTGGCTCAACGCCCTGGCCGTGGTGATCCTGGTGACCAGCGGCTGGCGCATCTACGACGCGGCGCCCTTCTTCCCCTTCAACATCCCGACCGTGGTGACGCTCGGCGGCTGGCTCGGCGGCGCCCTGCAGTGGCATTTCGCCGCGATGTGGCTGCTGGTGGCCAACGGCCTGTTCTACCTGTTCATGAACATCGCCACCGGGCGGCTGGCCGCGAAGTTCTTTCCGCTGACGCCGGCCGGGGTCTGGCGCGACGCCCTGGCCGCCCTGAAGGGCAAGCTCTCGCACGCCGACCCGCGCCAATACAACAACGTGCAGAAGCTGGCCTACCTGTTCGTGATGCTCGACCTGATCGTGATCGTGCTCTCGGGCCTGGTGCTGTGGAAGTCGGTGCAGTTCCCGGTGCTACGCGAGCTGATGGGCGGCTACGAGTCGGCCCGCCGCGTGCACTTCTTCGGCATGGCAGCGATCGTCGGCTTCGTCGTCGTGCACCTCGTGATGGTGGCCCTGGTGCCCCGCACGCTCCTCACCATGATCCGCGGTCGCGCGGCCAAAGCCTGATGAAAATCTTCAAAGCCCCCACCCTGAGCGGCATCGACGGCGACGCCGTGCTGCGCGAAGCCCGCACGCTGATCTCGAAGAAGCTCGACGAGCCCTCGCGCCGCGTGTTCCTGCGTCGCTCGCTCACCCTCGGCGGCCTGTCGCTTCTCACCGGCTGCAGCATCAGCGACAACGCGCAGGTGGAAGCCGCGCTCACGAAGATCTCGCGCCTCAACGACAAGGTGCAGGGCCTGATCTTCAGCCCGACGCAGCTCGCGCCCACGTACACCGAGGCCGAGATCACGCGCCCCTTCCCGTTCAACGCCTACTACGGCGAGGACGAGGTCCGCGAGGTCGACGAGGCCAGCTACAAGCTGGAGGTGACCGGCATGGTTGCCGACCGGCACGCCTGGACGCTGGCCGAGCTGCGCGCCATGCCGCAGCAGGAGCAGATCACGCGGCACATCTGCGTGGAGGGCTGGAGCGCCATCGGCAGGTGGGGCGGCGTGCGCTTTGCCGACTTCCTGCGCCACATCGGCGCCGACCTGACGGCGAAGTACGTCGGCTTCAAGTGCGCGGACGACTACTACACCAGCATCGACATGCCCACCGCGCTGCACCCGCAGACGCTGCTCGCGCTGAGCTACGACGGCCAGCCGTTGCCGCCGAAGTACGGCTTTCCGATGAAGCTGCGCATGCCGACCAAGCTTGGCTACAAGAACCCGAAGCACATCAAGGCGATGTTCGTCACCAACACCTATTCCGGTGGCTACTGGGAAGACCAGGGCTACAACTGGTTCGGAGGGAGCTGAGGGGCCGCCAGCCGCTCGACTGCCGAAGAAAGCGAAAGGCGGAGTTCCACAGGGACCGAGCCGACATTGAAAACCCAACCTCAACTCACTCAGGAAGACGCCAAATGAACAAGCTCACCGCAACCCTGCTCGCCACCTGCATGGCCTTCGCCGGCGCCTCGGCCTTTGCCGCCGACGAAATGTCCAAGGACGGCATGGCCAAGGACTCGATGTCCAAGGACGCAATGAAGAAGGACTCGATGGCCAAGGATTCCATGTCGAAGGACGGCATGAAGAAGGATTCGATGGCGAAGGATTCCATGTCCAAGGACGCCATGAAGAAGGACGCCATGGGCAAGGACGAGATGAAGAAGTAAGCCCGCAAGGCACCTCGCAAGCGCCATTGACGTCCGACGGATTCGGCGTCAATGTCGCGTGGGCCGCTCCACCGGCCGAAGCCAATCCCGTTCCCCAAGGAATTCCCATGAAATCCCTCGCACTCACCGCCGGCACGCTGGCCGCCGCCGCCCTGGTCTGGCATGCGGTGCCGTCGTTCGCCGAAACCGCCCGTCGCGTGCCCGCCCCCACCGCCGACCTGGTCGCGGCGCCAGGCGCGAAGACCGAAACCGCCGTGTTCGCCGGCGGCTGCTTCTGGGGCGTGCAGGGCGTGTTCCAGCGCGTCAAGGGCGTGAGCAACGCCGTCTCGGGCTATGCCGGCGGCGAGGCGAAGACGGCGCGCTACGACGAAGTCGGGTCGGGCAGCACGGGCCATGCCGAGTCGGTGCGCATCACCTACGACCCGCAGCAGATCAGCTACGGCAAGCTGCTGCAGATCTACTTCTCGGTGGCGCACGACCCCACCGAGCTCAACCGCCAGGGCCCGGACACCGGCACCCAGTACCGCTCCACGGTGTTCGCCGAGAACGCCGAACAGGCGCGCGTCGCCAGCGCCTACATCGCGCAGCTCAACCAGGCGAAGACCTTCGGCAAGCCGCTGGCCACCACCGTCGAACTGTCGAAGCCCTTCTACGCGGCCGAGGACTACCACCAGGACTACCTGACGCTGCACCCGAGCCAGCCCTACATCGCGATCAACGACATGCCGAAGATCGACGACCTGAAGAAGCTCTTCCCCGAAAGCTACAAGGCCACGCCTTCGCTGGTGAAGGCGGCCAAGGCCGGCTGAGCGGACGCCTGGCTACTCCTTGTATTCGCCACGGCGCGCGGCCCGGTTGGCACTGGTGCGCTCCACCAGCGCCTGCTGGGCGGCCGCCACATTGGCCGCGTCGCCCTTCCACGCGTCGAGCGCCGGCTGCTGCACCGCGCGAGAGAAAGAGAAGGTCAGCGCCCATGGCAGGCGCGACCTGTAGCGGCGGTTCATCTCGTTGAGCCGCGCGGACGCCAGCTGCGCCGGCTGGCCGCCCGAGAGAAACGCCACGCCGGGCACCACGGCCGGCACGGTCCGCAGCAGGCACTGCACAGTCGCCTCGGCCACGGCCTCGACGGAATCCTGCACGCCGGCCTTCAGGCCCGGCAGCACCATGTTGGGCTTCAGCAGCATGCCTTCGAGCAGCACGCCCTGCGCACGCAGTTCGACGAAGGTTCGGTGCAGCACCTCCTCGGTGACCTCGGCGCAGCGCGCGAGCGAGTGGCCGCCGTCCATCAGCACCTCGGGTTCGACGATGGGCACCAGCCCGGCCTCCTGGCACAGGGCGGCATAGCGCGCCAGTGCATGTGCGTTGACGCGAATGCAGGCTCGGCTCGGCAGGCCGTCGCCGATGGCGATCACGCCGCGCCACTTGGCGAAGCGCGCGCCCATCGTGGCGTATTCGGCAAGGCGCTCGCGCAGGCCGTCGAGTCCTTCCGTAACAGTCTCGCCAGGGTGTCCCGCCAGCGGCTTGGCGCCCATGTCGACCTTGATGCCGGGGATGATGCCGGCATCGGCCAGCGCCTTCGCGAAGGGCTGGCCCGCGTTGGTCTTCTGCCGGATCGTCTCGTCGAACAGGATCGCGCCCGAGATGCTGTCGGCCAGGCCCGGCGCGGTGACGATCAGCTCGCGCCAGTCGCGCCTCGCAGCTTCGGTCTGCGGTATGCCGAGCGCGGCGAAGCGCTTGTTGCAGGTGGCGTTGCTCTCGTCCATCGCGAGCAGGCCCTTGTCGTGCGCGACGAGCGTGTGGGCGGTGTCGATCAGGGTTCGTTCGGTCATGCTGGGCACCTCTCTGGCGGGCATGGTACGCCCGCTCCGCTCACTCGTTAACACCGCGAACCTGATCGCTGGCCGACTTGGCGGCACAGCCTGTGCGACCGGCTCGGTCTTTATGGAGGCGCAGCATGCGGGCAGTAACCTCTTCGCGGTCGGGACGGAAAGGAAACTGAATGGAACGCGGATCACGAGAGCGCCATGCGCGCGACGCCAAGATGCCATTGATGCTGGCGGCCCTGGCGCTGGCCGCGTCCGTGTTCGCAACGCCCATCGCGTTCGCGGAACTGGGCGGCGCCCCCACGCTGGCGCCGAGCCAGCGCATCGACGCCGTGTCGCGCAAGGCGGCCGCTTCCGAGGCAACCGGTGCTGCGGCCAGGACGGAATCCGCCGCGGGCTGGAGCACACGGGAAACAACGTCCGACGATGGCATGGTCCAGCGCGAGTACCTGACGGCCGACGGCACGGTGTTCGCCGTCGCATGGCGCGGGCCGCGCCGGCCGGAACTCTCGGTGCTGTTGGGCACGCGCTACGCCAGGCAGATGGCCGACAACGCCCGCGCGCAGCGCCAGCTGGGCAGAGGCTCTCACGCCACGACCTCGCAGGCGGACCAGACCTTCGCGGTCCACGCCTCGTCGCACCAGCGGTTGTCGACCGGCGTCGCCTGGCTGCCACGGATGCTGCCCGCGGGTGTCGATCCCGACTCGCTGGCCATCGCGCAAGGCTCCTGATCGTTTCAACTCATCTTCGCCCTTCGTGCCCATGGACTCACGACAAGCAGGCAGCCCGCGCACAGCCGGTGCCATGAACCTCCTTCGCGCCGTGGCTTGTGCCGCGAGCCTGCTGGGCCTCGCCGCCTGCGGTGGGGGTGGCGGCGGAGGTGGCGGCGGCGCACTGCCGATCGGGCTCTTGCCCACTTCGACCCCGGCCCCTGGCGGCACCACGCCGGCGGCAGCCACGGCCCCTGCTCCGACGCCCGGCACGGCCCCTTCCGCCGCCGCGTCGAGTTCGCAGAATTCGATGCCGCTCACCGTGTCCAACGGCACCGATTCGAGCGGCGTCAACCTGCCGCAGGTGAGCATCAAGCTCTGCGCCCCGGGAACCGGCACCTGCCAGACCATCGACAACGTGCTTGTCGACACCGGCTCCACCGGCATCCGCATTGCCGCCGATGCGCTGAACTCGGCGATGAAGTCGGCCCTGCCCCAGGAAGCCGTGAACGGAGCGCCACTGAACGCCTGCGCCCAGTTCCTCGATGGCTACACATGGGGAACGATGCGTGTCGCCGACGTCACGCTCGGGCCGAAGTCCGCCAGCGCGCAGCCGCTGCAGATCGTGGGAGACCCGAACTCCGGCACCGTGCCCGCCGCATGCTCGGACAACAACACGCTGCAGCCCGAGAACACGCCCGACAAACTCGGCACGAACGGCATCATCGGCGTCGCCGCAGCGCTTCAAGACTGCGGCCCGGCATGCGCACAGAGGGTCATCCCCGCCACCTACTACACCTGCGCCGCCGGCGCGTCATGCCAGGGCACGACGGTTCCCCTCGCGATGCAGGCCCAGAACGTGGTCGCCAGTTTCGCGCAGGACAACAACGGCGTCGTGCTCGGCCTGCCGGCGATCTCGTCGGCCGGACAGGGCGTGACCGTCGGCACGCTCTACTTCGGCGTGGCGACGCAAGGCAACAACGCCATGACCGGCGCCACGGTGCTGAAGACCGACTCGCGCACGCTCAGCGTTTCGGTCAGCTACAAGAACGCCAGCTTTCCCGACAGCTTCCTGGACAGCGGATCGAACTTCTTCTTCCTCAACGATTCCACGATCGCCCAGTGCGCGAGCAACGGCTCGTTCAAGGGCTTCTACTGCCCTCCAAGCACACTGGCGCTCAACGCCAGCTTCACTGCGGCGACAGGCCCGGCCCTGAGCCAGAGCTTCGCGATCGCGAGCGCGCAGTCGCTCTTCACGAGCAACCCGGGCGTCGTGGCGGTCGACAACATCGCCGCCGCAAGCTCCGGAACGAGCGCGATCGACTTCGGCCTTCCCTTCTTCTACGGCAGGCTGGTGGCCGTCCTCAACGAGGGGCAATCGGCGCTCGGCCAACAGGGGCCGTTCACCGCGCTTGCAACGCCCTGAAGAAAATCCCGGCCTAGATCACGTTCTTCTCGAGCAGCGGCGTGTTCTCGAGGATCCGCGCGAAGGACACCGGGGACAGATCGAGGCTGCGGTACTCGCCGAAGCGGATCAGCTCCGCGATGCCGCGCCCCGCCGCCGGGCACTGCTGCAGCCCGTGGCCCGAGAAGCCGTTGGCGAAGTAGAGGTTGTCGCAGTCGGGGTGCAGGCCGAGGATGGCGTTGTGGTCGAACAGGTTCATCTCGTAGTAGCCGGCCCAGGCGCCTGTCATGCGGATGGCCTCGAAGGCAGGTATGCGCTCGGCCAGCGCGGGCCAGATGAAACCGTCGAAGGCTTCGTATTCGACTTCGAGCGGCGCGTCATCATGGTCCCGGTCTTCGGGAGGCGCGAAGCCGCAGATGAACTGGCGGCCCTCGGGCCGCAGCCAGATACCGGATGTGTCGATCAACAGCGGGCATCCGGGCAGTGCCTGCGGACATGAGAAGCTGAACACGCTGCGGCGGCGGCCGCGCACCGGCAGGTCGATGCCGGCCCATTGCGCGACCTTGGCGGCCCAGGCGCCCGCGGCGTTGACGACGACGTCGGCGTCCAGCGTCTCGCCGTCGTCGAGCTGCACGCCGGTCAGGCTGCGTCCGTCGCGGCGCAGCCCCGTCGCCTGCGCCTGCACGTAGCGCACGCCCTGCGAGACCGCCTTCCTGCGGAAGGCCTGCAGCAGGCTGTAGCCGTCGTACCAGCCCTCGCCCGACAGGCCGAGCGAGGCGAGCGCGATGCCTTCGGTCGATATCCAGGGAAAGCGCGCCTTCAGCTCATCGGGCGTGAGCAGCGCCACGTCCACCGCGTGCGCCTTCTGCATCGCGTGGTTCTCGCGCAGCACGTCGGCACCGGCCTGCGAGGCCAGGTAGAGGTAGCCGGGTTCGACGAGGCCGATCTCGGGCATCTCGTCGCCCACGCGCAGGGTCTGGCCGAGATGGCGCAGGAAGTCGATGCCGTAGAGCGACATCCGGATGTTGATGGCGGTGGAGAACTGCTGTCGGATCGAGCTCGCCGACAGCGCCGACGATGCCTGCCTGTACGAGAAGTCGCGCTCGACCACCACGACCTCGAAGCGCTCCCCGTCGGAGTCGCGGGTCAGGAAGTAGGCGATGGCCGAGCCGATGGCCCCGCCTCCGACGATCACCACACGGCGCATGACTTGCCTTTCCTTGTCATCTTTGTTGCTCGACCGCACGCACGCAGAATAGCGCCGATGAGAAAAGACATCCCCAACCTCGGCGCGCTGCAGGCCTTCGAGGCGTCGGCACGGCTGGGCAGCTTCACCCGCGCGGCGAGCGAACTGGCGCTCACGCAGAGCGCAGTCGGCCGGCAGGTGGCCATGCTGGAGCAGCGCCTGGGCGTGCCGCTGTTCTCGCGCGTGCGGCGCCGCCTCACGCTCACCGACACGGGCCGGGAGTACGCGGCGCGCATCCGCCGCCACCTCGACCAGATCCGCCGCGACACGCTGGAGATCAGCGCCGGCCACGAGATGGGCTTCGTGCTGGAACTGGCCGTGGTGCCCACCTTCGCCACGCAGTGGCTCATACCGCGGCTGCCGGAGTTCAGCCGGCTGCATCCGAACATCACGGTGAACCTGTCGGCACGCTCGCAGCCTTTTTCCTTCCAGGAGAACGCCTACGACGCGGCCATCTACTTCGGCGACCAGTTCTGGCCGAACACGCGCGGCGGGCTGATCTTTTCCGAAGGCGAAATGGTGCCCATCTGCAGCCCCGCCTTCCGCGATGCGCATGGGCCGTGGGATGAAGCCGGTCTCGAGCGCTGCCGCCACGTGCACCTGAGCACGCGCGCCCACGCATGGCGCGACTGGTATGCGCAGCAAGGCTGGGAGTACACGGTGCACGCCTCGCGCGGGCCGCGCTACGAGCTCTTCACCATGGTGGTGGCTGCCACCGCGGCCGGCATGGGCGTGGGCCTGGCGCCGCGCATCCTGATCGAGCATGAGTTGCGCACGGGCGAACTCGTGATCCCGGTCGACCGGCACCTGGACGTGCGCCAGGGCTACTACTTCGCGTACCCCGAGGGCCGGCCCGCCTCCGGGGCACTGGAAGACTTCAAGCGCTGGGTGCTCGGGCTGACGCCCGCCTCACCCGGCAAGAAAGCCTAGACCGGGTTCGGGTTGCGCTCCAGGAAGCCCTGCTGGTGCCAGTAGGGATAGGCCCGCGTCGTCGCGCTGGCCGCGTCGAGCTCGGCAACCTGCGCGGGCGTGAGGTTCCAGCCCACCGCGCCGAGGTTCTGCCGCAGCTGCGCCTCGTCGCGAGCGCCGATCACCACGCTGGACACGGTTGGGCGCTGCAGCAGCCAGTTGAGCGCCACCTGCGGCACCGTCTTGCCGACTTCGGCGCCGACCTTCTCCAGCGCATCGACCACGCGGTACAGCAGCTCGTCGGGCACGGGAGGGCCCATGTCGGCCGTCACGTGCAGCCGGCTGTTGGCGGGCAGCGGCTGTCCGCGGCGGATCTTGCCCGTGAGCCGGCCCCAGCCCAGCGGGCTCCACACTACCGCGCCCACGCCCTGGTCGATGCCCAGCGGCATCAGCTCCCACTCGTAGTCGCGGCCGACCAGCGAGTAGTACGCCTGGTTCGCGACGTAGCGCGCGAGGCCGTACCGGTCCGACACGGCCAGCGACTTCATCAGGTGCCAGCCGGAGAAGTTCGACACGCCGATGTAGCGCAGCTTGCCTGCGCGCACCAGGTCATCGAGCGTGCCCAGCGTCTCCTCCACCGGCGTGCTCGCATCGAAACCGTGGAGCTGGAACAGGTCGATGTAGTCGGTGCCCAGTCGCTTGAGCGAGGCATCGACGGCCTGCACGAGGTGATGGCGCGACGAACCCACGTCGTTCGGCCCCTCACCGCTGCGGAAGGTGGCCTTGGTGGAGATCAGCAGCCCGTCGCGCGGCCTGCCCTTGATCGCCTCGCCGAGCACCGACTCGGCCGCGCCGGCCGAGTAGATGTCGGCGCTGTCGAACATGTTCACGCCCGCTTCGAGGCAGATGTCGATGAGCTTGCGCGCCTCGGCCACGTCGGTGCTGCCCCACGCGCTGAAGAACTCGCCCTTGCCCCCGAAGGTGCCGGTGCCAAAACTCAACACGGGGACCTTGAGGCCGGATTTGCCCAGATGACGGTATTCCAAAGTGCTGCTCCTTGGTGCTTGAGGAATTCGGGATGAAGAAGGTCCGGCAGACCGGTCAGTCTGCCGCGCGGCCATTGTTTGATGGCGCGCTCAACCTTGCGCGCGGACGGGGTTTGCGCAACGGGCCACAAATGGTTGACGAAGTCATCACCCAGTTCACTTTTTAAGCCTTTAGCATGCGCCGCGAGGCCGTGCCCCCCGCTCATCCGTTGCGCGAGACACGGCTTCTGCAGAGCAGATAAACAACGAATCTTCAGGGAGGAAAACCCATGCTTGTCGAAATCGACAAACACGGAATGATCAGTCACGCGCGTGTGCGGCATGCGCGCAGCCCGCAGATCGAACGAGGGAAACGCACCGCCGCCATCACCGGCATCGTCGTGCACCAGACCGATGCCGAAACGCTGGAGTCATCGCTGAACAGCTACAGGAACCCCAAGGCCAATGGAGCGCACTTTCTCATCGACAAGGATGGGACGATCTATCAGACGGCGGCGATTTATCAGAGGACGAATCATGTGGGGCCGTTGAAGGCGAGGTGTCTGATAACAGGCAAATGCACCCCGCGGGACTTTCCGGCAAAGGCTGGAGCCACAGCGATTCATCGCATTGAAATGCGCAAGGCGCCGCATGAGCGCTATCCAGGCAACATGGAAGCCATCGGAATCGAGATGGTTGGCAGGGCAAGACTGCCCGCTGGGTTCCGGCCCATCCCGGAAGAACGACATTGGTCCCTTGACAAACTGCGAGGCGAGTACGGCATATTCGACACGCCGACCGCCGCGCAAAATCAAGCGCTCTCATGGCTGGTAAGCGTACTTGAGGACTCGAGGCAAATGCCTCACACCGAGGTATTCCGCCATCCCTTGGTCAGCAGCAAGAACAAGACCGAAGCCCAGGGCGCAAACTGGAATCTGCCCGTACCAAAGCCATGAACAAGTTCAACTCCCTCATCGTCACGACCTTGATCGTGGCGACAGGAATAGCTGTAGCAGAGGCGGCTGACCGGCGATATCCCCTCGCTTACGTGCAAAAGATCGAGATCACGGAGCCGTCGCGCCGAACGGCCTGGGAAGACAAGGATTTCCTGGATTGCGACGATGTCGTGCTAACGGAAGAGGACGTCCGCTACGCCCTGCTTCATATGCGCAGGGTTTCATGGAGTGCCTATGCCCCTGAAAACACCGACACCACTGGATGCAAGGGCAGTGTGCTGGTGACGTTCAAGAATGGAAGGATTCTGGCCATGGGCATTGAGCCCACCGGGCGAATCACCACCGCAGAGTACGACACCGGAATGAAAGTCACGGCAAGTCCTGCGGGCTTCTACGAATGCGACCCTTGCAGGGAGCGCAAGATGAAGCTTCTGAAAGACGCGCTATATCGAGCCGATGAGCGAAGGCTCAAGAAGCTGGAGGCGGAAGGAAAAATTCCGCCGGGTGAAGCAGAACGTCGCCTGAAGACATTGAGGGCGAGCCGCTGACCCTTGTTCTCCACCCAACCCGCTTCGGCGGGTTTTCTTTCGCCCCACACTCCCAATCAACCGCCCGTCGGCTGGATACCATCGCCCGATGCGAATCTCCCTCGAAAGCCCCGCCCAACCCGACGTCATCCAGCTCATCGACGACCTCGATGCCTACCAGAAGCCGCTCTACCCGCCCGAGTGCCACTACGGCATCGACATCGCGGCGTTGTCGGCGCCGAACGTGCTGTTCGCCGTCGCCCGCGATGGCGAGGGCACGGCCATCGGCTGCGGCGCCATCGTCATGGAGCCGGAGTTCGGCGAGCTCAAGCGCATGTATGTGCGCCCCGAGAACCGGGGGCAAGGTGTCGCGGCGAAAGTGCTGGGCTTCCTTGAAGGCGAAGCGATGGCGCGTGGCTGCGCGATGTTCAGGCTGGAAACGGGCGTGAGCCAGCCGGAGGCGCTGTCGTTCTATGCGCGCTCGGGCTACGCGCGGCGCGGGCCGTTCGGGAGCTACCCGGATGACCCGCTGAGCGTGTTCATGCAAAAGGAAATCGCAAGCTGAGAGGCTGCCGTCTCCGTCGCCGATGAATCCGGTCAGCGCCTGATCTGCACAAGGCCGCGCTGCGCTCAGCCTGCCTCCGGCCTCGCCAACGCCGCACGCATCGCGTGGGTCGCGCTGTCGGCAGCTTCGATGCGACGGCTCATTTCCTCATTGACCAGACGCACCAAAGAGCCGAGCTCGGTGCGCGTGGGACCAAGTTGTTCTGTATCGCCCACCTCTAGCGGCGCGATGAGCTTTTCAAGGCATGTATAGGCGCAGAGCACTTCGCGAAGACTGTCGGTGTCGTCGCAGGCTTGAAGAGCGAGGGCTTCGGCAGCGGCGAAGCGGTTTGATGCGGATGGCGTACGCGAGCGAGTAGAAGCAGCCATGAATGGCCTCCGGTGATAACGCAGAGATGCTTCGAGACGCCAATCCCGAGCACGCCGAGCTTTCGACGTGCGGGCGCAGTTTATCGCCCGGATGAAGAACCTATCGAAGCGAACTCAAAGCCGCATTCCGAGCCAGATCACCGTCTCGGTCGAGGCCGCAACAACCGGGCTCAGCAACTTCGTCCACACATGGCCCGCACGCACATGCGACGCCGACTGGTCGTGATGCAACTGCTCCTCCTCGACGATTTGCGAGATGACATGGACGGCCGTTTCGTCCTTGCCCGTCAGTTCGCGCAATTGCGTCTTCAGATGTATCAGCACCACGCGCTCGACAGCCACTGTGGTCGCAGCGATGGCATGGCGACCCAGCAGCCCGGTGAGCAGACCCAGTACCCATCCGCCGATGCCACACAACCAATAGCTGCGGCAACGGCGCACTCCCCGTCGCTGCAGCTCCGCCCAAAACAGCGCCCGGTGTCTTTCCTCGTGGGACTTGAACTCACGCAACTCCGGTACGAGCGAGGGTGCACTCCATTGCGCCACGAAGATCTGCGCCCTGTAGATGTTGACCGCACCTTGCTCGCCCGCATGGTCGACCTTGAGGATCCGTCCGCCCAGCGTCGAACCCCGGTCCAGTTGCTTCCCCTCATTCATTGCGGATCCCTCATTTGCCGAGGATTTTGACGAGTCGGCCGCCCGGCCGGCGCAAATCAGCGACATCAGGGGAAATACCTAGAAACTAGGCCGTCACCGGCCCGGGCGTTCCGTCCACGAGGGAAACGGCGCGCCTCTACACCTCCCCGAATTCCCTTCACCCCTGGCCCGCTACTTGCGACAACGATCAAAAATGACAGAAAATTTTCTTCTCTGACTTATATTTGTAAACCGGTTTTCAAAAAACGCACACTTTCGGGCGCATCGCACCCTCCATGAGCACCACTTTCGACTCCCCAGGCACCACCGTGGCTCAGCGCATCGCGCAGGCTTTGCCACGGCTGTCTCGCTCGCACCGGCAGGTGGCCGACTACGTGCTGGAGCATCCGCTGCAGGTCGCCACGCTGCCCATCGATGAGCTGGCAGCGGTGGTGGGCGTCTCGGTGGCCACGGCCAACCGCTTTGCGCGGGCGCTGGATTTCGATGGCTACGCCGCCTTCCGCGCCGAGCTAGTGCGCGGCTTCGAGCCGCTGGTGGCGCCAGTCGAGCGTCTGCGCGGCAATCTGGAGCGGCCGACCACGGTGGCCGAGGTGTTCGCCACCGCGCTCGACGAGAGCCGCCGCAACATCGACGCGACCCGCCAGACGCTGGACTACGCCGCATGCGAAGCCGCGGTGGAGCGCATCGGCAAGGCGCGCTCGGTGTACATCGGCGGCTTCGGCGCGAGCGCGTGGCTCGCGGGGCTGCTGCAGCACGGGCTGGACGGCAGCTGCAGCGACGTGCGCATGCTCTCCAGCGTGAGCGGCGTCACGCATGCGGCGCGCACGCTGATGCACGCGGGGCCGCAGGACGTGTTCATCGGCCTGACCTTTCCGCGCTACCTGACGGACACCATTTCGCTCGCGCAGATCGCGCGCAGCCAGGGCTGCGCCGTGATCGCCCTCACCGACCGCCCCAGCTCGCCGCTGGCGCCGCTGGCCGACGTGGCGCTCTTCTGCCAGACCGAGACCAGCTACCGCCCGAACTGCGAGACCAGCGTGCTCGCGCTGATCGAGGCGCTGACCAGCGCGGTGGCGCTGCGCGCGCCCGACCCGGTGCACTCGGCCGGCCGCATCCTGCACGCGGTGCGACCGTGGCTGCATGGGGCCAACGGGCTGCCCCGCATCAACGGCCTCGACGCGGGCGCCGCCGGGCAGGACAAGACAACGACAGATGCCTCCGCCGCGACCGGCGCCGGCAAGAGAAAGAAGAAAGCTTCCCGATGATCCAGACTCACGTGCCCGTGATCGCCATCCATGGCGGCGCCGGCACCATCAGCGCCGCGACGACGAGCGCGGAACAGGCGCAGGCCTATCACGATGCATTGAAGAGCATCGTGGCCGCCGCGCAGGCGATGCTGCTCAAGGGCGCATCCGCGCTGGACGCCACCTGCCTCGCGGTGGAGATGCTCGAGGAGTGCCCGCTCTTCAACGCCGGCCACGGTGCAGTGTTCACGCACGACGAGACGCATGAGCTCGATGCCGCCGTGATGGATGGCGCCACTCTCGCCGCCGGCGCCATCGCGGGCGTGTGCCACATCCGCCGCCCGGTGCGGGCCGCGCGCGCCGTGCTCGAAGACGGCGCCCATGTACTGCTGGCCGGCGCGGGTGCCGAGGCCTTCGCTCGCGAACGCGGGCTGGAGATGGTCGAGCCCTCGTTCTTCTCCACCGAGGCGCGTCGCCAGCAGCTCTACCGCGTGCGCGGCACGGGCCGCGTGGTGACGGACCATGAAGGCGCCTCGATGACCGCAGCCTCGCCGCTCGACGAGGACAAGAAGTTCGGCACCGTCGGCGCGGTCGCGCTCGACATGCACGGCCATCTGGCCGCGGCCACCTCCACCGGGGGCATGACCAACAAGCGCGTGGGCCGCATCGGCGACTCGCCGCTCATCGGCGCCGGCACCTACGCCGACGACCGCACGGCCGCCGTGTCGTGTACCGGCAGCGGCGAGATGTTCATCCGCGTCGCCGCGGCCTACGACGTCTGCGCGCGCATGGCCTACGGCGGCGCGACGCTCGAAGCTGCCACGCACGCCGTGGTGCAGCAGTCGCTGCCGGCCATCGGCGGCTCCGGCGGGCTGATCGCCGTGGACCGCCACGGCAACCTGAGCCTGGCCTTCAACAGCGAAGGCATGTACCGCGGCCACGCGCGCGGCAACGAAGCGCCGAAGACTGCCATCTTCGCCTGACGCAGCAGCCCCTTTTTTCTCGCATTCCCATGTCCACCCCTGCCCTCGCCCTGCCGGACGGCCGCGTTCTCGCCGTCGACGACCTCACCGTTCGCTTCTCGACTTCCGAGCGCACGGTCGATGCCGTGAAGAAGCTGTCATTCCACGTCGACCACGGCGAAACGCTCGCGGTGGTGGGCGAATCGGGTTCGGGCAAGTCGGTGACCTCGCTGGCGCTGATGCGCCTGGTGGAGCACGGCGGCGGCCGCATCCTGAACGGCAGCATGATGTTCCGCCGCCGCAACGGCGAGGTGCTCGACCTCGCGCAGGCGCGCGACGGTGCCATGCGCAACATCCGCGGCGCGGACATCGCGATGATCTTCCAGGAGCCGATGACGTCGCTGAACCCGGTGTTCACGGCCGGCGACCAGATCGCCGAGGCCATCCGCATCCACCAGGGCAAGAGCGACTCGGCCGCGCGCGCCGAAGCCCTGCGCATGCTGGAGCTGGTGCGCATTCCCGAGGCGCGCAACGTGCTCGACCGCTACCCGCATCAGCTCTCGGGCGGCATGCGCCAGCGCGTGATGATCGCGATGGCGCTGTCGTGCAAGCCGCAGCTGCTGATCGCCGACGAGCCCACCACCGCACTGGACGTGACCATCCAGGCACAGATCCTCCAGCTCATCCGCGAGCTGCAGAAGGAGATGCACATGGGCGTGCTGTTCATCACGCACGACATGGGCGTGGTGGCCGAGATCGCCGACCGCGTGCTGGTGATGTTCCGCGGTGACAAGGTGGAAGAAGGCGTCTCCGACAACGTGTTCGCCGCGCCGCAGCACCCCTACACCCGCGCTCTGCTTTCGGCCGTGCCCAAGCTGGGCGCGATGCAGGGCACCGACCTGCCGGCCAAGTTCGAATTGCTGCGCACCGAGGCCAACGCCGACACGGCAGCCCCCCACCAGGCCACCCCGCAGGACACGGTGCGCGCCGACGCCGGCCCGATCCTGCGCGTGCGGGACCTCGTCACCCGCTTCGACGTGCGCAGCGGCCTCTTCGGCCGCGTGAAGCGCCGCGTGCATGCGGTGGAGAAGATCAGCTTCGACCTGTACCCCGGCGAGACGCTGGCGCTGGTCGGCGAGTCGGGCTGCGGCAAGTCGACCACCGGCCGCTCGCTGCTGCGCCTGGTCGAGAGCCAGAGCGGCGCCATCGAGTTCGGCGGCAAGAACATCCGCGAGCTGCCCACGCGCGAGCTGCAGGCGCTGCGCCGCAACATCCAGTTCATCTTCCAGGATCCGTTCGCCTCGCTCGATCCGCGCGTGACGGTGGGCTTCTCGATCATGGAGCCGCTGCTGATCCACAAGATCGCCAGCGGCGCCGAGGCGCAGCAGCGCGTCGACTGGCTGCTGCAGAAGGTGGGCCTGCCGCCCGAGGCGGCACAGCGCTATCCGCACGAGTTCTCAGGCGGCCAGCGCCAGCGCATCGCCATTGCGCGGGCGCTCGCGCTCAACCCCAAGGTGGTGGTGGCCGACGAATCGGTGTCGGCGCTGGACGTGTCCATCCAGGCGCAGATCGTCAACCTGATGCTCGACCTGCAGCGCGAGCTGGGCGTGGCTTTCCTCTTCATCTCGCACGACATGGCGGTGGTGGAGCGCATCAGCCACCGCGTGGCGGTGATGTACCTGGGCCAGATCGTCGAGATCGGCCCGCGCCGCGCAGTGTTCGAGGCGCCGCAGCACCCCTACACCCGCAAGCTGATGTCGGCAGTGCCGGTGGCCGATCCGTCGCGCCGCCACAAGCCGCGCGCCCTGCTCGAAGGCGAGATTCCCAGCCCGATCCGCGCGGTGGGCGACGAGCCCGAGGTGCCGCCGCTGGTGCAGGTCGCGCCGGGTCACTTCGTTGCGCGGCACGCCATCGGCGGCGCGTTCTGACCCGCGCCCCTTTTCTTTCCTCGTTCATTTTTCTCAACCCGCAGGCCCTCCTGCTTTTTTCCTCGAACCGACTGGAGTTCTTCCATGACGCAACAAGCATCTTCCTCCCTGCAATGGGCATCCGCATTGCTGGGCCTGGCCGCGCTGGCCGCCTCGGGCACGGCACTGGCCGCGAAAGACGTGGTGCTGTCCATCGGCTACCAGCCGGAAACGCTGGACCCGTACAACACCAACACCACCATCACCACGGCCGTGACCAAGACCTTCTATGAAGGCCTGTTCCAGTTCGACAAGGACCTGAAGGTGCAGAACGTGCTGGCCGAGGGCTACGAAGTGTCGAAGGACGGCCTGGTCTACACCATCAAGCTGCGCACCGGCGTGAAGTTCCACGACGGCACCGACTTCAACGCCGACGCCGTGAAGTTCACGCTCGACCGCGTGCTGAACCAGGACAACAAGCTGCTGCGCTACAACCAGTTCAACCGCGTGAGCAAGGTCGAGGTGGTGAACCCCAGCACCGTGCGCATCACGCTGAAGGAGCCCTTCGGCCCCTTCATCAACTCGCTGGCCCACGCATCGGCCGCCATGATCTCGCCCACCGCGTTGAAGAAGTGGGGCAACAAGGACATCGCCTTCCACCCCGTGGGCACGGGCCCCTTCGAGTTCGTCGAATGGAAGCAGACCGAAGCTGTCAAGGCCAAGAAGTTCGACGGCTACTGGAAGAAGGGCTATCCGAAGGTCGACAACATCTCGTGGAAGCCGGTGCTCGAGAACAACACGCGCGCCGCGATGCTGCAGACCGGCGAGGCCGACTTCGCCTACCCGATTCCCTATGAGCAGGCCGAGCTGCTGAAGAAGAGCGAGAAGCTCGAAGTGGTGGCATCGCCCTCGATCATCACGCGCTTCCTGGCATTCAACATGCTGCAGAAGCCCTACGACAACCCGAAGGTGCGCGAGGCCATCGGCTACGCCATCAACAAGGAGGCGCTGGCCAAGGTCGCCTTCGGCGGCTATGCCTTCCCCGCGCAGGGCGTGCTGCCCCAGGGCGTGAAGTACGCCGAGAAGATGGCCCCCATTCCCTACGACCTGAAGAAGGCCAAGGAACTGATGAAGGAAGCCGGCTACCCCGACGGCTTCGAGTCGGTGCTGTGGAGCGCCTACAACAACACGACCGCGCAGAAGACGATCCAGTTCGTGCAGCAGCAGCTTGCGCAGATCGGCATCAAGCTGCAGGTGCAGGCGCTCGAAGTGGGCCAGCGTACCGAGCAGGTGGATGCATGGCCCGATCCGAAGACGGCCAAGGTCCGCATGTACTACACCGGCTGGTCGTCGTCGACCGGCGAAGCCGACTGGGGCCTGCGCCCGCTGTTCGCCTCGGAAGCCTGGGCTCCCAAGCTGAACAACATGTCGTTCTACAAGAGCGAGACCGTCGACAACGCGCTGGCCAAGGCGCTGGTGACCACGGACGAGAAGGAACGCGCAGCGCTGTACAAGACCGCGCAGGAAGAGATCCGCAAGGACCTGCCGCGCGTGCCGATGGTCACCGAGCAGAACCTGTCGGCGCATGCCAAGCGTCTGTCGGGCGTGTTCGTGATGCCTGACGGCAACATCAACATCGACACGATCGCAGTGTCGAACTGAGTACTCCCCCAGGCTGCGCGCACTTCATGTCGCTACGCCAACCCCCTCGCCTGGGGCAACACGCGCGGCCCGGCAGAGCCGGTTCCGCGGTGTTTCCCTGATGAGGGTGACTGTTTTCTGATGCCATGCTGAATTACTTTCTCAAACGACTGCTGGGCCTGATCCCCACGCTGCTCATCGTGGCGGTGCTGGTGTTCCTGTTCGTCCACATGCTGCCCGGCGATCCGGCGCGTCTTGCCGCCGGCCAGGACGCCGACGAGCAGACCGTGGCCATGGTCCGCGCGGAGCTCGGGCTGGACAAGCCGCTGCCGCAGCAGTTCGTGAGTTTCTTCTCCCACATGCTGCAGGGCGACTTCGGCACCTCCATCCGCACGCGGCGGCCGGTGGCGACCGAGATCGGCGAGCGCTTCTTCCCGACGGTGATGCTGACCATCACCAGCATGGTGTGGGCGGTGATCTTCGGCATGGCCATCGGCATCGTCTCGGCCGTGTACCGCAACAAGTGGCCCGACCGGCTGGGCATGACGCTCGCCGTGTCCGGCATCTCGTTTCCGGCCTTCGCGCTCGGCATGCTGCTGATGCAGATCTTCTCGGTCCAGCTCGGATGGCTGCCCACGGTGGGCGCCAGCAGCTGGAAGCACTACATCCTGCCCTCGATCACGCTGGGCGCAGCCGTGGCGGCCGTGATGGCGCGCTTCACGCGGGCCTCCTTCGTCGAGGTGATCCAGGAAGACTTCGTGCGCACTGCGCGCGCCAAGGGCGTGCGCGAGCGCGCCGTGATCATCAAGCACTGCCTGCGCAACGCGCTCATTCCGGTGGTGACGATGATGGGCCTGCAGTTCGGCTTCCTGCTGGGCGGCTCGATCCTGGTGGAGGCGGTGTTCAACTGGCCCGGCCTCGGTCGCCTGCTGGTCGATGCCGTGCAGATGCGCGACTACCCCGTCATCCAGACGCTGGTGCTGCTGTTCTCGCTCGAATTCATCCTGATCAACCTGGTGGTCGACGTGCTCTACGGCTACATCAACCCGACCATCCGGTACAAATGACCACCTCCAGGCTTCGCGCACTTCGTGTCGCTTCGCCCACCCCCTTGCAGGGGGCAACACCAGCGGCCCGGCAAAGCCGGTTCCGCGGTGTTCCCCGAAGGAACTGCAACACATGACTGATATGACTCAAGCTACCGGCGCGCCTGCCGAAACCATCGCGCCACCGGTCGTGGCCGTTCAAACCGCCGGCAAGGTCCGTACGCCCTGGGGCGAATGCTGGCGCCGCTTCAAGAAGCAGCCGGTGGGCATCGTCGCCGCGCTCTTCGTGCTGCTGCTGGTGTTCGTCGCGGTGTTCGCACCTTGGATCGTGCCTTTCGATCCGGAGAACTTCTTCGACTACGACATGCTGAACACCGGCCCCTCGGCCGCGCACTGGTTCGGCGTCGATCCGCTGGGCCGCGACATCTTCAGCCGCATCCTGATGGGCGCGCGCATCTCGCTGATGGCGGGCTTCCTGTCGGTGGTGCTGGGCGGCATCATCGGCACCGCATTCGGCCTGCTGGCGGGCTACTACGAAGGCTGGTGGGACCGCATCGTGATGCGCGTCTCGGACGTGCTCTTCGCCTTCCCCGGCATCCTGCTGGCGCTGGGCGTGGTCGCCATCCTGGGCAGCAGCATGACCAACGTGGTGGTGGCGGTGTCGGTGTTCAGCGTGCCGGCCTTCGCGCGCCTGGTGCGCGGCAACACACTGGTGCTCAAGCAGCAGACCTACATCGAGGCCGAGCGCAGCATCGGCGCGTCCGACTGGACCATCATCGTGCGGCACATCCTGCCGGGCACCATCTCGTCGATCGTGGTGTATTTCTCGATGCGCGTGGGCACGTCGATCATCACGGCCGCCAGCCTCTCGTTCCTGGGCATGGGCGCGCAGCCGCCGACACCCGAATGGGGCGCGATGCTCAGCGAGGCCCGCGCCGACATGGTGACCTCGCCGCACGTGGCGCTCTTCCCCAGCCTGGCCATCTTCTTCACCGTGCTCGCCTTCAACCTGCTGGGCGATGCGCTGCGCGACGCGCTCGATCCGAAGATCGACCGCCAGTAAGTCTCTCTTTCTTCGCAATGTCTTCCAGCAAGCAGCAGGTCTCCCTCCCTTTCATCGGCAGCCTGCTCCAGGGCGAACGCAACGCCATCACCGACGTCGCAGGCGTCACCGTCGGCCACCGCACGCTGGCCGACGGGCCCGTGCAGACGGGCGTGACCGTCATCCGTCCGCACGCGGGCGACCTCTTCCGCGACAAGGTGCCCGCCGCCGCGGCGGTGCTCAACGGCTTCGGCAAGAGCGTCGGGCTGCTGCAGGTGGAAGAGCTCGGCGTGCTGGAGACGCCCATCGCGCTGACCAACACCTTCTCGGTCGGCACGGTGGCCGCGGCGCAGATCCGCCGCTGCGTGGCCGACAACCCCGAGTGCGGACGCACCCTGCCCACGGTCAATCCGCTGGTGTTCGAGTGCAACGACGGCTTTCTCAACGACATCCAGCGCATGGCGGTCAGCGAGGCCGACTACCTGCATGCGCTGACCGACACCGGGGTCGACTTCGAACAGGGCTCGGTCGGCGCGGGGCGCGGCATGTCGAGCTTCCAGCTCAAGGGCGGCATCGGCAGCGCGTCCCGGCGGGTGTCGGCGCGCAACGACGGCACCAGCGGCGGCCTGGGCGGCGAGAAGAACGCCGGCACCGGCGGCCTGCACACGGTGGGCGCGCTGGTGCTGGCCAACTACGGGCGCCAGCCGCAGCTGCTGCTGGCAGGACATGCGGTGGGCGAACGGCTCGCCGCGCTGCAGGCCGAGCGCAGCCTGCCGGCGGTGAACGAGGCCGAGAAGGGCTCGATCATCATCGTGGTGGCCACCGATGCCCCTCTCGACGCGCGCCAGCTGCGCCGCCTCGCGCTGCGCGCCGGTGCCGGGCTGGCGCGCACGGGCTCTGTCTTCGGGCACGGCAGCGGCGACATCGTGCTGGCCTTTTCAACCGCCTACACCGTGCCCGGCAGCGTCGAGCGGCCGATGCCGGCCGTGGCGATGCTGCACGACGGGCTGCTCGACGGCCTCTTCCAGGCCGCGGCCGACAGCACGGAACAGGCGATCATCCATGCGTTGTGCCGCGCCTCGCCGGTGACCGGACGCGACGGCAACCACCGCGCGGCGCTGTCCGACGTGCTGCCCGCCTCCGCCCTCTTCTCAACCCACGCCTGAACACGAACCGCCCAATGAAAGTCCTGATCTCCACCGACATCGAAGGCGTTGCCGGCGTCTATCACTCCGAGCAGGTTCGCGCGGGCAACCCGGAGTACGAGCGTGCCCGGCTGCTGATGACGCAAGAGGCCAACGCGGCGATCGCCGGCGCCTTCGACGCGGGCGCCACCGAGGTGCTGGTGAACGATTCGCACGGGGGCTTTCGCAACATGCCGCCCGACCTGCTCGATTCCCGCGCCCGCGTGATCCAGGGCAAGCCGCGCTACCTGAGCATGGTGGCGGGCGTGGAAGAAGGCGTGGACGCCGTCTGCATGGTCGGCTACCACTCGCGCGCCCAGGGGCGCGGCATCCTCGCGCACACAATCAACAGCTTTGCCTTCGCGGGCATCTCGCTCGGCGGCGAGGAACTGGGCGAGGCCGGCCTCTACGGCGCGCTGGCCGGCGAATACGGCGTGCCGGTGGTGATGGCCAGCGGCGACGACGTCTTCATCGCCGAGAACCGCCCGCTCTTCCCGCACGCGACCTTCGTGGAGACGAAGAAGGCCACGGGCTGCACCAGTGGCGTGTCGCTCTCGCCCGAGCAGTCGCGCCGGGCGATCCGTGCGGGCGTGGAAGAAGCATTGGCGGCCCGCGCGAAGGCCAAGCCGCTCGTCTTCGAAGGACCGCAGTCGGTGACGCTGCGCGCCCAGACCTCCGCACTGGCCGATCTCTTCTGCCAGTGGCCGAGCTTCGAGCGCGTGGACGGCGTCACCCTCCGCTTCACCGCCCCGACGGTGGAAGCGGCCGTGCGCATGCTGAACTGCTGCTCGGCGATGTCGTCGATGCTGCGCTAGACCACCTTGTAGACACGGATGACCACAGCCTCGCGCTGCGGCCGCAGCGGATCGAGCGTGCCCACGTAGACGAAGTCGTTGAGCCAGCCGTACTTGCCCTCGGGCGCAATGATCTGCAGCGTCGAGAACGCGTAGCGCGGCCCGTTCCTTGGATTGCGCGACAGCACGGTGTTGCGCACCGAGATCATCACGCCGTCGTCGGTCTTGAGTTCGTAGACGGCATCGAGGTTCTTCGCGCCGTCACGGCGCAGCAACTGGCGGTCGGCCCCGCCGGCCAGCACCGTGCCGCGCAGGCCCGGCCCCTCGAACGAGCCGCCCGTGATCGGCACCATGAAGCGCTCCCCGAAGGGCGAGGCGCCCAGCGTCATCGGCGGCGCGATGTCGACGATGGCTTCATAGACGAATTCGGTTCGGGGCAGCACGACCGGGAAGCGTTCGCTGGTCGGCGTGGCGATGGCAGCCGGCGGCGCATCGGCCGCATTGGCATTGGAGAAAGCGGCCACCGTTGCGAACCCGGCAAGGAGCGCGCTGCGGCGCGAGGTCGAAGCAGTCATTGCGTTTCCAGCCAATCTGGTTATTGAAGATAACCATTTCACCGCGGCCGGCCGGCAGGCGCGTCGGGACTTACCCGGACTGCTTTCATTGCGTCGGAGAGACTAAGCCGGCATTGCGGCCTTATCCGGAATAAGCATCAAACCGCCCGGAAACCCGCATGGATACTGGCGAATAAGCTTATCCGCATAAAGCGCGAACCAAAAAATAGTTTGGTTCCATAAGGAGCGCTCGGACAATCGCGCCTTCTTGCTGGGGTGCCCCGTTCCATGCGCGGCACCGCACTTCCTCAAGACACACGCACGATGTACCAATACACAGAATTCGACCGCCAGTTCGTCCACCAGCGGGCTGCCCAATTCCGCGACCAGCTCGAGCGCTGGCAGAAAGGCAAGCTCGCCGAAGACGAGTTCCGCCCCCTGCGCCTGCAAAACGGCTGGTATGTGCAGCGCTACGCGCCGATGCTGCGCGTGGCCGTGCCCTACGGCGAACTGTCGAGCCGCCAGCTGCGCGTGCTGGCCCGCATCGCCCGCGAGTACGACGAGCCCGAGGCGGAGGTCTACAAGAAGGCCATCGAGACGCAAGGCCTGCTTGGCAGCCAGAAGCTCCCCACCCACTACGCCCACTTCACGACCCGCCAGAACGTCCAGTACAACTGGATTCCGCTGGCCAAGTCGGCCGACGTGATGGACCTGCTGGCCTCGGTCGACATGCACGGCATCCAGACCAGCGGCAACTGCATCCGCAACATCACCAGCGACGAGCGCGCCGGCATCGCCGTCGACGAGGTCGCAGATCCGCGCCCGTTCGCGGAAATCATGCGCCAGTGGAGCACGCTGCACCCCGAGTTCGCGTTCCTGCCGCGCAAGTTCAAGATCGCCATCACCGGCGCCACCGAGGACCGCGCCGCCACCGGCTGGCACGACGTGGGCCTGCACGTGGTGAAACACGAAGCCGGCGACGCATCACAAAACATCGCCCCTGGCGCTGTGGGCTTCCGTGTGCAGGTGGGCGGCGGCATGGGCCGCACGCCCATCGTGGGCACGGTGCTGCGCGAGTTCCTGCCGTGGCAGCAGATCATGAACTACCTCGAGGCCGTGATCCGCGTCTACAACCGCTACGGCCGCCGCGACAACATCTACAAGGCGCGCATCAAGATCCTGGTGAAGGCCGAGGGCCAGCGCTACATCGACGACGTCGAGGCCGAGTACAAGCAGATCCTCGAGCACGACGGCGCGCCGCACACCATCACGCAGGAAGAGTACGACCGCGTGGCCGCATCGTTCGTGCCGCCCGCGCTCGCCACCCGCGTGCTGCAGAGCGCCGAGAAGACCGACGCCGAGCTGCGCCACCACGCCGCCGACGACGTGCAGTTCGCCCGCTGGCTGGCGCGCAACGTGGCGCCGCACAAGAACCCGGCCCTGCGCGCCGTGACGCTGTCGTTCAAGCGCCTGAAGCAGGCCCCTGGCGACGCATCGGCCGACCAGCTCGACACCATCGCCGAACTGGCGGACCGCTTCTCGGCCGGCGAAGCCCGCGTGACGCACGACCAGAACGTGCTGCTGCCCTGGGTGCATGCCGAAGACCTGCACGCGCTGTGGCTCGCCGCCCGCGCGGCCGGCTTCGCCAGCGCCAACGTGCACCTGCTGACGGACATGATCGCCTGCCCCGGCGGCGACTTCTGCGCACTGGCCAACGCACGCTCCATTCCGGTCGCCGAAGCCATCACCGAGCGCTACCAGGACCTCGACGAACTCGACGACCTGGGCGAGATCGACCTGCACATCAGCGGCTGCATCAATTCGTGCGGCCACCACCACAGCGGCCACATCGGCATCCTCGGCGTCGACAAGGACGGCAAGGAGTGGTACCAGGTCACCCTCGGCGGCTCCGACGGCTCTGCGCTCAGCGGCACGCCGCAGGCCGGCAAGGTGGTGGGCCCCTCGTTCTCGGCGGCAGAAGTGCCCGGCGTGATCGAGGCCGTGCTCAACACCTACCGCGATACCCGTGAGAACGGCGAGAACTTCATCGACACGCTGCGCCGCGTCGGCCACGACCCGTTCAAGGCCGCCGCCAACGGTGCACGTTTCAAGGTGGAGGAAGCAGCATGAAAAAGACCCTGAACATCCTCTCGGCGGAAGAACACGTCGACGACGGCGACCCGAAGGTGTTGCAGTTGCCAAACGACGCCGACCCGCTCGCCATCGAGGTGTGCCTGGCCGACATCGAGCGCATCGACCTGCACTTCCCGAAGTTCACCGACGGCCGCGCCTACAGCCAGGCCTTCCTGCTGCGCCGCCGCCTGGGCTTCACCGGCGACATCCGCGCCACGGGCGACGTGCTGATCGACCAGCTCGTGCAGATGGAGCGCACCGGTTTCTCGAGCGCGGTGCTCAAGGAAGGCGTGGACGCCTCCGACGCGCAGCGCCAGTTCGACCGCTTCGCCGCCTTCTACCAGGGCGACGCGGTGCAGACCGTTCCGCACTTCGCGGCGGCTACCGAGAGCGCGTGAAGGCATCGACATGAGCATCGACATCGACCGCATCAACGCCGAGCTGGGCCGCAACGCCCAGGGCCTGGTGGACTGGGCGCTCGGCCTGGGCCAGCCGGCCATCGTCACCACCAACTTCCGCCCCTTCGAGGCGGTGATCCTGCACCTGGTCACGCAGGTGAAGCGCGACGTGCCGGTGGTGTGGATGGACAACGGCTACAACACCGAGGCCACCTACCGCTTTGCCGACGAGGTGACGAAGCAGCTGGGCCTGGACCTGCACATCTACCTGCCGCGCCGCTCGCGCGCCCATCGCGAGGCAGTGGAAGGCCCCACGCCCGCGCTGGACGACCCGCGCCACGCCGCCTTCACCGAAGAGGTGAAGCTGGAGCCCTTCGCGCGCGCGCTGCGCGAGACGGCGCCGAAGGTCTGGTTCACCGCGCTGCGCGCCACCGACACGGCCGTGCGTGCGCAGATGGACCCGGTCAGCATCAACCCCGACGGCCTGATCAAGGTCGCGCCGCTGCTGCACTGGTCGTCCAAGGATCTGCACGAGTACTGCGTAAAGCACGGCCTGCCCAACAACTTCGACTACGTCGACCCGACCAAGGGCGAAGACAACCGCGAGTGCGGACTGCACCTCGCGCACTGAGCGCCCGCCCCGCATCGACCTACCGCATCCAGCACCCCATCCTCCGATGAACGCCCGAACCGAAACCGAACTGCTGCTGCCGGCGGCACACCTGTCCAACACGCACCTCGATGCGCTGGAGGAAGAAACCATCTTCATCCTGCGCGAAGTGGCGGCCGCCTTCGAGCGCCCCACCCTGCTGTTCTCGGGCGGCAAGGATTCGCTGGTGCTGCTGAAGTGCGCGGAGAAGGCTTTCGGCGTCGGCCGCATTCCCTATCCGCTCTTGATGATCGACACCGGCCACAACTTCCCCGAGGTGACGGAGTACCGCGACCGCCGTGCGAAGGAACTGGGCGCGGAGCTGATCGTGCGCAGCGTGGAGGACTCGATGAAGCGCGGCACCGTGCGGCTGGCGCATCCGGGCGAGTCGCGCAACGCGCACCAGTCGGTGACGCTGCTGGAGGCGATCGAGGAATTCCGCTTCGACGCGCTGATCGGCGGCGCCCGCCGCGACGAGGAGAAGGCGCGCGCCAAGGAGCGCATCTTTTCGCACCGCGACAGCTTCGGCCAGTGGCAGCCCAAGGATCAGCGCCCGGAGCTGTGGACGCTGTTCAACACCCGCCTGGCGCCGGGCGAGCATTTCCGCGTGTTCCCGATCTCGAACTGGACCGAGCTCGACGTGTGGCAGTACATCGCCCGCGAGGAAGTCGGCCTGCCCTCGATCTACTACACGCACAAGCGCGAAGTGGTGGAGCGCCGCGGCCTGCTGGTGCCCGTGACCGGGCTGACGCCGGCGCGCGACGGCGAGACGGTGCAGGTGCGCGACGTGCGCTTCCGTACCGTGGGCGACATCACCACCACCTGCCCGGTGGAAAGCCTGGCAGCCGATGCGAGCGACGTGGTGCTCGAGACGCTGTCGGTCGACGTGAGCGAGCGCGGTGCCACGCGGATGGACGACATGACGTCCGAAGCTTCGATGGAAAAACGCAAGAAAGACGGGTACTTCTGACCCACCCCCAGGCTTCGCGCACTTCGTGTCGCTACGCCCACCCCCTCGCAGGGGGCAACACCAGCGGCCCGGCAGAGCCGGTTCCGCGGTGTTCCACGAATTGGAGAATCACTCAATGAACGCTGCTGTCATTTCAAACGCCTCGCCCGCCGAAATTCACGGCGACACCGGCACCGCCCTGCGCTTCATCACCTGCGGCTCGGTAGACGACGGCAAGAGCACGCTCATCGGCCGCCTGCTGGTCGACAGCAAGACCGTGCTGCAGGACCAGCTCGCGGGCGTGCAGCGCGGCGGCGAGACCGACCTGGCCCTGCTGACCGACGGCCTCTCGGCCGAGCGTGAACAGGGCATCACCATCGACGTGGCATACCGCTACTTCTCGACCGCAAAGCGCAAGTTCATCATCGGCGACGCGCCGGGCCATGAGCAGTACACGCGCAACATGGTCACGGCCGCCTCCGCCGCCGACGCCGCCGTGGTGCTGGTCGATGCGACCAAGCTGGCCTGGGCCGCCGAGGTGGAGGACGGCACCGTGGTCAAGCGCGAGCTGCTGCCGCAGACGCGCCGTCACACGCTCCTGTGCCACCTGCTGCGCGTGCAGTCGATCGTGTTCGCAGTCAACAAGCTCGACGCCATCGCCGACGCCGGCCTGGCTTTCGAACGCATCTCGACCGCACTGAACGCCTTCGCCGAAGCGGCGGGCGTGCAGGTGACGGCCATCGTGCCGATCTCCGCGCTCAAGGGCTGGAACGTGGCCACGCGCCATCCCGACTGGGTCGGCTACGAAGGCCCCAGCCTGCTCGAACTGCTGGAAGACCTGCCGGTGACCGCGCAGGACGAGGCCATGCCCTTCGCCTTCCCGGTGCAGTGGGTCGAGAAGTTCTCGTCGTCGGCCGACACCTCGCAGGGCCGCCGCGTGTTCTGGGGCCGCGTCGCCTCGGGCCACGTGGAGCCGGGCCAGCGCGTGACCGTGCTGCCGAGCAACCAGACCGCCACCGTCGCCCAGGTGCTGAGCCACACGCGCCAGCCGAAGACGGTGCATGCGGGCCACAGCGCCGGCATCGTGCTCGACCGCGAGGTCGACGTGTCGCGCGGCGACTGGCTGCTGGCGCCCGGCGCCTTCGAGCCGGTGCGCGAGATCACCGCCACCGTGGCCTGGCTCGACGACGAGCCGCTGGTCGCGGGCCGCGTCTACTGGGCGCTGCAGGGCCACCGCTGGGTGAAGGCCAAGGTGGCGCGCATCGTCGACCGCGTGAACATCACCACGCTCGAATCGGAAGCCGCGACGCAGCTTGAAGCCAACGCCATCGGCGACATGGTGCTCTCGCTGCAGCAGCCGCTGGCCGTGCTGCCCTTCACGCAATCGCGTGCGCTGGGCTCCCTCGTGCTGGTCGATACGGCCTCCCACAAGACCGCCGCTGCCGTTCTCGTGCAGCCCTCCGCCGCAAAGGCCTAAAATCACGGGTTTTCCCCGACCTCACCACTGACGCCAGAGAACAAATGACCCACGTCGTCTCCGAAGCCTGCATCCGTTGCAAATACACCGACTGCGTGGACGTTTGCCCCGTCGACTGCTTCCGCGAAGGTCCCAACATGCTGGTGATCGACCCGGACGAATGCATCGACTGCGCGGTCTGCATCCCTGAATGCCCGGTCAACGCGATCTACGCCGAGGAAGACCTGCCGGCCAACCAGATCGCCTTCATCAAGATCAACGCCGAGCTGGCCCAGGCCGACGGCTGGAAGAGCATCACCAAGCGCAAGCCCGCCCTGCCCGAGGCCGAGGAGTGGAAGGACAAGACGGACAAGCTCGGGGAGCTGATCCGCTGAACCAGCCGGCCGCCATCGCCGCTCCCATCGAGACCGACGCGCTGATCGTCGGCGCCGGCCCCGTGGGGCTGTTCCAGGCCTTCCAGCTGGGCCTTCTCGAAATCTCCTGCCATATCGTCGATGCACTGCCCGCCGCCGGCGGCCAGTGCGTGGCGCTGTATGGCGACAAGCCCATCTACGACATTCCCGGCACGCCCGTGACCAGCGGGCGCGACCTGGCGCAGTCGCTGCTGCAGCAGGTGGCGCCTTTCAAGCCGCAATTCCACTTCGGCGAGCAGGTCTCCACCCTGGCGCGCGAGGCCGATGGGCGGCTGCTGCTGACCACCTCGGCGGGCAAGGCATTCCTTGCCAAAACCGTGTTCATCGCGGCCGGTGTCGGCGCCTTCGTGCCCAAGCGCATCGCGGTCGAGGGCATTGCGCAATTCGAGGGTTCCTCGCTCTTCTATCACCCGGATTCGCTGGATCGCTTCGCCGGGCAGACGGTCGTGGTCAACGGCGGAGACGACGTCGCGCTCGAAACCGCCATCGCGCTCACGACCATCGCGAAGCAGGTCACGCTGGTGCACCGGCGCGATGGTTTCCAGGCCGAGGAAGCGACCGTCGCGACCATGCGCGCCCTCGTGGCCGCGGGCAAGCTGGCTTTCAAGGTCGGCCAGCCCGCCGCCTTCGACGGCAGGCAGCTCCGGATCACCACGCCTGACGCGACCACGCTGGACCTGCCGCTGGACGCGCTGGTCGCCTGCCTCGGCATCTCGCCGCGCCTCGGCCCCATCGCCGACTGGGGCCTGGAGCTGGAGCGCAAGCAGGTGCCGGTCGACACCGAGAAGTACGAAACCCGCGAGCGCGGCGTATTCGCAGTGGGCGACATCAACACCTACCCGGGCAAGAAGAAGCTCATCGTCTGCGGCTTCCACGAGGCAACGCTGGCCGCCTGGGGTGCAACCGCCATCGTGTTCCCAGGCAAGGCCGTGCCGCTGCAGTACACGACCACCAGCACCCGCCTGCATGAGCTGCTCGGCGTGGCCGGTTCCCGCTAGTGTCCTGTCCCGTTTATTCGACGGCAGAGGCGAGATAGTTTTTCGAGGATTGAGTCGG